>NZ_JBNMJV010000001.1:0-183656 GCF_050874005.1 Huintestinicola sp.
ATATTATCTATGACTCCAAAGAGGATCTTTATCCGGGAGAAGCGGAAAAGGATAATGATGTAACGGAAGAAACTTCCGCTGCAACGGAAAAAGCAACCGAGACGAAGGTCACGGAGCCGCCTGTTACTGCACCGAAAGTGACCGAGCCAAAGGTCACCGAGCCGCCTGTTACTGCACCGAAAGTGACCGAGCCGAAGGTCACCCAGCCGCCTGTTACCGCGCCGAAAGTGACCGAGCCAAAGGTCACCGAGCCGCCTGTTACCACGCCGAAAGTGACCGAGCCGAAGGTCACCGAGCCGCCTGTTACTGCACCGAAAGTGACCGAGCCGAAGGTCACCCAGCCGCCTGTTACCGCGCCGAAAGTGACCGAACCTGCTGTTCCTGCCGTTCCCGATAAGATAACCATAGGCGGAAAAAGCTATAAGACCAGTATGACGGGCACTCTTGATCTCAGCGGAAAGAATCTTAAAAACAGCGATATAGCAGATCTGAAATATATGACTGATCTGAGCGAGATGATCCTCAGCAATAATAAGCTTTCAGATCTTTCGGCGCTGAGCGGACTTACAAAGCTTGAAAAGCTGACCTTCCACAACAACCATGTAAGCAACCTGTCATTTGCGGCAAATATGAAAAGCCTTAAGAACATAGGCGCTGAACACAACGGTATTACAAGCGTTTCCGATCTGTCACAGCTTACAAAGCTGGAAGAACTATGGTTTGCCGGAAACGGCATAAAGGATATTTCGCCATTGGAGAACTGCGTCAATATGAAAAAGCTCAGCCTTTCGGACAATCCCATAGGCGATATCTCAGCACTTTCCGGAATGAAAAAGCTTGCGGAGGTTCAGCTGGGAAACTGCGGTATAGACAACATAAATGCTCTGAGCAACTGCAAAATGCTCGAGATCGTTTATGTTTATGACAACAACATTACCGATCTTACGCCCCTTTCGAGCTGCAAAAAGCTTTCTCAGCTGTATGCTTTTAATAACAGGCTGAACGGTGATCTGGACGCACTGAAGGGCCTTACCATTCTTGAGTATCTGGAGATCGGAAATAACGGCTACAGCGGGTTCAACAAAATGAATGAATTTTTCAGCACCGAGATATACACCGATGATGACGGATTTCAATATGTATATAGTTACTGATATATGAAAAGCTTCTGCGGTATGGTCAGGTCATACCGCAAAAGCTTTTTCAGTATCTTATAATTTCATAGCTCATATCCTCTGTGTTATCGGATATGACTGTGCTTTCCGGAAGATACAGGGTGAATATGCATTCACGCCTTGCTTTTGTTTCGTTCACCCACACGATATCCTGCATAGGACAGTTATGGAATGCGCAGGCGCTCACCACCTCAACGCCCTCGCTGACCGTGACCTTTTCCAGGGACCTTATGCCCGAAAAAGCGTCGTGTTCTATCTTTTTTACGGTGGAGGGTATTGTTTTTTCCGTTGTGGAGAAGTCTTCTTCAACATCCGGGTACAGATAGGTCATATAAGGTCCGTCGTCTTCCGAATAAGGCTTGCCGTTAAAGGTATAGGGCTTTATTACCGCAACTCCTGCAGGTATATTAAAGTATCTGAGATTGCACAGCATAAATGCGCCCTCTCCAAGATATTCCACAGTATCTGGCATAATTATCTTTTCGAGCCTTGCGTCTCCCGAAAAGCAATTGTCGCCGACGTACCTTACCTTTTCGCCCATATTTACCGTGCAGAGATTTATGCAGTTCATAAAGGCGGCTTCACCGATATACTCAACGTTTGCGCCGAGATCAACATTTTCAAGAGCATCCGCTCCTCCGAATGCGTAGGACTGTATTATCTTAACGCTGTCGGGTATCGCTATGCTTGTTATGCTTTTTGATGCAAAGGCATAACCGGCTATTTCGGTGACGGGCAGACCGGCTATTTCATCGGGTATGACCACAGCTGTCTCATCACCTTCATAGCCGGTTATTACAATATGGTCGGTGTAAATGTCGTACTGAAACAGAAAGCCCTCGCTTATGTCCGAGCCTGTATATCCCTCGTCGGAAGGGGAGTATTCGGCTTCAAGGGACAGCCGCAGTTCTTCGATGCCGTAATCATAATCGGGGTCGATGCTGCTGTCGGAAACCGGGGCGGCAGCTGTTATGGACGTGTTATCTGTCTGTCCGGTCTGTTCGCTTACGCCGACAGCGGAAGCAGCCGTTTCAGTTTCATATTCGTTTACTGTCGGGATCGCCGCATCGCCGTTCTGTGAAATTACCGCAGCTGTGACTCCAATGACCGCCGCAGCAGCCAAAACGGCGCATATTTTCCACGGCTGTACAAATTTCAGCAGGAATTCTATCTGCTTACAGTTTTTAAATCTTTTATCGGGGTCGAAGCTTGTACAGCGGGATATGATATACCCCACGGGAAAACGTTCCCTGTTTTCAAAAATAAGTCTCAAGGTCTGCCCCAGCGCAAAAATATCCGTCCTGAAATCCGTCTGGGCATAGCCGTACTGCTCGGGAGCGGCAAAGCCTTCGGTGCCGAGACAAACGGTGTCCTTGTCCATTTCCTCCTTGAAAAGTCTGGCGGAGCTCATATCAACTATTTTAAGGCAGCCACTTCCGTCAAGCATAATGTTTGAGGGCTTGATATCACGGTGTATTATGCCGAGCATATGCAGCTCGTCCACCGCTCTGCAAAGCTGCAGCGCTGTCCCGACCGCCTCTTTATAGGATAAGGACAGCTCCTGCAGGGTCTTTCCCTCGATGTATTCCTCGATTATTTCGAGGGACTTCTGCCCTTGTTCATTTCCCGAGGTCACGTTTATTTCGTATATCTTCGGGATATATCTGCATTCGGCAGCTTTCAGCTTTTCATATACCTTTGGGTCGGAGCATAATTCCTTGCATACAGCTCTGCCGCCGTCAGACCTCTCACAGAGCCATACCGTACTCTGCCGTGACTTATGTATAACAGAAATTTTCTTGTACATAGGCTCTGCCGTCCCTGTTTACAAAGTTTACTTTATGCATATTATACCACAGCGGCGGAGTGAAGTCAATCCGTTTAAAATACTTGACAATCCCGTTTGCACGTGCTATAATAAGTAAAATCTTTCCTTCGGGAAAGTGAAAAAACGAAAGGAGCTGTTTTTGATGACTGTTATATTTGAGGCGGCAGCTTATTAACCGAATATCGGGGCTGAAAATTTTCTGAGGGGCTTTATGCCTTTGATTTTCTGCGCCCAAATGAGCCTTTTCGTGAGTTAGAAAAATTTCTGCACACCAAAGGGGTGTGTATTTTTTTACCATTTTGCGAAAAATGCCGCCGTGAAAGGAGATGTTGTACTATGAAAAAAATTTACGAAGCAGCAAACATTAAACATTACGGAGGTAATACAAATGAATTTCACAACAGATATGAGAGACTACGGCTATAAGGGCAGCGAGATAATTGACGAAAAGCACATTCCCGCAAGGATAACAGCCGTTCACAGAGAGCGCTTTGAAGCGGTCTGCGGCTACGGACAGATAAGCGCAAGGATAAAAACGGGAGCATATAAGGACGGTCTGACAGAATATCCCACAGCAGGAGATTTTGTCTCCATAGAATATAATCCCATTGGTGACAGCCTTATTGCCGACACCCTGCCAAGAAGCTCGTTTTTCTCACGCAAGGACCCTACTCCCGGACGTGGCGAGCAGGCGGTGGCAGCCAATTTTGACTATGTTTTTATAATGCAGTCTTTAAATCACGACCTTAATCTCAGACGTCTGGAAAGATACCTGACCCTTTCGTGGCAGTCGGGAGCGATACCCGTAATACTGCTCACAAAGGCAGATATTTCGGATAATATAAGCGGCGCTGTCAGGGATATCTCAAAAGCGGCTGCGGGAGCTGACATCATTCCCGTAAGTTCGAAAACGGGATATGGTCTGGACAGGCTGGGGGATTATATATGTCCCCGAAAGACTGCTGTGTTTCTCGGTTCCTCGGGAGTTGGCAAATCCAGCTTTGTAAACGCTCTTGCAGGTGAGGAGATTATGAACGTGAGCGGAATAAGAGAGGACGACAGCAAGGGCAGGCACACCACTACCCACCGCCAGCTTGTGCTGCTCAAAAGCGGAGCGATGATAATCGACACTCCGGGTATGAGAGAGCTTGGTATGTGGGACGCCGCCGAGGGCATTTCCACCGCTTTTGGAGATGTGGAGAAATTTGCCCGTATGTGCAGATTTTCCGACTGCCGCCACGAGAATGAGCCGGGCTGTGCGGTAAGGGAAGCGATAGAGCGGGGAGAGCTTTCGGAGGAGCGCCTCCTGAGCTACAAAAAGCTTGCTTCCGAATCGGAAGCCTCCGATAAGCAGGATATGCTCAGAAAAAAGCGGGAGCGGTTCAAGGACATCGCTCTGCAGAACAAAAACCGCCGAAAGACCGAAAGGCGTTTCGGCGGGAAGGGCGAGCACAGATAAGGTCAGAGCTTCCGTGTTTTAACAGTAATAAAAATTCCCCATAGCTGTTGACAAGTCTGCTGTTTGGCTGTATAATAAATACAGTAAATGTAATAGCTTGAACAGGCTAAAATACGCAATATATTCTAAAGCCTTGCTTTTTGCAAGGCTTTTTTAGTATAACATTTCCGTCAGCACATTCACGAAAGGGCGTAAGCAAGAGTATGAACAACCCCTTCCCCTATACCGACACAAACAAGCGCTACCACACTCAAAGCTATTATCTGAAAAAAAGATTTGGCTGCAAGGTGATGAAAATATCCTTAAACTGCGGCTTTACCTGCCCGAATATTGACGGCACAAAGGGCGTTGGCGGCTGTACCTACTGCCTTGAGGGCAGCGGCGAATTTGCAGGCTCTCCTCTTCTGTCCGTTACTGAGCAGTTTGAAGCAGTGAAGAGGGCAATGAACAGGAAATGGAGCGAGGGGCTTTACATTCCCTATTTTCAGGCTGGCACAAACACCTACGGCTCTGCCGAAAAAATTCGCTCTATGACCGAGGAGGCGCTGGGGCTTGAAAATGTTGTTGGCATTGCCATATCCACCCGTCCCGACTGCATTTCGGACAGCGTGCTTGATATACTGAGCGATTTAAATGACCGCACCTATCTTACGGTGGAGCTGGGGCTTCAGACCGTTCACGACGCTACTGCCGCAAGGATAAACCGCTGTCACACCTATGGGGATTTTCTGAAATGCTGCGAAAGGCTTTTTAAAAGAAATATCAATGTCTGCGTTCATCTGATAAACGGTCTGCCCGGGGAGGATTTTGAGATGATGCTCACATCTGCCCGGGAAATGTCTCATCTGCCCCTTCACAGCATAAAGCTTCATCTTCTGCATATACTTCGGGGGACGGTCATGGGTGAGCAGTATCTCAGAGGTAAGATAACGCCCCTTACTCCGGAAGAATACGTTCACATTGTCTGCGAGCAGATAAAGCTTTTCCCGCCCGAGCTGATAATTCAGCGTGTAACGGGTGACGGCGGACGGGACGTGCTCCTTGCACCCGAATGGAGCCTGAAAAAATTTACGGTGATGAACGAGATTGACAAGACCTTTGCCCGTGAGGAGAGTTATCAGGGAATAAATTACCGAAAATAAAGGAGAATTTCTGTGGAAAAGGAATACAAGGGAACGCTTTTCAAGCTTATGATGACCCTTTCGTTTTTAACGGGGGCAATTGCCTTTTTTTTCGCACTTATGTATGTGCCTGAGCCGCTTTGCAAGGCAGGCTTCGGGGTGATGATGCTTTTTTCTCTCCTGTGCGCTGTGGGGATAAATGGGTTGGACGCATCGGCGGCGGCTTATTTCAGGTTTTCCACAAAGCTTGCGGCGGTGGTGTTTCCTCTTTCGGTCAACGGCGGCTCACTGGCGGCGGCTATCCTGCTTATGAAGGATAAAGGCCTTGCGGCGGTCATAACGGTCATTGCCGCCTGCGCCCTGTCGGTCATTTCCTCCTCGGTGCTGGTGAGGAGATATATGGAGGACGATTTCTGATACCAAATAACAAATGCTCTCCCTGTTCAGGCAGGAAGAGCATTTTTGTTATGATAAATTATCGCTGAGTTTCAGGATAGGTTCGCCATTTGCAATGCTGTGATCGACATATCCGTCACTCTGCTTCATATCAAAATACAGCCCGTCAAGAATGTCGCTGTCGGCAATAAAGGCAAGGCGTATCTTAACGCTTTCATCTTTATAATATACTGCCTTGTCTCGGGGCTTTCGGGAGCGGAAAGCTTGTCTATATGAGCGATAAGCTTGCAAAACGAGTCCGAAACTGCGTCCTCCGCCTGATGATGGTCTTTCAGCACCGCAAAGGCTATGTGATACATTGGCTTTTCATACAGCCTGTAAAGCTCTGCGGCTTTTTCCGCCGCAGGAGTTTTTCCTGCTTTCAAGGATCTCACCTCTTTGTCTTTTTGAAACGTTTCATAAAATATAACGCTCGGAGCGGCGGATCTGTGACATAATGTCAAAAAAATCCCGGAACACTTTGCAGAATGTCCCGGGATAATATCAACCGTGAATAAGCCTTGCGGTCTCCTCGTCGCAGAGACCCGTTATCACGATATTCGTATTCTTTTTGTGATCTCCAAGATCGTACTCAATGCCCGCCTCGGTGACTACAAGAGGACGAAGGGGCTGGTCGTTGTTGTTTTTTATGACAGTTGCGGTCTCGCCGTTTGAGAGCTTGACCTTTGAGCCGGTGGGGAAGGGGGCAACTTTCCTCAGGAATGCCTTGACCACATTCTCGTCAAAGTGGCTGTACATTCCGCCCATAATAAACTCTATTGCCTCGTTGGGCGGCGCAGGGATACGATAGGGGCGGTTGGATGTGAGAGCGTCATACACGTCCGCCACAGCTAAGATACGTGCGTACTCGTGAATCTCCTCGCCTTTCAGTTTCATAGGATAGCCCGAGCCGTCCCATCTTTCGTGATGACCGATAATTCCCAGACAGCAGTCCTCGGACACAAGCTTTCTTGCCCTCAGATGCTCCGCCGCATATATGGGGTGCAGTCTTACCACGCTGTATTCCTCGTCGGTGAGCCTGCCCTTTTTGTTTATTATTTCAATGGGAACGGACACTTTGCCTATATCGTGAAGAAGTCCCGCAACTCCCAGCTCGTCAAGCTTTCTGCGGTCGTAGCCCATTTCAAGCCCGATAGCTATTGCCATAATTGCTACGCTGAGACTGTGATGATAAGTATAATCGTCATACATCTTGATGTCGGCGATGTTTATAAGTATATCCTTTTTGGAGGCAAGCTCGTCAATAAGCTGCTCGGTGGTGTCGCCGATAGCGTCGATATCGCTCTGGGTAACGCCCTTGCTGCTGTCCATAAAATTATCCGCAAGGTTGTGGATATTGCTTATGGCGTTTTCCTTTATCTCGCTGTTGATGGAGGAAATGACTCTTGCTTCGCTGCTGCGGCTGTCGATAAAAGCGCCTGCCACAACACGGCTCATACGCATCTGGGTGATGTTCATATCGGTAAGCTTTGTTCCCGATCTCAGGGTGACCACCGCTCCTGCCGAAGCGTCGAAAAATGTGATCTCTCTTGCTATGCACATTCCCGGTACAAGCTCATTGGTTCTCAGGTAGACCAGACAGACTTCCTCCTTTCATACATATTGACAAGCCGCATATTACAGCTTGTCTCAGCATATTTATGTATCAGCGTGACATATCTTTTATTGCTTGAGCTGTGCAAGACATTCGCTGCAGACGCATCTGTCCTTGAAGATAAGAAGATTTTCGGCGCTGCCGCAGAAAACGCAGCTTTCGCCTGCCTTTTTGATGATTATCCTGTCGTCCTCGGCGTAAATTTCCACAGAGTCTCTGTTTTCTATGTTCAGATTTCTTCTCATTTCAATGGGGATAACTACTCTTCCAAGTGCGTCGAGCTGTCTTGTGATAGCAGATGATTTCATAAACGGTCTCCTTTTTCTTTAGGTCTGTGAAGTCATATGGTTTACGCTTCACAAATCTTTGCAAATTTTTACTAAATTTATATATAACATATTATACCAATTTAATAAAGATAATACAAGAAGAAATGATAGAAATTATATTAACAATATATAAACAGGAGGATAAAACTTGCTTACATTTATCTTTTCTCTGCTGATAATAATTTCCATAGCTGCAGGGCTGGCAACGGGAAATGTCCGTGAACTTACGGAGGCGGTGCTGAACGAGCCTGTTAACGCCGTTGAGCTGTGCATATATCTCTGCGGAGGAATGTGCTTCTGGGGAGGACTTATGCGTGTGGCAGAAAAGTCGGGGCTTACGGAAGGGCTTGCAAAGCTGTTTGCCCTGATACTCGGGGGGCTTTTTAAGGACTTAGACAAGCAGGGACGGGCATTCAAGGCAATATGTATGAACATAACCGCCAATCTTTTAGGTCTTGGAAATGCCGCCACCCCTTTCGGCATTGAGGCAATGAAGGCACTTGCTGAGGAGGAGGGCGCAGGGGACACCGCCACTCCCTCAATGATAATATTTACCGTAATAAACACCGCTTCCCTGACGCTGATACCCTCTACCGCCCTGTCTCTCAGAATGAAATACGGCTCTGCCGACCCGCTTGAGATAATCCCTGCGGTATGGATAACCTCAGCCGCCGCCCTTGCAGTCTCGGTGACTGCGGCAATGCTGCCCCTTTCGGGAAAAAGGAAACGGGGGAAAAGCCTATGACCGCCGCCGCTGCAGTTATACCGATCATCATAGTTATCATAATCACTCACGGGCTGTATAAGAGGGTGGACGTGTTCTCGGAATTTGCCTGCGGTGCAAAGGAAAATCTTGCGACCTGCGCCCAGCTTCTGCCCACGCTTATCGCCCTGATAACTGCTGTGGGGATGTTCAGGGCTTCCGGAGCGGAGGAGCTGATAACAGGCTTTCTATCGGGATTTTTTGACAGGATAGGCTTTCCTGCGGAGTGTCTGCCCCTTGCCCTTATCCGTCCCGTTTCGGGCAGCGGAGCACTTGCGGTATATGAGTCACTTTTAGAGGAAACCGGTCCCGACAGCTTTCCGGGCAGGGTGGCAAGCGTTATGCTTGGCTCCACGGAAACTACTTTCTACACCCTTGCGGTATATTACGGCGCTGTACGGATAAAAAACACCCGTCACACCCTTGCGGCTTCACTTGCAGGGGATATGACAGGGTTTATAGTGAGCGTTCTTACCGTAAATATTTTCTTTGGGCAAATATGAACATATTGTAAATTTTGACTTTTGGCATTTTATTCTGTTGACAAGCGAGCTTTATTTTGGTATAATAATTAAGCATTGTGTATGAAACACACTTTGTTTGAGCCATTAGCTCAGTCGGCAGAGCATTTGACTTTTAATCAAAGGGTCTGGGGTTCAAATCCCCAATGGCTCACCAGAAACCGTCGGTCTTTTTTGAGACTGACGGTTTTTATTTTATAAAATTGTGCAAAAAAACAATGCTATTTTACTTGCCTTATTGCTCTGTTTAGTATATAATATTTTATATAAATTGCAGGATATTAAGCGTTTATTTTTAAAACAAAAAATTATAGAATTGGAAAGTTAAAATGGCGGAAAAAATACTATCAATAAATGAAATAGCCGAAGCAACAGGCAAAACTATAAAATTTGTCAGAAGAGAAGTAGCAAGCGGCAATTTGAAGAGTTTTAAAAAAGGGAACAAGGTCTTTATAAACGAAGCAGATTATTTGTTGTGGAAAAATACGATTGAAGAACGATTTAAAGATTATGTCGAATCATCGGATTTATTAAGATCAAGTAAAATAAATAAAGTGAAAAAGGAAAATGATATTGTAAATTGGATAGATGTTGAGAGAGAAATGCGCTCGATTGACGGCTGGAAAAACAATGATCAGATCAGAGATTTCAATTTTATTGACTTGTTTACAGGCGCAGGCGGACTATCCTGTGGTCTCACTATGTCCGGAATGATGCCGGTAGGTTCGGCGGAAATTATGTCTCAGGCAGTCGAAACATACAAATATAATTTTTCGAAGATCAATGGCTTTGATGAAAATGTTGAAGTGCGTGATATACGTGAAGATGCTGTAAAAAAGGAATTGATAGACTCTGTTAAGGACAAGCATATTCATTTGATCGCAGGAGGATTTCCGTGTCAGGAATTTAGTATGGCAGGCAACAGAATATTGGCAGATCCCCGGAATTCCTTGTATTTGGATATGCTTGAAATAGTCAAAGCTATCCGACCTGATTTTGTTCTTATGGAAAATGTCGAGGGTCTGCGCTCTATGATGAACGGTAAGATTGAAGAAAAAATTATCCAACAAAGTTGGAGCAGTAAACTTTCACCCAAAACCATTTTATGATGAAAGCAGCTACATTAGCGTAGGAGACGTACTTGAAAAATACTTAGATAAAACCGAAGATAAATCAATTAACCATATTTTTGCAAAATGTAGTGATGAAATGAAAAAAAGACTTGAAGCAATTCCGGTTGGAAAAAGTTTATACGGCAATTACAGCGACGCATGGAAAAAGGTTGATTGGAATAAGCCGTCTTGTACAGTAAAAGAAAATCATGGTGGCGTAAACGTTCACCCTATACTGAATAGGGTTATGACTCCGAGAGAACTTGCAACATTGCAATCTTTCCCTGAAGATTTTATTTTTCAAGGCTCAAAAAAATGGCAACTGGTTCAAATCGGTAACGCTGTTCCCTGCTTGCTTGGAAAAGCAGTAGGACTTGCGATTTTAAAATCATACGATAAATGGCAGGAGGAAAGAAATGAATAATTATTATGAAAATATAAAAATTTGTAAAAAATAAGATCAGCGAATATTTAGTTCAGATTTACAAGGTATACGGCAATGAACTTTTGCTAAGGCTGGAAGATTATAATCTTTTATCTTGTGAAAACAACTGTATTGAAACTTCAACAGCTACAGGCTTTATTATGGAAGATTTCATTACTTCAAAATTAGAAATGTATTGTCAGGGACACGATGGCATTAAAGAGATCAAGATAGAAAAGCTTAAAGGTCAGTCAACTGTAAAATCAAGCTATGACTGCTATGTTGATTATAACGATATTATGTTTATGATAAATATCAAAGTACAAAAAAACAGTTCTGCCAATAATGCTGTTGCTGCAATTAATATATTACATAATGATTATGTTCTGACTGAGCCCGAAAAGCTGAAATCATACATTGTTTTTAAGACCCATTACAGTTTCAAAAACTCTTTGATGGACGGAGAAAGAAAAATAGCGGTCGATAAAATAGACAGCTATGCTTTGGAAGAAATTGATTTTTCTGACGGGCATAGGCAGGATCACAGAAATTGGTCAGCAAACTTTAAGGCTAATTCCGGCAGATTACAGGTTTCTCCCACTTGGATCAACAATCATCATTTGCCGGAAAGTGAAATTTCATATAATAAAACCAAAGAATTTATTGATACGATATACCGTAACGTAAAGTAATGTTCAAATGCTGCTGAGTACAATATCAAACATCCCTCTCCCTGCCACAAAAGTGCATATAAAAGAAGCGAAAATCCATTGAAATTCCCGGGGGAATGATGTATAATCATATCATAAACATCAAACAAGACCCGGGGAAAGGAATGATTTTTATATGGCAATTTTAGTAACCGGCGGAGCAGGCTATATCGGTTCACACACCTGCGTGGAGCTTTTAAATGCGGGAGAGGACATCGTAGTACTCGACAATCTTTCCAATTCAAAGGAAAGAGCGGTGGAGATAATCAAGGAGCTTACGGGAAAGGATTTCAAATTCTACAAAGCCGACCTTCTTGACAGAGAAGCTGTGGAAAAGGTCTTCGAGGAAAATGACATCGACTCGGTCATTCACTTTGCAGGTCTCAAGGCGGTGGGCGAGTCGGTAAGAAAGCCCATCGAGTATTACCACAACAACATCACAGGAACCCTTATCCTCTGCGATGTTATGAGAAACCACGGCTGTAAGAGAATGGTTTTCAGCTCCTCTGCAACGGTTTACGGCTCACCCAAGTCCGTGCCTATCAGAGAGGATTTCCCTCTTTCCACCACCAACCCTTACGGCTCAACAAAGCTTATGATAGAGGGCATACTGCAGGATATCTGCAAGTCGGACAGCGAGTGGAGCGTGGCTCTTCTCAGATACTTTAACCCCATCGGCGCACACAAGAGCGGTAAGCTGGGCGAAAATCCCAACGGCATACCCAACAATCTTATGCCCTACATTCAGCAGGTGGCTGTGGGCAAGCTTCCCTGTCTGGGCGTTTTCGGAAATGATTATCCTACTCACGACGGCACAGGCGTAAGAGACTATATCCACGTTGTTGACCTGGCTCTCGGTCACATCAAGGCAATAAACAAGGTCAGAAATATGAAAGGCGTGGGAATATGGAACCTTGGCACAGGCAAGGGCTACTCCGTTCTTGACGTGGTAAATGCGTTCATCAAGGCAAGCGGCGTTAACATTCCATATGAGATAAAGGAGCGCAGAGCGGGAGATATTGCCGAGTGCTATGCAGACCCCTCAAAGGCGCTTAACGAGCTCGGCTGGAAGGCTGAACGTGACATAAACGAAATGTGCGAGGACAGCTGGAGATTTATAAAGAATAATCCCGAGGGACTTTGATATTATACGCATATAAAAGCAGGGCTTTCCGGAAAAAACATATCCGGAAAGTCCTGCTGATTTTTTTATGATATCTTTAACCGTTTGCCGCAAGTCTTTCTTCGATAAGCCTGCCCACTTCATTTTCGGGTATCCCGAGAACGGCGGAAAATTCTGCGCCTATCTGCCTGCAGGCGGCGGAAAGAGCCTTTTCGTCACAGGCGATAAGCTCCTTGCCCTCTGCATTGCGGCGGCTTTTTTCTTCAAGCAGCTCTCGTATCATTCCGATGATAAGAGAGCTGTCGCCGCTTTTTACAGTCTGACTGAGTATTGCCTTGCGCCTGTTTTTGTCGCTGTCGGTGAGCATACGCTCACCCGTACTGCCGTCAATGGCGGCGTATATCTCCTCTTTGGTCATCAGAGGGCGCACCCTGTTCCCGATCTTGTCCGCAGGAACATAATAGCAGGAAGCAGGCGCACTTTCGGGGATAAGTCGGAGATATTCCTCCTTGTGAACGCCGTCAAAGCATTTTGTGCAAAGCTCGTCTATCCTGCAAAGCTCTCTGCCGTCATAGATAACACGCTGTCCTTTTTCAAAGCTCATAACACATCGCCTCCGTCACCCTTCCAAGGGCGTTTTCAGCCGTAATACTTCTTTGCTATCCTAAGCTGTTCCTCCTCCGAAAGCAGGGACAGACGTGACTTCCAGCCGCTCAGGTCGGCGCTGTGTGCCTCGGGAGATAAAAATGTGCATTTTTCACCTACGCAGCGTGAAAAGCTCAGCCGCTCGCAGCCGCCTTTTTCATTCAAAAAGCGGCAGTCGGGCAAACTGAGCAGTTCATCGTCTCCCATAGGAGTGTGTTTTCTCATAAGCGTCCTCCATATGATAATGACAAAGATCAGTATCAGTCAAAGTAATCTCCTACATCGTACTGATTGTACTGCTTTTTGATACGGGCAATAAATCCGCCTTCCTTAGGTTCGGCGCTTAAAACCCGGAATTTAACGCCCTTGCGCTCAAGCTGTCCCTTGAAGGCTTCAAATTCATCGGCAGTTTCAAATTTTATAGTCTGCTCAAGGCAGGCTGTGATTATTCTTTTCATTATGACTCTCCTTTTGTTGAGTGGGGATACCTCTCAAATCTATAATATAATTTTATCATATCAAAAAAATTTTTTCAAAGGCGATTTTGAACAAAAAAATCCGCTCCATATACGGCAAAAAACGCATAGGCAAGGCTAAAAAAATGGCTCGGATAACTATCGTTACCGAGCCGTGTGTTTATATCAAAACAAATTATAGAACGAGCGGCTGCAGGTTCAACCTGCCCTGCCAATAAAAAAAGCGTCCGCTGCAAGGACGCTGAAATAAGGAAAATTAAATTATATATAACTCCACAAGGAGGGTGGAGGAGATATTGGGCGCCGCCCATATTTTTCGGAAGGCGGATATTCCTGCATACCTTCCGCACTATGGACAGCATTAAAAATAATATGTTGATATCCTATTGTTTCAGAGATCAAACTAAGCTGCAGCGCTTACATTGCAGGGGCGTTATACGCTGCATTTTCCGGAATGACCGCCGCACAGGGGTAAATGCGGCGGCAAACCGTATCATAAAAGGAGAGATGTAAGGGGTTCTGTCGGATAGGGGATATTGGGGATATCCCGTATCATTCCCTCATCGTGTTTATATTATAACGGACGAATGTGATAGGATTATGAAAGGAAAGGGAAAAGGAGAAAAAATTCCCTGTTCCTTTTTCTGATATAATTATATCCCTGAGCCTTTGTAAAAAATTGTCGGAACGGGCAGGAGTGCAAAAAATCTGCCAAAAAATTTCCGCTCCCAAAAAGCGAGCGGAAATTGTAAATATTACTTCTTTTCGTCTGTGACCTCAACGGCGGTCTTGTTGGCAAGCTCCTTGACCTTTACGCTGTAATAGGTGCCGAAATAATCTTCAACGCCGTCGACGGTGTCATATGTAAGCTGCATTGTTAGGGTAACTTCAAAGCTTGAGAGGGTCATTACCGTAACATTGTCAAGGGTGAGATCCACGCCCTCGGTGCCTGTTACCGTTGATACCACCGCTTCCTCGGAAGGGGCATATTTGGCGATGAGCGCCGCCTTTTTATACCGGTAATATTCCTCAGCAGTCTTTCTGTCCAGTTTGCAGGGGACTTCCTCCATATAGGCGGTAAGGTAATTCTCCCCGTCGGACTCGCTGTACTTGAAGGTGTAGGTGATAAGGGAGTCGTCCGCATAGAAGAACTGGCTGTCGGCAGGTATGCGGTCCTTTATCTCCATAAGGTCGGTGTCGGTGCTCACGCACCAGATCTCGGTATCGCTGTCATAATAAAGCTCAGAGCCTGAATTAAGGGCGATTATCTTTTTCATCGGCATTCCGAGCCTTACCTTGCTGAGGACTCCCGTGTAATCATCTGCGGGGGCTTCTTCCTTTTTGCAGCCGCAGAACAGCGAGAGTGCGGACAGTATTACAAGCAGCATTGCTGTGATCTTTTTCATTGATTTACAACCTCACATAAGTAAAATTGATAACTATATATATAATAATATAAAATCCGTCAATTGTCAAGGAATTTTTATGTTACTTTTACAAATTGGCTCAGATATATTTCCGAATTATTTCCTGCCGCTCTTGATTATCACGGAAAAATGTGTTATAATAACCATATCAATATATCAGAGGTGCAATGTCAATGAAGGGCTACAGAATAAGTATCCTCCGCCACGGAAAAACTATGGCGAACGAGGAAGGAATATACATCGGAAAAACCGATCTCCCCCTGTCGGAAGCAGGCAAGGAGGAGCTGAGAGAGCTTTACGAGACCCACGAATATCCCAAGGTGCAGAAGGTCTATACGAGTCCCCTTGAAAGAGCGGTCCAGTCGGCTGAGATACTCTTTCCCGACAGAGAGCTTGAAGAAGTGGACGATCTGCGTGAGATGGATTTCGGCGTTTTTGAGGGCATAAAAGCAGAGGAGCTGTTAGAGCTTGACACCTACAAAAAATGGCTCAAGGGCGGTCTTGACAATCCTCCCCCCAACGGCGAGAGCCTCCGTAATATGATGGTTCGCTGCTACACGGCGCTTAACGCCATTATCCTTGATATGATGGAGAATAACATTACCCACTCGGGCGTTATGACCCACTCGGGTATACTTATGAATATGATGTCCTGCTTCGGTCTGCCAAAAATGAAGCCTATGCAGTTTGCCTGCCCCAGAGGCCACGGCTATGAGATAATGGTGACGGCTCAGATGTGGCATCAGGGCTACTGCTTCGAGATACTTGGCAAGATCCCCGGATATCAGGCTGTGGGCTACAATGATGCAGGGGAAGCCCTGTTCGATTATGACAACGGCTTTGATGACGGTTACGATGAAGGCTATGAGGACGAGGGAGATTAAGCTGAGGGCAAGGGAGCTTCTGAGAGGCTGCTTTGCCGAGTCCGCTTTTATAAGTATGCTGAATATCGGACTTTTCCTGATAACATACCTGCTTATTATCATTGCGGGGCGGGGGACGGGGGCACATACTGCCGAGACACTTTTTCCCGTTTTCAGCTCCTGCCCTCCCTCGTTTATCCTTGCCCTGTGCGTGATACTTGCGGCAGCATATTTTCTGTCCGCTCCAATATACTACGGCTCAAAGTGGTTTTTCTGGCAGGCGGCGGCAGGAAATACTATGCCTGCATCTTCGGTATTTGCAGGGTACAGTTCCTTCGAGCAGTTCAAGCTGTGCATTAAGCTCAGAATGCTTTCGGACATACGCAGGCTGCCCTATATCCTCATTTTCGGTACGGCGGCGGTGGTGGAAGCAGTTCTTGCTCGCCGTATGCTTTTGCAGGGGGCAAGCAGCAGCACGGCGGTGCTCATATATGCAGGCTTTGCCGTTGTGGCTGTGGGCGTGGTGTATATGTGCTTCTGCGCAGGGCTTAAATGCGTTCCGGTGGGTTATCTCCTTGCCGATGACCCCGACGCTGTTGTTTCGGATATTTTTGAGCTGAGCGAACAGGTTGTCAGAAAGAATGCAGGACGCCTGATGAAGCTGTACATATCCTTTATTGGCTGGTTTATTGCCTGCCTGCCTGCGTTTCCCGTTATTATCCTTATTCCTTATTTCAACGTGTCTCTGGCTGTTTTCCTGAGAGACTGCCTTGAAAAGCGTGAGGATACGGGGGATACGGCTGTAAAGGAAAAAGTTATGGTCTGACGACCTTCTGACAGACTGCTGACAGACCATTTGAAAAAATATTTGGAGGAATGTTTATGTGTACCGCAGCGACTTATACCACCGACAGCCTTTATTTCGGAAGGACTCTCGATTATGAATTTTCATACGGTGACGCTGTTACCGTTATGCCGAGAAATTATCCCGTGAAGTTCAGGCACCTTCCCGAGCTGACAAGCCACTTTGCTCTTATCGGAATGGCGTGCTCCGCCTTTGATTATCCTCTTTTCTATGACGCTATGAACGAGAAGGGACTTTGTATGGCAGGGCTTAATTTTGTTAAAAGCGCCGATTACAAGGAGCCTGTGGAGGGCAGGGTAAACATTGCTCAGTTTGAGTTTATCCCATACATTCTTTGCAGCTGTGAATCGGTGAAGGAGGCGATGGAGAAGCTTTCGGGCATAAACATCACAAGCGATCAGTATGCTCCCGAACTTCCTGCGGCAAAGCTCCACTGGATAATCGCAGACAAGGAAGAAGCCATTACGGTGGAGTCGGTCAAAGAGGGCGTGAAGATATATGACAACCCCGTTGGCGTGCTTGCAAATGAGCCTGCCTTCGATATTCAGATGTTTAATCTGAATAATTATATGGCTCTGTCGCCCCGTAATCCCGAAAACAGCTTTTCGGACAGGCTCCCGCTTAACGCATACAGCCGTGGTATGGGCGGAATGGGTCTTCCCGGCGACCTTTCATCAATGTCAAGATTTGTAAGGGCGGCATATACGAAGATGAACTCCCTTTCGGGCAGCTCGGAAAACGAGAGCGTGAGCCAGTTTTTCCACATCTTAAATTCTGTTGATCAGCAGAGGGGCTGCTGTATGGTGGACGAGGGCAAGTATGAGATAACCCTTTACACCTCCTGCTGCAGCGCAGGCAAGGGTATTTACTACTACACCACCTACGAAAATCATCAGATAACGGCTGTTGATATGAACAGGGAAGACCTGGACGGCAATATCCCCGTAAAATATCCTCTTATTACTGGGGAGCAGATAAAAATGCAGAACTGATGCAGACAGGCAGGTTGAACCTGCAGCCATTCGTTCTATAGTTTATTCGGTCGGCAGACTGTCGGCTCGGTAACGATACAAAAAAGTTGAACCCAAAATTTTTAGCGTTAATGCGTTTTGCCCCTTTTTGGCAGAAAATTTGCATTAACGCTTCTTTTTGCCTGCATTATTTACGCAATATTAACAATTTTTGCCTGATTTTATGTTATCATTAAAGTATATTTTTGCATAAACAAAATTTGAAAGGATTGTGAGAAATGGGATTTTTTGCAAATGTGGATGTTCCTGTGCTCATTGCGTTCCTGCTCTACCTTGCGGGTATGCTGGCAATTGGCTTTTATTTCTCAAACAAGTCAAAGAAAATGAGCGACTATTTCCTTGCCGGAAGAAAGCTGGGCGGCTGGGTAACGGCTATGTCCGCTCAGGCTTCGGATATGAGCGGCTGGCTGCTTATGGGTCTCCCCGGTGCGGCGTATGCTACGGGTATGGGCAATTACTGGATAGCTATCGGTCTTGCTGTAGGCACCATTCTTAACTGGGCGCTTGTAGCAAAGCCTCTCAGAAGATTTACCGAGGTATGCGGCGACTCCATCACCATTCCACAGTATCTCCAGAACCGCTTCAAGGCGGACAGTCCTCTTATCAGAGTGGTATGCGCTCTGGTAATATTCATCTTCTTCCTTGTGTACACCACGTCGGCGTTCGTTTCGGGCGGAAAGCTTTTCCAGGTGGTTTTCAACATCGACCCCGCAAACGAGACCTACACCAAGGCGGCTGTTATCATTTCCGCTCTTATCATCATCACCTACACCTTTATGGGCGGTTTCAGCGCTGTTGCCTGGACGGATTTCATTCAGGGAATACTTATGTTTGTTACCATTGTGGCGCTCCCCATTGCCCTTGTTGCAAATACTCAGAACTTCTCTCCCGAAATGCTTGAATCAACTCAGAAGATAGTTGCAGAGGGAGCGGACGCAAGCGGATATATGTCCCTCACATCAAATATGAGCGGCATTGACATCATAAGCAATCTTGCCTGGGCGCTGGGCTATTTCGGTATGCCCCATATTCTCGTAAGATTTATGGCGATAAAGGACACAAAGGAAGTCAAGAAATCGGGTATCATTGCCATCGTCTGGGTGGTCATTTCCCTGACTGCGGCTGTGCTTATCGGTATCCTGGGCAGAGTTTTCCTCGACTCTCAGGGGGTGGCTCTCGGAGCTGCCGAGCAGGAGCTTATTTTCATCAAGACCGTTAAAATGCTTTTCCCCTCTTTCCTGGGCGGAATTTTCCTCTCGGCGGTGCTGGCTTCCATTATGAGCACCGCCGACAGCCAGCTCCTTGTTACCGCTTCGGCTGTTGTCAACGACTTCTACAAGGTCATCGTCAAAAAAGAAGTTTCGGAAAAGAAGCTTATGTGGATAAGCAGGATCGCTGTTATCGCAATTTCCGTTATTGCCTGCATTCTTGCTCTTAATCCCAACGATTCCATTATGGGCATTGTTTCAAACGCCTGGGCAGGCTTCGGCGCTGCTTTCGGTCCTGCAATACTCTTCTCCCTTTACTGGAAGAGACTTACACTCAAGGGTACGGCCGCAGGTATCATCGGCGGTGCGGCTACCGTTCTGCTGTGGGAATACATTCTTCCCGATACGGTGACTATGGGGCTTTACTCCATTATCCCCGGCTGCATCGTTTCCGTTCTCCTTACCGTTATCGTTTCTCTTATCGACAAGGCTCCCTCCGATGAGGTTTGTGAGCTTTTTGATACGGCTAAGGCTGAAAAGTGACCTTATACTAATAACCAATAAAACTGTAGACAAAAAATCTTCGCATAATCCATATATGCAAGATTATGCTCGATTTTTTGTACAGTTTTTAATTGGTTCTTAGTATTAGTATAAAAATAACACGCTGTCCTGTGGTTTTGGGGCAGCGTGTTTTTTAGTTGCATTTTTTTACAAAAAATGTTTTGACGTTTTATGCATATATACAAAAATATGCATAATTGCTACTTTTGTTTCGATTTGCTATTGACAAATCGGTACAGATGTGCTATAATACAGATGAACCGTTTGGATAGCTGGAATTTACGCTATTCTGTTAAGCTCGCTCTGCATAAGGCAGTAAGGAATAATGCCAAGTCCGATAAAGCCGAGGATAAGATACAGGATACCTGTATTGCCACCCCTGTTGCCGCTTATCTCGTCAACCTTCTGTCCCTGCTTGTAATACCAGTAAATTCCATAGATACCGCAGGTGAGAATCGTAAATACAAGAGCTGTTCCTCCTCCTGCAGTTTTTGTGGAAGCGTTGGAATTAAGCTCGTCTGTGAGCTTTACAAACCAATAAAGTCCGTAAATTCCGCAGGTCAGCAGAGAGAAAATAATGCAAAGCGGTATGCTTCTGTTTGTTGCCATAAAAAATTACCCCCCATAAAAATTTATTTTTTTCAAACTTGCTTATAGGATAACATATTTTGACAAATATGTCAATAAAAAAATATATTTTTACATTTTATTCACAAGGAGGCATATTATGCAAGGTAATACCGACTGCTGTTTCTGCTCGGGGAACGACTGGTTCCGATACAGAGTGGGGGCGATAATTATCTCGGGAGAATATGCTCTTTTTGCTTACAGCGAGGTTGACAAGTATTATTACTCTGTTGGCGGCGGGGTCCACGTGGGTGAACATTCCCGTGACGCCGTTTTGCGGGAAACTATGGAGGAGACGGGTTTGGAGCTTGAGATAGAGCGCCCTCTGTGCATTGTGGAGAATTTCTTTTATGGCACAGGCTCTCTTGATGGCCTTAACTGCCACGCTTTGGAGTTGTACTATCTGATGAAGCCTGCGGAGAAAAAGGAGATCACCGTTTCAAGCTTTACGGCAAACGGAATGGTTGAGAAAATGAGGTGGCTGCCTATTTCTCGGCTTGATGATTATGATATCCGTCCGAAAACTGCCGTAAGGCTTGCAAAGGAGCCGCCGGTGGGGTTTGAGGTTTTTGTTAATGAGGAGAGATAGGGGGCAGGTCACCTTGCAAGCAGCCCGCATTTTTCGGGCAGCTTTGGGTCAGATCTCAGCATTGACAACATTCTTCTTGCTGTACCGTTAGGTGTGCTTCGTCCGCCCTCCCAGGCTTCAACGGTCTTGACAGACACGCCCATTATCTGTGCAAAGACTGACTGGGTCATATCGAGAGACAGCCTGATACTGCGTATTTCCTTGCTTTGGATAACGGGGAGCGGCGCTACAGATATTTTTGATGTGTTTACTTTCAGCTCGCCCTTTTCATACTGAACGGCTTCGGTCAAGCCCTGCATTATGCTGTTATATATGTTCATTGTCATTCTCCTCTTTTGTGCAGGGTGATTGAGGTGTTATGTTGTATTTTTGCTGAAGCTTTTTGAGTTCGGAAGAGAACCATTCATCTATTTTCTTTTCTTCACGAGTATTAGTGTCTTTGCCGAGTACCGGTAATGCTTTTTTTCGAAATTTCCTATGCCTCTTCATACATTCTTCTTTTAATGCTAAAGCTTCTTCCATATATCCCATAATTGAAGCCCCCTTCTGCAATTTTTATGCTGAGTTTAAATGTATTATACCCTATTTATTAGGGGGTGTCAAGTGAATGTTTCGATTTTTTTGTCTTTCCTGCCGATACAAATGCAAACGCCGCCGCAGAAGCTGCCGCAAATAGAATGAGACTTACAAGGTCTCCCGAAAACTGTGCTTTTGTTATCCTTACTGCCGCTGCTCCGAAGCCGCAGCAGGCAAGTCCTTTAAGCAGGGGACAGAGGACATAGCATTTTATGTCAAAGCGCAGTCCCGATTCTCTGCACACCACGACTATCCTTGCGATATTGCTTAAAACATTGCTTGCGTAGTAGGAGATAAGCACGCCGCCGAAGCCTATTTTTCCTACGAATATTATTACGCAGCCTATCCTAACCGCATATTCGATCAGGGAATTTACCGTTGAAAAATTCTGCCTGCCCATTCCTTTAAGCAGTCCTTCAAGCACTATTTCAAGATAAATAAAGGGAATGACGGGGGCGAGTATCACGAGGGAGCGGCTCACAAGCTCCTCATTCGGGCAAAGCACCCGTCCTGCCAATGCTCCTCCGAAAAGAAACAGGGCGGATATGAAAAAGGCATAGGAAAAGGCTTTTCGGAACGCTCCGTCCGTAAGGGCGGAAAGCCTTTTTCTGCGTATTTCCTCATCTGAACAGCGATTTGCCAAAGCTGCTTCGGGTATGATTATTCCCGAAAGACTTGTAAGGACTGCCGAGGGGAAAAACACCGCAGGCATAATAAGGGCTTCAAAACAGCCGTAGCAGCTCAGGGCTTCGTTGGCGCTCCTGCTGTATTTTAAAAGTGCGGCAGGCACTAAAAGCTCGTTGGCGGTGGACATAAGCATCTGCACATATCCGCTGAGAAGAATGGGCAGAGAGCCTTTCAGATATCCGCCGAATGTATCGGTGGCAAGGGGGGCGGCGCAGGGGGGGAGTCCTCTGAATGACCTGTATTCCTCCGAATATTTAATGAGATAATAAACAAAGCTTACAAATTCACCGAAGAGTATGCTTGCCGCTGTTGCGGCATAAAAAATTTTTGTACCGCCGAAAAACAGAAGTCCCGAAAAAAGGCTTGCCCATTTTGCGGCAAATTCAACAAGGTCCCCACGCATAGGCACGTCCACACGGCGTATCCCGTGAAAATATCCCTTTATGCAGGAGCCTGCCGAGGCAAAGGGCAGGCTGAGAGCGATAAAACGCACGGCGAGGGCAAGCTCATTGCTGTGAAGGAGTTTTGTGCCGATAAGCTCTGCCGCAGAAAATGAGCATATGCCGAAGGTGAGTGACAGGCAGAAGGAAAATGTGAGGGAATATCTCATTACCTTTGTAAAATTCCTGTGTCCTGCGCCACGGGCTTCTGAGACAAATCGGCTGGTGGAGGTAAGGATATTTCCGTTTGCAAGCACCATTATAAAGCTGAAAAGGGAAAATATAAGCGACATAAGCCCCACCGCCGCCGTTCCTGCCTTGTCCGACAGAATGGCATTGAATACCATTGCGGCGGTCTGCATTGCAAGGCTGAGCAGGGTCATTTTTACGGCATCTCGGGCGATCTGCTTTTCCGAAACGCAGAGCACGTTCATCATAGTTCGTTTCACCTTTAATATTTTTTCTTTAGATATTATATTTGCGGCGGCGGGGGAATATGACGATAATGCATTTCGAGAAAAAGCAAGAAGCGAAGTCAGACTTCGCTCCCTGCTTTTTTGGATAAAATTTATTTGTCCATACCCTGTGGATCGCAGGACTCGCAGTCGGAACAGATATCCTCATCCGATGCGCTGATGCAATTTACAAAAATATCGCCGTTAGTTGCTCTTGCACCGAAATGAACGGGTATTTCTACGCATATCTCCTGAGTGATGGTAAATACACACTCGCCGTTTTTTGTGCCTTCACAGGTGTTCCTGCCTATGACAACATATGGTTCGCCGCAGCATTTTGTTATGGGTGTTCCTACTGTGGCAAAGGGCTTTACCGTTACCGGCACGTAGACCGATGCTCTCTGAAAAGCTTTGGCAGGCGAGGTGTGCTCATGAATAGTGGTATTTATATCGGACACTTTTTTTCCCCTTTTGATCATGATAGAGAGTTTTATCTCTCGATATAGTATATGCGGCAGAGGGAATTTGGTTCTGAGGTACGGAATTGCTTGGCTTATAGATATTATTCATTGTGATTTCTTTTGGTATATTATAAAGTGAGGTTTTAAAAAAATCGGGCTGATTTTGGGATCTGTGAAAAATTACAGAAATTTGTTTATCCGTAAAACCCTACAACCGCAGAGAAAAAAATGCATAAAAACTGTGCAAAAGGTAAAAATAACTGTAAGGCTATTGTAATTCCCACCCGAAAGGTATATAATAATGTATGGATAATCATCGAAGTTCGGATAGTATGTCTCACAAAATCATACTATTCCGAATGGAATTATAATATTTACTCCGAAAGGCTGAACACAAATGGAAAAACGGTTTATTTACGCCGATAATTCGGCTACTACTAAAGTTTCGGACAGCGTTCTTCGGGAAATGCTCCCTTATTTCACCGAGGAATACGGCAACCCCTCAAGCATTTACAAGATAGGCAGAAGCGCAGGCAGAGCTATTGAGACTGCAAGAGAGCGCATTGCGGCGGTCTTCGGCTGCCAGCCCTCCGAGATATATTTTACCAGCGGCGGCTCCGAGGCTGACAACTGGGCTATAAGAGGCGCTGCGGCAAAAATGGCTGCAAAGGGCAAAAAGCACATCATCACTACTGCTTTTGAGCACCACGCTGTTCTCCACACCTGCGAATACCTTGAAAAGCAGGGCTTTGAGGTAACATATCTGCCTGTGGGCGAAAAGGGTCTCATCACTCCCGAACAGGTGGAAAATGCCATCAGAGAGGACACCGCTCTTGTTACAATAATGTATGCCAACAATGAGATAGGTACTATTATGCCCATTCCCGAAATTGCTGAGGTTTGTCACAAAAAGGGAGTTCTGTTCCACACCGACGCCGTTCAGGCGGTGGGAAATGTTCCTATAAATGTGGCGGAGCAGGGTATTGATATGATGAGTATGTCGGGTCACAAGATACACGCTCAGAAAGGTATCGGTTTCCTTTATGCGAAAAAGGGTATCGTTCTGCCAAATCTTATTTTCGGCGGCGGTCAGGAAAAGGGCAGACGTGCAGGAACCGAGAATGTTCCCGCTATTATGGGTCTTGCCCGTGCGGTGGAGGACGCCTGCGCTGATATCCCCGAAAAGGCAGAGAGGATAACTAAAATAAGAGAGCATATTATTGACGGTATCCTGGGGAATGTTCCCGGCGCAAGGCTTAACGGCGACAGGGAGAAAAGGCTGCCCGGAAATATCAATATTTCTTTCCTTGGCGTTGAGGGCGAGTCTTTGCTGCTTATGCTGGATATGAACGGCATATGCGCTTCAAGCGGCTCTGCCTGCACCAGCGGCTCTCTTGACCCCTCTCACGTTCTGCTGTCTCTGGGTCTGCCCCACGAGGTGGCTCACGGCTCTATGAGACTTTCCATTGCCGACCCCATTACAATGGAGGACGGTGATTACATCATCGAGACGGTGACAAAGGTGGTTGAAAAGATAAGAAATATGTCTCCTCTCTGGGAGGATATCAAAAATAAAAAGCAGGGTACGGAGCGTTTGCTTAGCTTCGTTTCACCTATCGAATAAAGGAGTCTGATAACTATGATGCTTTACAGCGAAAAGGTAATGGACCACTTTGCAAATCCCCGCAATGTGGGCGAGATAGAAAACGCCGACGGTATAGGCGAGGTGGGAAACGCAAAGTGCGGCGATATTATGAAAATGTATATCAAGGTGGATAACGGCGTTATTTCCGACGTTAAATTCAAGACCTTCGGCTGCGGCGCTGCGGTTGCCACTTCCTCTATGGCTACGGAAATGATAATGGGCAAGAGCATTGACGAGGCTTTAAAGCTTACCAACAAGGCTGTTGTTGAGGCGCTGGACGGTCTGCCTGCTTCTAAAATTCACTGCTCCGTTCTTGCGGAACAGGCTCTCAAGAGCGCAATTGCCGATTATTACAAGAGGCAGGGCGTTGACCCCGAGCCTATCGTGGGCAAGATAGAAGAGTGCGAAGCCTGCCACTAATGAAATTATGACATAGGACGGGGTAAACCGTAATGATTTACGGTTTACCCTGTTTTTTTGTATAAATATGTAAACCTTTTCACGATAATATATGTGAAAATGTGCCACGATTTTGTAAGTATTCACAAAAATTATCGTGAAGTCTGCATATAGCATTATATCGGGTGTGTGTGATAAAATAAATATAAAGAGGCAATGTGCCTTGCTTTATGATTTATTCTGTATTGTTTATTCGACAGCATTCCGGGGGACAAAAAATAAAGAATAAATAATAAAGAATAAATAATAAAGAATAAACGTAAAAAGGACGGTATCATATGTTTAATATTGCAGTTGCCCAGTCGGGAGGACCCACCTCCGCCATCAACGCTTCTCTTGCAGGTGTTTTCCGTCAGGCTTCAAAGTCTCCCGAGATAGGCAAGATATACGGCTCCATTAACGGCATTGAGGGTATGATAAACGGCAATCTCGTTCCTCTTGACAGCATTCTCACCTCCGAGCACGATGTGGAACTGATGAAGAAAACTCCTTCCACCGTTCTCGGCTCCTGCCGATACAAGCTGGCGGAATATGACTCCAGCGACAGCCGCACCGAGTCCGAATATATGAGGATAATCAACACCTTTGAGGAGTATGACATAAAGGCATTCTTTTACATCGGCGGCAACGACTCAATGGATACCGTTATGAAGCTTGACCGCTACTGCAAGGCGGTGGGCAAGGACGTTAAGATAATCGGCGTTCCCAAGACCATTGACAACGACCTTCCCGAAA
This sequence comes from Huintestinicola sp., assembly GCF_050874005.1. Lineage (GTDB taxonomy): Bacteria > Bacillota > Clostridia > Oscillospirales > Ruminococcaceae > Huintestinicola. Next base: position 26,369 of record NZ_JBNMJV010000001.1, read on the forward strand.
CAGACCACACCCCCGGCTTTGGTTCGGCGGCGAAATATGTGGCTACCACCCTTCAGGAGATAATCAGAGACAGCCGTGTCTACAGCATACAGTCCATCACCATTGTTGAGATAATGGGCAGAAATGCAGGCTGGCTCACCGCTTCCTCCTGCGTTCTCCGTGCAAACGGAGAGCCTGCGCCTCACCTTATCTATGTTCCCGAGGCATTTCCGGGCGGCTTTGATATGGAGCATTTCCTCGATGATGTGGCACGTATGATGAAACGCTACCGTGCGGTTATCATCGCCGTTTCCGAGGGCATTGTCCCCACCGACAGGCAGTATGTGAAAACAGGCGCGGACGCCTTCGGTCATACGGATAATTCGGGTGTGGCAAAATATCTTGAGCACCGCTGTGCGGATAAATTCGGCTGTAAGGTGCGTTCCATCGAGCTTAACGTTATGCAGAGGTGCAGCTCCCATATCGCTTCTCTTACCGACCTTGACGAGTCCGAGAGGATAGGCTCTGCGGCGGTGGACTGTGCTCTTGAGGGAAACAGCGGCAGAATGATGGGCTTTCGCCGCATAAGCAATGAGCCTTACAGAGTGGAGATAGTTTCCTATGATGTGGCTCAGACAGCAAACAAGGAAAAATATTTCCCCTCCGAGTGGATCACAGACGACAAGTGCGATGTTACCACAGACGCTCTTAACTATTTCCTGCCTCTTATCCAGGGTGAAGTGACCACCGAATACAGAAACGGCATACCTGTTCATTTCAGACTTAATCAGTGATAATTCCGGGACAGCTTTTCACATTTGCTGTCCCGATTTTTATGCTCTATGCATATATGCAGTATAAAACGTATAATATACTGCATATATGCATATTTTATGCAATGCTCTGCCTTGAAAAGTGAATATTTTGCGTAAATTCGGAAAAATTATGCATTTTAGCCTTGACTTTTGCCGCAAAGGGTGTATAATAATAATCAGCAGCGTTACGGCTTATGTTTAATGGGCGTAAGGGTACGGGCGTATTTTATTTTTACGGAGGTACTGTAAAATGGCAGTAAAAAAGGAAAATATCAAAAAAGTAGTTCTCGCATATTCCGGCGGTCTCGACACATCTATCATCATTCCCTGGCTCAAGGAAAATTACAATAACTGCGAGGTCATCGCTGTTTCCGCAGACGTTGGACAGGGCACCGAGCTTGACGGTCTTGAGGAAAAGGCAATAAAGACAGGCGCTTCCAAGCTCTACATAGAGGATCTTAAGGAAGAGTTCATTCAGGATTATGTTTACCCCACCGTTCAGGCTGGCGCAGTTTACGAGGGCAAGTACCTTCTCGGCACCTCCTTTGCACGTCCCATCATTGCAAAGAGAATTGCTGAGATCGCACTCAAGGAAGGCGCTGACGCTATCTGCCACGGCTGCACAGGCAAGGGCAACGACCAGGTAAGATTTGAGCTTGCTATCAAGGCTTTCGCTCCCGATATGGCTATCATCGCTCCCTGGAGAGAATGGTCTATCAAGTCCAGAGACGAGGAGATCGACTACGCAGAGGCTCACAATATCCCCCTCAAGATCACAAGAGAGACAAACTACTCCAAGGATAAGAACATCTGGCACCTTTCCCACGAGGGTCTCGACCTTGAGGATCCCGCAAACGAGCCTCAGTACAACAAGGACGGCTTCCTTGAGCTGGGCGTATCTCCCGAAAAGGCTCCCGACAAGGCTACATATGTTACCATTCACTTTGAAAAGGGCATTCCCACAGCTATTGACGGCAAGGAAATGAACGGCGTAGAGCTGGTTTCCACCCTCAATAAGCTTGGCGGCGAGAACGGTATCGGTCTTGTTGACCTGGTTGAGAATCGTCTTGTTGGTATGAAGTCCAGAGGTGTTTATGAAACACCCGGCGGAACTATCCTTTACAGGGCTCACGAGGCTCTTGAGACTCTCTGCCTCGACAAGGAGACAGCAAGAATGAAGTCCTACCTTTCCATAAAGTTTGCTGATATCGTATATAACGGTCAGTGGTTCACTCCTCTCAGAGAGGCTCTTTCAGCTTTCGTTTCCGAAACTCAGAAGACTGTTACAGGCGACGTTAAGCTGAAGCTCTACAAGGGCAACGTTATCAACGCAGGCATCACTTCTCCCTATACCCTTTATGATGAGGAAGTAGCTACATTTGCTGAGGATCACGTTTACGACCAGTCCGACGCAGGCGGATTTATCAACATCTTCGGTCTCCCCACCCACGTTAAGGCAAAGCTCGACCAGAAGAGAGGAAAGTAATTTCTCTTTTTAAAATTTAATATCATTTTGTGTTATGCCCGAAACACACCGTTTCGGGCATTGCACTTATTTCGTTTTTATTTTCATTCAGAGTAGAACAGAAAAAGATTGGAATACTAACAGAAAAAAGCCGAATAACGGCTTTAAAGAAAGGACGCTCAAATTTATGAGAACTCTTAAAAAAGGAATATTATCCCTGCTGCTTGCATCGCTTATGCTGACCCTGGCAGCCTGTGGTCAAGATAAACCGGATTACGAAAAGCTTAAAACTGATATCGTTGGAATGTGGTGCGATATAGAGGGACCCGAGTATTTTGAAAATGAAGATGGCAGCTCTCCCTATTATCAGATATACGAATTTACTTCGGGCGGAGTACTTGCCTATCATATAATCACTCCCAACGTTGCTTCCTATTATGATTACAAATACGAGCTTAGAGACAATATCCTTGATATCGACGGACAGATGTGCAAGGTAGCCGTGGAGGACGATATCCTCACTATGACCAACAACAACGGCGACACCCGTTTCCGCCGTATGAGTATGGAAGAGGTATGCAATTTCGGCGTGGTATATATAGACAGCGGAAATTATGAAAAGCAGCTTGAATATACCGACTTTTTCAAGATCAACTGGCCGGGCGCAGCATCAGACTCCTCAGCAGCAGGTTCCTCTGACGAAAGCGCTGAAGCTTCTGCAGTTCCGGCTGCTTAAGATCAAAAGCTCCAAACTGAAAGGAATGATATAAATGGCAAAGATGTGGGCAGGACGTTTCTCAAAAGAGGTAGATGAAAAGGTAAATGATTTCAACTCCTCCATTTCCTTTGACTGCCGTATGTACAGGCACGATATCAAAGGCTCTATGGCGCACGCAAGGATGCTTGGCGAGCAGGGGATAATCGCTCCCGAAGAAAGTGAAAAGATCATCAAGGGACTTGAGGGTATCCTTTCCGACCTTGACAGCGGAAAGCTCAGCTTCGACCCTAATGCCGAGGATATCCATATGTTTGTGGAGCAGGTGCTTACCGAGCGCCTTGGCGATACGGGCAAGAGACTTCACACCGCAAGAAGCAGAAACGACCAGGTGGCTCTCGACATCAAATATTATCTGAAGGACGAGTGCGACGAGATATCAAAGCTTGTTTATGAGCTTATCGAGACAATTATCGAGACCGCTCAGGAGCATTATGACACCGTAATGCCCGGCTACACACATCTCCAGAGAGCACAGCCTGTTACCTTTGCCCACCACATAATGGCATATGCCCAGATGCTGACCCGTGACCTTGGCAGACTTGCCGACTGCAAAAAGCGTATGGACAGAATGCCCCTCGGCTCCTGCGCTCTTGCAGGAACCACATATCCGCTTAACAGAAAGAGAGTTGCTGAACTCCTTGAATTTGAGGACATCACCTACAACAGCCTTGACGGCGTTTCAGACAGAGATTACTGCATTGAACTTGCGAGTGCCATTTCCGTTCTGATGATGCACCTTTCAAGATTTTCCGAGGAGATAATAATGTGGTGCAGCTGGGAATTCAAGTTTATTGAGCTTGACGATGCATATTCCACAGGCTCCTCCATAATGCCCCAGAAGAAAAATCCCGACATCACCGAGCTTATCAGAGGAAAGACGGGAAGAGTTTACGGCGACCTTATGACTCTCCTCTCAATGATGAAAAATCTTCCCCTTGCCTACAACAAGGATATGCAGGAGGACAAGGAAGCTATATTTGATGCTGTTGACACCGTTAAGCTTTGTCTTTCCACATTTATCCCGATGTTCAGAACAATGACGGTTTTAAAGGATAATATGAGAAAGGCAGCGGCAAAGGGCTTTATAAATGCCACCGACTGCGCAGATTACCTTGTTAAAAAGGGAATGCCTTTCAGAGACGCATACAAGATCACGGGAACTCTCGTTGCACGCTGCATTGAGCTGGGAACCACTCTTGAGGAGCTTGACCTCAAGGAATACAAACGCCTTTCCGATGTGTTTGACGAGGACGTTTACAAGGCTATAAACCTTGAGACCTGCGTAATGCAGAGAAATGTGGACGGCGGTCCTGCTCCCGAGGCTGTTGCAAGGCAGATAGAGCAGCTCAAAGCCGAGCTTCGTGAATATGCAGGCTGAACCTGCAGGCAGGCTGAGCCTGCAGCCGATCGTTCTATAGTTTATTCGGGCAACAGACAGACGGCTCAGTAACGGGAGAAATATGTTGCTGAAATTACTTAGAACTTAGTTGGTTTTGATTCGACCGACAAATTTATTTTTTGCGTAGAGGTAAAGTAAAATGTCATATAAAATTTTCATAGACGGCAAAGAGGGAACAACGGGACTTCGCATTGCCGACCGTTTCAAAAACAGGAGCGACATTGAGCTTCTGGAAATTTCCGAGGAAAAGCGCAAGGACACCGTGGAAAGAAAGAAGCTTATTAACGCCTCGGACTACACCTTCCTCTGCCTGCCCGATGCGGCAGCAATTGAGGCTGTTTCCCTTGTGGAAAACGACCACACCAAGATAATAGATGCCTCCACCGCTCACAGAACTGATCCGGGCTGGGTATACGGTCTCCCCGAGCTTTCCAAGGAGCAGAGAAGGGCGGTTGCGGCTTCAAAGAGAACTGCCGTTCCCGGCTGCTATGCCAGCGGATTTAACTGCCTTATGTACCCTATGGTAAGATCGGGAATGCTTGCACCCTATCACCCCGTTATCTGCCACGCAGTATCGGGCTACAGCGGCGGCGGCAAGAAGCTTATCGCAAGATACGAGGACGAAAACAGAGACAATGAGCTTAGCAGCACAAGAGCATATTCTCTGGGAAAGACCCACAAGCACGTTAAGGAAATGATGGCAGTATCGGGACTTTCCTACCCCCCCATATTCTGCCCCTCTGTGGGAGATTTCTACAACGGAATGGTTGTAACTATTCCCGTTCATCTGAGAACAATGGCGAGAAAGGTCACTCCCCACGATGTATGGGAGATGTTTGCGGAGCATTACGAGGGCGAGAGATTTGTTAAGGTAATGCCCTTCGGTGCAGAGGGTTGCCCTGAGGAAGCCGAGCTTTTCTCCAACACTCTTGCGGACACCAATATGCTGCAGATATTCGTTTACGGCAATGACGACCACGTGCTTCTCTGCTCAAGACTTGATAATCTGGGCAAGGGTGCAAGCGGTGCGGCTGTTCAGTGTATGAATATTATGATGGGCATTGACGAGGGTACGGGGCTTGAGTGAGCATAAATACGAAGTGATTATCTACTGGAGCGAAGAGGACAACAGCTACATTGCCGAAGTCCCCGAGCTTGCAGGCTGTATGGCAGACGGGCAGGCTGAGCCTGCAGCCACTTCACGCCGTTAATTTCTCGGGTATTGTTACATCCTCCCGCGCCTGTTAATTTATTAGCATAATAAAGCAAAAGAGCGTGATACTATGACCCATTCCGAACTCCTCTCCTACTGCCTTCAAAAAAAGGGTTCCTATGAAGATCACCCCTTCGGTGACAACTGCACCGCAGTGAAGGTAAAAAAACGGATATTCGCCCAGCTTTTTATGCTGAAAGGTACGCCTATGCTCACCTTTAACGGTGATATCCCCACAGGAGAATTTTACAGAACGATGTTCCCCGATGATGTAAAACGAGGATATCATTGTCCGCCCGTGCAGCAGCCCTATTTCAATACCGTAAATCTGTCGGGCAGCGTTCCCGACGAGGAACTATTGCGAATGATAGACGGTTCCTACAAATATGTAGTCTCAAAGCTTACAAAAAAGGCTCGTGAAGAGCTTATGAATGATAAATAATTTATAATAAAAAGAAGGTCATTGATATGGAATTTGTAACCATTGAAGGCGGCGTGTGTGCCGCAAAGGGATTTAAAGCAAGCGGAGTTTACTGCGGCATAAAGGAAAATCCCACCAAAAAGAACGATATTGCAATGGTCGTATCGGACGTTATGTGCAACACCGCAGGGGTCTACACTCAGAACAAGGTAAAGGGCGCACCCGTTATTGTTACCAAGAAAAACCTCGAAAAATCCGGCGGAAAATCAAAGGCGATAATCGTAAATTCCAAGAATGCCAATACCTGCAACGCAGACGGCGAGGAAAAGGCAACCGAAATGTGCCGCCTTACCGCTGAGGCTTTGGGAATTAAGCCCGAGGAAGTAATTGTGGCTTCAACAGGCGTTATCGGACAGGTGCTGCCCATCGAGCCTATTGTAAAGGCAGTTCCTCAGCTTGTCGAAAAGCTCTCCTATACGGGCAACATCGAAGCTGCAACAGCAATTATGACCACCGACACCGTTAAAAAAGAATACGCCGTAGAATTTGAGATAGGCGGAAAGACCTGCCGTATGGGCGGTATGGCAAAGGGCAGCGGAATGATACACCCCAATATGGCGACCACCCTTAATTTCATCACCACCGACTGCGCCGTTTCTGTTCCGATGCTGCAAAAGGCACTTTCGGAAATTGTGAAAATTACATATAACTGTCTTTCCATAGACGGCGACCAGTCCACCAACGACACCTGTATGCTTATGTCGGACGGACTTGCGGAAAATCCCGAAATAACTGCCGAGGGAGCGGATTTTGACACCTTCAAAGCCGCACTCTATCAGGTAATGGCAAACCTCACCCGTATGCTTGCAAAGGACGGAGAGGGCGCAACCAAACTACTCACCTGCATTTGCTCGGGCGCACCTGACCTTGACACCGCAATAATCGTGGCAAAGAGCGTTATCCGCTCGCCCCTGTTCAAATGCGCAATGTTCGGCTCGGACGCAAACTGGGGACGTGTGCTCTGCGCCATAGGCTATGCGGAAGCGGATTTTGATATAAACAAGGTTGATGTTGACCTTGGCTCAAGTGCAGGAAAAATTGCCGTTTGCCGCAATGGCGCAGGCGTGGATTTCTCCGAGGACGAAGCAAAGAAAATTCTCACCGAGAACGAGATAGAAATTTACATCAGCCTTAATCAGGGAAATGCACAGGCAACCGCCTGGGGCTGCGACCTTACATATGATTACGTTAAGATAAACGGAGATTATCGTTCGTAATACCATAGGGGGATAAAATGAAGGACGACATTGACGGCAGATCTGACACTCCCGAGGAGGATATCACAGAGGTCGGATTTTTTGAAAACAGCTTTGCGGAAATTTCCCCGGACAATGACAGCATTTTCGGCAAAGACCTTCTTCCCTCTGAAAGGATAATATTCACCGCACAGGGCAAAAGCGGAAAAGGCTTGCTTTTTAAAAAAGTTTTTTCCCTTGTCTGGATGCTGTTTGTGATAGTCTGGATGCTGACAGCATTGGGAAGCAGAGACGGATTTGCGGCAATTTTCGGACTTCCCCACACAATTGTGGGAATAATGATGCTGTTCCAAGCGGGCTTTATCCGCACAAAAGTGAGCATTGCAGTTACCGACAAGCGGCTGCTGATAAGATATCTCGGAAAAACTCAGGCTGTTTATCTTAATAAAGGGGAAAAACAAGGAAGGGCGATGATACTTCCTACGGATAATGACAGCTATTGGAATATCAGCTTTGAGGGTATCAGAGGCTTATTCAACCAAAGAGGAACTGAAAGCGGAAATTACCTGTTTGACACCTTTGAGCTTCCCCGTGAGGACGCTGTAAAAATTGCGGATATCATCGACCGCATAATAAAAGGAGAGTACATATAAAATGGGAACAGAAAATCTCATATCAAATGAAATACGCTCGCAGGTGCTCATAGATGCCCTGCCCTACATTCAGAGATATAACGACAAGATAGTTGTCATAAAATACGGCGGCAACGCAATGACCAACGAAGCACTCAAGGACGCAGTAATGAGCGATATCGTGCTTTTAAACCTCGTAGGAATAAAGACCGTCCTCGTTCACGGCGGCGGACCCGAGATAAGCGATATGCTGAAAAGAGTGGGCATTGAGAGCAAGTTCATAAACGGACTCAGATACACTGACGAAGCCACCGTTGATATCGTAAAAATGGTGCTTGCGGGCAAGGTGAACAAGGAGCTTGTTTCCCACCTTACCCAGCACGGCGGAAAGGCGCTTGGAATGTGCGGCATTGACGGACAGATGATACTCTGCCACAAGATGGAGAGCGAGGTTGACCTGGGCTTTGTGGGCGAGATAGACACCATAAACACCGCCCCCATTCTTGATGCACTTTCAAACGGCTATGTTCCTGTAATATCCACCGTAGCCTGCGACGAGCAGGGTCAGACCTACAACATAAACGCCGACACCGCCGCCGCAAGAATAGCCGCCGAGCTTAAAGCGGAAAACCTTATCCTTATGACGGACATCGTGGGACTTCTGAGAGACAAGGACGACAACGGCACACTTATCCCCAAGGTGCAGGTCAGCGAAGTGCCCTTTATGAAGAGACAGGGTATAATCAGCGGCGGAATGATACCCAAGATAGACTGCTGCGTTGAAGCCGTCAGACGAGGGGTTAAAAAGACCTGCATAATCGACGGAAGAGTTCCCCACTCCATTCTTATCGAGCTGCTTTCGAATGAGGGAATAGGTACGCAGTTCATATAAGCGGGGGACGCTGATTTATTATCTTCTATATAATTTATTCGTTTATACAGCAAGGAGCTGATACAAATGTCAACCATAGAAAAATTCAACGAACACGTAATGCAGACCTACGGCAGGCTTCCCATAGTCCTTGAAAAAGGAAAGGGACGTGAAGCCGTTGACGAAAACGGCAAGGAATACATAGACTTCGGCAGCGGCATAGGCACAAACTCCCTCGGCTACTGCGATGATAAATGGGCAGATGCCGTATGCGCCCAGGTGCGTTCCATACAGCACACCTCAAACTATTTCTATACCAAGGTCCAGGCAGACTTTGCCGAACGTCTCTGCGCTGTCACAGGCTACAAAAACGTGTTCTTCGGCAATTCGGGAGCGGAAGCAAACGAGTGCGCCATAAAGCTTGCAAGGAAATATTCCTTCGATAAATACGGCAAGTGTCGCCACACCATTGTCACCCTTGTAAACTCCTTCCACGGCAGAACAATAGCAACCCTTTCCGCAACGGGACAGGAGGTATTCCACAATTACTTCTTCCCCTTTGTGGAGGGCTTCGTGAACACTCCCGCCAACGATATTGAAGCGCTCCGCAAGGTAATTTCCGAGGATAAGACTGTCTGCGCCGTAATGTTCGAGTTCGTTCAGGGCGAGGGCGGCGTAAATCCTCTTGACAAGGCTTTTGTGGAGGAGATTTTCAAGCTCTGCGGCGAAAATGATATCCTTACCATTGCCGATGAAGTCCAGACAGGCGTGGGCAGAACAGGAACCTTCCTTGCCTCCGAGCAGTACGGCGTAAAGCCCGATATCACCTCTCTTGCAAAGGGAATTGCAGGGGGCGTACCAATGGGTGCCTGCCTTGCATCGGAAAAATGCGCCGATGTTCTTGTGAAGGGCACTCATGGCTCCACCTTTGGCGGCAACCCCATTGCCTGCGCAGGAGCAAACGCAGTTCTTGACAGAGTTACCGAAAAGGGCTTCCTTGAGGACGTAATGAAGAAAAGCGAGTATTTTAAAAAGAAGCTTGCGGAGATACCCGAGGTTGAGGGCGTTGACGGCTTAGGCTTAATGCTGGGCGTAAGGCTCAAAACCAAAAAGGCTGCGGATATCCTTACCGCCGCCGCCGAAAAGGGACTTCTCATTCTCACCGCCAAGGAAAAGCTCCGTTTCCTGCCCCCCCTCACCATCACCTATGAGGAAATTGACAAGGGAATGGAAATACTGGGAGAGCTTTTAAAATAATTTCTAATCGGAGTTTAATCTGCGGCTAATATGATATGAACCTGCAAATGATATTATATCACCAAAGGAGTGATACTAATGTCGAGACTGCCAAGATTTTTCATATGGGATATAATCGGAGATATCATTGAAGCCGCCGTAGAAATAATAATCGATCTGATAAACTAAAAAACGGAGGTAAACCACTATGAAGCACCTGCTCAAAATGTCCGATCTTTCAAAGGCTGATATCATTGATATCTTAAACCTTGCAGACCAGCTCAAATACGAGCTGAAGCACAACATACCCCACCGCCATCTTGAGGGCAAGACTCTTGGAATGATATTCCAGAAGTCCTCCACACGTACACGTGTATCCTTTGAAACGGGAATGTACCAGCTTGGCGGAAATGCGCTGTTTCTCTCTTCACGTGATCTCCAGATAGGCAGGGGCGAGCCTGTGCAGGATACCGCACGTGTCCTCTCCCGCTACCTTGACGGAATAATGATACGCACCTTTGAGCAGAAGGAAGTTGAGGATCTCTCCGAATTCGGAAATATCCCCATAATAAACGGTCTTACCGACTACTGCCACCCCTGTCAGGTGCTTGCAGACCTTATGACTATCCGTGAGTACAAGGGACAGTTTGACGGACTGAAAATGTGCTACATAGGCGACGGAAACAATATGGCAAACTCCCTTATCGTAGGCGGACTTACGGTAGGAATGGAAGTTGCTGTTGCCTGCCCCGAGGGATATCGTCCCGACCCCACAGTTCTTGAATTTGCCAAGGCATACGGCGACAAGTTCACCCTTACCGACAAGCCCGTGGAAGCTGCTGCAAATGCAGACGTTCTCTTCACCGATGTATGGGCATCAATGGGACAGGAGGGCGAAGCAGAAATTCGCCGCAAGGCATTCACAGGCTATCAGATAAATGACGAGGTAATGGCAGCCGCAAAGCGTGACGCAATGGTACAGCACTGCCTGCCCGCACACCGTGAGGAGGAGATAACCGCAAAGGTGTTCGAGGAGCACGCAGAGGAAATTTTCGACGAGGCAGAAAACCGTCTCCACGCTCAGAAGGCTGTTATGGTCAAGCTGATGAAGTCTTGATGAACATCTGTTTCTATATATTATAGCATATTTGTTCCAAAATGTCAAGTCCCCCGAAGAAATTTTTTTGAATTTCTTCGGGGGACTTTTTTCCTTTTTTTAAATGTGGAGTTGAGAGCCGTTTATTTTCTAAGCTTACCAAGCTTCTCCGCATAGTCCCTCAGCCTGCCATTTGCGGCGTTCACCGGACCGAAGCTGTCAAGGCAGCAGATGACCTGTTCACACCTGTCAATAAGTTCCCTTGCCTCCTGCTCATTTTCATATGAAACAGCCTCAAAAGGCTTTTCGGATATTACCCTTGCCGCAAGTGCCTTTGCCGCAGGAAAATCAATGTCGTTTTCGTGGATAACTCCCGCCGCAAAGGGGATATCAAGCCTCTGGAGCCTGCGGAACACTCCCGTTCCTCTGCCGTTTCCTGCAATAACGAACACCCTCGGTTCGCCCGTGGGAGGAGCAAGTTCCGCTGTGCAGAACCGTTCCTCAAAGCTGCCCTTTTCAATGCCGTAAAGAGCAGTTATCCGCTCGCTTGTGAAGATCTCCTCGGGTGTGCCCTGCCCCTCAATGCCCTTGTCGCCCACGCATATAACGTGGTCGGAGATACGCTCCGCCATATCAAGTTCGTGCATTGACATTATCACCGCAAGCCCCTTTTCACGTACAAGGCGGCGGAGAATGTCAAGGAGCTTCAGCTTATGGCGGATATCAAGAAATGAGGTAGGCTCGTCAAGGACAAGTATTTTAGGTTCCTGACAGATGGCTCTTGCAAGCATTACCCTCTGGCGCTGTCCGTCGCTTATGCGGGAAATGTCCCTGTCTGCAAGAGAAGTAACGTCTGTCAGCTCCATTGCCTCCGCCACCGCACGCTTATCCTCGGGGGAAAGTATGCCAAGCCTACCCGTATAAGGGTATCTGCCCGCACCCACCGCCTGACTGCAGGTCATAAGCTCGGGGTCTGTCCGCACCGTCATAAGCAGGGACATTTTTTTTGCAAGCTCCTCGCCCTTGAAGTCTGAAAGCTCCTCCTTGCCGATATAAACTGCTCCGCCAAGGGTTTTTATTTGTCGGGAAATGGTTTTGAGTATAGTGGATTTTCCTGCGCCGTTGGGTCCTATGAGGGTGACAATTTTCCCCGGGAGGAGAGATATGCGGATATTGTCAATGAGTATTTCCGAGCCGTAGCCCACTGCAAGGTCATTGGCGGTAAGGACGTTGTTCTGCATTTTTTCTCTCCTCCTTTTTGAACATATCGCACATCGGGTTCTTTATTCTTTATTATTTATTCTTTTTTCTTTATTCTTTTGGGATAAGTCCGTCAAAAAATTCACACTCCCATTCAAAGCTTGAAGCACAATATTCTAAGCCCAAATTATCGGAGCCGTCTTTTTCCGATAAGGTAAGCAGCTTTGTTTTATCTCTTATGTCTTTTAATTGCAGGAATAAACTAAGGGGAAATTCATATCCCCATTCAGAACGAAAGCCATACAAACCAAAACGCTGCAGGATATCCTGCATTTCAGCAATAAAGTCATTTAAAAATATTTCTGTTTCAATTTGTACGGTTTTATTTTCAATTTCTTTATCGGATTTCTGAGATTCATAGGTCACAGCGTGAAATACGAACTGCTCGTTTGAAGTCCCCATATTCCATATTGAATATGCAGGCTCCTCAAACACTCTGAATGAGTTTTTCGGCTCGTCCCGGGGCGACCTGCCGAGAATGTATATCAGTCCCGACATAAGATCATCAAGAAAATTTGAAAGATAGCTTGCGCAAAATGAAATAGTGTTTTCCCCATCGCTTATATATCCCATTATCCAGCCGGCAGATATCTGGTCTATTTTAAATGATTTTTCAGGCATAGTTTTTCCTCGCAATTTTAAAATCCGATTTGAATTATTAAGCGTTTTCCTAATTCTGTATTATACCATATTCATCTTTATAATTCAACCGCCGCCCGGAACATAGCTTTAAAGAATAAAGAATAAATAAAAAATAATAAAGAAGTCATTGCTCTCGGTGCCGCCCAGCCATAATGGCGATGACCACAGGCGCACCCGCAAGAGCCGTTACCGAGCTTATGCTAAGCTCCGAGGGGGCGAAAAGTATCCTTGCAGGCAGGTCGCACATAAGGCAGAACACCCCTCCGCCCAGAAATGCGGCAGGGATAATAAGCTTCGGGTCGGCAGTTTTAAAAAGCTTTTTGATAAGATGAGGAACGGCTATTCCCACAAAGGAAACAGGCCCCGCAAATGCGGTCACGGCGGCGGAAAGCAGGCTTGAGACAAGTATCAGCCCCACTCTGAACGCCCTGATATTCACCCCCGAGCTTTGTGCGTACACCTCTCCCAGGCGGTATGCGTTTATCTGCTTTGACATTAAAAACGCCGCCCCGAGACAGATAAATATTACGGGTGAAAAGGCTTTCACATCTTCCGCATCAATTCCCGAAAAGCTGCCCATTGACCAGCTGTGGAGATTGACGATATTGGAATCGTCTGCAAATGTGACCGCAATATCGGTTATTCCCGAGCAGATGTAGCCAATCATAACGCCGCACACCACAAGCATAGAGCTTCGCTTTATTTTAGACGACACCGCAAGAATAAAGCCCATCGACAGCATTGAGCCTGCAAATGAGGATATGATAAGCGCACCCGAGGTAAGGGGTATTCCCCTTTGCAGAAAAAATATCATCGCCATTGCAACGGTAAGCTTTGCCCCCGAGGATATTCCCAAGACAAAAGGCCCTGCAATGGGATTAGCAAAATAGGTCTGCAGAAGATATCCCGAAACTGCCAGACCGCCGCCAAGCACCATTGCCGCAAGCATTCTCGGCAGGCGTATGGAGAGTATGATGTTTGCGGCTGTTGTTCCCCTTTCCGCTCCCGTAAGGACTTTTATGACCTCCTCGGGGGAAAAGCTGACGCTGCCCGAAAAAAGGCTTGCCGTCATAAGGAAAAGCAGTAGCAGCACAAGGATAGTGTAGCCCATAATATAGCGCTTTGTTTCCTTTGTCATTTCATACTCTCCTTTCCGCCGTTTATTTTAATCTGTAAAAATACTCCATATCGTCCTCGGCTTCTCCCGTAAAAATAAGGTTCAGCTCACGAATGACCTCTGCCGCTCCCGTTGTCTGCTGAAACATATTTTTATCCGTACACCACACATCTCCCGAACGTACCGCCTTGAATTCGGAAAGGAGACTGTTTTTTTCTGTAAGTTGCGAAAGGTTATCCATTCCCCCGTCAATGGTGCTGTTGTAGATAAGCACATCTGCCATCGCCGCTTCGGAATAAAACACCTCAAACTGCATATTTATTGTGGACTGAGCATTTTCATCAACATTTAATTCCTCGGGAGAAAAAATATACTCTCCGCCGCCCAGCTCTATCATTCGGGAAACATAGTCCCCGGGCTTTCGCACAACAGCATAGCCGTTTGAGGAAATGTAGAAAAATGCGGCGGTCTTTCCCGTACTTCCGCTTTGAGTAATGCTGTTAAGAAGCTCCGACTGCTCCGAAAAAAGCCGCTCTGCCTCTTCCTCCCTGCCCGTAAGCAGTCCGTAAAGCTTTACCCATTCAAGCCGTCCCAGGGGGTGAGTTTCGTAGCTTGAGCGCTCGATAAGCACGGGTATTCCAAGCCTTTGTAGATGCTCCTTTACCTCGGGCTTGTGGTATATCATCGTTGACTCAATGGCAAGACCGCACCCCTCGGACAGGATAAGCTCGTAATCGGGTGCGGAGTATTTTCCCGCATAGAGGATATCCTCATTCGCCATTGCTTCTTTAACTTCTGACAGTGCCCAGTCCCTTTCAAGGGTGGCTGTGGCACGCACATTCCCCTCTGCACCTATGCCGAAAAACATATCCATTGCGGAAGATGCGGCAAGGTAGATATTGTCTGCAGGGGTACGGATAAGGGTGATATTGTTGGGTATCTCTTCCACCGCTTCATTTTCGGGAACAAGGAGATATTTTTCCCCGTCAGATACGGTCACAAGAGAAATATCATTTTCGTAATACTCGACCGAAAACTGAGTGGCATACATAAGTTCCATCTCTCCCACAGGCTCTGCATTTTCAAGGGAAAATCCGTTTGTAACGGCTTTCTTTGAACAGGAACAGAACACTATGGTGCAGAGCAGTATTCCCGCAAGCTTTATAAGATTTCTCATTCTGCCGTAATTGTTGCCGAGTCGAAATACAAGGTATATTCGATCTCGTGGGGAGTGCTCATTGCGGTGGTATTTGCGGAGACGGGCATTTTGTAGTCAAAGCCCGTTACGGGAATGACAAATTCCGAATTGCCCTCGGTGTTTTGTGGATAATATTTCTCGCTGCCAACGGTCATACAGTCGTAGTTTGAGCTGCCCCAGACAATTTCGGCAAAGGCTTCTCCGTCTGAAACGGTGAGCCTTGCTGGAGAATTTATTTTCGCCCTGCCCGAGCCGCCCTCAAGGGACACATCTACGGTATATTCACCGTCCGCAAGTCCGAGACTTTCGATAGTATTGATAACACCATCTGCAAAAGCGTCCGCAGGAAGGGAGTCTGCACGGAAAAGGAGAGTGCGGTCATACCACATTTCTTTCTTTTTGCTGAATGCGGCGCAGTCAATGCCCATATCAAGGCCCTCGACGGGAACTGTAAAGGAGTGTGTGCCGTCGGGATCTTCCTCAAAGGGGATATACCCGTCCTCCGAGGCATTCTCTCCCTTGCCCATAAACAGATACAGATAGCCCGTTCCCCCCATTGTCATTCGGGCGGTCATTTTTCCTTCGGATACGGTAAGAACACAGTCGGTAACTGTAAACATTGAGGAGCTTGAGTCCACCTTGATGTTATATTCTCCGTCCTTTAAGCTGTCCGCATAAACAGGGGTCATATCATCGGGGATAACAAGCCCGTCGGGAACGGTCTGTGCTCCCTCGGCAACGGCATTTGTGCTTACTGTTGTTACCTCTGAAACAGCTTCGGATATAGTGGTCTCGGCAGAATTGTCACTATCCGTATTTCCGCAGGCGCTCATCATAAGCACCGACATAACAAGCAGGAGAGACAGATTTGCTTTTTTATTCATTTTAATTTTCATTCCTTTATTTAAAAGCAGTCTCTCCCCGTATAAACGGAGAGAGGTCTGCTGTGTATAATATGGTTATCAGTTCAGGGAGTCAATTGCCGCCTGAGCGTGGTCGGCGTAAATTTTTCTTATCTCCTCGTTTTCGCCCAGACCTTTAAGAACGCAGACAACCTCATATCCCTCGCTCTCAAAAGCACTTTTCCAGGAACCGTCCTCGTCTCCTGCCATATCGTTGTTTGCGTGGTCGCCTGCAACAACCATAAGGGGCTGGAGCACTACTCTCTTGTAATTCCCTGCCTTGACAGAAGCCATAACATCATCAAGAGTGGGAGCAGCTTCAACGGTTCCTATGAAATAGTTATCATATCCACCTGCGGTAAAAAGCTCCTGAATTTTCGAGTAAACGCCGTTTGCGGAATGTTCCGTTCCGTGACCCATAAAGCAGATGGCAGTTTCCCCGTCATCATATTCCTTGGTATCATCTGTAATGGCTTTTACCGCTCTTTCAAAATCCTCATCACTTGTAAGGAGCGGCTCGCCGAATACCACCTTTTCAAAGGCGTCGGAATAATTTGCCGCCTTTTCCACTATCTCGTCATACTCAATGCCGTTCATAAGGTGAGTGGGCTGGATAACAAGATTTTTTACCCCGTTGTCCGCCGCACGGGTGAGAGCGGCGTCAATATCGTCAATAAGAACTCCGTCACGTCTCTGAACGTGGTCAATGATGATATTCGAGGTAAATCCACGTCTTACGGAATAATCGGGGAACGCCGCTTCAAGATCGTTTTCTATCGCTCCCACAGTAAGGCGGCGGCTGTCGTTATAGCTTGTGCCGAAGCTTACCACCAAAAGCTCGTTTTCGCCGATATCGTCCTGATTTCTTACATTATCCAATGAAGCGTCTCCTGTATCATAGTTTTCTTCGTCCTCTTCCGGGGCTTCTTCCTGTGCGGAAATTTCCTCGGACTGAGAGGTTTCCTCCGTCTCTGCGGCAGTCTGCTCCGCTTCCTCGGACTGCACCGTTTCGGAAACAGTCTCTGAAACAGTTCCCGAAGTGTTTTCGCCGCCGTTTGTTCCTCCGCAGGCTGTCATTGCCGACAAAACTAAAAGCGCTGTAACAGCCGCAAGAATATGCTTTGACCTTTTCATAAAAATATTCCTCCGTTTTTTCGGAGGTATTGACAAAAAATGCCCTCCTACGATACGTAAAGAGGGTACAGCAAACAAGACCCCGCCCTTATAAAAATTTTTGGCGGTGTCCGATATGTACGATCAATACCTCGTGATCTTGGGTACTTAAACCCTGTACAGACAAGCGGCAGGTTTCCTGGCTTAAAGATCATCACTCACGGGACGTCTTCCCGACCGCTATGGTCAGTGACTGCCTTTTGCAAGGCTTTGCCCGTTCGCTCCCTTATCACAGTGACGAGATCGTGCAGGATTTTCACCTGCTTCCCTTTTACCCCCGGACCGGACAGAAAAGCCCGCCGGGGCACCGTTTGCCTTTATTAAATTTTCGACTTGTATGCATACATTGTCATACTAATTATACCATATGTGAAACGGTTTTCAAGTGCAAAATTTTAAAATCATAGCCTTGCACTAATTAAAGTCTCACCGCCCACGCTTTTTGGGGATATCATACAAAATTAAAATGCTTTTCCCGTTAGCATTGACAAGTTTTTTGAAATATATTATACTATAGTTATAAGAATAAAGAAAAGGAGAGTGTATATGTTATGAAAGCAAAAGGTTTTTTAAGCGAGTTCAAGGCAATAAATTTCCTTATGCTCCTTGCGGCAGGCATTATCAATGCCATCGGAGTAAACCTGTTTTTAGCCCCCGTTCATCTCTACGACAGCGGAATTTCGGGAACCTCAATGCTCATGTGCAGGCTGCTCCCTGCGGTACCTATGTCGGTGTTTCTCATTATCCTGAACGTTCCCCTGTTCATCTTCGGAACGAAAATGCAGGGTATGCATTTTACGGTCTATTCCATATTTGCGGTCATTGTGTATTCGGCAGCCTCCTACATAATCACGTATATGTGCGGCTTTGACCTGAGCGCAGGCTCTCCCGTTGCGGGAAACGATCTGCTTCTGTGCGCTATTTTCGGCGGACTTATCTCGGGCGTGGGCAGCGGTCTCACTATCCGCTTCGGCGGTGCCATTGACGGAATTGAAGTTATGGCGGTGATATTTGCAAAGCGGCTGGGGCTTACGGTGGGCAACTTTGTTATGATTTACAACGCTGTTCTTTATATTGCGGCAGGTGCGATCCTGAGCGATTTTATTCTTCCTCTTTACTCAATAATCACCTACTGCGCCGCCATTAAAACGGTTGACTTTATCGTCGAGGGCTTCGACAAGGCAAAGTCCGCTATGATAATTACAAGCAAAAAGGACGAGATAAGCGAAGAGCTTTCGGAGACCTTCGGTCACGGCATAACCCACATTCAGTCTCACGGCTATTATAAGGGCAAGGAACAGACCATTATTTACTTCGTGGTGAACCGTTTCCAGATAGCAAAGCTCAAGGCTATCGTTGCAAAGCACGATGAAAAAGCTTTTGTGACCATTACGGACGTTTCGGATATTATGGGCAGCAGCCTTAAATCGGATAAATAAAATTCTCCCCGACATACCTCAAACAGTATGACGGGGAGATGATTTTATTTAGTCAAAATCTCATTTATAATATCTTCCGAATAGCCAATTCTCTCATTCGGGCAGCAATTTCTTGATTCTTTTGGGCATAGCCTTCGGCGTATCCTTGGGCATAGCCTTCGGCATAACCTTTAGCATAGCCTTCAGCGTATTCTTTGGCAAAGCCCTCTTCCCACGCCTCTTTCAGATAAGTAGCCTCATCGTGAAGAGCCTTTTCACGCATACGGGCAAGCTCCTTTATTCTCGTTTCCTCGCTCGTATCGTAAATTACTCTGAATTTTTCTTCACTCATAAGCCAAAAATCCCCTTAATATCATCGTCTGAATAACCTATCGCTTTCATTCGGGCAATGATCTCATCGTCTCTTTCAGCTCTGCCCTCGGCTCTGCCTTTAACGAGTCCTATTGCTTCTCCCTCTTCCCTCGCCTCTTTCAGATAAGTAGCCTCATCGTGGAGAGCCTTTTCACGCATACGGGCTATCTCACGGACACGTGTGTCCTCGCTCATATCGTAAATGACCCTTACAGCCTTCTGCATAATAGGCACATTGGTATTTTCAATCATAGCAAGCTCCTCCTCCTTATCGGCGTTGATGTATTGAAGCCACAGTTCCTTCCTGTTTTTGGGGTTTGGCTTGCGGCTTATCTTTTTCAGTTCAAAGAAATGAATGGAAAATTTATCGGAGAAAATTTCTCCCGTGTCCTTGATGGTGGTCACTACCTCGTTATGATAGTTTTCACCGCTGAACATATTAAAGTTGATAATGTTAATTGCAATGGTCTGCTTCAGGTCTCCGTAATCCTCGCCGCTTTTTAGCTCCGATGTATAGAGTTTTGCCCAGTAAAAAAGTGTCCTGTCACGATAATCGGCGTGCTCCTTCACCTGTATCTCCACATTCACAAGCTTGTCGTCCACTTTAAGACTCAGGTCAAGCCTGCTGAATTTGCCCAAAGCGCTCTCGGGCGGAAGCTCGGGATTTGTTATGGTTATCTCTGTAATTTTTTCGCTTGGTATATCAAGAATTGCCGAGATAAAATCGTGGAGCATATCCCTGTTTTCCGTAAAAATTTTCTTGAATATTACATCAAGCTTTGCCGATACAACGTCACGTCCCATAGCTATCGCCTCCCTTTTCTTTAGTATAACACATAACACATAAAAATTCAAGCAAAAAAATCGGGAGACGAAAACGTCCCCCGCAGCGTGTCGCTGAGCCACCTCGTTGGAAAGATAGCAATAATTTTCTCGTTTTGTGGCTCGGTAACG
Source organism: Huintestinicola sp. (assembly GCF_050874005.1). Classification (GTDB taxonomy): domain Bacteria; phylum Bacillota; class Clostridia; order Oscillospirales; family Ruminococcaceae; genus Huintestinicola. The sequence goes on from NZ_JBNMJV010000001.1 coordinate 46,566, forward strand.
TAAGTATTGAAGCCAATTTCTGTGATCATTTTTTTATTTATAGCTTTAAGCTTTTTCAACACGCTGACGGGGAACGAGACCGTTCCCCGTAAAAAATCTCTTTATATTAAATCAAAGCGATTTGAGCTTCTTCTCCAGCTCTTCCTTAACAACCTTGGGAGTAGCCGCACCTCTCAGCTCCTTGTTGCACTGTCCCATAAGGAAGCCGAATACCTTGACGTCTCCGCCCTTGTACTGGTTAACAGCCTTTTCATTTGCGGCAAGCACCTTTTCGATTACTTCGAGGACCTTGCCCGTATCGCTGACAATGAGCATACCCTCACGCTTAGCGATAGCCTCGGGGTCGCCGCCCTTTTCAGCCATTTCACGGAAAATTTCCTTGGCGTCGTTCTTTGTTACCTTGTCGGTATCGGACATCTCCACAAGCTTTGCGATATCTGCTGCGGTGAACATAGGCTTGTCAATGTCGATCTCGCCTAAGTTCATACGTCTCATTATCTCGCCGTTGATAAAGTTAACGAGAGACTTGGGATTATTGTAGCATCTAAGCGCTTCTTCAAAGAGGTCGGATATCTTCTTGGTGTTGACAATGACCTTTGCTTCCTTCTCGGGAATGCCGAAGCCGATGTATTTTGCAAGTCTGTCCTTGGGCATTTCGGGGAGAGAATTCTTTATTCTCTCAAGGTCCTCGTCATAGAAATTTACCTGCAGGATATCGGGGTCGGGGAAATATTTGTAGTCGTGAGCGTCCTCTTTGGTTCTCATAGACTTTGTTTCGCCACGGTTTGCGTCGAAACGTCTTGTCTCCTGTACTACCTTGCCGCCTCTGTCGAGTATCTGAGCCTGGCGCTTTATCTCAAACTCAATGGTGCGGTAAATGGACTTGAGGGAGTTAACGTTCTTTATCTCGGCTCTTGTGCCGAACTCGGTGTCGCCCTTTTTCATAAGGGAGATGTTAACGTCCGCACGGATAGAACCCTGCTCCATCTTACAGTCGGAAACTCCCGAATACTGGAGCAGCAGGGCGATCGTCTCAACGAGAGTTCTTGCCTCCTCGGGAGAGGACATATCAGGCTCGGTAACTATCTCGATAAGGGGAATTCCGCAGCGGTTGTAGTCGCAGAGGGAAACGCCGTTTAAGTCATCGTGGATAAGCTTTCCTGCGTCCTCCTCAAGGTGGATACGGTTTATGCGGATAGTTTTCTGCTTCTTCTCGCCGTTCTCCTCGTACTCGATGGGCACAGAGCCGTTAATGCACAGGGGCAGGGGCATCTGGGATATCTGATACGCCTTGGGAAGGTCGGGATAGAAGTAGTTCTTTCTGTCGAAAACGGAGAATTTATTGATGTCGCAGTTTAAAGCATAGCCTGCTCTTACCGCATATTCAACAGCAGTCTGATTGATAACGGGAAGAGTGCCGGGCATACCCGAGCATACGGGGCAGCAGCGTGTGTTTCTGTCGCCGCCGAATTCAGCGGAGCAGGTGCAGAATACCTTTGAATTGGTAAGCAGCTCCGAGTGTATTTCAAGACCGATAACGGGAATGTAATCTGATACTGACATAGCTTCATTCACCCTTTCTGATCATATTTTTGCCGCAATGCGGCTGAAGTTCTTTTCAAATGCGTCTGCGGCGCCGATAATGGAAGCCTCGTCCCACATTCTGCCGATAAGTGACATACCTATGGGCATACCCTTTTCGTCATAGCCGCAGGTGGTGGAAATTGCAGGGAGAGAAGCGATGTTAACTGTAACGGTGCAGATATCTGCCTGATACATCTTCTTGGGGTCGTCGATATTCTCGTTAACGCCGTAGGCAACTGTAGGAGCGGTGGGAGTGAGTATCATATCGCACTTTTCAAATATCTCGCCGTATTCCTCTCTGATCTTCTGCTTGAGAGCCATAGCCTTGCCGTAGTAAGCGTCATAGTAGCCCGAGCAGAGAGCGTAGTTTCCCAGGAGGATACGTCTCTTGACCTCGTCGCCGAAGCCCTCGCTTCTTGAAGCGGTGACAAGCTCGTTGTAATTGCCCGAGATGTCGCTTCTGTGACCGTACTTTATTCCGTCATAACGGGAAAGGTTTGAGGAAGCCTCTGCGGAGGAAATGAGGTAGTATGCGGCAACGGCGTATTTCAGAGAAGGCATAGAGCATTCAACAAGCTCTGCGCCCATTTCCTTGTACTTGTCAGCCGCAGCAAGAACGGTCTTTCTTACCACATCGTCAATGCCCTCTGCATAGAACTCCGCAGGAACGGCGATTTTTACGCCCTTCATATCCATACCGATCTTTGATGTATAATCATCAACGGGATTTTTGGAAACTGTGCCGTCGTGGGGATCGTAGCCTGCAATGGCATTAAGGATAATTCCGCAGTCTTCTGCGCTTCTTGCAATGGGACCTATCTGGTCGAGGGAGCTTGCGAATGCCACAAGACCGTAACGGGAAACTCTGCCGTAAGTAGGCTTGAGGCCTGTAACTCCGCAGAATGAAGAGGGCTGACGGATCGATCCGCCGGTATCCGAACCGATAGCCGCAGCACAGAGGTCTGCGCCCACAGCCGAAGCGGAGCCGCCGGAAGAACCGCCGGGAACTCTTGTCAGGTCATAGGGATTTTTAGTCTTCTTGAATGCGGAGGTCTGGGTAGAGCCGCCCATTGCAAACTCGTCCATAGAGGTCTTGCCCAGCATTACGATATCCTCTGCCTCAAGCTTCTCCATAACGGTAGCGTTGTAGGGAGGAATGAAGTTCTCAAGCATTTTTGAAGCACAAGTGGTCTTTACGCCGTCTGTGCAGATATTGTCCTTTATTGCAAGGGGTATTCCGCAGAGTGGTGAAGCGCTGCCTGCGTCAATTTTCTTCTGAGCCGCCTCTGCAGCGGAGAGGGCTTCGCTTTCGGTGACGGTGATGTAGCTTTCAAGGCTTCCGTCTACAGCCTTTATCCTGTCAAGGTATGCCTTTGTAAGCTCGGGTGCAGAAATTTCTTTCTTATCGAGCTTATTTCGCAGTTCCTTTATGGTAAGGGAAGTTACTTCCATTAAACACAACTCCTTAATTTTTATTCAACGACCTTGGGCACTACAAAGCAGTTCTCGCTCTGTACGGCGTTCTGCAAAAGCTTTTCGGTGGGGAGAGAGGGCTTTGCCTCGTCCTTTCTGAGATCCTTAAGATAAACGTTGTGATTGTCCTTGAGAGGGTCGTAGGCAATGTCTATTTCCTTGATGGTATCCATTATTTCGATAATGCTTGTCATATCCTTAACAGCCTGCTCAAGCTCCTCGTCGGTGAAGCTGAGCTTTCCAAGCTTTGCAAGGTATTTGACCATATCAAGCTCCATATAAGTTCCTCTTTTCTCTTGATTTTTCGCTGCGTGCAAGCCGCAGACAATAATACCTAATTATTATACCATACTTTTTGCGGTTTTGCAAGTATTTTTCGCAGTGAGTGCAAAATTTCGGGGAGATTTAATTTTTTGCAAATTATTTTTAATTTTGGAATTGTTTTATGCAAAGATAAACCAAATCACTTGACAACAGCCCCGATATGGAATATAATTAAATATAACTATGAAAATATCTGCCGCAGACCGGCAGGAAAATATAAAAGGTGGTTTAAAAAATGGCTGTTGAAAAAACTATGGACAAGATCGTGGCTCTCTGTAAGGGCAGAGGCTTTGTATATCCCGGAAGCGAGATCTACGGCGGTCTTGCTAATACCTGGGACTACGGTCCTCTCGGCGTTGAGCTTAAAAACAACATCAAAAAGGCGTGGCTCAAGAAGTTCGTTCAGGAAAGCCCCTACAACGTTGGCCTTGACTCCGCTATCCTTATGAATCCCCAGACCTGGGTTGCTTCGGGTCATATCGGCGGTTTCTCCGACCCCCTTATGGACTGCAAGGAGTGCAAGACACGTCACCGTGCAGATAAGCTCATTGAGGATTTTGACGGCACAAACGTTGCCGGCTGGACAAATCAGAAGATGCTCGAATATATCGACAAAAACAATATCGTATGCCCTGAGTGCGGCAAGAAGAACTTTACCGATATCCGTCAGTTCAATCTGATGTTCAAGACCTTCCAGGGCGTTACCGAGGACTCCAAGGCTGAGCTTTATCTCCGTCCCGAGACCGCTCAGGGTATTTTCGTAAACTTCAACAACATTCAGAGAACTACCCGCAAAAAGGTTCCCTTCGGCGTTGGTCAGGTGGGCAAATCCTTCAGAAACGAGATCACTCCCGGCAACTTCATCTTCCGTGTAAGAGAGTTCGAGCAGATGGAGCTTGAATTCTTCTGCAAGCCCGGCACCGACCTTGAGTGGTTCCAGTATTGGAGAAGCTACTGCAAGGACTTCCTTCTGGGTCTGGGCATCAAGGAAGAGCACCTGAGACTTCGTGACCACTCTCCCGAGGAGCTTTGCTTCTACTCCAAGGCAACTACCGACTTTGAGTATCTCTTCCCCTTCGGCTGGGGCGAGCTGTGGGGCATTGCGGACAGAACCGACTATGACCTCACTCAGCATATGAAGACCAGCGGCAAGTCTATGGAATATTTCGATCCCGAGACAAACGAGAAGTACGTTCCCTACGTTATCGAGCCTTCTCTCGGCGTTGAGAGACTTTTCCTCACCATTGTCTGCGAGGCATATGACGAGGAGGAGATCGGCGAGGGCGACAAGTCCGACGTAAGAACAGTTATGCACCTCCACCCCGCTCTTGCACCCGTTAAGGCTGCAATTCTTCCTCTTACAAAGAAGCTCAAGGAGCCTGCTATAGAGCTTTACACCAAGCTTGCAAAGAAGTGGAACGTTGAGTATGACGAGGCAGGTCAGATTGGCAAGCGTTACCGCCGTCAGGACGAGATCGGCACACCTTTCTGCATCACCTACGATTTCGACACCCTCGAGGACGGCTGCGTTACCGTTCGTGACAGAGACACTATGGCTCAGGAAAGAGTCAAGATAGACGAGCTAATCGCTTATATTGACAAGAAGCTTGAGTATTGATATAATAGAAAATTCCCCCTTGACAAAACAAGGGGGAATGTGGTATAATACTAATAAAGGATAAGCCGTGTAGACGGCGTGTTTCCTGAATGGTTTTTTTATGTCGCTAACGTGATGTCAGACTGCTAACCGCTCAACTTGCACTTGGGCGGTCAGTCTTTTTTATTGCTTCTGTATTTCAGAATCTCTATGATAAGGCGAATTACATCAACGACAAGCGCTGAAACCGCACAAATTTCGATTATCGTCATCTACATCTGCACCTCCTTCCCTTTAAGAATACCAAGGGAAAAGAGGAGACACGCCGCCTACCGTCAGAGCGTTATGCTCTTATTGGCTTATTCGTTACCGTATGTACCGATTATATTATACATTTTTCGGCATATTTTGTCAATTACAAATCGGTCACAATCGCAAAATGCTGTCCCCTCAGCCGTATATCTGCGGCTGAGGGGAATTTTTTTTACCAGCCCATAACGCTCTTTATTTCAGCGGTGAGCTTTTCGGCTGCCTTTGTGTGGGTCGCATCGGTGGGGTGCCAGTCAGCTGCATAGCCGTCATCGGGGGACTGAACGTCAAAGGGCATTGCACAGACCTTTGTATCGCCTGTTTCCTCGGTGTAGTTCTGAACCGCCTGCTCAACATAGGGATAAAGTCCGCTGCCCATTATGCCAAGGGTGCATATTATCTGCGAGTCGGGGTTATTTGAACGGATAGTCTTTAAAAATTCAACATAGGAATCGGTGTAATCCTTTATTCTGTCCTCTTTGTTTTTGGTGTAGGACTCGTCATTGGTGCCCAGATTTACAACTATAACATCGGGAGTATAGCCTGTGAAATCCCAGCTTTCGGAGCTGACTTTTTTTCCTTTGAATGTGCCGTAGGAAAAGCCCAGCTTGTCATAATACTTAGGAAGCTGCTGGTTTGCCACCTTTTTCTTGCCGTCGGAATAGCCTGAGATAATGCCGTAGCCGCTGATGGATACCATACTGTAATCTGCATTCAGAGCCTCTGCGGTCTTGTAGGCATAGGTCTTTGTCACGTCCTCGGTCTTGGTGGAGAAGTGGTGATCTCTGTTCTCATCGTCAACGCCGTATCCACAGGTGATGGAATCGCCCACAAATTCGATGAAATGCTCCTTTTTCTCGGCAGGCTTTATTTCACCGCCCTCCACCGTTATTGACTTGACGGCGCAGGTGGACATTGCAGTTTCGGACAGCTTGACTATCTTTATATCACATTCTGCGGGAGCTTCGCTTTCAAAAACGGTGTATGTCTCCTCAGCGTGGTCTATCATATCGTCAACCACTCTTTCGCCGTTAACATATACCGCTATCCTTGCCTTATCGTCCTCGTTGTCGGGCTTTTCGGCGTTGTCATCTCCTGCGATGACTATCTCAGCCTTTGTGCCGCTTACGGTAAACTCGGCTCCCGAGCCTGAAAATGCAAGCCAGAGCATATCATCTGTAACCATTGTTCTGCCCAGGGGCTTAACGTTTTCGGAGGAGGGAACATAAGTCATTACAGGGTCAGACTTTTCCCCTGTACAGGCGGTCATTCCCATTGTTATTGCCCCTGCGCAAACAAGAGCCAAAAGCTTACGGATATTCATAGCAAACTCCCTTTCGGTATTGTTTTTCTTTATTGTATCATTTATGGAAATTGCTGTCAAGTGCTTATTGGAGCAGCAGAGTTTTTGTATCACAGGGTGAATCCCACGGAGCTTATATTATTCTCTCGGTTGACATACAAACCATAATGTGCTATAATCTGAAATAAAAGAAAAAGTGAAAGGACCTGCAGAAAATGATAACCTACAGAAAAGCAAAGCCTGCGGATATCCCCACGCTGATAGAGCTGCGCCTGGGGTATATGCACGAGACTCACGAGGATCTTGAGCAGTCGGTGTTTGACGAGATAGCCGATAAATCAAAGGGCTATTTTCAGGAGCATCTTAACAGAGACTGTGTTGTATATCTTGCGGAGGAGGACGGCAGAGCGGCAGGCTGCGTTTTCTTCCTGCTTATAAACAAGCCTGCCAGCCCCCTGTTCATTACGGGAAAAACGGGAACGCTGATGAACGTCTACACCCTTCCCGAATTCCGCAGACGGGGAATTGGCGAAACTCTTGTGAATATGGCGATAGAGGACGGCAAAGCGTGGGATCTGTCCTACATAGAGCTTCGTGCCACAAAGTGCGGCTATCCTCTGTACAAAAAGCTTAAATTCATCGAGGACAAGTCCATTTATATGTCAATGAAGCTGAGTTTTACCGAAGAATGAAAGGAATGAATAAAGTGAAAAGATCATCAACAGCTTTTGGCGCTGCCGATATACTTCTCCCTGCCGCTCAGAATATGAGCAAATGGGCGGTTGTTGCCTGCGACCAGTTCACATCACAGCCCGAATACTGGGAAGATGCCGCAAAGATCGCAGGAGACAGCTGCTCCGCATTAAAGCTTATCCTTCCCGAAGCATATCTTGAAAGCCCCGACTCGGAAAAGCGGATAGAGGATATTCGCCGCACAATGAACGATTATCTTGACAAGGGCATATTCAAGGAATACAAGGACTCACTTATTTATGTAGAGCGCACCGACAGCACAGGCAAGCTCCGTCAGGGACTTGTGGGAGTGATAGACCTGGAGCAGTATGATTTCCGCAAGGGCAGCACATCTCCCGTAAGAGCCACCGAAGCCACCGTTGCCGAGCGCATACCCCCCAGACTCAAGGTTCGCCGTGGTGCGCCCTTGGAGCTGCCCCACATAATGATACTCATTGACGACCCCGAAAAGACGGTCATCGAGAAGATAGGCGAAAAGAAAAACTCCCTTGAAAAGGTCTATGATTTTACGCTGATGAAAAACGGCGGCAGTATCAAGGGCTACCTTGTTCACGGCGAGGATATTGACGACTGCGACAAGGCTCTTGCAAAGCTTGGCAGCAAAGAAAACTTTGAAAAGCGCTACGGCATAAAGGACGTTCCGGTTCTGCTGTATGCAATGGGCGACGGAAACCACTCCCTCGCCACCGCAAAGGAGTATTACGAGGAATTAAAGCGTGAAAATCCGGGTAAGGATATGTCAGATCACCCTGCCCGCTATGCTCTTGCGGAAATAGTAAATCTTCATAGCGAGGCGCTGGAGTTCGAGGCTATCCACAGGATAATCACCGATATCGACACCGAAGATCTCCTTGAAAAAATGACCGCTGCACTTGGGCTTACCGAGGATATCTCCGAAAATATGCAGTCCTTTGAATGGGTGTGCGGCGGTGATGTGAAGCGATTTGGAATATCAAATCCCACCTCAAATCTCACCGTAGGCAGCGTTCAGAGCTTCCTTGACGGATATCTTAAAGAGAATGGCGGAAAGATAGACTACATTCACGGCGCAGATGTGGTAAAGCGTCTGTCGGCTGCTCCACGAAGCGCAGGCATACTTCTTCCCGATATGGGCAAGGAGGAGCTTTTCCCCACAGTAATAAAGGACGGCGCACTTCCGAGAAAGACATTTTCTATGGGACACGCCGAGGACAAGAGATATTATGTTGAAGCAAGGCGCATAAAATAATGACTGCCCGTTCTGCGGATATGACGCAGGACGGGCAGATTTTTTTAAACGAACCAAATCGGAATTTGGCGGCTGCAGTCTCAGCCTGTCTCAAGCTCCCCGGCGATTTTCATCGCCTCCTCATTGACCGCTCTGTAATTCTCCATAAGCCTGTCAAAATCTTCGGCAATGACTTCCCAGTTCCCGTCTTTTGCGGCAAACTCGTGAGTGCGTGCTTCCTCGGAAAGAGCTTTTGCGCCGATGTTCAGAGAGGTGCTTTTTAAGGAGTGGACAACAATTCGGTAATTGTCAATGTCCTTCTGCTCGTAAAAATCACAAAGCTTTTTTACTCTCTCCTCAAATTCCTCGCAGTAGGCTTGCAGGATTATCAAATAAAGCTCCTCGCTGTTACTGCAGTAGGTCATTGCCACGCTTCGGTCAATAAGCTCCGAGGGCTTTATATCGGATGTTTCCTTTGTGTCTGCCGTTTCCTCGGCGGCATTCTCATCGGACATATGTACAAGCTCGGGAGGAAGAAGCTTTAAGAGCATTTTTTCAAGGCTGTTTCCTGCAATAGGCTTTGCAAGATAGTCCTCAAAGCCGTATTCCACATACATATCCCTCGCTCCCGAAACAGCATTTGCAGTAAGGGCAACAACGGGCATTCCCGGAGCAAGATTTTCTTCCCGAATTTTTTTCAGCGTTTCCACACCGTCCATTTCGGGCATCATATGGTCGAGAAGCAGTACATCATACTTATTTGCTCTGAGACGGTTTATGCACTCGTATCCGCTTGAAGCGCAGTCCACCTGAATTTTTGTGGGCTTTAAAAGCCCCTCCGCCACAAGAAGATTTGACCTGTTGTCGTCGGTCACGAGAATACGTGCCTCGGGAGCGGTGAAGCTCTCACGGTATTTTCGGCGGTCGGGAGCGCTTTCTGTGCGGGTGCAGAACTCTCCCGAAGGCTCTGCGCTGATTATCTTCTGAGGAAGCTTTACTATAAATTCCGAGCCTTCGCCGTAAACGCTCTCCACCTCAATAGTGCCGTTCATCATCGACACAAGGCGGGAGGTGATGGAAAGTCCCAGACCCGTTCCCTCAATATTTCTGTTTTTCACCTGATCCACACGGGTAAAGCCGCAGAAAAGCTTATCCCTGTCCTCTTCCTTAATTCCTCTGCCCGTGTCCTTTACGGAGAGAATGAGCAGCACGCTGTCCTCCGACTGCTTCTCAAAGCCTGCGGTAAGGGTGACAGAGCCTGAGTCGGTGTATTTTAAGGCGTTTGTCATAATGTTTGTGAGTATCTGACGTATACGCACCTCGTCTCCGAAAAGACAGCTTGGTATCTCGGGGTCGGCGTTTATTTTCAGCTCAAGACCCTTTTCCTCGAAGCGGCGGCTCAGCATATTAACGGTGTCATTTACCACCGAAGCTATCTGGTATCTTACGGGAACTATCTCCATTTTGCCCGACTCTATTTTTGAAAAATCAAGGATATCGTTTATAAGTGACAAAAGCAGCTTGCCCGAGGTCTCCACATTGGAGGCGTAGTTTATTATGCTCTCGTCCTCGGCTTCACGGAGGATAAGCTCGTTCATTCCCAGAACGGAGTTCAGGGGAGTGCGTATCTCGTGGGACATATTTGAAAGAAAGTCCGATTTGCTCTTAGTTGCGGCTCTTGCCTCGTCGCACTTGTCCTCGACAATTTTCAGAAGGTCGTCAAGGCTTCTCTCCTGCTCTCTGTTTCTGCGGTCACGAAGCTCCACGAATTTCGCCACATTGCGGCACATCCATTGTACTCCCATAACGGTCAGAGCGCAGGCAATGTACTGAAATGGGTCTGCCGCTCTTGGAGATCCCATAAATGAAGGAAGCCCCACAGCAATGAAGATCCCCGTCATTATTATGCTTTGTATCCGCATAAATCCCGAATCCATATACATAAGCATTACTGCACATTGAAGTGCCATTGTGCAGAAGAATATGGTGGTGCTTTGAAAGACGCACCCCAGCATTACGGCTATGAGCATAAATGAACCGGTCTGCAGTATCTGATAGGCACGCTTTTTTATCCTGTTCTGCAAAAATACCAGCGCCAGAAAAACACCCAGCAGGGAAAAGCCGCCTGCGGTTCGTATGGGGAAGGAAGCGACCTTCAATGCCGCAGCCGAGATAATGACTATTATCGCTCCGATAAAGAAGAAAAACAAACCGTTTTTGCTTCCACGGTAAAAATCGTCATTCATTTCCGCCACCCCCTTCCGTTTCCTTTGGCACTGTTATTCCCTTCGGGACTTTTATTCCCTTCGGGACTACAAATTTCAGTCCCCTTTGCACTATCTGAGCCTCAAGAGAGGTAATGCCGCTCTGCAGCTCGCCGTCAAAATTCAGCATAAAGGGTGAACCGTCTGTGCGGCGTATGCCAAACCGCTGAAATTCTCCGCAGCGGCATATTTTTCGTCCATAGTCCATATCACGCTTGATAAGAGCGCCCATCATTTTAATTTCTTCTATAGTGTTGAGCTTCGGTGCGTTCAGATAGCCTCCTGTGCCGTCGGTAATGTCGTCCGAGTCGGAAAAATACAGATTGCCGCCGAAAATATTACCGTTTCCGAATATGGTCTCTGCGGTTATGTCCGAGACTTTTTTCCCGTCTATCTCAATGTCGTAACTGAGCTGTTGTGACAGGAGTATGGCGTGTATTATTGCCATAGTATAGGGCAGATTGTCGTTAAATATTTTCAGAATGCGGTATTCGTCCGTCAGCCGTACAGTATTGGAGTCAAGTCCAAATGAAATGGTGTTCAGAGCATAGCCGCAGTTAGTTTTTATGTAGTCCACATTGATGATGTCACCGTTTATCAGTTCTTCGATATTTTTAAAACGCTCTGCATCTGCGCCGAATGCCTTGAGAAAATCGTTGGTCATTCCGCAGGGGAAAAATGCCACCTCCGCATCGGACAGATCATCAAATCCGCAGAGCATATTCCGCATAGTTCCCGAGCCGCCGCAGCAGTAAAAGCGCAGCTTTTCCCCCTGGAAAAAATGCAGCACCTTTCCCACCAGATCTTTTTCATAGCCTGCACATCTTGTATTGAACACATAATAATTGAGACCGCTTATTCGGCTGAGCCTGTCACGCAGGTCGCCTGCAAGACTGCTCTGCCCCGAGTAGGGATTGATTATAAAAATGTGAGTCACAATGATCCCCCTGTTTCTTTTTACGGGCTTGTTTAAAAAGCCAAACGGGAGACGGATTGTATCTCCCGTTTAAAAACTTACTGTCAGTCAAGCTCAACTGTCATTATCTTTCCGAGATATGTGTCAAAGTTTATGCCGTTTTCCGTCGCAGCCACATACTGGATCGTTTTTGGCCCCGAAGCACGGACGAATACGCAGGCTTTTTCATATACCACATTCAGCCTGCATTTTTTCTTCATTACCTGCTCAATTGGCAGGGAGTTTGTGACCGCCTCGGGAAGGGGAGTGTAGAATATCTCAAAGGTGTCCTCGTCGGCGTCGGTGAAGTTGTACCATACGTTGTAGTCAGGCTTGCCCGAAAGGGTCATAGGCGCATTTTCATCGGACAGGATAGTGAAGCGGCCACGTTTGTTAAAGCCGATGAAATACTTGAATGGAATTTCTTCTTCCTTTGCGCTGAGAGCCTTGCGCTCGATAACGCCGCCCTTACGGCACATAATGAGACCGAATGCCACTCCGGTTTTGCCTGTTGGACGCTCAAGGCTGCCCCGATGGGGGTCTATGCCCCTGCTTTCCATAAGCCTGCACGCCTCCTCCGTACCCAGCGGCGGATAGAGGACAAATTCAAATTCCCTGTCGGTATCCAGAGCCTTGCGGAGCTTTTCTGCTCCCTCGGCAAACTTTTCTTCAAAAAGCTCTGAAACAAGCTTATTTCTGCAGGAATTTCCCGCAAGCATAATGTTCACTCTGTCGGGTACAGAAGCGTTTGCTGCGGTATAGGCAAGGCTCATTGAGGAGAAGAAATTGTCAATGCCCCTGCTGATATTGTCTTTTATAATGCCGACAAGCTTTTCGGCGGAGACTTCAAGCTCAAATCTCGGGATAAGCTCACCGTTTCTGTCGAAAAGGTCAACGCAGATAATGCCCCTCTGAAACTCGTCTGCAAAGCCCTCCGTATTTTCCCACAGAGGACGCAGATGCTCCATCATATGGCGCATATTCGCCTCTGCTTCCTTGGAGCGTGCCACGACCGCCGCAGAGCCTGCAAATTCGGGGCAGCGGGGCGGCAGGGTAAAGGTTATGCCCTTCTCGGCTATCTTGTCGTAATTATCACGGAAAACGGTGACGGAAAGAAGCTCAAGGAGATTTTCACCGCCCAGATATCTGTCTCCCCCTGCGCCGTAATTTTCAATGGTATAATCAAATTTGCGCTTGTCCGACGTTCTGCATACGCCAAAATCGAAATCAGCTGTGCCGCCGCCGAAATCGAATGTGCCGTAGTGGAATTCCTCGCCCTCCTCGGGAAATACGCCGTATTCCTTTAAGGCGCATACCGCATATGCCGCAGGCTCGCTTACAGAGCCGTCCACACGAAAATCCGCCATGACCTCCTCATTTTCGAGAATGGAAGGTGGCAGAGACTTCATAAGTCCCCGTTCAAAGGAGGCGGTTATACGCTCACGGACAGATTTTTCAAAGGTGACGGGGAAGGAAAGGTAATAATCAAGGAATATGCCGTTTCGCATATTGTTTATATACAGACCGATATAGTAAGCATACAGCTCAATGGGGTCAAAATCTGCGGCTTCACCGCTCATATAGGGCGGCAGGAGATATTCTCCGCCGGAGCGGTCGCATATCCTGAGAGGATAGCTGCCCTCGCCTGCCCATTGCTTTAAGTCGCAGAAGAATGAGTAATAATCCCTGCTGGCGCTGTTTTTCATATCCGAGTAGGCGGTGTGGGATATGGGCAGGTTTTCCCAGAGAGTTTCGGGTCTGCCTGTACGGGAATAGTATTTTGAAAGGAATGTCGCCATATCCGCAAATTCCATTACGGTGGGATTTTCGTAATGCTCCGCCTTGCCTGCGTCTGCAAGCCTGCCCGTACCTATAGCCATAGGCAGGGTGTGCTCGGAGGATTTCTGATATACCACAACGGTGCTCTTTGTGCCGAAGTCAATGGCGATTATGCCGTCTCTGTCCACGTCCGAAAGGGGATTTCGGGCAATAAGCGGCTCGGATATCTCAATTGCATAGGGAGGGTCGCCGCCCTCATTGCTCCAAAGCTCCCAATGACCTCTGTTTGGGTCGGAGAGCAGCTTTTCATCATATGGGTCAATGTCCGCACGGCGCTTTTCACAGCTTAGCAGGCTTATTTTCAGCGCCTTGGAAAAGTCCTCGTCCGCCTTTATCCTTGTTACCGCAAGGAGGGTGTCCATAGAAAAGTCCAGACCGTTCACGCTGCCTGCGAATGTGCCTGCGGCGATATCTCCCGAAAGCTTCTCGCAGTCAAAGAATATATGTCCCTCGGGGGAGAGACCCATATATCCTCTGTCGGATTTGTTAAGTCTTATCAGGTCATAAAAGCTGTCCTCCTCGGCAGGAGTAAGCCCTGCGGGCACAAGCTCCTTGTCAAGGAGCACCATAATAAGCTCCTCGCCTGCAAGGGGAAGTCCGTTTTTGCGGGTAAAGCGCAGGGAGGGGATACAAACAGCCTCGTGATGATTTGCGGTATTGAATCCGTAAACTGTACCGTCTGTGGGGTCATATGCCTTAGTAAGTCCGCCGTCCTTGAAAGCAAAGAGCTTTCCGGAAAATTTCGACAGTTTCTCCACGCCCGAAGCTCTCAACTCGGGGAGGGTCATAAGATTACCGTCAAAGCCCTCGAAGCTTTTTATGAATTTAGTCTCGGCAAAGGAGAAAAAAACATTCTGCTTTGACGGCTCAAAAAGGTCAAGATCGGGAAATATCCCGCTTACGGCGGTATTGAACCACACGCTGCGGTTGGATATCTTTACCCACAGTTCTCCCAGAACGGAGAGAAGCTTTTTGATAAGCGGATCGAAAAGTCTGACCTGAGACTCCACAGTCTGGGGAATACGGCCTATCACCGCATTGGCGATATAATCCCTTTCGGTGGGTATCAGACTTATCTTTTTAGTATCCACGGTAATTCACGCCTTTCGTTATAGGGTAACAACAGCTTTTCTGATGACCTTGCCGTTTGCGGCGGCGATACAGCCCTGAAGCAGCACAGTTTTTATTTTGCCCTGCTTGGCGGTGTCTGTATTGTGATGAAGCTTTTCGTCAAATTCATCTCCCGCTTTTACCTCGGTAAGCTTGTACACGGGACGGGTAAATGTGGAATTGTAGCAGGAGAGCAGATATGCATACAGCTCGCAGAGAATTGCAATGTCCGCTTTCGATTCTTCGTATTTGTTTATGGCAAGCTGCTCGGTATAGTCTCTGAGGCTCTTTAAATTCTCGGGAAGAACGCCGCAGAGAAATATTCCGCTGAGGGTGTTGTTTTTGAAAATGCCGCTCATTACTCTTGCGGAGCTTTCGGACAGGGTCTTGTATTTTTCATAGAGGGATATCTGCATAGCGTAAGAGCTGCAATAGCTGTTAAGGGTCTCTTTGCAGCGCTTGAGCTGGGAGGTAAGCTCGGCGTTTTCGGTCCGGAGCCTGCCTGCTTCAAGCTCTAAAAGAGCAATTTTTCTTGAAAGAGAGGCATTCTCGGCACTAAGCTCGGTTGCGTCTGTTCTGGGGAAAAGCTCTGTCTGTCCCTCGAGCCTGTCCTCATCAGCCTTTCCTGCGATAAGTTCAATAAGCTCCGCCTTTATCCTTTCGTCGCAAAGGGCTTCGGTAAATATTTCGTATAGCTTCTGCGGTTTCATAGCAGTATGTTCTCCTGTTTATTTAAATTGATTGGTTTCCTTGCTGTATTCATAGCCCACAGCTCTGAGCCTGCTCTCAAGCTCCTCGGGGGAAATTTGCATATCTTCGCAGAGAGCCTCAAGAGAGGGATAGCTGTCTCTGAGTTTCATATTCACAACGCTCAGGAGCATTATGGGGTCATTTGGTATTTGTATGCTCATTTTTCTTTTTTCTCCTTGGATAATTTTATTCCACTTTATATTATACTCCATTTTTTGACTTTCTGCAAGGGGAAAATGGGGAAATGCATACTTTTTTATTGTCTTTTTTATGCTGTCCTTATTATTATACAGATAATATGATATGATATTATCATAGGGAATTGTATTCCGAGGAAATTTGTGGTATAATTATAGAAAATGAAATGACGAATTAAGGGAGATGTTTCGGTAATGTCAAACAAGGAAAACAATGAAATGGTAAATGTATGCTGGTACGTTGGAGCATATACAGGTGAGGGAGATAAACACAGAGAAGAAGAATATATTTCAAATGGCTTATGGGTTAACGGATATACTGATAAATATCTTGATGTTGTAAATTCAGTTCAGGTGGGAGATAAAATTGCAATAAAATCTTCCTATACTCAAAAAAATGATTTGCCGTTTGATATTAACGGTCAGACAGCTTCTGTTATGGAAATCAAGGCAATTGGCACAGTTATTAAAAATCTTGGAGACGGCAGAACACTTAAAGTCGATTGGCAAAGATGTTCACCAACAAAAAAATGGTATTTCTATACCGTACGAAATACCATATGGAAAGTTGTGCGCAGTTCTGAAAATGAATTAGCAAATGCTTTACTTGATTTTACATTTGAAAACAAACCCCAAGATTATATGTTGTTTCTTAATCACAATTATTGGGTAAAAAAATATGGATTGAATGGCGATGAGGGTAAAATAACCTACATCAGCGAAATAATCGCCGCATTAAAAACTTTAGGAGGAATAGCATCGCTTAAAGAAATAACAAAAGAGATTGAAAGACGAGATAAACTTCCCTATATCAAAACAAATCCTAATTGGAAAAATGCCGTTTCTCTTTATATCCAAAAACATTGCAAAGAAACCAAAACTTATAAAGATGGAAATGCAGAGTTGTTTTATTCTGTTGAAGGTATCAGAAAGGGTATTTGGGGACTTGTTGATTATGACCCCGATAATGATGACAGCACCGAAGCGGAAGTTATCGAAGATATCACAGCACACCCTTATACCAAAAACGATTTTCTCAACGATGTCTACATATCCGAAAAAGAATACCACACCCTCCACTCCCTCCTAACCCACAAGAAAAACATAATTCTCCAGGGCGCACCGGGAGTAGGAAAAACCTTTGCCGCAAAGCGTCTTGCATATACGTTTATGGGAGAAAAGGACGAGAGCAGGGTAAAAACAGTTCAGTTTCATCAAAGCTGCTCCTATGAGGACTTTGTGGAGGGCTACAGACCTGCCGAGGACGGTGGATTTACCCTTAACGACGGCGTTTTCAAGAAGTTCTGCAAAGAAGCCGAAACAGACAGCGAACACAGCTACTTCTTTATAATCGACGAAATAAACAGGGGAAATCTCAGCAAAATTTTCGGCGAGCTGCTTATGCTCATAGAGGCGGACAAGCGTGGAGAAGGCTATTCGGCGGAGCTTGTTTACAGCGGAGATAGGTTCAGCGTTCCCGAAAATCTGTATATAATCGGAATGATGAACACCGCCGACCGCAGCCTTGCTATGATAGATTACGCTCTCCGCAGGCGATTTGCGTTCTATACAATGAAGCCTGCCTTTGAAAATCCCGTCTTTAAAAGTCAGTATGAAAATGTTGACTGCAAGCTGTTTCATAAGGCGGTCAGAGCCGTGTGCGAGCTGAATAAAACTATCCTTGAGGATAAAACTCTTGGAAAAGGCTTTGAGATAGGACACAGCTATTTCTGCAAATCTCCCGATGAGATAGACGATGTGCTTGTAAAAAATATTATCCGCTATGAGCTTATCCCAACTATCGAGGAATACTGGTTTGATAACGAAAACAAGTTAAATGGCGAGCGTACAAAGCTTGAAGCATTGCTTACGGACGGAGAAGAAAATGAAACTGTATAAGGACAGCATACCCGTAGGAAATATCTACTATATGCTTGCATATGCTTTCCGTGACCTGCGGGAACAGGGGATAGTTTCCGTCTGTCCCGAGGAATTTGACAATATCCGTCAGCTTATGGCGGAGATAATTATCCGAGGGGTATCCTATCAGCTTAAAAAGGGACTGCTCAGAAGCTATGAAAGCTGCACAGACGAGCAATCTTTCGTCAGAGGACGGATAGACATTTCCGAAACGGTTAACAGGGGCAGCCTTATCCGCCGCAGGCTTGTATGCAGCTATGACGAATATACCGAAGATACCCTTATGAACAGGATACTTAAATCTGTAATGATACTGCTTGTCCGTTCGGAGCTGAGACCCGGGCAGACAGACGAGCTGAAAAGACTTATACGGTATTTCGGGCAGGTATCGGAGGTATCTCTTTCGGATATACGGTGGGACGGGCTTTCATACAGCAGGAATAACCGTGAATACCGCCTGCTTATGAGCGTGTGCAGGATAATCTGCGAGAATATGCTCCACTCGGAAAATGACGGCGAGGCAAAGATTCTTGATTTCTCCGAGGACAACCTGCCTAAGCTGTACGAAAAATTTATACTGAATTACTTTACCGTTCATCACAGCGCCCTGTCTCCCTCGTCCTCAGAGATAAAATGGGCATTTTCGGGGGAGGGCGCAAAGCTTTTCCCGAAAATGCAGTCGGATATAATGCTCACAAAGGGGAACAGGCGGCTTATAATCGACGCAAAATTCTATTCTCACACTACAGCGGAGAATTACGGCAAGCACAGCTTTCATTCCCACAATCTATATCAGATATTCACCTATGTGATGAACGAGTCGGAAAGCTTTTCGGGAGATGTTTCGGGTATGCTTCTTTATGCGAAAACAAGCGATGATATCATTCCCGATGAGGGCTGTGCGGTAAATATCTGCAATAAGAAATTTTATGTGAGATGTCTTGACCTGCGTGGGGATTTTAACAGCATATGCAGTCAGCTTAACAATATACCGGAAATTTTATAAAACCGAAAGGAGCAATTTTATGCCGTTTACCATAATCAGAAACGATATAACCAAAGTTAAAGCGGACGCCATTGTAAATGCGGCGAATAACTCCCTGCTTGGGGGCGGCGGAGTGGACGGGGCAATACACCGTGCGGCAGGTCCGGGACTGCTCAGAGAGTGCCGCACTCTGGGCGGCTGTGAAACGGGGCAGGCTAAGATAACAAAAGGCTATGATATGCCCTGCAAATACATAATCCACACCGTAGGACCTGTATGGCAGGGGGGCGGTCACGGCGAAAAAGAGCTTTTGTATTCCTGCTATAAAAATTCCCTGCTTCTTGCAAAGGAGCGGGGTTGCGCTTCGGTGGCTTTTCCACTCATATCCTCGGGGGTATACGGATATCCCAAGGACAAGGCGCTTCAGGTCGCCACATCTGCAATAAGCGATTTTCTTTCCGACAATGAGATGGATATAACTTTGGTGGTGTTTGATAAAAACGCCGTTTCGGTCAGCGAAAAGCTGCTTAAAAATATCCGCAAGTATATTGACGATAACTATGCGGAGGAGCATTCCGACTTTGAGGGCAGGAGCAGAAGCGTTTTCGGCGGGCAGATGTTCAGAAAAGCGGCTCCCAAAGCCGTGCAGCTGTCAGCGGAGACTTGCGCCGCACCAATTTCCTTTGAGAATATGGACGAGTCATTCTCGCAGGCTCTGCTCAGAATGATAGACGAAAAGGGTCTTACGGACGTGCAGGTCTACAAAAAGGCGAATATCGACCGCAGGCTCTTTTCAAAGATACGAAGCGATGCGGATTACCGCCCCAAAAAGCAGACTGTCATATCCTTTGCCATAGCCCTTGAGCTTGACCTTGAGGAAACGGAAAAGCTGCTTGAAAAGGCAGGCTACACCCTTTCAAACAGCATTAAATTTGACGTGATAATAAAGTTTTTTATTGAAAATAAGATCTATGATATTTTTGAGATAAACGAGACCCTGTTTGCTTTTGACCAGAGCCTTATCGGGGTGTAAATGTCGCTTTAAATGCGACCAAAACCACCTCCGTATGATGTATCATTAAGACACAATAAATCAAACGGAGGGTCATTCTTATGAAAAAAGATTTAACGGAAATAGTTTTTATCCTTGACGAAAGCGGCTCAATGTTCGGGCTGAAAAGCGATACCATAGGGGGATTTAACAGCCTTATCGAGAAGCAGAAAAGCGAAAAGGGGAAAGCGGTCGTTTCCACTGTGCTTTTCAGTACCCAAAGCAGAGTGCTTCACGACAGAGTGCCCCTTGAGCGCATTGGAAAAATGACAGACCGGGATTATCGTCCGGGGGGCTGTACCGCTCTTCTTGACGCTGTTGGCGAAGCGGTCCATCACATCGGGAATGTGCATAAATACGCCCGTTCCGAGGACGTCCCCGAGCGCACCGTTTTCATTATCAACACCGACGGAATGGAAAACGCCAGCAGGAATTACACCGTTTCAAAGGTAAAGAAAATGATAAGCAGACAGCAGGAAAAATACGGCTGGGAATTTGTTTTCCTGGGAGCAAACATTGACGCCGCCGAAACCGCCGAAAGCATAGGCATAAGGCGGGAAAACGCTGTGGACTGCTGTGCGGACAGCGTAGGCTGCGCTGTGCAGTACGAAGCGATGAGCGCCGCTGTTTCCGGCGTAAGAAAGGGCGTTAAGCTGTCACAGTCGGCTGAATGGCGCAGGAATGCCGACAAAGATCACAGCAGCAGAAAAAGGTAAGGGTATTTTTCAGATGAAAAAAGGGACTTCTGCAGTCCCTTTTTTATATTCTTATTGTACTGTGATCTGGATCTTGACATAAACAGATTTATCTTCGGAGGATTTAATAGTTATCGAAGCCTTGCCGGATTTCAGGGCTTCAACTTCACCCTTGCTGTTTACCGATACAATAGAGTCGTCAGAGCTTGAAAATGTAACGTCCTTGCAGTTTGTGCTGACAGGGCGGAAGCTGTATGCAAGCTTGAATTTTGCGCCGCTTTGGATAGTAAACTCGGTATGTGTGACCACGATCTCCTCGGGAGGGATCTTCTCCTCGGAAGCTGTTGCTTCTTCCTTCGGAACGCCGGGTTTGTTATTGACTACGACCGTAACGCTGCTGTCTGCATCATCGGGATAGATCTTAGATAAGACCCTGCCGTTTCTGTCAAATTTTACTTTTTGACCGTCGATATCAACAGTTTTGGAAACCGCTCTTTTGCCGTTTGTGCAGTAGTAAAAATCTTCTCCGTCTGCTTCCTGCCAGCCTGTGAGCATTTTACCGTCGTCGCCGAAGAAGTAATAGCTTGTGCCTATCTTAACGCTGCCCGTGCACATAATGCCCTTTTTGGAAAAATAATATTTAGCGGACTTTGTTCTCAGCCAGCCTGTACGCATAGTTCCGTCGGAGTTGAAATAATATTTTTTGCCCGACTTTGTGGTGAGCCAGCCTGTTTTCATTATTCCCTTGCTGTTAAAATAATAGGTCTTTCCATCTATCTCCTGCATACCCGTAACTGCCTTGCCGCTGTCGTTTATGTAGGTCATACCATTGTCCGTTTCTTTCCATTCTGCGGCAAAACAGCTTCCTGCTGCCGATAATACGGCTGCTGCTGCCATAATTACTGCCGATGCTCTTCTGAATATTTTCATTATAAGTCAGCTCCTTTTTTCTTATATTTACATAATAAACCTTTTGGGGAGATTTGTCAAGCTTTGGTGCATTTCCTGTTATCAGTAATACTCCACCACATCGGAAATTTCCCCGTCTCTGTAAATGACCCTGGGTATACGCTTGGATATGCCGCAGATTATCTCATATCCGATAGTGCCGCAAAGCCCTGCAAGGTCGTCGGCGGTAATGGTCTCGCCGCCCTCTGTGCCCATAAGCGTTACCTCTGTGCCCTCACGCACATCCTCGATATCCGTAACATCAGCCATAAGCTGATCCATACATATCCTGCCGATAATAGGTGCTTTCCTGCCGTTTATTATCACATATCCCTTTCCCGAAAGACTTCTTGAATAGCCGTCAGCATAGCCGATGGGAATGGTTGCGGCGATAATGTCCTTGTCGGCACGATATGTCCTGCCGTAGCTTATAAAGCTGCCTGCCTTAACGGGCTTCACATAAGAAACTGCGGCTTTCAGATCCATTACGGGGGTGAGCTTTACGGGCAGCACAAGGCTTCTGTCGGGCTTTAAGCCGTAGAGCATTATTCCGAAGCGGACAAGAGTGCTGCGGCTGTCAAATCTGTAAGCACCTCCTGCGCTGTTGAGACAATGTGTGTGCCTTAGAGCTGTTCCCTGCGCTCTCACCCTGCCGCATACATCGAAAAATCTTTCGGTCTGTGCGGCGGTGTATGCGATATCTTCATCATCAAGGCTGTCTGCGGCGGCATAATGGGAAAATGCGCCGTCAAGGATAATTCCTTTGAGACTTGCGGCAGAGCAGATGTCTGCGGCTGCTGCGGCAAGAGACTCATCGTCCGAAGCGCATACGCCGATACGTCCCATACCCGTGTCCACCGCCATATGTATCTTTACCCGTACATTCGCCTGCAGCGCATATTCCGAAAGCTCACGGGCATATTCAAGTGAAACTGCCGCCTGTATTATGTCATATTCCGCAAGCTCGGCGGCGTATTCCGCAGGGGTGTGACCTAAAATGAGTATCTCGCCTTTCACACCGTTTTTGCGGAGATTTTCCGCTTCCTTGATGTTTGAAACGGCGAAAAAGCTTACGCCAAGGGACTCAAGATAGGGGGCGATGTTGCCGTCGTCGTGACCGTAGGCGTTTGCCTTTACAACGCAGGCTATCTGAGTGGTATTTTCATCAATAAGGCTCTTCAGTGCGGCGAGATTGCCTTTCAGTCTGTCAAGATGCACCTCAGCCCAGGCACGCCTGAGAAATTTTTTTTTCATATGTATATCTATCCTTTCCAGATGGGAAAGCTCCCGAAAAAATTATGCTTGATTATTTGAAAAATATGTGCTATAATAATTGTAAACACTTTATGTTCGAGGTGGAATATGGACATTATCAGAGAAAAGACCGTGTGCTTTACGGGACATCGCCCCGAGAAGCTGCCCTTCGGGGGAGCGGACGGTGCAGACGAGATAAAGGTCATCAAAAGTATGCTCTACAACGAGATATCCGCCGCCGCAGACGAGGGCTTTGACACCTTCATTACGGGAATGCAGCGTGGCGTTGACCTGTGGGCGGGGGAGATAGTTTTAGAGCTTGCCGCTTCACGCAGCCTGAAGCTTATCGCCGCCCTGCCCTACCGTGATTTCGGCAAAGGCTTCAAGGGAGCGGACAAGTGGAATTTCGGACGTATCACCGACAGCGCCGAAAGGGTTGTCATTCTGTCCGAGACTTATACACCTGCCTGTATGAACCTGCGAAACCGTTATATGGTGGATAATTCCGCACGCCTTATCGCCGTTATCGGCAATGACAGAAGCGGAACGGGACAGACAGTCCGCTATGCGAAAAGCTGCGGGCTTGACATACGCCGCATTGACCTTGGCGAGCTTTTTTCCGATAAAGACCAGCTTACTCTATTATAAACCAATCGGGAGATTTTTTCAAGTGCCGCAGTAAATTGTATCCACATTGTAACCTTTTAGTCTATCAGCATTATCAGCGCCGCCGCAGCGCAGATTATGACCGAAATGCGGAAAAGTCCGTTTATTATCCTGCCCGCAGCAATGCGGGCTTTTATTTTTCCGGGGGACAGGGGAGCGGCTGAAAAGCCGTTTTCAAGCCTTATCATCTGAGAGCGAGCCTCCTCCACGAGAGCGTTGTCTCCTTTGGGGATACCCTCCGAGCGGAGAAACAGAACTGCTTTTTCAAAATAAACGCTTTCGGGGAAGCTCACCTCCACTATCCTTTTGTTAACGCCCTTTATCATCTTTCCTTTGTCCTTTCTTTGGTTTTCTTTTGGGGATATTATATCCCGTTTGCCCGGAAAATATACATATGGTAATAATTACAGCTGTATGTGAACGTATTCATTCAAAAAAGTGTTGAAAACTCTGTTGAAAAGGTTGAAAACTCCCCTGAAAAATATGCCGCAGCCTGTCGAAAACGGTTGAAAAAGAAATATACGGAAAGTATTATCTGATATGGGCAAAAAAACACCCGGCGAACGCCACAGCGCCCGCCGGTAGGAAAATAAAATATATTTTAAGAAATGAGGAGAATTGTTATCTTACCTGATCCTCAAGTCCGCATCTGATAGCGGCTTCGTTCTCGCACCAAGCGAGGCATACGCCCTCGGGGTCATATTCCTTGCACTTAGCGGTCATATCAGCCACGATCTTGTCGAACTCTTCATCGGACTCTGCATAAACAGCGTTCCAGGAGGAGGTTACGATGGTGTTCTTTACCTGCTCCCAAACGATCTCCAGCTCATCGGACTTGGCGGACTCGGAGTAGGAGGTAGCAAGAGAAACCTTGTAGTTTGTGGTGTTCATATATTCCTGAGCATTGTAGCAGCCTGTGCGGTCTCTCCAGTCGGTAAGGATATCGTAAGTGGAGTCGGAGCGGCGGCTTGCCCAGTTTTCGCAGTTATAAGTTTCGCCGTTGGAGTCGGGGTTGGAAGCGTCCTTGGACCAGGTGGTGTTGTTAGCCTGGAAGGTACCCTCGTTAAAGGAGATGCCGCCCCATTCAGCAGGCATTATAGTACCCTTTCTGTCCTTGTAAGCCGACTCGCCCAGTTCGGTGAAGCAGCAGTGACCGTCTTCGTCATAGTACCAGCAAACGTCCTTGGGACCGTAGTTGTAAGTCATATATCCCTCGGGAGTTGCAAGGTAGTTGATGATAGCCATACAAAGCTCGGGATACTCGGTGTTTGCGCCGATCGTCCAGACTCTGTTGCCGCCCATAACGTTCATACCGTAGCAGAGAGGAGTAGCGTCGGCAGGTACCATAGGATACATTCCCTTGCCCTCGGAAAGGTGTGTCTCGGTGTTGTAGAGAGCAGAACCTGCGTAATCGAATATGGAGAAGAAGATACCGCCGTTCTGAGCCTTCTCACTCATCTTGTCATAGGTCTGAGTGATGGAGTTGGGGTCGATAAGACCTGCCTGATAAAGCTTGTTGAAGAACTTGAGGCTCTTGAGGTAGGGACCGTCAGGCTCGAGAGCGTCGTGGTACTTGCCTGTTTCAACATCATAAAGACCGAAGCCCATTTCATCATAGCCCCAGTAGCAGGTAGCGAATGCCTTGATGTACATAACCATATTGCCGTCCCAGTCGGGCCACATAGAAACTGCATATGTCTCGTTGCCTGCCTCGTCTGTGGGGCAGATCTCCTTCATAGAAACAAAGAGATTGTAAAGGTCATCGAGATTGTTTACCTCGGGATAGCCAAGCTCTTTGTAGAGATCCCAGCGGAGGTCCATTGTATAGAAGAATGCCTCGTGATCCTCGGGAGATGTGGCAACGTTGTGACCGAAGCCGTAAACAACGTCTCCTGCGCCGATGGAGTTGTTCAGATTAGCATTGTTCTCAAGAGCGTAGGGCATATGCTCCTTAACGTAGGGACCGTAATCCGAAAGGATATCGTCCTCGTTCCAGTCGAAGAGCATACCCGATGTAGCGGCTCTCTGGTAATCGTTGCCTGTGGAACCGAAAATAACGATATCGCCGAGATTGCCGGACTCCATACGTGTGTCAAATGTACCGTCGGAATCGGGGATAATGGTCATAACGCAGTTATACTTCTGCTTCATAAGCTCAGCAAACCAGCCTGTAAGCTCGCCGGAGTAGTTTGCCAGCTGGCTGTAGATGGTGATGTTGATGGTATCCTTGCCGTAAAGCTCGGCAAAGTCCTCGTCAGCCTCTCTTACCTCGCCGCTGCTGCCTGCCGCAGCTTCGGTATCGTTTTCAGCAGCAGAAGTTTCTGCTTCATCTTCATCGGTATCAGCACTGTCCACAGCAGCCTGTGTTTCGCCTGCCGCTTCGGTGGTCTTGCTTCCCTCGGTGGATCCGCTGCAGCCTGTTACAGCAGCCATCATAGAAACCGCAAGGATAGCGGAGAGGATCTTCTTTAATTTCATTTCACAGATCATCCTTTCATTTAAAAGCGAAGCCGGACATATTTAACAAAAAATCTGCCCGGCTGCGCCTGATTTAATTTTTTGAAACGTACCTCAGAAAATTACTTTCTCTTGGAAACAACCGCTGCAGCTGCTGCAACGCCCATAACTGCGAGAAGTGCGCCTGCTGCTGTGTTGCCTGTCTTAGGAGCTGTAGTCTCCTCTGCTGCGGGAGCTTCCTCTGCGGGAGCAGCCTCTTCAGCAGGAGCCTCAGTCTCTTCAGCAGCGGGAGCTTCCTCAGCGTCAGCGGAAGCAGCGCCGAGACCGCTTACTGTGAAGGAGATCTCGATAGAATCTGTGGGCATCATATAGCCGAAAAGACCGTCTTCTTTGCCGAGATCGTCGTTCCAGATGTTGATGCACATAGGCTCGAGGTAGTCCTTAGCGTCGGGGCTAAGATATGCCTCGTCAAAAGTGTACTTGGTGTTGCCGTCGAGAATTACCTTAACGTCGCTGATGGTCACGCCGCTGTCGAGAGGGATATCGGTGGAAACAAAGAGGAGGTTAAGAGTCTCGTCGGAGCCGAAGTCGAAGTCTGTAACGGAAACTGTGTATGTACCGTCGCCTGTGATCTCAGCGTCGCTGAATACGCCGCCCTTGTTAACAGCAGTAGGACCGTCCCAGCCTGTGATCTGGTCAAAGTAAACCATACCGTCGTCGCCGACAACGCCCTGACCGTAGTTGGGTTCATACCAAGCGTTTCTGAAAGAATAGCTTGCGGACTGAACGCCGATATAAGCGTGGTAGGTGTCCTCTGCGGAAGCAGATACGGGAATCATACTAACAGCCATAGCAGCTGCTGCGATAGCACTAAGTGTTCTTAACTTTTTCATAATTTCTTTTCTCCTTTAAAACAATAATTAAATCGTTTTCATTAAATACAACCTGTGTATTTGTATTTAAGATAAATGTACCACAAATCTCCGCAAATGTCAATACCTTTTTTACACAAATTACAATAAAAAAATCTGTTATCAAAAAAATTGTCGGAAATTTTTCCGAAGATATGACTTTAAAACATATTGTTTCAAATGACAGGATATGGTACAATTATAACGTATACAGACATTTTTTGGAATATAGATAGAAAACCGTCCCCGTGCGGCGGATAAATAAAAGAAATGAGAGAATGAAAAATGCAAGAAGAACAGCAAGGTACATTGCCGCCCGTGCCGCAGCTATTATGCTTTCGACTGCTGCACAAATCTTCAGAATATAATCATTCCCGAAAGCGTCAGAGCCATTGGAGCGTATGCTTTTGGGATCTGTTCAAGCCTTAAAGCCGTAAATATACCCGACAGCGTGGGCAGCATAACAGTTGTGCTTACCGTAACCGATAATTTGGGAAACACAGAAACGGTGAATGCGGTATTTACTGTCAACAAGCTTATAAAACCTGCGTCAGAGCCCGGGTCGGCGGTATATTATCCCATAGCAATAAACGGAAATGTTTTTGCCGACAAGCCCTCTGCACAGGCAGAACGCTTTAATTTCCGTAAGCCCTTGATTTTGCAGAGCTTTTGATGTATAATATAGTCAGAAGGGAGCTGATTTTTATGAGTACAAGAGAACTTGCTTACAGCATATTTGACTGCCTGACAGACGAGCAGCTTGAGGGCTTTGTTATGATGTTCGGAGGATTTGTGGAGCGTGAAAATAACATAAATGCCGAAACTGAGGCTGCAATCAAGGAAAGCGAACAGCTTCTCTCTGACCCGAATACGCCCAAATATGATGTTGAGGACGCTCTCAGGGAGTTAAAGAAATGAAGTATAAGGTTATCTGGACATCGCAGTTTAAAAAAAGAATATAAATTGGCAATGAAAAGAAAACTTGATATCTCGCTTATTGATAATGTTATACGGATTTTGGCAAACGGTGAGGCTTTGCCTTATGAGCGGCACGATCATGAGCTTTCAGGTAACTGGAAAGGGTATCGTGAATGTCACATAACTCCGGATTGGCTTATGATATACAAAGTTGAAAATGGCAGCTTGGTGCTTTCTCTCACTCGAACAGGCAGTCACAGCGATATTTTCGGAAAATAAGCAAAATATAAAGCGTTCTGCCCTTCATAAAACGAGGGCAGAACGCTTTTATAATACATATTATCAATAGAACTTAACAGAGCATCACTCAAAGACCTCGCCAAGAGAACGTGCCAGACCGTCAAGCTTGCTTGCTGTGGAAGCAGCGCTTGCGGAGATCTGAGCGTTCTGCTGTACAACGCCCGAAATGTGGGTCATGCTTTCGGATATCTGCTCAAAGGAAGCCGCCTGTTCTTCCGAAGCGGCTGCAATGCCGTCAATGATCTTGTTGCTTTCGGATACGCTCTTCATCATAGTGCGGAGCTGTTCTGCGGTCTCGTCGGCGATCTTGCTGCCTTCGGAAACAGCATTGAGCGTTTCGTCAATAAGCGCCGCCGTGCCCTTTGTAGCTTCTGCGCTCTTGGTGGCAAGGTTTCTTACCTCGTCCGCTACGACTGCAAAGCCCTTGCCGTGTTCGCCTGCTCTTGCCGCCTCAACTGCGGCATTCAGGGCAAGGATATTTGTCTGGAAAGCAATGTCCTCAATGGTCTTGACGATATTGCCTATCTTGCCCGAGGATTCTTCTATCCTGTGCATAGCGCCCTGCATTTCGCCCAGCTTTTCCGTGCCTGCGTCAAGAGTACGGGCGGTCTCTGCGGCAATTCTGCCTGCGTCTGCGGCAGCTTTGGCGCTTTCGTTTATCTGATGTGAAATGGTCTCGAAGGAAGCGGAGAGCTCCTCAACAGTAGCCGCCTGAGTGGAAGAACCGTCGGAAAGCTTTGCGGAGACCTCCTGCATTTCCTTTGATTCGCTGCCGATATCCGAAGATATCTTAGTTACGTGGGAGAAAATGCGCTGCTGTTCTTCGTTTACTCTTACTGACTCGTCAAGATTGCGGCGGATATTTGCAAGCATAGAATTAAGTCTGTCGCTGAGGGTAATGTACTCGGGACAGGTGCGGACGTCAAATTCAACGTTCATATCTCCGTCGGAAACAACGTCAAGCTTTTGGAGGATATCGTTTATTCCCTTGACGATGACCTTCTGGATAAGGCTGTTTATGAGGAGTATGACAATGACAAGCATACCGATGACCGAAATGCCGAATATCAGCATAAGTATGGTCCTGCCGCTGTATACCTCACTTTGGGGTATAGCAGCGATAAGGATATAATCATCGTTTTCGCCTGTGACGCAGTATACATTATTGCCGGCTATCTTGCAGAACACACCGTCAGCACCGTTCATCAGCTTATCTGAAACGCCTGCGTCTGCGGCAGCCGTGCCGATAAGCTCCTTATCGGGGTGTGCAGCGATAAGACCGTCCGCTCTGGAAACAGCCATAACAAATCCTGTGCTGCCCACGGTAAACGAATCGAGCACATTGCCGATGCTGTTTCTTTCAAGCTGCTGCTGAAGTCTTTCGGGTGCGTTTCCGACCTGAACGATACCGGTGGAATCCTTTCGTGAAACGCTTATGTACTGGAAAAGCTTGCCGCTTGCGCCGTTGGGCTGAGGCTCCTGTGCTATTTTTAAGGAGCTGTCGGTCAGTATTGGAAGGAATTCTTTTGTCTGGTCGCTGGAGCTGAAATCAAATCCATAGTAATCGGGCACGGTACCCCAGTATATAATGCCCTTGTCATCTGTAACGTGAAGCTCGTCCACGCCCAGCATATCCTTTATTTCATTAAGCTTGGCAGTGTCGTTGATGATAGACGGATCAAGATATACCATTTCGGCAAAAGCGTCCGCCTTGGCGATATATTCGGAGTTTATCTGTTCTGTCAGCTCTGCGGTTTCCGTTTCGTTGGAAACAAGCTCGTCCAATACATCGTTTATCCTGCTCACAGCCATATTTTTGGCGGTAGCCTTCATAACGCTTGTCTGAACGATAAACAGCACCGTCATCATAAATACCATTGCCGCAGCACAGGCGTATAATATACGCTTGGTCAAGGTTTTCTTCATAAAAAATGTCCCTCCGGTAAATCGGCATAATTATACAATTTATGCCATATTTCGATGATGTTTCTATCATATCATAAAAATATAATAAAATCAAGTAATTTACATAATTTTTATCTAAAAAGTGGAAAATTATTCCGATAATTTGTATAAAAAATCATTGAATTATGCAAAACCTTTATGAAATACTACCAAATGAATATGGATTAACTGACGGCAAAAAAATTCGGGACAATACTGATAATAAGCTTTTCGGTATTGTCCCGATAAATGCCCGGATATGCAGGCAGAGCGATTTTACAGCTCCTGTTTTATCAGATAGGAAACCGCAGATCCGTGTCGGTACAAAAGTTGATTTATTCGCAGTAAGCCTTTATAGCTTCTGACATAAACACAGCAGTTCCTTCGCCCTGCTTGTCAATGTTTTCCTTGAACCGTTCATCGGCGGTGTACATCTCGCCGAGTCCCGCAAGAATTTCCTTTGTGCAGGCGTAGTAATTCTCGGAAATATGATCCTGCCACTTCTTCACAAGAGCCTGCGCCGAAGGGTCGGAGGGCTTTGCGCCCGATCTTGCGCACTCCGCAAACTCCCCTATAATGTCATTCATACCATTGTTTATCTCTTTCCATTTATCCTTGTCATAGTTTGCGGTCTTTTCGGCGCTTTCCTTGTATGCCGCTGTGCCGCCCCATTTTTCCTTTGCCTCTTTTGCGTATTTTTCACGCTGAGCCTCAAATTCGCTGTTATCAAATACGTTCATACTCATATTTTCTCCTTTCATTGCGCTGTCAAGAGCATTTATTAGCCGCTCCAGCCGTTCCTTTTTCAGTATCAGCAGGTGCTTTTGCTCCCTGAGCGCAGTTTGCTTGTCGTAATCGGGAGAGGAAAGTATCTCGGAAATGCTTTTCAGAGGAAAATCAAGCTCACGGTAGAAAAGTATCTCCTGCATTCGCTGTAAGCTTTGTTCATCATACAGACGATAGCCGTTCTGTTCGTCAACAGAGCAGGGTTTAAGCAGTCCGATCTCGTCATAATAGTGCAGCGTGCGCACGCTCACACCCGTCAGCTTTGCAAATTCTCTGATGTGCATTTTCATAAATAACCATTCCTTTTCTGAGAGTTTTGTGTAATAAAACTCGACGTGAAAATTTTATTTTTTCACACATTTCTCCCTTGATTATGAGTATATACTATGACGTTACGTGAATGTCAAGGGGTTTTTGAAATTTTTTTGTTATTTTAGAGAATGCAGATATACAGCCAGAAGCTCAAGAGCAGTTTCTTTCTGCTTAAAGGTACATTTTTCCAGATCAGCCATCAGCTCCGCCTGCCTTGCAGAAAGCGTGGGATTGTCTTCGGTAAGAACCGTGTCGGGAGTAATGTGCAAGGCTTCACAAATTTTCAGAACGGTCTCTATGCGCATATTTACCGTTCCGCGTTCAATGTCGGCATAGGTTCTGTCTGATAAATTTGCCGCTTCGGCTACTTCACTCTGTGTTAATCCTGCTTTTTTGCGTATGGCAAGAAGTTTGTTGCCTATAACTCTGAAATCAAAAACAAGCATTTCAGTCCTCCGTTGTTTAATAAGAAGTATTCTTCCTGTTTAATCTAATTTTAATCTGTTTATAAGAATTATACTTCCAATTTAGCTTGACAAATAGGAAGTATGGTTGTATAATTATAGGAAGAATAGTTCTTGCTAATATAAAAGTAATTTTCTATAGTAGGAGACTGATATAATTATGGTTAAAAAATTTATAAGTATATGTAGGAGGCAGTAATAATGAATAATGTTACTAAAGGTATTATTTTGATTTTGGTACTTATCTATGTTATTTCTCCATTGGATGTTGCTCCCGGTCCGATAGATGATATTATAGTGCTTCTAATGGGTCTGGGTTCACAAAAAGTATTTTCTAACAGGGAATGAAAGGGGTATAAAGATGAAAAGGAAAAAATATATTATATTGTTTGCATTAGTCTTGATTGGATTAACAGGCTGTGCAACTAACACAGATAATATAAATAAGTTGGAAGAATCTGATAGTATCGAGGAGTCTAAAATTATCGAAGTATCTGAAGAAGCTGATGATGAAGACTATGATGATGAAGGTTATGATGATGAAGACTATGATGATGAAGATTATGATGATGAAGACTATGATGATGAAGACTATGATGATGAAGACTATGATGATGAAGATTATGAGGAAGATACCGACAAAGGCGAAACAGATAAGTTTAGTATAAAAATCTCTTCTGACAAATATACTGCTTACATCAATAAATATATCGGAATGAATGCTGCAGCTATTGGATATACATCAATTGGCGGAGAAAGAAGGGAAAATGTTGGTGCTGCTAACATAAGTGTGGTTTATGTTACAAATGACGGAACTTATGTTGGAGTGGACGATGAAGATGAATTAAAGAATTGGAAAGTTGTTTCTCAAAGCTTTGAACCAAACACAGAGTTGCAAATGACATTTGAAAAAGATAGTGAAGGGAATGAGTATTCAAACCTGATTGAATGGCAATCTATAGACGTGATTGACCTTGGAGTAATACCAGTGAAAAGCAGCGAATCAGCTCCTTCATTGATTTCTACCAAAAGTTCGCCCGATAAATATACTTATTACATAAGAAATTATGTGGGTAAGAACTTAGCTTCTGTCGGATATGTGTCACTTGGAGGAGATTACAGGGATAGATATGGTAAAGCTAACATCAAGCTTTCAATAAATTCCGATGATGGAAGCTACATAGAGATATCAGAAATTGAAGCATTAAAAAACTATGTTATTACCGAACAGAATATTGAACCCAATACTGAAATGACTTGTACATTTTCTAAAGATAGTGATGGAAATGAGTATGGTTTTGTCGATTATCAATCTATCAAAGAAATTTCCTTAACTGTTCATTCAATTACTGACTAAATGATTATTTAGAAGATACAAATCCCGTATCCGCCATAAAAAGCAGATACGGGATTTTTTTCAGACTCAGTATTCCACCTTTACCCCAAGCGACCCCAGCAGATCGATCGCCTCGGGAAAAGAAAACACAGCATTTTTCATTTTGCAGGAAAGGATATCCACAAGGTAGCCCGAAGCCTTTCTGAAATCGGCCTTCTGCATATCGCAGCGGAAAAATTCCGTCCTGTCAAGTTTGCAGCCTTTGAAGCTGCTTTCCGAAAGCTGACACTCGGCGAACATCGACTCGGTTATCTCATTGCCCGAAAAATCAAATTTTCTGAAATTTATCTCCGTAAACGAGTTGTATTTCAGAAAACAGTCCGTAAGAACTGCTATAGGGTCTGTAAAGGTTCCCTCGGGACGCAGTTCGCTCCAGTTTACCTCCGTAAGCCGACAGCCTATAAAGCGGCAGTCCTGCAGCTGGGAGCGGAGTGATGCCTTTGGCTTTGTGACGGTGCAGTTTTCAAATGTGCAGTCTGAAAAAATACACTCGGACAGCTCCACCTCTTCAAACTGACAATCCTTAAAGGTGCAGTCGGAAAATCTGCAGTCCTCAAATTTCTCATAGGTGAATGTCAGCGCTTCAAAAGTCTCGTTTTCAAAATCTTTTTCGTTCATTTCTGTTCCTTAATTTAGAAAAAGCCCCTGTATCTGTCAGCTGATGTCAGATACAGGGGCATATTTTATTTTACTTTAATTTCGTAAAACCTGCGATTACTTCATCTCAGCGATAGCAGCCTGAGCAGCAGCAAGTCTTGCGATAGGCACACGGAAGGGTGAGCAGGATACATAATCGAGACCGATCTTGTGGCAGAACTCAACAGATGTGGGATCGCCGCCGTGCTCGCCGCAGATACCGATGTGGAGCTTGGGATTAACGGGCTTGCCAAGCTTGATAGCCATTTCCATCAGCTTGCCTACACCTGTCTGATCGAGCTTAGCGAAAGGATCGTTCTCGAAGATCTTGGTGTCGTAGTAAGCGTTCAGGAACTTGCCTGCGTCGTCTCTGGAGAAGCCGAAGGTCATCTGAGTCAGGTCGTTTGTACCGAAGCAGAAGAAGTCAGCTTCCTTAGCGATATCGTCAGCAGTAAGAGCTGCACGAGGAATCTCAATCATTGTACCAACCTCGTACTTGAGATCGGAGCCTGTTGCAGCGATGATCTCGTCAGCAGTCTTAACAACAACGTCCTTAACGAACTTGAGCTCCTTTACCTCGCCAACGAGGGGGATCATAATTTCGGGAACGATTGTCCAGTCGGGGTGCTTAGCCTTAACGTTGATAGCAGCCTTGATGATAGCCTGAGTCTGCATCTTAGCGATCTCGGGATATGTTACAGCAAGACGGCAGCCTCTGTGACCCATCATAGGATTGAATTCGTGGAGACCTGCGATGATAGCCTTGATATCCTCAACGGACTTGCCCTGAGCCTTAGCGAGAGCCTCGATGTCAGCTTCCTCTGTGGGAACGAATTCGTGGAGAGGAGGATCGAGGAATCTGATTGTAACAGGGTTGCCCTCAAGAGCTTCATAAAGCTTCTCGAAGTCGCTCTGCTGCATAGGCTCGATCTTAGCAAGAGCAGCCTCTCTTGCTTCAACTGTGTCAGCGCAGATCATCTCTCTGAATGCTGCGATTCTGTCAGCCTCAAAGAACATGTGCTCAGTACGGCAGAGACCGATACCCTCGGCACCAAGCTCTCTTGCCTTCTTAGCGTCAGCGGGAGTATCGGCATTGGTTCTTACCTTGAGCTTTCTGTACTTGTCAGCCCAAGCCATAACTCTGCCGAACTCGCCTGCGATAGTAGCGTCAACGGTGGGAATGATCTCGCCGTAGATGTTACCTGTTGTACCGTCAATGGAGATGTAGTCACCCTCGTGGAATACCTTTCCGCCGAGCTCGAACTTCTTGTTCTCTTCGTCCATCTTGATATCGCCGCAGCCGGATACGCAGCAGGTACCCATACCACGTGCAACAACGGCAGCGTGAGATGTCATACCGCCACGAACTGTAAGGATACCCTGGGAAGCCTTCATACCTGTGATATCCTCGGGAGATGTCTCGAGACGAACGAGGATCACCTTTTCGCCCTTAGCATTCCAAGCCTCAGCGTCATCAGCAGTAAATACTACCTTGCCGCAGGCAGCTCCGGGAGAAGCACCGAGACCCTTGCCGAGAGGAGTAGCAGCCTTCAGAGCCTTAGCGTCGAACTGGGGGTGGAGAAGTGTGTCAAGGTTTCTGGGGTCGATCATTGCAACAGCTTCCTGCTCGGTCTTGTGGCCCTCGTCAACGAGATCACAAGCGATCTTCAGAGCAGCCTGTGCAGTTCTCTTACCGTTACGGCACTGGAGCATATAGAGCTTCTTGTTCTCAACGGTGAACTCCATATCCTGCATATCGTGATAGTGGTTCTCGAGAGTCTCGCAAACCTTGATGAACTCAGCATAAGCCTCGGGGAACTTTTCCTCCATCTGAGCGATGGGCATAGGAGTACGAACGCCTGCAACAACGTCCTCGCCCTGTGCGTTTGTAAGGAACTCACCCATGAGCTTCTTCTCACCTGTAGCGGGGTCTCTTGTGAAGGCAACGCCTGTACCGGAATTGTCGTTAAGGTTACCGAATACCATAGGCATTACGTTAACTGCAGTACCCCAGGAATAAGGGATATCGTTGTCACGGCGGTATACGTTTGCACGGGGGTTATCCCAGGAGCGGAATACAGCCTCGATAGCGAGCTTCAGCTGCTCAACGGGATCGGAGGGGAAGTCTGTGCCCAGCTGCTTCTTGTACTCTGCCTTGAACTGCTCAGCGAGAGTCTTGAGATCGGCAGCGGTAAGCTCA
Source organism: Huintestinicola sp. (assembly GCF_050874005.1). Taxonomy (GTDB): domain Bacteria; phylum Bacillota; class Clostridia; order Oscillospirales; family Ruminococcaceae; genus Huintestinicola. The sequence continues at coordinate 82,074 of NZ_JBNMJV010000001.1, forward strand.
ACGTCGTACTTAACGCCCTTTTCTTCCTTCATCTTGTCGATGAGCTGCTCAAAATACTTCTTGCCGACTTCCATAACAACGTCGGAGAACATCTGGATAAATCTTCTGTAGGAGTCGTAAACAAATCTCTCGAACTCGGGAGTGGGGTTGCCTGCGATCATAGCAGCAACAACTTCGTCGTTAAGACCGAGGTTCAGGATAGTGTCCATCATACCGGGCATAGAAGCTCTTGCGCCGGAACGAACGGAAACGAGGAGAGGATTGTTAAGATCGCCGAACTTCTTGCCGTTAAGCTCTTCCATCTTCTTAACGCCTTCCATAGCCTGAGCCATGATCTCGTCGTTGATCTTTCTGCCGTCTTCGTAATACTGTGTACAAGCCTCTGTAGTAATTGTAAAGCCCTGAGGAACGGGAAGACCGATGCTTGTCATCTCAGCAAGGTTTGCACCCTTACCGCCGAGAAGATTGCGCATGGTCATATCGCCTTCGCTGAACATATAGACCCATTTTTTTGCCATTGGATATTACCTCCGTTAATTTTGATTTTTCCTCACGCAGCAGTAATGTCCGCCCTTCCCTAAAAAGGCGCAGCATTATTATACGTGACCGTAAATATATTATAACAGAAATCTATTAAATTTTCTACTGTACAATAGAAGAAAAAATGAGGGCTGTTTTTGGCTATTTTGACCAAATTGAAAAACTTTGCGGAAATCGGGGAGCAATATGTGTAAAATATGCTTGAAAAATTCATTTTGATGTGGCATAATAGATGATAGATATTTAAGAGGTCAGAGGAAAGGAAAATATACATACAGTATTATTTAAAAACTGATATACATTTCGTAAATTACAGAACATAATACAAAATATAATAAATAGGAGAATTTATACTATGAGTAAAAAAACCTGCGCTATAATTTTAGCGGGCGGACAGGGCAAGCGAATGAAGTCCGACCTGCCGAAGCCTATGTTCAAGGTGCTGGATATGCCTATGCTCGACTGGGTAACAAGAGCCTGCGAGGAGGCGGGTGTGACGGATATCTGCGTTGTGACGGGCTTTAATAATGAGGTCATCGAACAGCACCTTGATGGCAGATACCACACCGTTTTTCAGCCTGAGAGAATGGGTACGGGACACGCCGTGATGATGGCTCTGGAATGGCTTTCCGAGCGTAAAGACAGCGATGTTCTCATCTTGAACGGCGACGCTCCCTTTATCGACAGGGACACCATTTTGGGCGCTCACGCTCTCCACGCCGAAAAGGGCAATGCTGTCACCGTTATAACTTCCGAAATTGAAAACCCCACAGGCTACGGCAGGATCCTCCGCACGCCCGACGGCATCAGCGGCATTGTGGAGGAAAAGGACGCCACCGTGGAGCAGAAGAAAATCCGTGAGATAAATTCCGGGGCATACTGGTTCGATACCGAGAAGCTTATCTATGCTCTCGGGGAGATAAAGCCCAATAATTCTCAGGGCGAATATTACCTCACAGACTCTGTATACGTTCTCATAAGCGCAGGTTTTCGTGCAGATGCATATATTTCTTCAAATTCCGACACAGTTTTAGGTGCAAATGACAGAAAAGGTCTTTTGTTATTGAATAATACGGCAAGATTTGCTATAATAGATAGGTTGATGGATGACGGAGTGGAATTTACCTGCACCGACGGCGTTACCATCGGCAGAGATGTAAAGGTCGGCAGGGGCACCGCTATCCTTCAGGGAGTTATCCTCAGAGGAAACACCGTTATCGGCGAAAACTGCGTTATAGGTCCTGACTGCATTATCGAAAACTGCCGGGTCGGAAGCGGTACTGTGCTCAACTCCGTTCAGGCTTTCGACAGCGTTATCGAAGATAATGTTAAGATAGGCCCCTTCGTTCAGATACGCCCCGGCAGCAGGATATGCACAGGGGTCAAGATCGGCGACTTCGTTGAGGTCAAAAATTCCGTTATCGGCAAAAATACAGCCGTTGCACATCTTACCTATGTGGGCGACAGCGATGTGGGCAGCGGAGTTAACTTCGGCTGCGGTGTTGTTACCGTGAATTACGACGGTGAGAACAAATTCCGCACCACTATCGGCGACGACGCATTTATCGGCTGCAATACAAATCTTGTGGCTCCCGTTAAGATAGGAAACGGCGCATATACGGGGGCAGGCTCCACAATTACCAAGGACGTTCCCGACGGAGCATTGGCCGTAGAACGGGGACAGGAGAAGATAATCGAGGGCCATGGCGCAAGAAAGCTCAAAGGCAGGATAGAAAAAAATCACAAGAGCTGATTTTCGACTGCCAAATAATATGTCCATTTTTTAGGAAATTTAAATATACTAAAGGAGAAGAACCAATGAATATTCACGGCAAGGATATCAAAATTTTTACCGCAAACTCCAATCCCAAGGTTGCCGAGGAGATCGCAAGGGAGCTTGGCAAGCCCCTGGGTCAGTCTGAGGTGGTAACATTTTCAGACGGCGAGATCAGCGTTTCCATCAAGGAGAGCGTAAGAGGCTCGGACGTTTTCGTTGTGCAGTCCACAAGCACACCCGTTAACGACAATATGATGGAGCTTCTCATTATGATCGACGCATTCAAGAGAGCTTCTGCAGGCCGTATCACCGCCGTTATCCCTTATATGGGCTATGCACGTCAGGACAGAAAGGCTAAGGCAAGAGATCCCATTTCCGCAAAGCTGGTTGCCGACCTGCTCACCGTTGCAGGCGCCGACAGGATCCTTTCAATGGACCTTCACTGCGCTCAGATACAGGGCTTCTTCAATATCCCCGTAGATCACCTTCTCGGTGTGCCTATCCTTGTTCCCTACTTTGTTGAGAAGTTCAAGGATATCAGAGACAACACCGTTGTCGTATCTCCCGACCTTGGCTCCGTAACAAGAGCTAGAAACTTTGCCGCTAAGTTTGACGCTCCTCTTGCTATCGTTGACAAGCGCCGTCAGAAGGCAAACGTATGCGAGGTAATGAACATCATCGGTGATGTTAAGGACAAGGACGTTATCCTGGTTGACGATATGATCGACACCGCAGGCACACTCTGCAACGCCGCTAAGGCAATTATGGAAAAGGGCGGAGCAAAGTCCGTTACCGCTTGTGCAACTCACGGCGTTCTTTCGGGTCCCGCTATCCAGCGTATTCAGGACAGCGTTATCAAGGAGGTTGTTCTTCTCGATACTATCGCTCTCCCCGAGGAGAAGAAGATCGACAAGATCACCGTTCTTCCCGTTGCTCCCGTATTCGCTCAGGCTATCCAGAGAATTTACGAGGACAGCCCTATCTCTCCTCTTTTCAACAACTGATCGCTGAATAATTTCGGCGTATCTCCATACATCTTACGGGGCTGGTGCACATTCGGCAGCAGCCCCGATTTTTGGGATATATCCATATGTGCTGAATGAATATATTTTGGAGCTGAATTTGTGCATTTATACGAAAGTGATATTATTATGCAACTTTTGTTCTGCTTGACGTTAACAAAATGGGACTAATGTGCTATAATACAACTGGGCTTCCGCATTAGGGTACTGCCGATTAAGAAGTATTTATCGGTACCGAGCCACAAGCTTTACCATCCTCAATGAATAAACCAACGAGGCGGCAAAGGGGCTCCCCTTGTCGGCAAGCCCTATAAGTGTTAAGGAGCTGCTTCTTTGAAAAAGAAAGTGACCATAGCTGCCGGTTTCCTTCTTGCGGCAGCCGCAGTTTTTCTCTGCATTTTCGGCAGAGTCCTTTATTACAGGCACTATCCCCACGACAGGATAACGGGGGATATAACCGTAATGCTTAACGGGCAGGCTGTCACCCTTGACGAAAGTGACTTTTCTTATTTCGGAAAAGGCGGATTTTCCGCTTATGATAACGGCGGTTCTGCACGTGTGTCTGTAGAGGGCGGAGAATACGGGCTGTATTCCTTTGATATTCACATTCCCGGTTTTGCGAAAACGGTTACAGCAGATATTATGATGTACAATTGGTGGAACGTTACGGATTTTAAGCTTGATATCGCTGTGGACGAGGCTTTGAAAACCGCTGAATACAAATATTTCTACACATACATTGCCGAGGACGGAAAAAAGCTGCCCGAAAGCGGCACGGACGTACAGAATATTGATACGGACGAATTAAGGGTAAGGCTGGGCGGCTGATAAGTGTAATTTAAGGAGAGTTTTTATATGAGCATTTTCGATATTTTCAATCAGATAAATAAAAACAAGGCACCCGAGCCTGCGGGAGCGGTGGAATTTATCATAGCAGGGCTGGGAAACCCCGGGGCGCAGTATGAAAATACCCGTCACAACGCAGGCTTTATGACGGTGGACACCCTTGCCGCAAAGCACAGTTTTGAAATAAAAAGGCTGAAATTCAAATCCCTTACCGCTGACACCGTGATATCGGGAAAGCGGTGCCTTGTGATGAAGCCCTCCACCTTTATGAACAACAGCGGCGAAGCCATTGTGGAGGCGATGAATTTTTACAAAATTCCTATCGAAAACGTGATAATATGTTATGACGATATAAGTCTGGAGCCGGGCAAGATACGCATACGCCGCAAAGGCTCTGACGGCGGTCACAACGGCATAAAATCCATTATCTACCTTACAGGCTCTCAGGATTTTCCCCGCATTAAAATTGGCGTGGGACAGAAGCCGTCAAAGGACTATGACCTGGCAAACTGGGTGCTGGGAAATTTCCCCTCGGAGGATATCCCGAAGCTCCACGAGGCAACAGACAACGCCTGCGCCGCAATTGAGCACATCGTGAGCGGCAATATTGACAAGGCTATGAATCTTTACAACAGTTGAAACGGATATGATCGATATGAAGAAGAATGTTTTATTTTCCGCAGGAGTGGCGGTATCGTCTCTTGCGCTTTTACTCGTTGTGTGCATTTTCTCAGCGGAGGTGCTTTTGTCGGGAAACGCTCTTACATCAAACGGAGCGGCGCTTATTTTATCATCTGCCGCATTTGTCATTGCCGACATTATTTCCGCCGTTTTCTGCCTTTCGGGGAGAATGAAGGACGACAAATCGGTGGTCTATTCCATAACAAGGCTTTTTATTATCGTTTATGCTCTGAATATGAGGGATAAGTCCGCCTTGTTCCTTGTTATCGCAGGGCTTAATGTCATAATGTACGCATTATCCTTATTTAAGGAGTTCAGAAAATTTGCCGCAAGAAACAGCGGCTCAGAGGTATCGTAATGAATAACAGTAAGTCCCTTTTCGGGAAAATAAGCCCTGTTCTCGCAGAGCAGGGCGATATCAGGGATATCTGCGAGACTCTTGCAAGGGGATATTCACCCTTAGCGGTATCGGGACTTTCCTCCGTTCACAAATCACAGCTTGCAATGCTCATAAGCGACGCTCTTTACGGCGAAAGATCCGTCCCCCTGCTTCTTATCGCAGACGATGAGGCAGGCGCAAAGAAAATATGCGACGACATAAATGAGCTTTACGGCGAAACCCTTGCTTATGTATACCCTGCAAAGGACATCACCCTTGCAAGGGTGGACAGCGTTTCAAGGGAATATGAGCACAGGCGGCTGGGAGTGCTTACCCGCATACTTGACGGCTCCTGCAGGATAGTCTGCGCTTCGGCGGAGGCGGTAATGCAGAAGACCATTCCCCCCAAGGCGCTTTCGGACAACACCATAGTTTTGTCAAGGGACAATCCCGTTGACCTGCCTGCTCTTACACAAAGGCTTGTGAGGGCGGGCTACACACGCTGCGACAAGGTGGAAAGCCCTTCTCAGTTTTCGGTGCGTGGCTCTATTGCGGACATTTACCCCGTTCAGGAAAAGGCTCCCGTAAGAATGGAGCTGTGGGACGACGAGATAGACGCATTTGCCTACTTTGACCCGGAAACTCAGCGCCGCACCGACAGTATTGACAGCTTAATTATTCCCCCTGCCTCGGAGGTGCTTTTCGACAGCCCCGAGGAGCTTGCGGCACGTATAAATAAGCTTGCTTCTTCCGTTAAGGGCAAGAGAGCCGAGGCTGTACTGGCAAATCTCGCAAAGGACGCTGACGCAGCTTTAAACGGTCTTACCCTTGCAAATATTGACAAGTATATCACAATTGCATACGAAAAGCCTGCTCTTATTTTTGATTTCCTGAAAAAGGAAAGCTGTGTGCTGTTCAGCGAATATCACAGCTGCTGCGAAAGGGCAAAGGGCGTTATTTCCCAGCACGGTGAGGACATCAAGATACTTCTTGAAGAGGGGGAGCTTTGCCGAGGCCTTGAGGGCTATATAGAGGGCTTTGAGGTCATTTCTCAGAAGGCGCAGGATTTTCCCTGCGTGCTTATGGACTCATTTCTCAGGACAAATGACCTGCGGTGCAAGAAGCTGTTGTCCCTTACGGCTTATCAGACTGCGCCCTGGGGCGGTGAGATACGTCAGCTTACGGAAGACCTGCGCTCTCTCATCAGCCGCAACTACTCGGTGGTAGTTCTGGCAGGTTCGGAAAAGACCCTGCCTATCATTGCGGACGACCTGAGAGAAGAGGGCATTCCCTGCGACATTATGAACGCCGACAGCGTTCTTACAAAAGGACGGGCACTCCTTACCACAGGCTGTCTTTCCTCGGGCTATGATTATCCCGATATAAAGACTGCCCTTATCACTCAGGCGAGGGCTATGACCTCAAAACGCAAGCTCCGCAAAAAGAAAAAGGGCGAGGAAATTAAGTCCCTTGCGGACATCACTCCCGGAGACCTTGTTGTCCACGCACTTCACGGAATAGGCAGATTTGAGGGTATCAGAAAGCTTGAGCTTGAGGGAATTACCAAGGATTACATTACCATAAAATATGCGGGTACGGACGTGCTTTACGTTCCCGTTACCCAGATGGACCTTATTTCAAGATATATCGGTCCCCGTGACGATACGGGTGTGAAGCTCAATAAGCTTTCCTCAAATGAGTGGCAGAAGACCCGTTCAAAGGTCAAGAAGGCTGTCAAGGATATGGCGGACGAGCTTATCGCTCTTTATGCAAAGCGTGCTCAGACAAAGGGATATGCATTTTCCGAGGACAACGACTGGCAGCAGGATTTCGAGGCGAGATTTGATTACACCGAGACGGACGACCAGCTTCGCTGTATCGAGGAGATAAAGCAGGATATGATGAAGCCCGTTCCAATGGACAGACTTCTCTGCGGAGACGTGGGCTTCGGAAAGACAGAGGTGGCGTTCCGTGCGGCATTCAAATGTATGCTTGACGGAAAGCAATGCGCAATTCTCGTCCCCACAACGGTACTTGCGTGGCAGCATTTCCAGAGTGCTGTAAAGCGTTTTGAGCATTTTCCCTTCAAGATAGAGCTGCTTTCAAGATTTCGCACAAAAAAGGAGCAGGAAGAGGTACTGAAACAGCTTAAAGCAGGCACCGTTGATATGGTCATAGGCACTCACAGAATTGTTCAGAAAGACGTTGTTTTCAAGGACCTTGGACTTGCCATAATCGACGAGGAACAGCGCTTCGGCGTGGCTCACAAGGAGCGGTTCAAGGAAGCTTTTGCGGGTGTGGACGTGCTTATGCTTTCGGCTACTCCTATTCCGAGAACTCTCAATATGGCTATGAGCGGTATCCGGGATATGAGCGTTATCGAGGAGCCGCCTGTGGACAGATATCCCGTTCAGACCTATGTTATCGAGCATAATATGGGCGTTATCGTTCAGGCGATAACAAAGGAGCTGAGACGTGGGGGACAGGTCTACTATATCCACAACCGTGTGGAGACCATTGAGGGAACTGCCGCTAAGCTCTCGGAGCTTATCCCCGACGCACGGATCGCTGTGGCTCACGGTCAGCTTTCCGAGGAGCGGCTTTCGGACATCTGGACGGAGCTTGTGGAGCACGAGATAGATATACTTGTCTGCACCACCATTATCGAAACGGGCGTTGACGTGCCCAATGTAAACACCCTTATCATCGAGGACGCAGACCATTTGGGTCTGTCCCAGCTTTATCAGCTCAGAGGAAGAGTGGGACGCTCGAACCGCCGTGCCTTTGCGTATTTTACCTTCAGACGGGGCAAGGTGCTTACGGAGGTGGCTTCAAAAAGGCTCGACGCCATCAGAGAATTTACCCAGTTCGGCAGCGGCTTCAGGGTGGCTATGCGTGACCTTGAGATACGTGGAGCAGGCTCAATTTTAGGCGGCAGGCAGCACGGTCATATGGAGGCGGTGGGATATGATATGTATCTCCAGCTTTTAAACGAAGCCATTGCCGAGGAGACGGGACAGCCTGTGCCCAGAGCGCCCGAGGAATGTCTCATTGACTTACAAATTGAGGCGCACATTCCCGATGATTATATCGAGAGCCTGTCGGGCAGACTTGACGCATACCGCAAGATAGCGGCTGTTTCCACCAAGGCGGAAAGCCTTGACCTCCTTGACGAATTCATAGACCGCTACGGAGACCCCCCAAAGGCTATCCAGGGTCTTATCACCGTGGCTCTTACCAGAAATCTGGCAGGAAAAGCGGGCATAAAGGAGATAACTCAGCGCAAGGACGTGCTTATGATATACGTAAGCTCCGCCACTATGGAGCAGATACAGGCGCTGGTTGCCGAGTTCAAGGGCAGAGTGTCGGTGAACGGCTCCTCAGAAAAGCCTTATATCGCAATAAAGCTCACTCCTGCCGACAAGCCCGTTGATGTAATGCAGCGTGCGGTAGAGATAATGGCAGGAGAATGATACTGCTTTTGTATAAAATGCGGTTGACATTAGACGATATTAGTCACTTTTTTAGCATAATGCACAATGAAAAAGAGGCTGTTTTTGAGCCTGTGGCAAAATATTATTAAATTTCAAATAAATAATTCACATTGACATATTGACATATCAGCCATAATAGTTGTATAATTATTCTAATGAATTATGCATTTTTTTCCGATTTCTGCGGATATTCTAAAAAATCTGTTCCCGAAACGGGGGAAAGGGGTGGAGCCTATGCGTAAGAGCAGCGGACAGAGCCTTAGTGAAAAAATAATTTTTGCTCTCACTTATACCCTCACCGACGTTGTTGCCATATGCCTTGTTATAAATGTTATAAAAAATAATCCCGACAGCGCTTCTGCGGCAATTTCCGCAGTCTGCTACGTTCTTGCGGCGGCTCTGTTTGTGGGCGCTGTTGCACTTGTTCAAAGCAGCCGGGCAAGCAAATTCAAGGAGCTGAAAAACTTCGAGAGGACCATTGAGCAGCTTAATTCTATGGTCGTTCTCTGGGATACATCTTTCAGCTATGTAAGAGCAAACAGCGCCTTTATCCGTACCACGGGCTATTCCGAGGAAGAGCTTCTCGATCCCGAGATAATGAAAAAGGTGCTCCCTCCCGACGCATTTTCGGAAAATCTCCAGGGCATCATCAACAGCCGTGACGAGGAATTCCTCATTCAGACAAAGAACGGTTCGTCTGTTTGTACAGTATGGAACACATCTATCGTTTCATCAATATCAAAGCGTGGTATCGGCGGAAAAGAGGACACCAGCGTTCTTATGTCCATAGGTCCCAACCTTACCGAGACAAACAAGATGAAGCAGGAGGTCATTGCCGCTTCAAGAAAGCTCCGTGAGTCCGAAAAGCGGTATGCTCTTTCGATGGACCTTTCCGAGATCGGTCTTATCCTCAAGGAGCAGGGCAGCAGCCGCTATTATGTTTCCGATCAGCTCTGCGAAATGCTGGGCATAGTTTCCGAGGGCGGATATGTCTCAGGTGACACCATAAGAGAGGTATTCCACCCCAAGGACAGAGTGGTTTTCGACACCTTTGCCTCCGGAATGAAAAATGCTTCCGAGGGACTTTCCCACGACGAGATACATTCGGTGGATTTCCGTGCAATGGCTGCCGACGGCGATTATCATTGGTTCAATTTCCGTTATCAGTCACCCGATTCGGGCAATCTGGACGTGGGCGGAGCCATTATGGACATCACCGCCGAAAAGGAAAAGGATCTTGTCATCGAGCGTATGGCGTATATCGACGAAGTTACCCAGATATATAACAGAAACAAGTTTATGATGATGGGCAACGAGATACTTGAATGTACAAGAGCCGACCAGAGTGTGAACTACTGGGTCATCGTTCTCGATATCGACAGTTTCCACATAATAAACGACACCTGCGGCTATACAAACGGAAACCATCTTCTGAAGGAGATAGCTGCGGTGCTGCTTTCAAACCTCACCGAGGGCGGTTTTACCGCAAGGATAGGCGGCGACAATTTTGCTCTGCTGGTAAAAGCCACCGGCGACGAGGAGCTGCCCATACGTCTTATCAAGCATATCCAGCTTGACCTGGCAAATATAAACGGTATGGGTCTTGAAACACAGAACATCACCTGCTCCGCAGGCTACTGCCTTATGAGCGACGGCGGAATGGGCGACTTTGCACAGGTGCTTGACCGTGCGGAATTTGCCCTCAGCCTTTCCGACGGCACAAGAAGCTCCATTCTCCGCTTCGATAATCACGCCCACGACGCCATTATTGCAGGCAATGCCCTTGAAAAAGACCTTGGCAGGGCTATCGAAAACAACGAGCTTGTGCTTTATTATCAGCCTAAGATCAATCTTGAGGACGGCTCTGTAATGGGTATGGAGGCTCTTATCCGCTGGATAAAGCCCGACGGCACCGTAGTTCCTCCCAGCGATTTTATCCCCGTTGCGGAAAATTCTATGCTCATTACTCAGATAAGCCGCTTTGTCCTCTTTGAAGCCTGCCGTCAGAACAAGCAGTGGCAGGATATGGGACTTGCTCCCGTTACCGTTTCCATCAACCTTTCGGCTATCGACTTCTATCAGACCAACGTTACCGAAACTATCCGCACCGCACTTAACGAAACGGGTCTTGCTCCCCAGTATCTTGATGTGGAGCTTACCGAGAGCCTTGCCCTCAAGGACATTGACCACGCCGTTATGCAGATGCAGGAGATAAAAGACCTTGGCGTTAAGCTCTCTATGGACGATTTCGGAACGGGATATTCTTCACTCAGCTATATCCAGATACTGCCCATAACTCTTCTGAAGCTCGACCGCTCCTTCATTATGTATCTTGAGGAGGACGAGATATCAAGGGAGATAGTTTCCGCAGTTATCCGTATCGCAAAGTCCAAGAAGATAGAAACTATTGCAGAAGGTATCGAGACTGTGGGACAGGGCGAGATACTCAAGCAGTCGGGCTGCGATTATGCCCAGGGCTATTTCTTCGGAAAGCCGATGCCTGCTGACAGGTTTGAGGAATTTCTGCGTGCAAGACAGTCCAAGCCTGTAACAGTTTAATAAATTACCTCGAAGAAAGGATGATCAAACAAATGGCTAAAAAAAGAATAGGTATCCTTACAAGCGGAGGCGACTGCCCCGGTCTTAACGCTACCATAAGAGGCATTGCAAAGGCGTGCTATGAGAAAATGGGCGTTGACAACGTGCAGATAGTCGGAATTCAGAACGGCTATTACGGTCTCATAAACAACATTGCCCGTGAAATGGAGCCTTCCGAGTTTTCGGGAATACTCACCCAGGGCGGAACAATTCTGGGAACGAAGCGTCAGCCTTTTAAGATGATCTCCAGTATCGGCGAGGACAACATCGACAAGGTCAAGCTTATGAAGGACACCTACAAGAAGCAGAAGCTTGACTGCCTGCTCACTCTCGGCGGCAACGGCACTCATAAGACCGCAAACCTTCTCAGCGAGGAAGGACTTAACATTATTGGACTTCCCAAGACTATTGACAACGATATTTACGGAACCGACGTTACCTTCGGTTTCCATACCGCTGTTGATATCGGCACCGACGTTATCGACAGACTCCATACCACCGCCGCTTCTCACAGCCGTATCCTTATGGTGGAGATAATGGGCAACAAGGCAGGCTGGCTCACCCTTTATTCGGGCGTTGCAGGCGGAGCGGACGCAATAATCATTCCCGAGATACCTTACGATATCGACAAGATCTGTCAGGCAATGCAGAAGCGTGCGGACAACGGTCACAGATTTTCCATTGTTGCCGTTGCCGAGGGCGCATTCAGCAAGGAAGAGGCAAAGCTCAAGAAAAAGGAGCGTGCAAAGGCTCGTCTTGAGGCAGGAATTACCACCGCCACAAACTCCATTGCCTCACAGATACAGAAGGCTACGGGCATTGAGACAAGAGTCTGCGTTCCCGGACATATGCTGAGAGGCGGCAGTCCCTCTGCATACGACAGAATACTTGCCACAAGATTTGGCGTAAGAGCAGCTCAGCTTATCGACCAGGGCAAGTACGGCGTTTCCGTTGCGATGATAAACGCAAAGATAGGCGAAAATCCCCTCAGCGAGGTGGCAGGCAAGACTAAGTTCGTTGACCCCGAGGGCAACTATGTCACTACTGCAAAGGATCTTGGCATTTCTTTCGGAGACTAAGCATAAACCTAAAATTATCATATCCGTTCCCGTCAGGTTTTGTCGGGGACGGATTTTTTGCCTCTCTACGGAGCGTTTATTTATTTTTCAGGAGTTATGTGTTATTATCATATCATCAGATCGAAAGGAGACGATGAAATGATATTTACACCTTCGGATATGGCTTCATATCCCCGCAGAGAGGTATTTATGTACTTCTCAAAAATGGCGCCTACGGGATACTCCATAACCGTAAATTTGGACGTCACAAGGCTGAGACAGAAAACCAAAGAGCAGGGAATAAAATTCTTCCCCGTCTATCTGTGGCTTGTAACGAAAAATCTGAACAGTCAGACGGAATTTAAGCTCGCGGAGTCGGAGGGACAGCTGGGATATTACGATACTCTCACTCCGCTCTACGCCCATTTTCACGACGATGACAAGACATTTTCACTGATGTGGACGGAATATTCCGATGATTTTATGGATTTTTACGGCAGATATCTTGAAAACCAAAGACTTTACGGAGACCGTCACGGCGTTCTGGGCAGACCGGGGCTTCCGCCCCCAAATGCATATACCGTTTCCTGTATACCCTGGGTGAAGTTTGAGCATTTTGCGGTCCACAGCTATGAAAACAAGCCCTATTATTTTCCCTCTGTGGAGGCGGGAAAGATCTTTCCCGAGGGGGAAAAGGAGCTTTTGCCCCTGTCCCTTACCTGCCACCACGCAGCTGTTGACGGATATCATATCAGCAGATTTCTTGAGGAACTGCAAAAGGATATTGACAGCTTCGAGGTCTGATTTTAAAGCCTGTTTTCCCCCTGCAAATTTTACCTCATCTGCTTGACATTATGAAAATTATATGATATAATTTTCTTTGGAGTGAAAGATATAAGGGCGTCAGACTGCCCTTAAATAATGACAGGAGGATCAAGCAATGAAACTGAAAAAACGTTATATTGTAGCCTGTGTGCTTCTCTGCATTGCGGCAGTAGCGCTGTGCGTGGGAGTGTTCAACATTGAGATGGGTCTTGCCCGTTATTCAAAGCTCAATAAGGTAACAAACGAGACTTGGTATGCCACATCGGCAAGCGACCTTGAGACCCGTCAGAGCACCGACTTCTTTATCACCGAAGTGCTGAAGGGCGAGGAAGCTGAAAACGCCAAGAATGACGCTCCCTTCGGATATATCGGAAAGCAGAGCTTTGCCAACGGCAAATATACCGCTTTCGGTATGGAAAAATATGCAGGCCCTATTACCCTTAACGGCAAAAACCCCAACACAGGCGAGGATTACAAGCTCGGCGACAAGATATCCGTTTACTACAAGCCCGATAATCCAAAGCTTATTTACGTAACAACGGATTATACGATCTATCTTGTTCTTCTTATCGTAATGCTGGTCATTACTGTTGCCCTTATCTTTGTATGCCGTATCGTTAACAAGAATATGAAGGATAACACCTTCAGCGAGGCTGCGGTAACGATAATGGATATACCTATGGCGGTTCTTGTGGCAGGATTTATTCTCTCCTTCTTTGCGGGAATGCTCATCGGAAATATCCAGGTTGACGCTACATACACCGTTATCAACGACACCATTGTTCAGGGACTTGAAGCAGGCGAGATCACATTCTGATCTGCTGTAAAGATCAAATATAAGCTCTAAAGGGTACACGTAAAAGTACGGGTACCCTTTTTCATTAAATTATCAAAGGAATTGATCATAAAAAATGGTGAGAGAGATAAAAAAAGGCGAAGAACTCTTTTCGGAAAAGGCATTGCCTGCGGAAAGAAGCGACATAAAGACCGCAAGAGACCTGCTTGACACTCTTAAAGCAAATTCCGAAATATGCGTGGGTATGGCTGCCAATATGATAGGCGTAAACAAGCGCATTGCAGCAATATCCGCAGGAAAAAGCTCATTTGTGATGATAAACCCTGTTATAACAGCACATTCCGCAGAAACCTATGAAGCGGAGGAAGGCTGTCTTTCCCTTGACGGAAAGCGAAAGACAGAAAGATATGAATGGATATGCGCCGAGTATTACGATATCAAATTCAAAAAGCAGAAGCAGAAATTTTCGGGATTTACCGCTCAGATAATCCAGCACGAAATGGATCATTTTGAGGGAAAGATCATTTAGGAGCTTTCATAAAATGGAAAACGGACTGAAGATCATAGCAAGGATAGAAAACGACTTTACCGGAAAATTCGGCGTTCCACGTCAGAGCGGACTTGCGGATATAACCTCAAAAATAGTATTTGAACCCGAATACCGTGTTCCCGAAGCTTTCAGAGGGCTTGAGGGCTTTACCCATATATGGCTTTTGTGGCAGTTTTCCGAGGCGGTGCGGGATAAATGGTCTCCCACCGTCCGTCCTCCGAGACTGGGAGGCAATACAAGAATGGGAGTGTTTGCTACCCGTTCCCCCTTCCGCCCCAATTCCATAGGGCTGTCATCGGTAAGACTTGACATGATAGAGCTGCAAACACCGCAGGGCCCCGTGCTTTACGTTTCCGGAGCGGATCTTATGAACGGCACTCCCATAATCGACATAAAGCCCTATCTTGCCTATACCGATTCCCACCCGGAAGCGTCGGGGGGCTTTGCTCTCACAGAGCGTGAAGGACGTCTTAGGGTGGAAATACCCGAAAACATTGCACAGCGTATTCCCGAAGATAAGCTGTCGGGGCTTACAGAGGTGCTTTCCCAGGACCCCCGTCCTCAGTATCAGTCCTCTCCGGACAGGGTATATACAATGAGCTTCGGCGGCTTTGAGGTTTCTTTTAAGACCGATGATCCGGTGCTTACCGTTACGGATATACAAAAAAGCTGAAAGACTTTCGTGTAAATGCAATAGGATATAATTTATTTTTGTGCATAGCGTACAGATTTACTGTAAAGCGGTTGCCAAAAGCTGTATAATATGGTATGATTATAATATAGAAAAATAGAATGGCAGTATTTTACCGGCAGAAGCGTCCTGCCTCTTGCCTCTAAAGATCTTGCCACTAATAGGGAAGGACTGATAATAAAAATGGCAGTACAAAATAACGTTAATCCTCCCGTAGACGGAGATGTTATCATAACCGTTCCGCCTAATTACTCGGCGGCATATATGTCTATCTACCCGCCCCAGAACGGCGGCAGAGATATCACCTTTGAAATAGTGATGTCAGCCCTCAGCGCAAAGGGTGTAAAGCATAATATCAATGAAGAACTTATCCGCAGCCTTATCGAAAACAAGGATTTCGATAAGGAAATAAAGGCGGCAGAAGCCGATATGCCCGTTGACGGCAAAAACGGCACCATTACATACAATTACGACAAGGAGCAGATAATCGCCCCCCAGGAGGACGAGAACGGCTTTGTTGACTACAAGAACTTAGGACTTATAAGAAATATTCATACAAACGATGTCATTGCCGTGATAACTCCCCCCGAAGCCGGAACAGACGGCAAGGACGTCCGTGGAGTTGTGATGAAAGCGGCTCCCGGCAAGCCTGCCCCTTACACTTTAGGCAAGGGCACCAAGCTTTCCGAGGACGGGCTTACCATTGTTGCGGCTATTGACGGTCACGTCTGCTACCGTGACAAGGCATTCTGCGTGGAGCCTATGGTCACAATAAACGGCGATGTGGACGCTTCCGTGGGAAATATCGACTTCCTGGGAGATGTTGTCATCAAGGGCGAGGTCCTTGAAGGATTTGCCGTCACCGCAGGCAAGAATATCACGATCGGCGGCAATGCCACAGGCGCAAAGATAAAGGCAGGCGGCTCGATAACCATAAAAAAGGGAGCAATAAACTCCAAGCTTATCGCCCACGGCAACATTTCCTGCCAGTTCTGCGAATATTCGGACATCTCCACCGACAGCGACCTTAACATTCAGAACTTTGTTATCTGCACCGTTTACTGCGGCGGCAATCTTACATCAAAGAGCATAAACGGCGGCAAATACACCGTTCTCGGAAATACGGAGGTCACATATCTGGGCACCAAGAATTACGCTCCCACCGAGGTCACAGCAGGCGATAACGCAATGCTTTCCGCCGAGAAAAATGAGTGCCTTAAAAAGATATCCGAGCTTGAGTCTACCGTTGAGCGGTGCAATCAGATAGCCGAGTTCTTAAACGCCAAGCGCAAGGAGCTTAAAAAGCTGCCCGAGGATAAGGAGGAGCTTTTAGGCTCTGCCATCAAGACAAAATTTTCCAGTCAGAACGAGATAAAGCAGATACGCAAGCGTATCGTCAGCATTGAGGAAAGCCTCAGCGAGATACAGCATTGCTTTGTTTCCGTAAAGGGTATGGCATATCCGGGTTCAAAGGTGGTCATCAATGAAGCCGTTAAGAAATTCGATGTGGAGACACCGAGAGTAAAAATATTCCTCGACGATAACGGCGAGCTTGTAACAGGTACAGTATGACATAAAAAGATCTCTCTCCGATTTATCGGGGAGAGATTTTCAGATTGAAAGGAAAGCAATATGTCTGACAAATCAAAGCACAGGCTCAGAACACTTTTTAAGATATTCATAATTCTTGTGATAATATGCATTGTAATGATCTGCGCCGCTATGGGAGTAAGCAAGTATGTTAAGCGCTCTGTCTCGGACAGAATGCTGTCCCCCGAAGCTGCGGCGGAGCTTCGTGATATTGACTGCATAATCGTTCTCGGCTGTCGGGTAAACGGTGATACGCCAAGTCCGATGCTCAGCGACAGGCTTACCGGAGGCGTGGAGCTTTATGATATGGGCGCCGCACCCAAGCTTCTTATGTCGGGAGACCACGGCAGGACAAATTATGACGAGGTAAACGCAATGAAGCAGTTTGCCATTGACAGGGGAGTGCCTTCCGAGGACGTTTTTATGGATCACGCAGGCTTTTCCACCTACGAGACTATGTACCGTGCCAAGGAGGTCTTTGCCGCAAAGCGTGTGCTTATCGTCACCCAGAGCTATCACCTTTACAGATCGGTGTATATCGCCGAAAAGCTGGGACTGGAAGCCTATGGCGTGTCCTCAGACTTACAGACCTATGTAAGGCAGGATTATTACGATTTTCGTGAAATGCTTGCAAGGGACAAGGATTTTGTAAAGGTGATTTTCAAGCCCAAGCCTACATATTTAGGAGAGGTCATTCCCATAAGCGGAAGCGGCGACCTTACCAATGACAAGGAGTTTACCTGATGGATAAATTTATGCACTCAAGCTATGACCCCAAAGACGTGACAGTACTTTTAAAGGACATTACGGGAATGGTGGAACCATTGCCTGCCGAAAAACGTGAACCTCTTATACAAAGCGGCGTTCACTACTGCGAAATGCTCCCCCTTGAATATGACCCTTCTCCCGATTATATCCGTGAATATGAGAATGCGTTGAAGCGATTTTCGGGGATAACCGCAAGGTGCATTGCAGAGGTCTCCGAATGGATAATAAGAGACAAAAAAGCTCCCGTACTCGTCTCCCTTGCAAGGGCAGGACTTCCCGCAGGAATAATGATAAAGCATTATCTTGAGAAAAAGTACGGCATAGATATCCCCCACTACGCTGTTTCCATTATCAGAGGACGGGGAATTGACAAAAACGCAATGAACTACATTCTCGAAAGACACCGTTCCGAAAGCCTGCAGTTTGTGGACGGCTGGACGGGCAAGGGAGCTATACAAAATCAGGTAAATGAAGCAATGAAGGATTATGAGGGCGTTGACCCCAGAATAGCGGTCATTTCCGACCCCGCCTGCATAACCCCCTTCTGCGGCACCCACGAGGACTTCCTTATAGCAAGTTCCTGCCTTAATTCGGTAGTCTCGGGACTTATGAGCAGAACATTTCTCAGAAGCGACATTATCGGGGAGAATGATTTTCACGGTGCGGCATATTACAAGGAGCTTGAGCCATTTGACCGCTCATACGAATACATAAACGCCGTTGAAGCCTGTATGGAATACGGTGATATCGCCCTTGACGATAAGCCCTTTGAATACGGCTCGGGGCGCTCTGAGACCGCAGAGGTGGCGAGGGCATTCGGGATAGCGGACATCAACCTTGTAAAGCCGGGAATAGGCGAGACTACAAGAGTTCTCCTGCGGCGTGTGCCATATATGGTGCTTATCGCAGAGGACGCACCCTGCGAATATGTGGCGCATATTATCGAGCTTGCCCGTGAAAAGGGCGTGCCCGTAAAGAAATATCCCCTTAAATGCTATCGTGCCTGCGGAATAATCAAGAATATGCCTGCGGATACGTAATACTTGGAGGTAAAAATGCTGTTTTTGTCCGACCTTGACCGAACGCTTATTTTTTCATACAAACGCCTGACCGATGATAACATCTGCGTGGAGGAAAAGGAGGGCAAAAAGCTGTCCTTTATGACCCCATTATCCGCAAAGCTTCTGTGTGAAATTTCCGAAAAAGTCACATTTATCCCCGTTACCACCCGTTCGATCGAGCAGTTTGAGCGGATAAAATTCCCCTCGGGAATGCCACGTTTTGCAGTCTGTGACAACGGGGGAAATCTCCTTGTAAACGGCGTTCCCGACCCTTTGTGGCGAAAGTGTGCAGAGGAGCATATCCTGCCTGCAATGGCTGAAATGGAGCGTATAAAAAGCTTTTGGGAGAGCCTTGATGAGGTGTATTTTGAAGTCCGCCTTGTGGACGGCACATTCATATTCACCAAAAGTCATACCCCGCTTGAAACGCTCCGCTTGACTGCCGAAAAGCTTTGCCCCGAAAAGGTCGGCCTGTTTGACAACGGGGATAAGATATACGCCGTACCCAAAGGGATAAACAAGGGAGCGGCTTTAAACCTGCTGAGGGAGCGCTTTGGTGAAGAAATTATCGCCGCAGGAGACAGCCTGTTTGACATAGAAATGCTCCGAAATGCGGATATCGCCATCATAAAGCAGGGGGAGCTGACCGGAGAAAGGCTGAACAATATTCAGTACTCCGAAGAGGGCGACGACCCCGATCATACCTTGCTTACAGTCAGAAAAATACTTGAGGAAAGAGGGATATTATGTTAAAAAAGATCATAGCACTTCTCTTGGCAATAGGTACAGCCGCATCTTCCGCCGCCTGCACACCCGAAAAAGGCAATACCGAAATCACCTCCGTCTCTCAAAGTGCCGAGCTGACTCTGTCAAACCCCAAAGCAAGCAAGGAAGCCAAAGCCCTGTACAAATACATCTGCGATACCTACGGAAAGGGCATAATCTCGGGACAGCAGGAGTCCACCTGGATGGGCAGCGACCAGTATGAGTTTGATTATATCTATGAAAATACGGGCAAATACCCTGCAATACGTGGACTTGACTATATGAACGACGACTTTGACGGCGTTAACAGGCGTGCGGAGGACTGGCACAACAGGGGCGGCATTGTCACCATCTGCTGGCACTGCGGCTCAGATTTCAGCCATAGCTGGGACGAATGTATGAAAACGGAAATATCCGACTGGGACAAGGCGCTCACCGAGGGAACTGACGAATACAAAAAGCTTATCGCAGGAATGGACAAGGGAGCAAAGGCTCTGAAAGAGCTTCGTGACAAGGGTATACCCGTTCTGTGGAGACCCTTCCACGAGCTTGACGGCGGCTGGTTCTGGTGGAGCAAGGGCGGAGCGGAAAATTTCAAAAAGCTGTGGAAGATAATGTACGACAGATACACAAACTACTGGAAGCTTGACAATCTCATCTGGGTATTCGGCTATTCGAGCAACGGCAGAGGATATGATAAGTGGTACCCCGGAGACGAGTATGTGGACATAGTGGGTGCAGACTCTTACAAAGACGGGGCAAACAATAACCTCTACAAAAAGGTAACGGACATTGTGGGAAATGATGTTCCTGTCTGCTTCCACGAATGCGGACGGATACCCACCGTATCACAGCTTAAAAAGAATAATACAAAATGGGTGTGGTTTATGACCTGGCATACGGAATACATCACCGACAAGAACAATGTTGATGACCTTAAAGCCATCTACAACGATGACTATGTCATAACCCTTGACGAGCTTCCGAAGCTATATAAGTAAAATGCAAACAGTCTCTCTCCGCCACAGTCGGGGAGAGACTGTTCTAAAAAGCAAATCACTTTACCGATTTAAAGCTTTCATGTGCTTATGCAAAGAAGTTACAGAGATATCACATAATGTTCATAAAAATAAGCTATAATGAAAATCGTAAAAATGACTTTGAAAGGACTATTATCATATGAAAATCGTAACAGTCGGTCTGGGACTTATCGGCGGCTCGCTGTGCAAGGCGATAAAGAAGCATACGAATCACCTTGTGGGCGGCATTGACATAGACAGAAAGACCGTTAAAATGGCTCTCTCTCAGAATGCAATAGATTACGAGGCAAAGGACGTTTCCGAAGCGGATATCACCATTGTCTCCCTGTTTCCCCCTACAATAATAAGCTATATCAAGGAAAATGCCGACCTTTTCAAGGAGGGCAGCATCGTTATCGACACAGGCGGTATCAAGAAAGCAATTGTTGACGAGGTAACGCCCATTCTTGCTGAAAGAGGAGTTACCTTCATCGGCGTCCACCCAATGGCAGGACGTGAATTTTCCGGCTTTGAATACTCCCTCGACAACCTTTTCGATAACGCAAGCTTTATTATGACCCCCACCGAAAGCACCCCCAAAGAGGAGATAAACATAATCGAGGACCTTGCCAACTCTATCCATTTCAAAAAGGTGGTAAAAGCCACCCCCGAGGAGCACGACAGGATAATCGCCTTCACAAGCCAGCTTGCCCACGTTGTGTCAAACGCATACATCAAAAGCCCCACCCATCAGCAGCAGCTTGGCTTTTCCGCAGGTTCATTCCAGGACCTGACCCGAGTTGCAAAGCTCAACGAAAATATGTGGACGCCCCTCTTCCTTATGAACAAGGAGCCGCTTCTTTTCGAGATAGACTATATTATTGACCGCCTCAGCGAATACCGCAAGGCAATTGCAGAAAATGACAGCGAAACTCTCAGAAGCCTTCTCCGTGACGGAAGAATACTCAAGGAAAACACCCCTGTGGACTGAATTTGCCTTGACTTGTATGGGGCAGATGTGGTATAATAGCTTTGAAAGGAGCTGATACTATGGCTGTCCGAGATGTAAAAATGACCGCAGAGGAATTTCGCTTATTGGAGTCCGACAAACGCTGCGAGCTTATAAATGGGGAAATAGTCTATATGTCTCCTTCCTGTGGACTTCCCTCTGCGTATCCGTTAATTATGGGTACCGAGCCGCAAACTGACAGTCTATACAAAAGTATAAGCGACTTACCAGCGGGGGTTCCCCGCCCGGGATTTCTCCATCAGAAAATATCGGGTGAAATTTTTTTCAGCATCAAAAGCTACATTTCAAAGCATAAGGGCAAATGTCAGGTCTATGCCGCACCTGCCGATGTGAAGCTAAGCGATGATACCGTTGTACAGCCCGACATTTTCGTATCCTGTGACCCAAGCAGGATAGACGGTCAGTATCATAACGGTGCTCCCGACTGGGTCATCGAGATACTTTCCCCCTCCACCGCAGGCATAGATTTAGGCAAAAAGCTTTTTCTTTACCGCTCCGCAGGAGTAAGGGAATACTGGGCAATAGACCCCGATGAAAAGAAGATAATCGTTTATCTCTTTGAAAATTCCCACAGCAATATCGAGTTTTATTCCTTTAAGGACAGTATATCCGCAGGAATTTACCGAAACAATGACGAACCTCTTGTGATAAGAGCCGCAGACTTTTTTGATGAATAAGTTTCTTTCAAAGCACAGAAAGTATGGTCATTCTGTGCTTTGATTTTTTGAAAGGCAGCGAAAATTATGCCCCATTATTATATGTTCCATAAACCGAAAGGCTGTGTCACCGCCAAAAAAGACAGCCTGAGCAAAACCGTAATGGACTATTTTCCCGAGGGAATACGAGACTCCCTCCACCCCTCGGGACGGCTCGATAAGGACACCGAAGGCTTTCTTCTCATAACCGACGACGGCGCCCTGACCTACAGCCTTATGCACCCAAGCAAGCACGTCTCCAAGACATATTTTTTCTATGCCATAGGCGTGCTCACCGAGGAAAAGATAAAAACGGTAGCCGAGGGTTTGACAATGCGGGGCAGCAATACTCCTGTCCGTCCCGCAAGAATAAAGTGCCTGTCCGAAGGCGTGATAACCGAAATTGCTGATCATCTCCCCGAGAATAAGCGTGAGCATTTTCTCAAATACCCTGCCCAGAAAATTTTTTCGGGAGAAATTACCATAGAAGAGGGAAAAAATCATCAGGTAAAGCGGATGCTCAGGGCTATTGACTGCTGTATCGTCTATCTCAAGCGGATAAATATAGGCGGCGTGCCCCTTGACGAAAGCCTTGCCCCGGGGGAGTACAGGGAGCTTACCGATGAGGAGCTTGCAATGCTCCGAAAATAAAAACGGGAGTTCCTATTGACCTTTTGCCATTAAAATGGTATTATAGTAATATGTCATAGCAATGGAAAGATAAGAGTATAATGCTATGAATACCTTAAATTACGGAGATGATAGTGTATGTGCGGATTTGTAGGGTTTACAAATGCCATTGACAACTCAAACAAGGTTCTCGGCGCAATGATGGATAAGATCAAACACAGAGGTCCCGATTCCGAGGGACGGTATATCGACGAATGTATCGCAATGGGCTTTCGCAGGCTCAGTATCATAGACATAACCGAAAGCGGCAACCAGCCTATATTCAACGAGGATAAGTCCAAGGTGCTTTTCTTCAACGGCGAGATATATAACTATATGGATATCCGCAGAGAGCTTGAAGCAAAGGGACATAAATTCACCACCAACACCGACTCCGAGACCCTTATCCACGGCTATGAGGAATACGGCGAGAAGCTTCTTGATAAGCTGAGAGGAATGTTTGCCTTTGTTATCTGGGACAAGGAAAAGAAGGAGCTTTTCGGCGCAAGAGACTTTTTCGGCATCAAGCCTTTTTACTATGCCCTTATGAACGGCACATTTATGTTCGGCTCGGAAATAAAGTCTTTCCTCCCTCACCCCGCCTTCGTAAAAGAGCTTAACACTACCGCTCTTGAAAATTATCTTACCTTCCAGTATTCCCCCACCAATGAGACATTTTTCAAAAACGTCTATAAGCTTCCCCCCGCCCATTGCTTCAAATATAAGGACGGCAAGCTTGATATAAAGCGTTACTGGGACGTTCACTTCAATGCCGACGAGAAGCCCGATATGGATACCTGGGTGGAGCGGATATCCGATACCTTCAAGGATTCGGTGGAAGCCCATAAAATTGCCGATGTAGAGGTAGGCAGCTTCCTTTCCAGCGGAGTTGACTCCAGCTATGCCGCATCCGTTGCAAATGTTGACAAGACCTTTACCGTAGGTTTCGGCGAGGACGAGAAATACAACGAGATAGGCTGGGCCAAGGAATTTTCCAAATATATCGGCAAGGAAAATATCAGCAAGGTCATAACCCCCGACGAATACTGGGACAATATCAAAAAAATACAGTACCATATGGACGAACCTCTTGCCGACCCCTCCTGTATCGCACTTTATTTTGTCTGCAATACAGCCGCACAGTATGTAAAGGTAGTCCTCTCCGGCGAGGGTGCTGACGAGATATTCGGCGGATATAACATCTATAAGGAACCCTTAGGCTCCCACGCCTATAAATCCCTGCCTAAATTTATCCGTAAGGGAATAGGCACAGTTGCCGAAAAGCTCCCTCCCAAAAGAGGAGTAAACTTCCTTGTGCGAAACGGCAAGGACCTTGAGGAAAGATTTATCGGCAATGCCTATATGTTCTCTCCCCGTGACAGAAAGCGTCTCCTTAAAATAAAAACCTCCGCCCCCGATCCCACCGCCATAACAGCCCCCTTCTTTGATAAGGTCAAGGACAAGGACGATATCACCAAAATGCAGTATCTTGACCTCCACCTCTGGATGGCAGGAGATATCCTTCTCAAAGCGGATAAAATGTCAATGGCAAATTCCCTTGAGCTTAGAGTGCCTTT
The DNA here is from genome assembly GCF_050874005.1 of Huintestinicola sp. Lineage (GTDB taxonomy): Bacteria > Bacillota > Clostridia > Oscillospirales > Ruminococcaceae > Huintestinicola. The sequence continues at coordinate 106,505 of NZ_JBNMJV010000001.1, forward strand.
CCTCGATAAGGAAGTAATGGCGCTTGCGGAGCAGATACCCTGGCAGTATCGTGTAAGCACCGAAAACACCAAGCTTGCAATGAGAAAAGCCGCCCTTAAAGCCGCACCTCCCAAGACCGCAAATAAAAAGAAGCTGGGCTTCCCCGTCCCCATCAGAGTATGGCTCAGAGAAGATAAATACTATAACATCGTAAAAGCGGCATTCACCTCTCCTGCCGCAGAGCAGTTCTTCAATACGGATATGCTTGTAAAGCTCCTTGATGACCACAAGGCAGAGAAGTTTGACAACAGCCGCAAGATATGGACAGTATTCATTTTCCTCCAGTGGTATGACGTATATTTCGGGGAGAATGTATGAAAATAATTATCACCCGATAATATCCGGGGTGATCCTCACAGCCTGCAGCGGCGTAGAATTGGAGACCGTGACCAATTCCGCCACCGCAATGACAGGCGAGGGCGTTCTTATTTAAGATATGGAAATGCAAAGCATTTCCGAATAAACCGAAAGGAAAATCTTATGATAGACATCTGCCTTCCGGGAACAGGCGGAATGAAGCCCCTGCCCCACCGTTTTCTCACAGGACTCTGGGCGGAGCATAAGGGGAAAGCCCTGCTTATCGACTGCGGCGAGGGAATGCAGATAGCCCTTGCCAAAGCAGGACTCAGCCTTGCAAGGCTTGATACCTTGCTTATCACCCATTTTCACGCCGACCATATCGCAGGACTGCCGGGACTGCTCCTGTCCGCAGGAAACTACGGCAAATCCTCACCTCTGGTGATATACGCTCCAAAAGGCGGCAGGGAGATAATACAAAGGCTTTGCTGTATCTGCCCCGAGCTGCCATTTGATGTAAGCGTCCACGAAATAAGCGGCGGGGGAACTATCTTCCGGAACGATCTTGAAATAAGCTTTATGCCCGTCAGACATCGTATAGACTGCTATTGCTACAGCATCACCGAGCGCCGTCCCCCCGTGTTCAGCCCCGAAAAGGCGGACAGGCTGGGGGTACCCCTTAATATGCGAAGCGTCCTCCACAAGGGGCAGAGCATAGAACTGGGCGGCAGTATCATCACCCCCGAAATGGTTACGGAAGGGGAGCGGCAGCCCTTAAAGATCACCTACATCACAGATACCGTTTATTTTGAAGACCTTGCCGCCTTTGCCGCAAATTCTAGGCTGCTTGTAAGCGAAGGAATGTACGGCGAGGACAAATACATCCCGAAAATGACGGAAAAGGGTCATATGGTCTTTTCCCAAAGCGCAGAAATTGCCGCACATTCCCGTTCAAAGGAGCTGTGGCTCACCCATTTCAGCCCTGCCCTCACAGCCCCCGAGGAACATCTCGAAGCGGCAAGAGCCATATTCGCAAATACGCTTGCGGGCATTGACGGAATGAAAAAAACAATAAGCTGACCGCAAAAAAATATCCCGCAGTTCCCATTTACGAGAACTGCGGGATAATTATTTTATCATATCTTACTCAACGACCAGAGTGTAATTCTTACCCTCAGAAGCCTTGAAGGTAAATCTTCCGTTCTTGTCGAGAGTGCCGGAAATTATCTCGGTCTTGGTGCTCTTTCTGCCGGAATAAATCGTAAAATCTTTTCCCGCATATTCGGCGCCCAGGTTGATAACGATAACTCCACGTTTGATATCGGAATTGACCTTTATCCTGTTCATATCAGCGTCATATGAGTAAACATAAGAATGTCTCCAGCCGTTTGCAATATATTCTGCCACAGCATTTTTAACAACGCTTATATATACCTTGGAAGCAGGCATTATAAAGCTGCCCTTTTCGGTTATAACAGCGATCCTGTTTCCGCTGCCGTCAGTAACGATGATGTCGTAGCCTAAGTTTGTGCCTACATTAACGACATCTCCTGCCTCTGCATAAGGCTTGTCAATAACAGCATTTCCGCTTACAATAACAGGATATTTTACAGCCGTCTCAGGCACGGGAGCAGGTACGGGAGCAGGGTCTTTCTTAACTGTGTCCTTGTAAGCGATAGCATAGCTTGAGAACTTGTCTGTCATAAAGCTTGCCTTGCCTGTTGCGGGGTCAAATGTGCAGTTAAGAATGTCTGTAACACCGTTGTGAACACGGATTATGAAATATTCTCTTGTAACCTTTTCATCGGCATTGATAAGGCTCTCGGGCACAGTAAAGGTAATAGTGATAGGTGCATTTGTATCGTGGATAGCAGTCTGAAGATCGCCTATCTTCTTGAAGAGAGAAATGTCAAGATACATTCCCACCTTCATATCCTCCGAAAGAACAGCCTCAGTCAGAGCCTTGTCCTTATCGGAAACGGTCTTGTCAGCATTCTGAACGTTAAGGATAATGTGAAGATCGTAGCCGCTGTTGATAAGCGCCTGTTCTTCGGGAGTGATGTCAACAGCGTTCTTTACCTCGACTGCGTCAACGACTGCGCCGCCCACATTGCCCTCAGTCTCGACCTTGATATTGCCTGCGCCGAGAGCGGGGATAACGAATATCTTAGTAACAGCCTCAGTGTTTGTACCGTCGGAAACGCTGACAATTATCTTGAGAGAGCCTTCATTTTCTTCTGTAGCGGGAGTAAGCTCAAATGCGGTAACTGCTGCCTCTGTGCCGCCCTTGTTGTCATCAACGATAGCCTTAACGTCATCGGGAGTGGTGTCGTTAGTGGGCTTGAGACCGTCAAGAGCGGTGTCAATGTCATCGGCAGCCTTTGCAGCCTCGTTTTCGGACGATGCAGGGAGCTTGTCGATAACGTATTCCTTGATAACAGTCTCAATGTTTTCACCGTCGGAAACGGTAATAATTACCTTGAGAGAGCCTTCCTTATCCTCTGTAGCGGGAGTAAGCTCAAATACGGTAATTGCTGCTTCTGTGCCGCCCTTGTTTTCGTCAACGATAGTCTTAACGTCATCGGGAGTAGTGTCGTTAGTGGGTTTGAGGCTGTCAAGAGCCTTGTCGATATCCTCGGCAGCCTTAACGGAAGGCCTTACCTCTCCGCATCTTGTGCATATGCCGTTCTCGTCATAATCGTGTCCGAGAGCGGGATCTTCTGCCTGATTCACAAGAACCTTGCCGCAAACGGAGCAGTGCTTGCCCTCTGTAATGCCTGCTTCTGTGCAGGTAGCCGAAACAGCAGCGTCAATGACCTCTGTGTGGCCGGTGTAATCCACCTTTTTGCTGCAGTCGGGGCAGTCGTGCCAATGTCCGTCCTCATCGGAAGACCACTCGTCGGATACATCGGGGTGTTCGCAGTCTTTTCCGGTAAGAGTTACGGTGATATTATAGTCCTTGAAATTAGCATATCCTGCATCTTCGCCTATTTCATAATCGTTGTTGTTGATATTTTCCTCCGAAAGAGTTTTTCCGGTAACTGGAACGGTAATAACATACTGTGTTCCGTCAGTAACATCTGCAGTAGTGCTGATAACAAGCTTGCCGTCGGATATCACAGCGCTTGTAATAGCAGGGTCGGTAAATACGGGAGTTCCGAAGGTCATATTCTCAGGGCATTCGGGAAGATCAACATAAACATCTTCCAGAACTTCACCGGCAAGAATATTGTCTTCCGCCTTAGCCAGATCCGGATCAACATCTGCAACGTCTGCAGAATAAATTACAACAGCTGTATATCCTTTATTGTCACTATAGTTTTCAAGAGTTGCCTTATAGTAAATAAAGTATACGCCTGCATTCGTGTAAGAAGGAGTAGTATCCAGGTCGTAAACTCCATCTTCGGTGCCGAACTTTACAGCTGCGTTTTCGGGAGAGAATGTAATAGGTACCGTATGAGACTGACCGTTATAATCCTCCATTACAGGAAAGGAATTACGAGCAGAAATATAACCCGGTTTGATAGTCCAGGTCTTTTCAATAGGAGTTGTGGTTTTATAATTTCCAATGCCCTCTACCGAAACGGTATAGGTATCGGGGGCAGTCGCTTTCATTGTGCCTGTTATCTTATAGTCCTTATCGAGGGTAAGCTCTTGTCCTGTAAAAGGAGATGTTACCTTCAGCGTGATCGATTTTTCACTGTTGTCATAAGTAAACAAGGTGCTCGATGTTACGGAAACGCTGCTTGAAGGCAGTTCCTTTGGAGTTATCTCAAACTCCGCATAAGCAGTCGCTTCCTCAATGGTCACACAAGCCTTATATGTTCCTGCTTCCGTAGGCTTGTCCGCACTGTCATATGCGGTGGTGCCGTCTGCGAGAGTACCCACATACTGAATAGCTATATTGCTCTGAGCAACAGGGAAGCCCGAATCAACGGTAAAGCTTGCGCCCGAATAAGCATAGCGTGAATAAGTCATTGGAGTATCCACAGCGCTTACGACTACCTTAGGATTGGCAGTCAGAGGACAGTCATCGGTATTTGTACAGTAAGCCTCAAGTGTATTTGCGTTCTCACCCGTACCTGCCCTATATGCCCAGCTGTGGGGGTGGTACTTTGAATATACCTCGGAAACAGTTTTCAGAACGTCGGTATCGGTCATTTTATTTGTTTTAGCAGCGTCATAATACATTTGTCCGTCGCCGACCGTGGGTGCACTGTAAGAATCGCATATCATATTGTTGTCGGTTCTGACAGATTGTGTGTTTTTGATAGAACCGTTATAGAAATTGAAAGTGCCGGAATAGGCTGACAATGAAGAATTTATTGTCAGATCACCGTACAAATTCAAAGTTCCGTTAGAAAAGACCATAGTGTTGTTCATTGCCCAAGGAGGATTGTTTTGAAGAACATTCAATGTAACATTTCCTTCAAAACTGATATTGGTTCTTGAGATTGTAGAAGTAATGCATCTGGCTCCATACTGACTGCAAATGATTGAAGAATTTTTCAGAACCACATTGCAGGCACTTTGAACATCTAAAGCTGCACCGTTATTTTCGGCAGAATTAAAGGTGATACCATCAAGAGTAAGGTCTGCATTGGCTATCAGATGTATAGTTCTGCCGCCGTTTATGTTTATAGTACCGTTTTTGAAGGTTGTCGCAGCATTTACCTTAAGGCCGTCATCAATATTGTTTGTTGTTGCATTTGCCTTAGTTATATTCAGAGTATTTCCGCCCAGGTCAAAAACGCAGGGCTGATCGATATGCAGCGTTTCGGTGCTGATACTTGACGTAAATTTGTAATATCCTCCTGTGGAAGCAGCAGTCTGCAGTGCTGACTCGGTTGAGATGTCCGTAAAGACATCCGCCGCCGCAGTTATCCCCGTAAACGGCATACACATCATCAGCATAGCCGCCGAAAGGAAAACCGCCAGCGCTCGCCTTAGCCTTGAAATTTTCATAAGAAAAAATCCTCCTTTATGTCTTTCGGGAAAAATCCCGATATTTATACATAAATCATCATAACACGACAAAGACGCCAAAAGAGCGCCACTTTTTATTGTTTTTCGATATAAATCTAAAAGTTAACAGAAAAATTACATTTATTCAATATTTTTGCCATCTGTAAAAAACTGTCAGTTCCCGCCCATTCATATATTTTTGTATAATGTACATAAAAATTTAATCTAATCCGTGCAGAAATCCGATATAATTAACTTAAATATAACAACACTCGGAGGTGCGCTATGATAACAAAAAAATTTCGTGATATAAGCCTGTCAGCCCTTGGAATGGGCAATATGCGCCTGCCTGTAAAGCCGGGCGGCTCTGACAGCGACATCGACCTGGGAAGAGGCACAGAGATAATCGACAAAGCAATGTCCGATGGCATAAACTACTACGATACCGCCTATATCTATCACGGGGGAAAGTCCGAGGAATTTCTCCGTGAAGCCCTCGTAAAACGCTATCCCCGTGACAGCTTTTATATAGCCGATAAATTTTTCATTCACGCAAACCCCGACTATAAAGCCGTATTTGAGGAACAGCTCACCCGTCTGGGCACCGACCGGATCGACTTCTACCTTATCCACAGCGTTACTGACAACACAGCGGAGACCTACATAAAAAGCGGCTGTATCGAATATTTCGAGGAGCAGAAAAGGCTTGGCAGAATAAAATACCTGGGCTTTTCATCTCATTCAAGCCCCGAAAAGCTGAAAGAATTTGCCGCATACCGTGACTGGGACTTTGCCCAGATACAGCTTAATTATTACGACTGGCTCTTCGGCTCGGCAAAAGCGGAGTATGAGATACTGAAAGAAAAAAATATCCCCATTATAGTAATGGAACCCGTCCGTGGCGGCAGACTTGCAAGCCTCACCCCCGAAGCGGAGACTATGTTAAAATCGGCTCACCCCGACCGTTCTTTAGCCTCCTGGGCATTCCGGTGGCTTATGCGCCTTGACGGTATCAAGGTGATACTCAGCGGAATGTCCGATAACGAGCAGATGTCCGACAATCTCAGGACCTTTTCGGAAAATTCCCCCCTCACCGACGATGAGGAAAAACTCCTTTTCAAAGCCTGCGAAATATTCCGAAGCGCCGTAAGAGTGCCCTGCACCGCCTGCCGCTACTGCTGCAGCGGCTGTCCCGCCGAAATAAATATCCCCGAGGTCTTAAACCTCTACAACCGCTATAAAATTGACGGCGAATGGGCGCTTGAGGATATGGACAAGCTTGATACCAAGGGCAAGCCCAAGGACTGCATAGGCTGTGCCGCCTGCGAGAATCATTGCCCCCAGGGAATAGCCATAAGCAAAATAATGGCAGAACTTGCGGAGAAAACATCGAAATGACCATACAGTATAAAAATTTCAGCATAACCTTCTCCCCCGAAGGAAAAGCTCTCGCAGAGCTTGTGAGCCGCACTCTCGGGGAAAATATGAGCAGGATAACCGCCTTTTTCGGACTTGACGGCATAGACCATTGTCAGAAAATAATTCTTTACCCCACCGCAGAAGAATACAAAGCCCATACCGAAAAGTTCACCGAATATTACAGCTGGATGATAGGCGATACATATGACGGCAATATAAACCTCCTCTCTCTCGATAGGTGCAGAGAAGCACAGGGACACGAAAATATGACCGATGAAGATTACATAAAGCTTATCCTCCACGAGTTCACCCACATCTGCCAGCAGCAGATAAACCCCAATGCCAACGGAGTAATATGGTTCTGGGAAGCCCTCGCCCAGAACCTCTCGGGACAGACAAATGCGGATATCGAACTGACCTGCACCCCGAAGGAGCTTTCGGAAGACTACATAAATCTTCCCGGCAATTACGCCATAAGCTGTAAGCTTGGCAGATATATGCTGCAAAGCTTTCCCCACGAAAGGATAATGGAATATGTAAGATACCCCGAAAAGCTTATGGAAGATACCCCGACCATTCTAAGTGAAGCAAGGAACTCGGAAAGGAGCGGCAAATAAAAATGGATATCGAAGCTCAGTTCAATAAAATAGCCCGTGAATACGACCAAAACCGCCGAAAATTCATACCCTGCTTTGAGGATCTCTACATCACCTCTACCGACTTCATAGCCGCAAATATCAAAGAGCCTCAGTCTGTCCTCGACCTCGGCGCAGGCACGGGACTTCTTGCATCAATGTGGTATAAGCACTTCCCCGACTGCAATTATGTCCTTACGGATATAGCGGAAGAAATGCTTGACGTGGCACGAAAGCGCTTTTCGTGCTGCGAAAACGTAAGCTTTGAGATATCCGACTATACCGCAGACCTGCCCGACCGGAGCTTTGACGCCATTATATCCGCCCTCTCTGTCCACCACCTTACAGACGAAGATAAGCAGAAGCTTTTCCTGCGCATATACGAAAAGCTTCCCGCAGGCGGCATATTCGTAAACTATGACCAGTTCTGCGCCGCCGACCCCACAACGGATACGTGGTATAACTCCTACTGGGAAAATAAGCTGTACACAAGCGGACTGACCGTGACCGACATTACCCTATGGAAAGAGCGCCGCAAGCTTGATAAGGAATGTTCGGCGGAGCAGGAGATAAAAATGCTCCGAAACAGCGGCTTCAAACCGGCAAGCTGTATCTATTCAAACCTTAAATTCTCGGTCATCGCAGCAGTAAAATAAACATACGGAAAGGACGACCCGAAGTGAAAAAAATATCAATGCTCATAAACGCCCGTGACAGGATATCCCATATAAATCCCGAGCTTTACGGCCATTTCTCCGAACATCTCGGCAGATGTATCTATAACGGCATTTACGTAGGAGAAAACTCGACCATACCCAACACCGACGGCATAAGAAACGATATCATCGAAGCATTCAGAAACATAAAGCTGCCCGTCCTCCGCTGGCCGGGGGGCTGCTTTGCGGACGAATACCATTGGAAAGACGGAATAGGCGAAAAATCAAAGCGCAAGAAGATGATAAACACCAACTGGGGCGGCGTGTCCGAGGACAATTCCTTCGGCACCCACGAATTTATGCGGCTCTGCGAGCTTGTGGGCTGTGAGCCGTACATAGCGGGAAATCTGGGCAGCGGCACCATAACCGAGCTTTCGGAGTGGGTGGAATATATGACTCTCGAAGGCGGCTCTCCAATGTCCGAGCTCAGAAAGCAAAACGGCAGAGAAAAGCCCTGGAAACTGAAATACTTAGGCATAGGCAATGAAAACTGGGGCTGCGGCGGAAATATGCGCCCCGAATACTACGCCGACGAATACCGCCGCTATCAGAGCTTCTGCAAAAACTACTCGGGAAACGAACTTTTCAAAATAGCCTGCGGACCCAATTCCGATGACTACAACTGGACAGAGACCATAATGAAAAGCCTGAATAAATATCAGACAAGGGGCATATCTCTCCACTACTACACCATACCCACAGGTGATTGGAACAAAAAAGGCAGCGCCCGTGAATTTGACAATGACCTCTATTACAGCACTATCTCAAAGACCCTCTATATGGACGAGCTTATCACCCGCCACACCGAAATAATGAACCGCTATGACCCCAATAACGATATCGGACTTATCGTAGACGAGTGGGGCTGCTGGTATGACGTGGAGGAGGGCACAAACCCGGGCTTCCTCTATCAGCAGAACACAATGCGTGACGCAATTGTAGCAGCCTGCAATTTAAACATCTTCAACAGACACAGCAAGCGTGTCATAATGGCAAACCTTGCCCAGGCGGTAAACGTGCTCCAGTCCCTTATCCTCACCGAGGGCGAAAAAATGGTCAAAACTCCCACCTATCACGTGTTCGGCCTTTTCAAGGAGCATCAGAACGGTGAGCTTGTCTACTGCTTCAGCGAAGCCGCAGAAACAGGGGATAAGGACAAGATACCACTCCTCTCAAGCTCCGCATCGGTCAAGGACGGAGTAATGACCCTTACCCTTGCAAACTGCTCCCTCGAGGACAGCGCCCATATCTCCTGCGATATCAGAGGCTTTGAATGTACCGAAGCCTCAGCCCGTATCCTCACCGCCGAGGTGCATACCTGCAACGATTTTGACGCCCCCGAGCGTGTCACCCCTGCTGCATATCCAGTAAAGCTTGAAAACAGCGTCCTCACCGCCGAGCTTCCCCCCTGCTCCGTAGTAAGCGTGACCATAAAATGAGCCGCCCTTTCTGTAAAAAGTGTTTTTTTGCGGAACTTGACCCCAATGGGATATATAAGGAAATAACCGAGCTTATAGCCGCCCTCCCCGATGAAAAGCGCACCGATGAAGCTGAATACCGCCGCCGTCTTAAAATCTGCGGCGGGTGTGACTATTTAGGCGAAGGCACCTGCGGCAAATGCGGCTGCTTTGCGGAACTGAGAGCCGCCAAAAAGGATATGCACTGCCCCTGCGAAGAACACTATTGGTAAAAAAACAGCGTCCGCCTAAAAAGCGAATGCTGCAGTTTGTCGATAAAGTGATTAGATGAAAAAATTTGCATAAATAAGGTCATAGTAAAAGTTTCGTCCACCTTTTCAAAGGTGGCAGGTTTCCAAAGGGCGGCGCCCTTTGGTCGCCCTTCCGCAATGATAAACAAAGTTTATCTGCGAAATCCCCTTTTATCCTTCAAGAACGGAGCAAGGGGTGAGAAATGCGACAGCATTTCGAGGGGAAGGCATATTGTGAAGCAAGCTTCACACGACCGCCTCCCCTTCTTACAAGTTTTAGGTAACTTACCCTCAAAAACGTTCCGGTGGAACGTTTTTGACAAAGAAAATCCCTTATAAGTTTGTGCAGATTATACAATTGTCATTTCTTTTTCGACAGACTGCAGCGTCCGCATAAAACTAAAAAGCGAACGCTGTTTTTATGCACTCAGTCCACAACAAGCGTAGCCGAAGCATAAGCTTTGTAAGGTCTGCCGTTCTCGTCGAATTCGGCAGTATATCTGACGTGAAAAGGTATCCTGTCCTTAGTAAGGGGAATTATCGCCTCAAGGTGGTCCGCACCCTCCGCAAGCTGACGGTGCCAGTCACGGTACATATCCGCATAGTCCGCAGGGAACAGTCCCGACTCTATAACAGGCTCGGGATAATTTTTCACCACATCGGGCATACCCAGATCTCTTTTGCATCTTGAGCAGGGAAACATTTCCTTAGTGTCGATAACATATTCCCAGCAGTAAATGTTGGCGTGTTCGCCGGCTGTGCGGAATTTCTTCTCGTTTTCGTACAGCGCCATATACATTTTCTTTTCGGCGGTAATATTCTGTATCATAACATAGAAAAGGAACCGTGATTTAGTCCTGCCTAGCACACGCATAGTGCTTTTAATGTAAAGAGTGTCCTCACCGCAGCAGGGGGAGTGAACAATGCGCCGTGTCTTGCATACCTCCTCGTCGTCCGACTCTATGGCACGCTTTGCGGTATCAATGTAAATATCCCTGTTTTCATTGTCAAGCTGAACGTTTTCCATACCGAGGATAATATCTTTCTGAGACATATTCATACCAAGCTCTTTGAGATATTTCTCATTGACCCTCAGCATTTCGATATCGCCGTTTTCATATGAAAAAACAGCGGCGCCGCCAACGAAGTTGTTGAATATCAGGGTCTCCAGAGTCTCGGGGTCCCAGAATTTTTCTGTGTCGAGCCTGTCGATGAACCGCATAGCAGGGAGTGCCGTATCCGTTTTGCCCGAAGTGAGCATAGCGGTAAAATTTTCTTCGGGAACGGGCTTTGAATAAAGGTAGCCTTGAATGTATTCACAGCCGATGCTTTTCAGATAATCCGCCTGTTCCAAAGTCTCAACGCCCTCGGCAATAACGGGAGTTTTCAGCCAGTTTGCCATTCTTATAACGGAGCTTATGATAATTCCGCCTCTGCCGCCGATACCGCCTCTTAAAAATATCATATCGAGTTTTATAACGTCCACCTCAATGTCTTTAAGAACATTGAGAGAGGAATATCCGCTGCCGAAATCGTCCATTTCGACCACATAGCCCAGGGAGTGAAATTTGTTAACTATCCTTGCCGGCAGATCATTTTCACCCACAGCGGCGCTTTCGGTAATTTCCACACGGAGATATTTTACGGGAACGCCGTATTTCTTTCTGATATCCTCCATTCTGTCAATAAAATCACCGAAGAACAGATCGTGACGGGAAACGTTGAAGGATATGGGTACCAAAGTAATGTTATTTTCAATGCATCTGCTTATATATCTGCACAGCTCCTCAAAAACGTACAGGTCGAGCCTTGTAATAAGTCCGTTTGACTCAAACAAAGGGATAAAATCGGCAGGGGACTGCATACCGTACTCGGGGTGTATCCACCTGACAAGAGCCTCTGCGCCAACTATCCTTTTGCTGGAATGGTTCACCTGTGGCTGAAAGAAAATGCAGAAATGCTTTTCCTCAAACGCCCTTTCCGCACAGTTCAAAAGCTCGGATTTGCTCATAATATATCTGTTATTGCTGTCTGACATATTAAAACAGTCCTTTACTTAAAAGTTATCTCAGCTTCTGCCTTTAAGCTTTTTCTTTGCCTTGTCCATATACATAAGCTTGTCGGACTTTTTGAGTATCTCCTTGAAATCGCCTGTTTCTTCGGGTCTTGCCTTGTAAATTCCCACGCTGGCGGAAACCTTGTAGGGCTTGCCCGATGAAGCGGTGTAGCTTTCAAGATACCTGTCGATATCCCCCTTGATATCCCCCGAATATTCGCCGTTTATCACAGCGATCATCTCGTCGCCGCCAAATCTTGCGCAGACAGCCTCATCGGGACAGCAGGCTTTGAGAGCCAGAGCCACCGCACGTATAGCCACATCACCTTCGCCGTGACCGTAGGTGTCGTTGATGTACTTGAGGTCGTCGAGATCGGCAAGTATCACCGTCAGACCGTCCGTACACTCTTCAATGATCTTATCATATTCCTTTATAAATCCGTTTCGGTTGTAAAGTCCTGTCAATGCGTCCGATTTGTACATTTCTTCAATACGTGTGTTAAGGTAATGCTGATATCGCATATTGCGGTAGCTGCCGATGGCAGAGTTCAGAGCGTTTATGGTCTGAGGCATTTTGCAGTAGTTTGAAAGATCGAAATCATTAAAGTGGAAGCATACATATCCCAGAGGATTTTCCAGGAAGTTGATAGCGAAAAATATCAGAGGGACCTTTTTTTCTATGACCCATTTGATCTTCGGGAAGATCTCGGAAGAGCTGAAATACTGAGGCTTATAATAAGGCTCATAGTCGGTGTCGAAGAGCAGGAACAGCTTTTCCTCTGAGAAATTCTTTACGCATACCGAACGGGGGTCTGCGGATTCGTCGATGCATTCGGGCTTTAAAACGCAGACCGTATTGTAAAAATACTGACCACGGTTGAATTTCTGAGCCAGCTCCTCAACGGTTTCGCATATCTGCGCTCTTGTGGCAATGGTATTGAAGGCATAGCTCTCCTCCTGAAAGAGGAAGAATCGGTTGTTCACGTCGTTCAGATACAGAGACGTGTTTATAGTCTCGGCGCAGCGGCAGCCGCAGGACTCGGAAATAATTACTCTTGGTGTTATCAGTTCCCGGACAGGACCCTTATATCCTTCAAAGATCCTGTCGAGAACCTTAGCGGTCTCTCTTGCCATATCCTCGTAGCTGCACAGGCAGGAGGTTATCTTGGGAACGGAAAATTTAATGGACTCAATACCGTCAAAGCCCGTAACTATAATATCGTCCGGAACTCGTATGTTATGTTCGGCAAGAACTCCGCATACGCTTATCGCCATAGTGTCGTTGGCACAGATAAATGCCTTGGGGAGCCTGTTTTCGGCAATTAGCTTTTTGACTGCGTTTTCGGTGGGCACCGACCAGAAATCGCCGTAGCTCAGCATATCCTCGGAAAATGTTATGCCCTTCTTTTCAAGCTCACGCTTAAAGACTTCTATGCGCTTTTCCGAGAAATCGTTTCCTTTCTGCCCTGCTATCATATGCAGATCGGTCACGCCGTGGTATTCCATAACGTGGCGTATAACAAGAGCAAAGCCTTCTTCAAAATCAAATTCCAGACTGCGGTAATTTGGTTCGATTCCCCCTGCGAAGATAACGGATATATCACGTTCTCCGCAGTTTTTGCGTATAGCGTCGATAGTATCTCTGCTCTTTATCTTTTCGTCCATAATAATAACAGCGTCGGTCACATCGTAGTTTATAAGACTGAAAACCGAAGCCTCGCCTCTGTCCTCGGGAGTGTTCCAGTAAAGGTCGGTGCAGGTGGCATATACGAAAAGCCGCCAGTCTCTTTCTTCAAAGAATTTGCTGAGATTCATAATATAGTCGTGGCTCACATCGTCGTTTATCTGTGACAAGCACAGAGCGATAACCTTTTTGCCGAACATCATTGCCAAAAACGCCTCCTTTCCCCTTAAAATATATTGCCCGAAGCATTAAACAAAAGCTCAGCGCCGATTATGAAAACGTTTATATATAATTACACATATTATACCATAAGGGTATGGAAAATTCAACAGAAAATATAAAAATTCACCGTATTTTATAAAAAAATGCTCAGGATTTGTGAAATATGCAGATTTGCAAAAAAGATATGTTTTACGAAATTCCCCTTTGTAATGTAAATGATTTCATCGGTTTGGGGAAGCGGCACAAAAATTTTCGTTATTTTGCCTATTTATTGCCGTGCAAAGCCTTCAATATGTATAAAAATGCTTGTCAGGCAATATATTTTAAAAAAATCTATTGCAATTATTATTAAAAATTGTTATAATTATATCAGAAAATTTTGCGCCCGAGCGCATTCGTTAGGAGTGTATATCTGATGACAGAGCTTATTAGTGTCAATGAGGAAAGGTGTATAGGCTGCAATGCTTGTATCAGAGCCTGTCCCTCTCCCGAGGCAAACACGGTAAAGACGCTGGAAAACGGTAAGACCGTTACCGTGATAAACAATGAAAAGTGCATTGCCTGCGGCGAATGCGTAAAGGTCTGCAAGGCTAAGGCAAGAGATTACGACGATGATACCGACAAATTCTTCAAGGACCTCAAGGAGAGGAAGATCATCGTTATCGCTCACCCCTCTATCAAAACGGCCTTCCCCGGTACCTGGCAGGCTGTGCTCAAGTGGTTCAAGCAGAACGGCGCAGACGGTGTTTACGACGGCTCCTACGGTGCGGATATATGTACCTGGGGCTATGTGAGAGCCATCGAGCAGGGCAACGCAAAGAACGTTATTTCCCAGCACTGTCCCGCTGTTGTAAGGTATATGGAGCTTTATCACCCCGATGAGACGAGAGATCTTTCTCCCGTTCACAGCCCCGTTTCCTGCGAGGCTATCTACATAAGGGACTTTATCAAGAAAAACTACGCTGTTGCCGTGCTGACTCCCTGTCCTGCTATGAAGCTGGAGTTCGAGTCCACGGGTCACGCTGAGTACAACATCACCTTCAAGCGCCTCAAGGAGTATTTCCGCCGCAAGAAGATAGACTTCAACAAGGCTCTCGAGGGCGATCAGCACTATGATTTCGACGACCAGGTACAGGGCTGTATGGGCGGTATTTTCCCCACTCCCGGAGGACTCAGATATAACCTGTCCATCAATATCCCCGATATCATTGCCGTAAACTCGGACGGCCCCGGGGTATACAAGGAGCTTGACGAATACTGCGAGCTGCCTGCTCACCGTCACCCTCAGGTGTTCGAGGCGCTGTCCTGCAGCGGAGGCTGCGGCTGTGGCTGCGGTATAGGCAACGAGGGCGATCAGACAGCCCTTGAGATAAAGGCTATTATGCGTGAGGTGGAGATCGACGCACGTAACCGCCGTAAGACTGCTCTCAACGGCGTTGACAAGGCGTTCAAGATATTCGATGACCGTATCAACCCCAGAAGCCTTATGAGAAACTACGAGTCAAGCGGAAAAGCGGTTCCCGAGCCTTCGGAAAAGGACCTTGAGGAGGCTTACGCTAAGCTTGGCAAAACAAGCGAGTACGACCGTAAGATAGACTGCGGTGCCTGCGGCTACAGCAGCTGTGCGGAGATGGCTAAGGCTGTTTACTCGGGCAGAAATATCCCCGCAAACTGTATCAGATGCGCTAAGGCTTCCTCGGGAGGCGCTGTTCCTGTGAGCCGCCCTGCGGACAACGGCAAGGCTGCCGAGATAGCCGAAAAGGTGAGCGGTTTCGCCAACAACCTGCTCGCCGATATCGAGAACATCTATGCCAGCCTTTACAGCATTGACTCGTCTAATCAGAAGTCCGCTTCTATGTCGGGTATTGTTGTTAATATACTGGAAAAGGTGGTAGGCTTCTGCTCTTCGGTGGAGAGCATTGATTCGGACAATCTGCCTATGCTCGTTTCTACTCTCGAAAAGCTCCAGTCGGCTGTTTCCTCGCTTAACGACAATATTACCGAGTCGGCTAACGGCTCTTCTACTATAAGAGAGGCTATGCAGGCGGTGGCTGATGCTACGACTCAGCTTAATGTTATGGCTCAGGATATGGTATCCTCTGTTTCCGATAAGTATTGATTTTTGCGCTTTAGTCTGACGGAAAATATGGCGGATTTACAGCAATTGTAAATTTCTCTTTGAAATCGGGCTATTGTAAACCCCGAATGTGAACTTTATGGGCTTTTTCGGCTCTTATATTCCCCGAAATGCAGGATCTGAAATTATGAACTGCATTTCGGGGAATTTTTGTTAAGATAATTATATTACGAAATTGTTAAAACGGGGACTTTTTTGCATTTTTCTGTTTGAGAGTATTTGGCTCGTCATTTTGGCGGGTGACGACCCGCGGCGAGACGTTCTGTAATTTATTTTGGCGGCAGAATGTCGGCTCGGTAACGTTACAAATATGTGTAATGGTTTCACAAAAATTTGTAGGGGACGGGTCTCCCGTCCCGTTTTCACAAATGCGGGTAATGCGGGACGGGGAACCCGTCCCCTACAATAGATTGTGTGTGCGTGGGAAATGGGCGAAAATCGGGGGTTTTAAGGATATGGAAATTTGTGGAAGAAAATATTGCACAAACGTTTACTGCGTTAATTTGCGGTTCATATAAGCCCGTGGCGGCGTGACAGGAGCATATTCTTTCCTGTATGGGGGTGTATCATAAGAGTGAGAATGCCCTTTATCCTGCCCCATTCCTTGCCGCTCACATAAGCGACATCGCTCTTTCCGTCAGCAATTTCAAGCCACTTAAAAGCCTGCTTTTTTATGTATCTGCCGACTTTATCATTTTTTTCATCGGTGCAGGCTAAAGCGTATTTATACGCCGCAGTATCTGCAATTCTCACCCTCTCACCTCCGTTCGGGCATAAAAATACCGCCTTGATTACTCAAAGCGGTTAAATTTTTTTATCAATATCCGAAATATAAGAAATCTTCGTATTCTGATATTTCATCAGCAGTTGCATCAGGATTTGCTTTCAAAAATGATATCATTTTATTCTGCCCTGATTTGTCATTTGCAAAAGTAAGCATAACTCCAAGGATAAAATCGGGATAGGTATCAGAAACATTTTCAAGCAGCGTTCTCAGTTCCGGATTTGAAGAAAGAGCACGTTCTGTTTTCAAACTCATATTTATCACCCTTTTCGGTATATGCAATAATCGTCAAAACCGTGATTTTCAAAATAGAACATCACATCAAGCTCGCCCGAATAATATTTGCACCATTTCCTTTTTGAATATCTTTCTTTATAAAAAGTGTTTACATTTCGGATAAAATAAATATATTCGGTATCAGTAACTTTGCATTGTGGATACTTGAATGGCTGTCCCTTTTTATCAAGTTTAACACCTTTATTCACTTTTGTCAATGACTTTTTGCGTTTTTTGTTTTTTCTGATACTATCATCGAAATCAAATTGACCGTTTTTCTTTCGGTTTTGCCCTTTAAACCTCACTTCCATCGCTCTCAACTCACCGATACACCGCTCAGAAGGGAGAATATAAGCAGAAGTAGTATATTTGTTCATAACATTCCCCCTATTCTGTCAATCAAACAAATTCGACTTCCTGTGCATAAAATCATAGCACTCGTTAAGAAACTCCTTGCCCTTGCCGTCCGCCCTGTTCAGCACCTTGAATTTAACAGCGTCCGCAAGGAGCATACGGTAATCAAGAACATCAAGCTATGATATTTCCGGAAAGATCACTTATATCCTCTCAGCTTTTTTGCTGATAAGCCGGACTGAGAGGCGTTATAACGGTGGGTTTTATTTCCCCGGGATATATTTTTTACAAAAAAGTAGTGACAAAATCAAAATAATGGTATATAATAGTAAGTGTTATGATTTTATACGACGAAAGGCAGGAATTATCGTGTCAAAGAAACCCTTCTACATTACTACCCCTATATATTATCCGTCGGGCAATCCCCATATCGGTCACTGCTATACTACAGTTGCCTGCGACTCTATCGCCCGTTACAGACGAATGCAGGGCTATGACGTGATGTTTCTCACCGGAACGGACGAGCACGGTCAGAAGATCGAGCAGAAAGCCGCCGAGAAAGGCGTTACTCCCAAGGAATATGTTGACGAGATAGTGGCTGTTTTCAAAAATCTCTGGTCGTATATGAATATAAGCTACGACCGCTATATCCGTACCACCGACGATTATCACGTTAAGACCGTTCAGACCATTTTCAAGGCTCTGTACGACAAGGGATATATCTACAAGGGCGAATACAAGGGAAAATACTGCACTCCCTGCGAGAGCTTCTGGACCGAGTCTCAGCTTGACGAGAACGGCAAGTGTCCCGAATGTCACAGAGATGTGGTTGAGGCTAAGGAAGAGGCGTATTTCTTCAAGATGTCTCCTTTTGCGGACAGGATTGAAAAGCTGCTAACAGAGACGGATTATTTACAGCCTAAGACAAGAGCGGTGGAGCTTGTTAACAACTTCATCAAGCCCGGTCTTGAGGACCTTTGTGTTTCGAGGACAAGCTTTAAGTGGGGCATTCCCGTTACATTTGATGAGGGTCACGTGGTTTATGTTTGGATAGATGCGCTTTCCAACTATATCTCCGCTCTTGGCTATGAGAATGAGGCTTATGATGACTTCGAAAAATTCTGGCCTGCGGACGTTCATATGGTGGCTAAGGATATTATGCGTTTCCACGCTATTATCTGGCCTGCTATGCTTATGGCGCTGGAGCTTCCTCTGCCTAAGCATTTGGCTGTTCACGGCTGGATAACCTTCAACGGTCAGAAAATGAGTAAATCTCTCGGAAATGTGGTTGACCCGCTGGTTCTGGGCGAGAGATATGGTGCAGACGCTATCAGATATCACATTCTCCGTGAAATGGCTCTCGGTGCGGACAGTTCATTCTCCAATGAGATTATGATAAACCGCATAAACTCCGACCTTGCAAACGACCTCGGAAACCTTGTTTCGAGAACTGTTGCTATGGTGGTGAAATATTTTGACGGCACTCTTCCTACCCAAAAGCAGTCCGACCCTATGGACGACGAGCTTATTAGTATGGCAACGGCTCTGAGGGGTATTGTTGACGAGTGCATTGACAATACTACGCTGAACATTGCTCTTGCGGAGATATTCAAGGTCATTTCCAGGGCGAACAAGTACATTGACGAGACTGCTCCCTGGGTGCTTGCTAAGGACGAGGCTAACAAGCCGAGACTTGCGGCTGTGCTTTATAATCTGCTTGAGGCTATCAGAATTTCCACATCTCTGCTCAGCGCATTTATGCCCTCCACTATGCCTAAGATCTGGGAGCAGATAGGTGCGACTGCAGATGATGTAAGCTATGAGAATGCTGACAAGTTCGGCGTTCTTCCTCAGAATATCACGGTTCACAAGGGCGATATCATATTCCCTCGTATTGATGTTGACAAGGAAATTGAGGAGCTTAATGCGCTCATTACCGCTCAGGCTGAAAAGGCAAAGGCTGAGCAGGACAAGGACGGGGCTAATCTTGAGCCTCTTGCGGACATTATCGGAATTGATGATTTCTTCAAGGCTGATCTGCGTATTGCCGAGGTAAAGAGCTGCGAGAAAATTCCCAAAGCTAAGAAGCTTTTAAAGCTTATGCTTGATGACGGCTTCGGCGAGAGACAGGTGGTTTCGGGCATTGCTAAATGGTATGCTCCCGAGGACCTTATCGGAAAGAAGGTCATTCTTGTGGCTAATCTTTCTCCAGCTAAGCTTTGCGGTGTTGAGTCCAACGGTATGATAGTTGCGGCAAGCGTGGGCGAGGACGCAAGAGTTATTTTTGTGGACAAGGATATCCCTAACGGTTCGAGACTTTCGTAAGTTTGACCTTTATTTCTCTCCCTTCCGTCGGTCGGGAGAGAAATTTGCATATTCGGATTTTTGACAGGAGGAAAAGTTTGAAAATCAAAGATTTTCAAACCGAGTTTTGTTTCTTCGGCTGTCGCCTCGATTTGCTTCGCAAAACACAAAACTCTCAGAAAGGAATGGTTATAAAAATGACCAAAGAAATTGAGGAATTACAGGCAGATATTGGGAGCAATTTAGACGAAATGATCCCTGCAGAATACAAAACAGCTTGGTTTTTTTACGAGCGGGGCAAGGATATTTGTACGACATACTGGTACTGCTACATTGACGCTTCTACGGGAAAGATAATTCCTGCCGATGGCATTGATAAAAGAAAGGATATTATTATCAAAGATATTGATCTGTTTAAAAGATGTGAGAATCATATTATTGATGATATGGATAAACTGCAGGATATGTATGCTTCGGAGTTCGGTAAGCAGTGGTATGGTATCACATATCAGTTAAATTCGGACGGTTCTTTTGATGTTTCATTTGATTATGAGAAACCTGTAGGAAGCTTACAGAAAAGAAGAGAAAAATGGTGTATGGAGCATTTGGGAACAATGCCGCCGGTCGTTACTATTGATATGATAAGAGAATGGTAAATTCTTCGGCTGATTTTCTACTGCTATGCTCTGCGATGGTTGTATCTCTTTTTTTCAAAGTGCAATTCCAAAGTGCAAAATTTGCACTTTGAAATTATGTTTTTGCACTTTGGAATTGCACTTTGGATTTTTTTATTGTGATGCGGCGAGTCTCTTAAAAAATTTTCACTCTTATAGTGTAAATTTTCCTCAAAGCCTATTGCAAAAGTGAAAAAAATGGAGTATAATAGAATTATAAAATTAAAAGTGTGCGTGTATGCACACCGTATGGAGGTACATTCAAATGTCAAGATTAGTTTCCGCTAAGGATATGCTTATCAAGGCTCGTGACGGCAAGTACGCTGTCGGTCAGTTCAACATCAACAACCTCGAGTGGACAAAGGCTATCCTGCTCACCGCTGAAGAGCAGAAGTCTCCCGTTATTCTCGGTGTTTCCGAGGGCGCAGGCAAGTATATGTGCGGCTACAAGACTGTTGTTGGTATGGTAAACGGTATGCTCGATTCCCTTAACATCACCGTTCCCGTTGCCCTTCACCTTGACCACGGCTCTTTCGAGGGCGCTAAGGCTTGCATCAATGCAGGCTTCTCTTCCATTATGTTTGACGGTTCTCACTACCCCATTGACGAGAACATTGCTAAGACCACCGCTCTTGTTAACACCTGCGATATTCTCGGCCTTTCCCTTGAGGCTGAGGTTGGTTCCATCGGCGGCGAAGAGGACGGCGTTGTTGGTATGGGCGAGTGCGCTGATCCTAACGAGTGCAAGGCTGTTGCAGACCTTGGCGTTACTATGCTCGCTGCAGGTATCGGCAATATTCACGGCAAGTATCCCGCAAATTGGCCCGGTCTCCGCTTTGATGTTCTCGAGGCTATCAAGGCTAAGACAGGCGATATGCCTCTCGTTCTCCACGGCGGCACAGGTATCCCCGACGAGATGATAAAGAAGGCTATTTCTCTCGGCGTTGCTAAGATCAACGTTAACACCGAGTGCCAGCTCGTTTTCCAGGAAGCTACAAGAAAGTACATCGAAGAGGGCAAGGACCTTCAGGGCAAGGGCTTCGACCCCAGAAAGCTTCTCGCTCCCGGCTTCGAGGCTATCAAGCTCAAGGTCAAGGAGAAGATGGAGATCTTCGGTTCTGTTGGCAAGGCTTGAGTTTAAATTCTGCTTAAATAATGCGACCGCCGCTCATTACTTGATGAGCGGCGGTTTATTATTTGTTCTGCAACTAATTATTCTTGAAATTACCCAATATAAGAATCCACCAAACAAATAAGCAAACAAATCAAAAAAATCAGATGTAGTGTTTTTTCGGAACAATGGGGTCACATACTCCCAAAATAAGCCTGCGGCTAACATAATCGTCTCGATGTAAAACAGCTTGCATATTTCGTGGTATTTGCCTATAATGCAAAGCATATTCATAATTGAAACAAAAGTAATACTTCCAATGATATCGTTAAAATAACAACACATAAAAAATCTTAACATATCATTTTCTATATCATTTTTTACACTTTGATTCAACAAATAAAAAAACAAAGTAATAATAATAAGTACCGTGTTTTTTCTCATTGAATATCATCCAATAATAGCAAAAATTACAAGTGCAATCAATACTCCCAAGATTATTGTTCCTAATGATGTACCCTCACCTTTAAATGTAATTGGCTTTTTCATATTACCCATCCTCATAAATAACGAAATATAATGAATCTTACTCGTTATAATCATTTCATAAGATGATTATACACTTATTATAATCTAATCAGATGATTTTGTCAAGTATAAAAACATCTTTTATGGTAAAATAAATAAAAGAGGTGTATATAATGGCATATTATCAGAGAATACGTGACCTGAGGGAAGATAGTGACAAAAAGCAAAGCGAATTAGCCAATTATCTTAAAACAACAACACAGTATTACAGCCGATACGAACACGGCGAAAGCGAGATACCCTTCGAACGAGCCATAATGCTTGCTAAATACTACAACGTGAGCCTGGACTACATTGCGGGGCTTACAAACAACAAACGGGGGCTTGCTTCAAGCGACCTTTCCGACAGCGAACAGGAGCTTTTACGCTTTGTCGCTTCACTTTCCGAAGATGAGCGGAAACGCCTTTCGGAGCTGGCGGAGATAATTGAGAAAATTTGATTTTGGGGATAAAAAACGGCTGTGGAAAGTTTCCATAGCCGTTTTGCAGTTCAGACATTCTGAGTTTTCGGGACAAATTCTATCTTTAAATTCATATTCATTGCAGAAGCAAGGCGCATAAGTGTTTTTACGGACGGGTTGGCGTTCCCACGTTCAAGCTTGCTTATGTCCGCCTGGTCTATGCCCGTAAGCTCTGCAAGCTGCTTCTGAGTGAGATGTTCCGAGTTTCGGCAGGCTATCAGCATTTTTGCGATCTCATATTCGGGGGCAAGGGCTTCGTATTCACGGCGCACTTCTTCATTGGTTTCAAGCTGATGGGCGAGGGTGTTTCTGAAATTTTTGCTCATTGATATCACTCCATTTTGTGATATGGTATATATCCCATATTTATATTGTATTCCATAATACTAAATTTGTCAAGAATAAATAGTATGTAGTGATCGTCTTTTGTTATCTCTTGCAAAATCCCCTCAGATATGCTATAATTACCCGTAGAAAAATATCCGCTGAGCGGTGAAAATAAGGTGAGATTTTGAAAATCAAAGATTTTCAAACCGAGTTTTGTTTCTTTGTCTGACGACAAAGATCTCCTTACGGAATACACAAAACTCTCAAATAAGGAATGGTTAATCAGATGGTTCAGAATGATATCTTAAAAAAATATTTCGGATATGAAAGCTTTCGTCCCGGGCAGGATCAGCTTGTGGAGAGCATTGTTTCGGGGAGAGACACTCTCGGTGTTATGCCTACGGGTGCGGGAAAATCCCTTTGCTATCAGATACCTGCTCTTATGATGGAGGGTATCACTATCGTAATATCTCCGCTTATTTCTCTTATGCAGGATCAGGTGGGGGCGCTGGTGCAGTCGGGGATAAGAGCCGCTTACATAAACAGCTCTCTTACGATGAACCAGCTTTACGCCGTTATCAGAAACGCCGAGGAGGGAGTATATAAGCTTATTTATGTGGCTCCCGAGCGGCTTGATTCCGAGCTGTTTATGAATTTCGCTCAGAAAGCAAAGATATCTATGATAACCGTGGACGAGGCACACTGCATTTCTCAGTGGGGGCAGGATTTCAGACCCAGCTATCTGAATATCCCGAAATTTGCGGCTTCTCTGCCACGAAGACCTGTTATGACCGCTTTTACCGCTACTGCTACGCAGCGTGTGCGTGATGATATTGTGAGACTTCTGGAGCTTCGTGACCCGTTTACTCTTGTCACGGGCTTTGACCGGAAAAATCTCTATTTTGAGGTGCGCCGTCCCTCGGACAAGTTTGCAGACCTTAAAAGGCTTGTGACCGCTTATGACAAGGAGGGACGCAGCGGCATTGTTTACTGCTCCACAAGGAAAAATGTGGAAGATGTTTGCGCTAAGCTGTGCGATGCGGGATTTTCGGCTTCGAGATATCACGCAGGTCTTTCCGAGGAGGAGAGACGGGTAAATCAGGAGGACTTTATTTTTGACCGGAAAAAGATAATGGTTGCCACAAACGCTTTCGGTATGGGTATTGACAAGTCTAATGTGACCTTTGTTATCCACTACAATATGCCAAAGGACGTGGAAAGCTATTATCAGGAAGCGGGTCGTGCGGGACGTGACGGGTCGCCCTCCGACTGCATTTTGCTTTACAGCGGTCAGGACGTTATAACCGCTGAGTTTCTTATCAAAAAAAGCTTTGAGCAGTCTGAGCAGGAGCCTGCTGCTGCTGAGGAGACAAGGCGCAGAGATCTTAAAAGGCTTCGGGATATGACCTATTACTGCACCTGCGGAGATTGTCTGAGGGGGTATATCCTGCGGTATTTCGGGGAAAAAGCTCCTTTGGAGTGCGGCTGCTGTTCGGTTTGCTGCTCGGATTCTGCGGAGACGGATATAACGGTGGAGGCGCAGAAGATAATTTCCTGCATTTACAGAGCGGGTCAGAGGTTCGGCGCTAAGATGATATGCGACATTTTAAGGGGCAGCGAGTCGGAAAAGCTCTCCGGCTGGGGGCTTGACAAGCTTTCTACATACGGCATTATGAAAGACACCTCGGAGCGGCGTATCAGGCGCATTATGGAACGGCTTGAGGTCATGGGGTATATTAAGCGCACGGAGGGCGACCGTCCTGTTCTGACGGTGGATAATTCGGCGCTTGAGGTGCTGAGGGGAACGGTGGTCGTCAAGGCTCGTATCCCCGAGGACGAGGTGAAGGAGAAAAAGACGAAGGAAACTCTCGTTTATGCGGCTGACCCCAAGCTTATGGAAATTCTCAAGAAGCTGAGGCAGAGGATAGCTTCTGTTCAGGGTGTGCCTGCTTATTTTATTTTTACGGACGCTACCCTTGCGGATATGTGTGAAAAGAGACCCTGTTCGGCTGCGGAATTTTTGAATGTTTCGGGTGTGGGAAGTGCTAAGCTTGAGCGGTACGGTGATGAGTTTATCGGGGCGATAAAGAGCTACTGTGATGAAAATCCGGCGGGGGAGCCTACGGTCAAAAAGGCTCCCGTTAACCGTATGAAAACCCCCGAGGACAGGAAAAGAGCTTTTGCGGAGCTTGAGAGGGGCATTTCTAAATTTGCACCGTCTGAGGAGAATATGAACATTACTGCGCTGATAAGCGGCATTATTACGGCGGCGGGGGCGAATGTTTCTGCCGCAAATCTGAGAACGGCAGTTCTTGAGTGGCTTATTGACCAGGGGTATTTGCAAGTTTGCCCCGACAATGAGGGCGGCGAGCGGAAGGGCATTACGGGGCGCTCTGACGAGATAGGCATTTTTGAGGAGCAGGTCACCGCAACTTCGGGAAAAAGCTACACCCGTGTACTGTACAGCACACGGGCGCAGAGGTTTATTGCGGATAATATGGGTAATATCGGTAAATTTCAAGCGGCTCACTTATGATATTTCCCGTTTCCGAGTATGGACATTGCACGATAGAGCTGTTCAAGGAGCATTACCCTTGCAAGCTGGTGGGGGAATGTCATAGGGGACATTGAGAGCCTGAGTGCGGCGGCTTTTTTTACCTTGTCCGATAGTCCGTAGGAGCTGCCTATGACGATACTTATAGAGCTTTTTCCCTCAACGGCGAATTTTTGCAGCCTTTCGGAAAAGTCCTCGCTGCTCATCATTTTGCCCTCTATGCACATTGCGATCACTGCGTCGCTCCCTGCGGCGGAGAGTATAGCGTCGGCTTCGGTGTCGAGTGCCGACTTTATTACCTTTTCCGAGGGGTTATCGGGGAGGCGGCACTCGGGGAGCTCGGTTATTTTTATATGACAGTAGGCTCCGAGACGTTTTGTATATTCGGCGCAGGCTTCTCTCAGGTAGCTTTCCTTGAGCTTTCCTACGGTTATGAGGTTTATATTGAACATTTACTTTGCTCCTTTTTTATAGGGGATTTCACATTAAGCGGGTGACGAACCGCAGCGAGACGTTCTATAGTTTGTTTGGGCGGCTGGCTGGCGGCTCGGTAACGATAGAAGCAAGCTGCCCGATAAACGGGAGAACGTTATTGCATCTTTTTTGACAAAATCAAGAAGACAACCCCAACAACCAGCAAAATAATTCCCAGGAGAAATGCTTTCATCATTATTCCTCGCTGATCTGCATAAAGACCGGCGGAGCCATCCAATGTATGATTGCTGGCATACCAAAACATTCCGCCAATTAAAAATGCGATAACACTAATTATGATGAAAATAATTCCCAGAACGAAAAAAGTTTTTTTCATATTATCCTCCAAATAAATCATAAATTTCCGCTTTTTCGGTCAGTATATTTGTATGTTGCCGAGCCGATAGTCTGACGGCCGAATAAATTACAGAACGTCTCGCTGCGGGTCGTTACCCGCCGATTTGCGGGGCTGATATTTCTCAGCCCATAATATAATTTTGTATTATAATATTCAGATAAAAATCAACCGGAATTTTCTTTTATCTCAGAGTATCAGCTCAAGTATCAGCAGCATTATAGGCTGATGTACGGCGTATATGAGCAGGGAATGTCTGCCTATAAATTCAAGGGGCGGGCATTTCATTCGGTAAAAGGCTTCGGGCAGCTTATGCTCCTTTACGGGGACGTGGAGGGCATAACCGAAAAGAAACATAAATATGTAGGGGATAAGGGGGAAATAGTCGGCGCTGTAAAATTCTCCGCTTTTTATGCCAATGGGATAGAGGTAGAGGTCTACGGCGGGGAGGGGAACGGTGATGTCGGTGACGAATAGATGTATGGTGCCGCTTCGGTGAAAATCCATAAGCATTATCCACAGCAGGGCGGAGGCTATGAGAAGCGCCTGCCACGGTATTTTATCAAGCAGGGGACGGAGCAGTCCGCATATTGTCATACAGGCTCCGAAACAGCTCAGAACTCCGAACACGATAAGCTCCGAGGGGATAAAATATGAGGTCACAAAGGTTATGAGCCAGCCTGCGATATAGAGAAAGGCTCCTCTTTTTATGGGGTCTTTGGAATAGCGTGTGCATATGCCCGAGACGGCGAAAAGCACCCATAGAAAGCAGGTGTGTACCGTTTCCGTTTCGGGCTGTCCCGGAGTTATGGGGCGGGGTATGGGGATTTTATAGATGAAGCGCAGGTCGAAAAGGAGATGGTAGAGCATTACAAGCACCATTGCTCCTCCTCGGAGTATATCCAGGGCGGCTATGCGCTCTTTTTTGGCTGCTTCGGTCATAGCGGGGGCGGCTTGCACGGGCGTGGCTCCTTTCGGCGGTTTTTTGTTTCAGTTATTATTATAATGCGGGTGTGGGGAGATGTCAAGCATAGAATGGATTTTTTCAATTGTTTAGTCAGCTTCTATGATATGGCGGTTCGTCACCTGCAAATTGCGATTTATCAGGCAGCTTATTTGTACCGTTACCGAACCGACGGTCTGCTGTCCAAATAAATTATAGAACGTCTCGCTGCGGGTCGTCACCCGCAAAAATTTTCCAAAGTGCTTGCAATAAACAGGGGAATGTGGTATAATAACTTTATACATTTGCCCGAAAGGAGGCGGCGGTGATGTCTGCCCGAATTTTTTGCTTTTATGCCCGTCGGTTTCCCGAAAGGGTGCAGGGTGATTTTTGAGTCGGACTGATTTATGAACTTACGGTCTCTTCGTTCCGAACGAAGAGCGCTTACTAATATTTATAAAAGGAGAATTATCTGTTATGGCTAAGGATAATAAGAAAATGGTTGACGCCATTACCTCTATGGACGAGGATTTTGCTAAATGGTACACAGACATATGCAAAAAGGCTGAGCTTGTTGAATACACAAGCGTTAAGGGCTGTATGGTGATAAGACCCTACGGCTATGCTATATGGGAGAATATTCAGCGTATTCTGGACGGTATGTTCAAGGCTACCGGCCATGAGAATGTTTGTATGCCTATGTTTATTCCCGAGAGCCTTTTGCAGAAGGAAAAAGATCACGTTGAGGGCTTTGCTCCCGAGGTTGCCTGGGTTACTCACGGCGGCAACGAGAAGCTTGAGGACAGACTTTGCGTTCGTCCTACCTCCGAGACCCTTTTCTGCGAGCATTACTCAAATATCGTTCACTCCTACAGAGACCTGCCCAAGCTTTACAATCAGTGGGTAAGCGTTGTAAGATGGGAGAAAACTACCCGTCCTTTTCTCCGCTCGAGAGAGTTCTTATGGCAGGAGGGTCACACCATTCACGCTACTGCCGAGGAGGCTATTGAAGAGACTGAGCGTATGCTGAACATTTATGCACAGTTCTGCGAGGAGAGCCTTGCTATGCCCGTTGTTAAGGGCAGAAAGACCGAGAGCGACAAATTTGCGGGTGCGGTGTCCACATATGCCATTGAGGCGCTTATGCACGACGGAAAGGCACTTCAGGCAGGTACCTCCCACTATTTCGGCGATGGCTTTGCTAAGGCATTTGACATTATGTACACCGACAAGGACAACAAGAAGGTTTATCCTCATCAGACTTCATGGGGCGTTACAACTCGTCTTATCGGTGCTGTTATTATGACTCACGGCGATGACAACGGTCTTGTGCTCCCTCCTGCGGTGGCTCCCATTCAGGCGGTCATTGTTCCCATTCAGCAGTTCAAGGAGGGCGTTCTCGAAAAGGCAAGAGAGGTTGAAGAAGCTCTCAAGGCTGCGGGCATCAGAGTTAAGGTTGACGACAGCGACAACAGCCCCGGCTGGAAGTTTGCGGAGTATGAGATGAAGGGCGTTCCTGTCCGCATTGAGATAGGTCCTAAGGACATTGAGCAGAATCAGTGCGTTATCGTTACCCGTCACAACAGAGAGAAGAGCTTTGTTTCCCTTGAGGGTCTTGCAGATACCGTTAATGCAAAGCTCGCTGAAGTTCACGACGGTCTGTACAAGGCGGCTCTTGAGAATCGTGAGAGAAGAACTTATTCCTGCGTGACTATGGACGAGATAACCGAGGCTCTTGAGAAAAACGGCGACGGCTTTGTCAAGGCTATGTGGTGCGGCGAGGAAGCCTGCGAGGACGAGGTAAAGGAAAAGACGGGCGTTGGCTCAAGATGTATCCCCTTCGAGCAGGAGCAGCTTTCGGACAAGTGCGTCTGCTGCGGCAAGCCTGCCAAGTATATGGTTTACTGGGGCAAGGCATATTGATTTTTTGATAAGGAAGGCTGTCGGGTATTCGGCAGCCTTTTTGCAGGGAGGCTGATCTTATGAGACCCGAGGAGATAATTAAAAGATTTAACTGCGAGCCTGAGGACGAGTATGACAAGGCGCTCATATTCTCTCTTAAAAAGTGGATAGCGGACGAGATAAACGAGATGTGCGACAACGGGATCTGCGCTCTTATATTTTCCCTTGAGGGGCTGCGGGGCTGTATTGGATATAACACCGAAAAGCAGATTGCGGAGTATGGCAGAGGGCTTGAAAATTGGAAGAATTTTAAGTTTGCTTCGGTAAACGACGATCCTGCTGTTGACGGTTCGGTGGAGATGTGGTACGATTTCAAGGGCTTTGAGAATATGGAGTATGGAAAAGAGAGATTTGCGACCGGGTATTATAAATGCGCTTTAAATGCCTATCTTCAGCTTGTTTCCGACGGTATTATAAAGGAGAGGTTCGGAAGAAATATCGAGGCAGAATTTATGGGGTATAATCTCGAGGGATATATCAGACTGACGGCAGATGAGAACGGCGAAATGACTTATTAAATGCCTTTTGTTATAAATGCATAAAAATATCTGAAAATATACAGGATAATTCTACATCTGCAATTTGACAAAATGCTTGCAAATCAGGGAAAAGTATGTTATAATACTACTTGCGTGACTGCGAATGATATGCGATGAAGCGGAAGGTTGCTTACGGTTTGTAAGGGAATTTCCGCAGAGTATGTCCGATTTGAAACCGGGCGGCTGTAATACCGAACACAGTTTGTGTCTCAAACCACAGGCAGATATGTCTGCAGGTGAGCGCTTTGTGTGCTTGCGGCAACCCGAAACATTATGCGATGTTTTGGGATTTTTTATGTCGTTTATCACGAAACGCACGGCGGCGTGTGAATAACACTCGGGTGCGTGGATACAGATAAATATTGGGTGTTGCAAACTCGTCCCCATTTAAAAATTTTTCAGGAGGCGATTTTAATGGCAGTCAATGAAAAAATCAGAATCAAGATCAAGGGTTATGATCACGCTGTAGTTGACGCAGCAGCAGCTAAGATCGTTGATGCGGCTAAGCGCAGCGGTGCAAGAGTTTCCGGTCCTATCCCCCTTCCTACAGACAAGGAGATTGTTACTATTCTCCGTGCTGTACACAAGTACAAGGATAGCCGTGAGCAGTTCGAGATGAGAACTCATAAGAGACTTATCGACGTTCTCAGACCTACTGCTAAGACTACCGAGGCTCTTCAGGGTCTTGAGCTTCCCGCAGGCGTTGACATCGTAATGGAAATTAAGTAATCCGATTTCCTTCGTTTATTCGAAAAGATGTCAGGAAATGTGGGGTCAATGTTGGCGTATGCCAACCAATAACCTATAGGGAGGAAAAAATATGACAAAGGCAATCATCGGTAAGAAAATCGGTATGACACAGATTTTCGATGAGGCAGGAAAGGTTATTCCTGTTACCGTTGTTGAAGCCGGTCCCTGCGTAGTAGTTCAGAAGAAAACCGTTGAAAATGACGGCTACAGCGCAGTTCAGTGCGGCTTCGGCGACATCAGAGAGAAGCTCGTCAACAAGCCTGTAAAGGGTCACTTTGCTAAGGCTGACGTTGCTCTCAAGAGAACCCTCAAGGAGTTCAGACTCGACAATGCTGAGTCTCTTAATGTGGGCGACGTACTCAAGGCTGATACTTTTGAAGTAGGCGACATCGTTGATGTTTGCGGTACTTCCAAGGGTAAGGGCTTCCAGGGTACTATCAAGAGAAACAATAATCACAGACTGAAGGAAACTCACGGTACAGGTCCTGTTGCAAGACAGGCAGGTTCTATGGGCGCTTGTTCTTCCCCTTCGAGAATCTTCAAGGGCAAGGCTCTCCCCGGACATATGGGTGCTGAGAGAGTTACCGTTCAGAATCTTGAGATCGTTAAGATCGACGCTGAAAACAATCTTATCGCAGTAAAGGGCGCTATCCCCGGCCCCAAGAACGGTATCGTTACTATCGTTGACTGCGTTAAGAAGGCTTAATGGAAGGAGGAAGCGATAATGCCTAATATTAAGGTTATGGATATGACAGGTAATGAGGTTTCCACCATTGAGCTGTCAGATGCAATTTTTGGTATTACTCCCAATGTTCCTGCTATGCACACAATGGTTGTAAATTACCTTGCTAATCAGAGACAGGGCACACAGTCCACTCTTACCCGCACAGAGGTAAGCGGCGGCGGAAGAAAGCCCTGGAGACAGAAGGGTACAGGTCACGCAAGACAGGGCTCCACTCGTGCTCCCCAGTGGACACACGGCGGCGTTGCTCTCGGTCCCAAGCCCAGAACCTACCGTTTCACTGTAAACAAGAAGCTCAAGAGACTCGCTATGAAGTCTGCTCTCTCTTCTAAGGTTCTTTCAGGCGATATGATCGTACTCGACAATATCACTATGAACGATTACAAGACCAAGGATATGGTCAAGATGCTCGGCGCTGTCGGTGCTCAGGGCAAGGCTCTCATTGTTATGCCCGAAGTTGACGCTAAGGTCATCAAGAGTGCTGCCAATATCCCCGGCGTTAAGACTGCTCTCGTAAACACAATCAACGTTTACGATATCCTCAACTACGACAAGTTCGTTGTTGTTAAGGACGCAGTTGCAAAGATTGAGGAGGTGTATGCATAATGACTGCACAGGACATTGTTATCAAGCCCATCATCACCGAGAAGAGTATGGGCGGTCTGCAGGAAAACAAGTACACTTTCAAGGTTGCAAAGGACGCTAACAAGATCGAGATCGCTAAGGCTGTTGAAGAGCTTTTCGGCGTTCAGGTCGCAAGCGTTAACACCATGAACGTGAGAGGAAGAGCTAAGAGAGTTGGTCTTAACAGAGGTACTACTCCCTCCTGGAAAAAGGCTATCGTTACTCTCAAGGAAGGCTCCAAGACCATCGAATTCTTCGATGGTATGATGTAATCCGAAAGTTCGGATGACCGTTTTCCCGAAACGGAATGTATGGAAGGCATCTTTAATGTAAAAGCAATGCCTTTCGCAAAACCACTTTAAGGAGTTGAAATCACAATGGCTATCAAGTCATATAAGCCTACGTCCCCCTCAAGACGTCAGATGACTGTTACCGACTACAGCGAGCTTTCCAAGGTAGCTCCCGAAAAGAGCCTCCTCGCTCCCCTCGATAAGAAGGCTGGAAGAAACAGCTACGGTCGTATCACTGTTCGTCACAGAGGCGGCGGAAACAGAAGAAAATACAGAATCATTGATTTCAAGAGAGATAAGCAGGGTATGAACGCTACTGTTATGACTCTTGAGTACGATCCCAACAGAAGCGCATTCATCGCTCTCGTTCAGTACGAGGACGGCGAGAAGAGATATATCATCGCTCCCTACGGTCTCAAGGTAGGCGACGTTATCAGAGCAGGTTCCGACGCTGATATCAAGCCCGGCAACGCACTGAGACTCGGCGATATCCCTGTTGGTACTTTCATTCACAACCTTGAGCTTTATCCCGGCAAGGGCGCTCAGCTTGTTAGATCTGCCGGCAATATGGCTCAGCTTATGGGTAAGGAAGATGATTACGCTCTCGTAAGACTTCCTTCCGGCGAGATGAGAAAGATCGCTGTCGGCTGCATGGCTACTATCGGTCAGGTAGGCAACATCGATCACGAGAACGTTAACCTCGGTAAGGCAGGACGTACTCGTCACAAGGGCATCAGACCTACTGTAAGAGGTTCTGTAATGAACCCCTGCGATCACCCCCACGGCGGTGGTGAAGGTAAGTCTCCTGTCGGCCGTCCCGGACCTGTTACCCCCTGGGGCAAGCCCGCTCTCGGCTACAAGACCAGAGCTACTCATAACCGTTCCGACAAGTTCATCGTTAAGAGAAGAAACGGTAAGTAATTCACACCCGTTCCACAGAACTTCAAAATATTTTATTATACTCATAGGATTCGTAAAGAGGAGATTGCTGATCTTGTCCCGAGGGACAAAGCTCTTACGGGTAAGATCGGCATAATCTTGCCTCTAAACATCTGAGAGGGGAGGAAAACCAATGAGCAGAAGTATCAAGAAGGGACCTTACGTTCAGGAAGTCCTTTTAAAGAGAGTTATTGCTATGAACGAGGCAGGCGAAAAGAAGGTCCTCAAGACCTGGAGCAGATCCTCTACTATTTTCCCTGATTTCGTAGGACACACATTTGCTGTTCACGACGGCAGAAAGCACGTTCCCGTTTATGTTACGGAGGATATGGTAGGTCACAAGCTCGGTGAGTTCGCACCTACAAGAACATTTAAGGGCCACGCAGGCTCCAAGACATCCAACAACGGCAAGTAAGGCAGAGAGGAGAAGATTTTAATGGAAGCAAGAGCACATCTTACTAATGCTCGCATAGCGCCCAGAAAGGTTCAGATCGTTCTCGACCTTATCAGAGGCAAGGACGTTGAGACCGCTATGGCGATTTTAAAGTATACACCCAAGTCTGCCTGTGAATACCTGGAGAAGCTTCTGAAGTCTGCGGTTGCAAACGCTGAGAACAATTTCGGTATGAGTAAGGAGAACCTTATCGTTTCCGAGTGCTTCGTTTGCCCCGGACCCATTATGAAGCGTATTATGCCTCGTGCACAGGGCAGAGCTTTCCGCATCAACAAGAGAACTTCCAACGTTACTCTCGTTGTAGCTGAAAAAGAATAAGTCGAAAGAGGAGGTAAATTATGGGACAGAAAGTTAATCCCCACGGTCTGCGTGTAGGCGTTATCAAGGACTGGGATTCCCGTTGGTTTGCAAACAAGGCTGCTTTCGGCGATACACTTGTTGAGGACTACAACGTTCGTAATTTCATTAAGAAGAGCCTTAAGGACGCAGGCGTTCCCAAGGTTGAGATCGAAAGATTTGCCGGCAAGGTAAGAATCCACGTTTACTGCGCTAAGCCCGGTATTGTTATCGGACGTGGCGGCGAAAATATCGAGAAGCTCCGTCTCTCCGTTGAGAAGATGATGGGCAAGTCTGTTTACATCAACATCGTTGAGGTCAAGCAGCCCGATCTCGATGCTACTCTCGTTGCTGAGAACATCGCTGCTCAGCTCGAAAACCGTGTTTCCTACAGACGTGCTATGAAGCAGGCTATCGGCCGTGCTATGAAGCTCGGTGCTAAGGGTATCAAGGTAAGAGTCGGCGGCCGTCTGGCAGGTGCCGAGATCGCAAGAAGCGAAACTTATCACGAGGGTACTATTCCCCTTCAGACCATCCGTGCTGACATCGACTACGGCTTCGCAGAGGCTCACACAACCTACGGCCGTCTCGGTATAAAGGTTTGGATCTACAAGGGCGAGATCCTCAAGGGCGAGGCTTCCGCTGCAAGAGTTAACAAGGCTCCCGCAGAAAAGCCCGAAAGAAAGCGCCGCAATAATGACGGCAGAAAGCGTGAGGGCGGTTACAGACCCCGTGCTAACAAGAACGAAGGAGGTAATGCATAATGCTGCTTCCCAAGAGAGTTAAATACAGAAGAGTTCAGAGAGGCAGAATGACCGGTAAGGCTCTCAGAGGCAACACCGTTTCCAACGGTGAGTACGGTCTTCAGGCTCTTGAGCCCGCTTGGATCACATCTAATCAGATCGAGGCTGCCCGTATCGCTATGACACGTTATATCAAGCGTGGCGGTCAGGTTTGGATCAAGATTTTCCCCGACAAGCCCATCACTGAGAAGCCCGCTGAAACACGAATGGGTTCCGGTAAAGGTTCTCCCGAGTACTGGGTGGCTGTTGTAAAGCCCGGCAGAGTTCTCTTTGAGATCGCCGGCGTTCCCGAGGAGACTGCAAGAGAGGCTATGCGTCTCGCTATGCACAAGCTCCCCATTAAGTGCAAGTTTATAACTAAGGCAGAGGAGGCGAGCGAATAATGAAGGCTTCGGAAATCAGAGATATGACTGCTCAGGAGCTGGAGAACAAGCTCGTTGATCTCAAGAAAGAGCTTTTCGCTCTCCGCTTCCAGCACACTGTTAATCAGCTTGATAATCCTGCACGTTTAAAGGCTGTCAAGAAGGACATTGCACGCATCAAGACTATTCAGCGTGAACAGTCCAATGCTAAGTAAGGGAGGACATTATAATGGCTGAAAGAAATCTTAGAAAAACAAGAGTCGGCAAGGTAGTTTCCAACAAGATGGACAAGACTATCGTTGTTGCTATTCAGGATAATGTAAAGCACCCCCTTTACAAGAAGATCATCAAGA
The DNA here is from genome assembly GCF_050874005.1 of Huintestinicola sp. Lineage (GTDB taxonomy): Bacteria > Bacillota > Clostridia > Oscillospirales > Ruminococcaceae > Huintestinicola. The sequence continues at coordinate 141,743 of NZ_JBNMJV010000001.1, forward strand.
GAACCATCAAGCTCAAGGCTCACGATGAGCAGAATGTCTGCAACATCGGCGACAGAGTTGAGATCATGGAAACTCGTCCTCTTTCCAAGGACAAGAGATGGAGACTTGTTCAGGTTATCGAAAAGGCTAAGTAATTGACCCGACGATAGGTCGCTTTCACCGAGATTTTTTTTGGAAATTTCTAAAAAGGTATTGACAAACGGATTTCGGTGTGGTATAATATTCAATGTTGCTGATGTTTGGGCAAAGATGTGAATTTTGCGATACACACGGCAGCGTTGAGACAATAATATCAATTCAATTGTGATTTCCGGTATCAGGCAGGTGTATTCCTGCCTAATGCCGTATTTCGCTGTTAAGGAAGGAGTTAATGCGCTGTGATACAGATGCAGACTTATTTAAAGGTCGCTGATAACACAGGTGCCAAGGAGCTTATGTGCATCAGAGTTCTCGGCGGTACACGCAGAAGATATGCTAATATCGGCGATGTTGTTGTTGCTTCCGTTAAAAAAGCAACACCAGGCGGCGTTGTTAAGAAGGGCGACGTTGTTAAGGCAGTTATCGTTCGTTCCGCTAAGGGTCTCCGCAGAGAGGATGGCACTTACATCCGCTTCGATGAGAACGCAGCAGTTATCATCAAGGAGGACAAGAACCCCAGAGGAACACGTATTTTTGGACCTGTTGCAAGAGAGCTTCGTGACAAGGATTATATGAAGATCCTTTCCCTCGCTCCTGAGGTTCTTTAATGGAGGTGCCGCAAGATGAATAAGAAGTTACACGTTAAAACAGGCGACACTGTTGTTGTTCTTTCCGGTAAGGACAAGGGCAAGAAGGGCAAGGTACTCGAGGTTTCCCCCAAGGAGCAGAAGGTCATCGTTGAGGGTCTCAACATCGTTACCAAGCACGTTAAGCCCCGTCAGATGGGTCAGCAGGGCGGCATCGTTAAGTGCGAAGCTCCCCTTTATGCCTGCAAGGTAATGGCTGTTTGCCCCCACTGCGGCAAGCCCACAAGACTCGGTCACAAGATCGAGGCTGACGGCACTAAGACCAGAGTCTGCAAGCACGCAGACTGCGGCAAAGCATACTAATGAAAGGAGTTACCTACAATGGCAGCAAATCTTAAGGAATTATATGTCAGCACAGTAGCTCCCTCACTTATGAAGAAGTTCAGCTACAAGAGCGTTATGCAGATACCCAAGATCGACAAGGTCGTTATCAACGTAGGCGCAGGCGAGGCTAAGGACAACTCCAAGGTCATCGATGCTATTATGAACGACCTCGCACTTATCACCGGTCAGAAGCCTGTTGTATGCCGTGCTAAGAAGTCGGTCGCAAACTTCAAGATCCGTGAGGGCATGCCTATCGGCGTTAAGGTCACTCTCAGAGGCGAGAAGATGTACGAGTTCCTCGACAGACTCTTCAATGTTGCATTCCCCCGTGTTCGTGACTTCAGAGGAATCAACGGAAACTCCTTCGACGGCAGAGGCAACTACTCCACCGGTATCAAGGAGCAGCTCATCTTCCCCGAGATCGAGTACGATAAAATTGATAAGGTTCGTGGTATGGATATCAATATCATCACTACCGCTAACACCGACGAAGAAGCAAAAGAGCTGCTCGAGCTTATGGGCGCTCCCTTTGCTAAGTAATTGGGAGGTTTAATTAAATGGCTAAAACTTCAATGAAGATCAAGCAGCAGAGAACTCCTAAGTACTCTACCAGAGCTTACAACAGATGCAAGATCTGCGGACGTCCCCACGCTTATCTCAGAAAGTTCGGCATTTGCCGTATCTGCTTCAGAGAGCTTGCTCACAAGGGTCAGATCCCCGGAGTCAAGAAGGCAAGCTGGTAATCTCCGCTTCGCTTATTACGCTAAATTTATCAAGGAGGTTATGGTATGCAAATTACCGATTCAATTGCTGATATCCTTACAAGAATCCGTAACGCCAACACCGCTAAGCACGCTACTGTTGACGTGCCCGCTTCCAATATGAAGAAGTCTATCGCTCAGATTCTTGTTGATGAAGGTTATATCAAGAGCTATCAGATAATCGACGACGGCAAGCAGGGTATTATCAGAATTACCCTCAAGTACGGCGAAAATAAATCTCAGGTCATCACCGGTCTGCGCAGAGTTTCCAAGCCCGGCCTTCGCATTTACTCCAGCTGTGAGGATATGCCCAAGGTCATGAAGGGCCTCGGTATTGCCATTGTGTCTACTTCCAAGGGAGTTATGACTGACAAGAAGGCAAGAGAGCTCAATGTCGGCGGCGAAGTCCTTGCATTTGTATGGTAAGGAGGAACTAAAGCTATGTCAAGAATAGGCAGAAAGCCCATTGCTGTTCCCGCAGGCGTTGACGTTAAGATCGACGGCACTACCGTTACTGTTAAGGGTCCCAAGGGCACACTCACCAAGTCCTTCCACAAGGATATGATAATCAAGCTGGAAGGCAATGAAATCATCGTTGAGCGTCCTTCCGAGGATAAGCTCCACAAGTCCCTTCACGGACTTACAAGAACCCTCGTTTCCAATATGGTTGAGGGCGTTACTACAGGCTTCTCCAAGTCTCTCGACATCGAGGGTATCGGTTACAGAGCTCAGAAGCAGGGCAAGAACCTGGTCATGAACCTCGGTTTCTCCCATCAGGTCATCGTTCCCGAGATCGACGGCATCACTATTGACGTTCCCTCTGCTACTAAGATCGTTGTTAACGGCATCGACAAGCAGGTGGTTGGTCAGTTCGCAGCTGAGATCCGTGAGAAGAGACCCCCCGAGCCTTATAAGGGCAAGGGTATCCGCTACACCGGCGAGCATATCATCCGCAAGGAAGGTAAGGCCGGTAAGGGCAAGAAGTAATTCTTTCCTACGGTTTTTTCATTCAATACGAAAGAGAATGGGACAGTATCGCACTACTATTCTCCAGTTTGAAAAGGAGTTGAATTTAAATGGTTAAGCAGATGAACAGAAAGGCTGCAAGAGCTAAGAGACAGGCAAGAGTTCGTTACAAGATCAGCGGTACCGCTGCTTGCCCCAGACTTAATGTTTTCCGCAGCGCTAAGCATATCTACGCTCAGCTTATCGACGATGTTGCAGGTGTAACTCTCGCAAGCGCTTCCTCTATGGACAAGGGCTTCGAGGGCAACGGCGGCAACCAGGACGGCGCTTTCAAGGTTGGCGAGGCTATCGCTGCTGCTGCTAAGGAAAAGGGTATCACCGATGTTGTTTTCGACAGAGCAGGTTACCTTTACCACGGCAGAGTTGCTCAGCTCGCTGACGGCGCAAGACAGGGCGGTCTTAACTTCTGATCCTATATGATCGGATACACTTTTAAAGGAGGTTATACTTTTGGCTAAGATAGACGCTACAAACCTTGAACTTACCGAAAAGGTCGTTGCTATCAACAGAGTTTCCAAGACTGTTAAGGGCGGCCGTATCTTCAAGTTTGCCGCTCTCGTTGTTGTCGGCGACGGCAACGGTACTGTAGGCTTCGGTATCGGCAAGTCAGGCGAAGTTCCCGACGCTATCCGCAAGGGTATCGAGGACGCTAAGAAGAATTTAACTAAAATCGCACTCAGAGGCTCAACTATTCCTCACGAGGTCATCGGCGAATTCGGCGCAGGCCGTGTTCTTATGAAGCCCGCTGCTCCCGGTACCGGTGTTATCGCAGGCGGCCCCGTTCGTGCTGTTATCGAGGTTGCAGGAATCAAGGACATCAGAACTAAGTCCCTTCGTTCAAACAATGCCTGCAACGTTGTAAGAGCTACCCTTCAGGGTCTCACAAGCCTTCGCAGCGCTAAGGAAGTTGCTGCTGTAAGAGGCAAGTCCGTTAAGGAAATTTTAGGCTAAGGAGGATGACTGAAATGGTTACTATTAAGCTTGTAAAAAGTCTTAACAGCTGCAAAAAAGACCAGATCGCTACTGCTCATTCTCTCGGTCTTAGAAAAATCGGCGACACTACTACTCAGCAGGATAACGCTGCTGTTCAGGGTAAGATCAGAAAGATTGCCCACCTCATAAATGTAACTAACGCTTAAATTGCAGGGAGGTGCGATTAGTATGAAGTTATTTGAACTTTCTCCTGCCGCAGGCTCCGTTAAGGACGTCAAGAGAATCGGCAGAGGCCACGGCTCAGGCAACGGCAAGACTGCCGGCAAGGGTCACAAGGGACAGAATGCACGTTCCGGCGGCGGCGTAAGACCCGGCTTTGAAGGCGGTCAGATGCCTATGACAAGAAGAATCCCCAAGAGAGGATTCAACAACATTTTCGCTGTAAAGTATTCCACTGTTAATGTTTCCGACCTCGACAAGTTTGTTGACGGTACTGTTGTTGACGCTGAGCTCCTCGCGGCAAGCGGTCTCATCAAGAAAACAGCTAACGGAGTTAAGATCCTCGGCAACGGTGAGCTTTCCAAGAACCTTACTGTTAAGGCTCAGGCATTCTCCGCTTCCGCTAAGGAAAAAATCGAGAAAGCAGGCGGGAAGGCTGAGGTGATGTAATGTGGTTGAGACCTTGCGCAATGCTTGGAAAACACCTGAGCTGAGAAAAAAGCTCTTATACACATTACTCATTATCGTTATTTTTCGTCTCGGATGCGCTGTTCCCGTTCCCTTCCTTATCCCTACCGCTCTTGCAGGTATGGTTCAGGACGGTAACATCTTCGGCTACCTCGATATGCTGTCGGGTGGTGCCCTTTCTAAGGGAACTGTTTTTGCGCTTTCCATTCAGCCTTATATCAATGCTTCGATCATTGTTCAGCTGCTGACATATGCACTTCCTCCTCTGGAGTCACTTCAGAAAGAGGGCGAGGAGGGCAGGAAAAAGCTTCAGAAGATCACAAGCTTTGTTGCTCTTGCCATTTCGCTGGTAATGTCCTATGCGTATTACCTCACTATGAGAAGTCAGGGCGCTGTTCAGTACACTTCGGGCTTTGAGGGCGTTTTCGCTGCTATAGTTATTATAGCGGTTTTCACGGCAGGTTCAAACCTTATCGTTTTCCTCGGAAACCTGGTAAACGAGAACGGTATCGGAAACGGTATCTCCATTATCCTCTTTGCAGGTATCGTGGCACGATTCCCCACCGATATTATTGATATGTTCAAGGTCGCTATGTCCGACAAGCAGAAGTATCTCGGCCTTGCGTTCCTTGTACTCGTTATTTACGTCGCTATGATTGCATTCATCGTTGTTATGAACAATGCGGAAAGACGTATCCCCATTCAGTATGCCAAGCGTGTTGTGGGCAGAAAACAGTACGGCGGTCAGAATACTCACATTCCCGTCAAGATCGCTATGAGCGGCGTTATGCCTATCATTTTTGCGATGGCGTTTATGTCCATTCCTCAGACATTGGAAATGTTCATTAAGAGACCCACTAATCCTGAGGGCTTCTGGCAGAACTTCTATGTAGGATTCCTGAATTTCTTCAATTTCAACGGAATCTGGTATGCTATTATTTACTTTGTTCTTATTATTGCATTCAACTATTTCTATGTTTCAATGCAGTATAATCCTATAGAGATCGCTAACAACCTCCGTCAGAACAACGGCGGTATCCCAGGCATCAGACCCGGTAAGCCTACAAGCGATTTCATTCAGAGGGTGCTTTCAAAGATCACTCTCATCGGCGCTGTTTGTCTCGGTATCATCGCTATCTTCCCCATTCTGTTCCATATGGCAGTTCCTGCTATGAATATTTCTATGGGCGGTACCTCGATACTGATCATCGTAAGCGTCGCTCTCGAGACCGTCAGAACTCTCGAATCCCAGATGATGATGCGTCACCACAAGGGCTTCCTTGAGTAATACAAACCGATACAACAGAAAGGCGGAAATGTAATGAATCTTATTCTTCTCGGCGCTCCCGGCGCAGGCAAGGGTACTCAGGCTGAGGTCATCAGCAATACCCTGAACATTCCCCAGATCTCTACCGGCAACATTCTCAGAGCTGCTGTTAAAAACGGCACAGAGTGCGGTCTTAAAGCCAAGAGCTTTATGGACGCAGGCGCTCTCGTTCCCGATGAGGTCGTTATCGGCATTCTCAAGGACAGGATCGCTGAGGACGACTGCAAAAACGGTTTCATTCTTGACGGTTTCCCCAGAACTGTTCCCCAGGCTGAGGCTCTCGAGGCTATGGGCGTTCAGATCGACAAGGTAATTGAAATTTCCGTTCCTGATGAAGCTATCAAGGCACGTCTCGGCGGAAGAAGAGTTTGTGAATCCTGCGGCGCTACCTACCACATCGAATTTAACCCTCCCAAGGTAGAGGGCAAGTGCGACAAGTGCGGCGGCAACGCTGTTCAGCGTAAGGACGACGCTCCCGAAACTGTTGTTGACAGACTCAAGACTTATCACGAAGCAACCGCTCCTCTCGTTGATTTCTACAAGGGAAAGGGCAAGCTCACTACCGTTTACGGTCAGAGCGAAGTCTCCGAGACTTCCAAGCTTGTTCTTGAAGCGGTCAATGCCTGAATTTTTTAAAGAAGGCGCAAAATGATCAGTGTAAAATCTAAATCCGAATTGGAAAAGATGCGTTTAGCCGGACAAATTTCGGCTAACGCTCTCCACTACGGTGGACAGTCCATCCGTGTGGGTATGTCGACCTATGAGCTTGACAAGATCATTCACGATTATATCGTTAAACACGGCGCAAAGCCCAATTTCCTCGGCTACGGGGGATTTCCCGGCTCAGCCTGCATTTCGATAAACAATAAGGTGATCCACGGTATCCCCTCCAAGCACGAATTCATCAAGGACGGCGATATCGTAAGCATCGACACTGGTGCTTGCATTGACGGCTTCAACGGCGATAATGCTTATACGTTTGCTGTCGGTAATGTTTCTGAGGAAGCAAGACAGCTTCTCCGTGTTACTGAAGAATCCCTTTACAAGGCGATAGAACAGGCTGTTGTGGGCAATCGCATAGGCGATATATCCCACGCTGTGGAGGAGCACGTCACTTCTTATGGATACGGCGTTGTCAAACAGTATGTCGGTCACGGCGTGGGGGCTACTCTCCACGAATCTCCCGAGATCCCGAACTTCGGTAAGCCCGGAAGAGGTCCGAGACTGGTTGCAGGTATGACTCTCGCCATCGAGCCTATGATCAATGCGGTAGGAGAGGAGGTAAAAGTCCTTCCCGACGGCTGGACCGTGTTGACTAAATCAGGTTCACTCTCTGCTCACTTTGAGCATACAGTCGCAATCACGTCCGATGGTCCCGTAATTCTTACTAAACCAACTATTATTTAAGGGGGACGCTGATGTGGAAAGCTTAAGCGGCAGAATAGTCCGCAGCTGTGCCGGAAGGGACAAAGGTAACTTCCTCGTTGTCATCAGAGCGGATGAATGCTTCGTTTATGTGGCAGACGGCAAGGAACGTAAACTCGCTTCTCCAAAAAAGAAAAGCTTAAAGCACGTTAAACTTACCAATACTGTTATTGATACGGAGTCTCTGACCGACAAAAAGCTCAGAAGCGTTATTTTGGAGTATTCAACTGCTTCTAAATTTTAACCGAAACTACATCCAAGGAGGCTGTCAGCTTGTCTAAGGAAGATGTTATTGAGATTGAGGGCACGGTTATCGAAGCTCTCCCCAACGCCAACTTTCAGGTTGAGCTTGCTAACGGACATAAGATTCTTGCTCACGTATCGGGCAAACTGAGAATGAACTATATCAGAATCGTTCCCGGCGACAAGGTTACTGTTGAAATGTCCCCATATGACCTTACTAAGGGCAGGATCACATGGAGAGCCAAGTGATACGGATCACCGCTAACTGCTGATTTCTTCAGCACAACACTCAAGAAGGAGGAATTATAATGAAAGTAAGACCTTCAGTTAAGCCTATCTGCGAAAAGTGCAAGGTTATCAAAAGAAAAGGCAAAATTATGATCATATGCGAAAATCCTAAGCATAAGCAGCGTCAGGGCTGATTGCTGTAGCTGCTCTAAGCAGCTTGAAATAAGGATTAAAATAGCCATAACACACTGGGCGAAAGTCCAAATTTTATTCGGAGGTGTATTTTTAATGGCACGTATTGCCGGTGTTGACCTTCCCAAGAATAAGAGAGTTGAAATTGGACTCACTTATATCTACGGTATCGGTCGTAAATCTGCGGAAACTATTCTCGCAAACACAGGTGTAAACCCTGATACAAGAGTTAAGGATCTCAGCGAAGACGATGTTGCAAAGCTTCGTGACTACATCGACCACAACTTTATCGTTGAGGGCGATCTGAGAAGAAATGTTGCTCTTAACATCAAGCGTCTCGTTGAAATAGGTTGTTACAGAGGCGTTCGTCACCGCAAGGGTCTCCCCGTAAGAGGTCAGAGAACCAAGACTAACGCAAGAACCCGCAAGGGCCCCGTTAAGACAATCGCTAACAAGAAGAAGTAAGGAGGGATTGAACAATGGCTCAGGTTAAGGGTAAAAAGACTACCATCAGAAGACGTCGTGAACGTAAAAATATTGAAAATGGCGCTGTTCATATCCAGTCCACTTTCAACAATACTATTGTAACTATCACCGATACTCAGGGCAATGCTCTTTCGTGGGCATCTGCAGGCGGTCTCGGTTTCAGAGGCTCCAAGAAGTCCACTCCTTTCGCTGCTCAGACTGCTGCTGAAACTGCTGCAAGAGCTGCTATGGAGCACGGCCTCAAGACTGTTGAGGTTTACGTTAAGGGTCCCGGTGCAGGAAGAGAAGCTGCTATCAGAGCTCTCCAGACCGTTGGTCTCGAGGTAAGACTTATCAAGGATGTTACTCCTATTCCTCACAATGGCTGCCGTCCTCCCAAGAGAAGACGTGTCTAATTTTCAGGAGGTGTTATTGAAATGGCTTTAAATAAAGAACCTATCCTCAAGAGATGCAGATACCTGGGTATCAGCCCTATGGTTATGGGCGTTTCTAAGGAGTCCAAGAGAAATCCCGGCGCTAACAGCAGAAAAAAGGTTTCCGAGTATGGTATGCAGCTCAAGGAAAAGCAGAAGCTGAAGTTCATCTACGGCGTACTCGAAAAGCCCTTCTATCATTATTTTGAGATCGCTTCCAAGATGGAGGGTAAGGCCGGTGATAACCTTATCACTATCCTCGAATCCAGACTTGACAATGTTGTTTACAGAATGGGTCTCGCTCTCACAAGACGTGAGGCAAGACAGCTTGTTACTCACAGACATTTTACTGTTAACGGCAAGCGTGTTAACATTCCCTCTTACCGCATCAAGGAAGGCGACGTTATCGCTCTCTACGAGGGAAGCCGCAGCAGCACTAAGTTTAAGGATGTTGTTGAGCAGACTGCTACAAGAGTTGTTCCCCTCTGGCTTGAGGCTGACAAGGATAACTTCTCCGCTAAGGTAGTTCGTATGCCTAACGTTGAGGATCTCGATTACGAGACTCAGACACACCTTATCGTCGAGCTGTACTCCAAGTAATAGCTTCAGATATACTATGCACCGCTTTCCTGCGGCGCATAGGATATGTACGTTTACTAACAATGCGACTATAGGAGGGTTATACTAATGCTTGAAAAAATCGAAAAGCCGGAAATTGATACCGTTAAGCTGGACGTAAACGGCACATACGGTATGTTCGTTCTCGCTCCTCTGGAGCGCGGCTATGGTACTACTCTGGGCAACAGCCTCAGACGTGTACTGCTCTCCTCGCTTCCGGGTGTTGCCGTTACTTCCGTGAAGATCGACGGCGTTCACCACGAATTATCCACTATTCCCGGGGTTAAGGAAGACGTTACTGAGATCATTCTTAACCTTAAAGGTCTGACTGCAAAGCTTTACGGCGAGGGCCCCAAGACCATCTATATCGAGGCTGAGGACGAGTGCGAGGTTACTGCAGGCGATATCAAGACCGATTCTGAGGTCGATATCCTTGTTCCCGATATGCACATCGCTACTCTCGGCAAGGACGCAAAGCTTTATATGGAGATCACTATTGACCGTGGCAGGGGCTACGTTCCCGCTGAAAAGAACAAGCAGCTTTTCAATCTCGGCATCGACGTGATCGCAGTTGACTCTATTTACACGCCTGTACTGAAGGTAAACTTCCGTGTCGAGGATACTCGTCTCGGTCAGGTTACAGATTATGACAAGCTTATTCTTGAGGTATGGACAGACGGTACCGTATCTGCAAAGGAAGCTGTGTCTCAGGCAGCCAATCTCCTCATTGAGCATCTGAAATCATTCAGCAATCTTTCCGATGAGTCCGCTATCACCGAAATTATGGTTGAAAAGGACGATAAGGGCAAGGAGAAGATCCTTGAGATGACCATTGAGGAACTTGACTTATCAGTACGTTCCTTTAACTGCTTGAAGCGTGCGGGAATCAATACCGTTGAAGATCTGATAAGCAAATCAGAAGAAGAAATGATGAAGGTTAGAAACCTCGGTAAGAAGTCCTTCGACGAGGTTAAGGAGAAGCTCCAGTCCCTGGGCTTTGACCTTAGCAGCGAGGAAGAATAACCGTTCAATATTTGGTAAGGAGTGAAAATCAATGCCGGGAACCAGAAAACTGGGCAGAACAAGCGACCATAGAAAGGCTATGCTGAGAGCTATGGTTACATTCCTGCTTGAGAATGGCAGAATTGAAACTACAGTTACCAGAGCGAAGGAAGTTCGCTCTATGGCTGAGAAAATGATTACAACAGCTAAGACCAATGACCTTCACGCTAAGCGTCAGGTTCTTGCTTATGTTACTAAGGAAGATGTTGTCAAGAAGCTTTTTGACGAGATCGCTCCCAAGTACGCTGATGTAAACGGCGGCTACACAAGGATCGTTAAGATCGGCCCCCGTCGTGGCGATGCTGCTGAGATGGCAGTTATCGAGCTTGTTTGATCGTAAATAAGTAAGTTTTCCCCCTGTTCCGGTTGGAGCAGGGGGATTTTTCTGCATATATTTGCAAAAATGAATCTTGCTCAGTACTTTCTTCTGCATAGAAATAAATTTCTTGATGTTTACAGTCAGAACATATGCAGGACATCACCTTATAGATAAAGAATTATCCCCCGAATGCAGTTGCTATACAAATTACTGCATTTCGGGGGATATATGATCTGTCAGCTCAAGATAGAAGCTTTATCAGGCATTGCTTTTGCCAAACTCGATGCTTATTACCGTACCCTTTCCAACTTCGCTCTGCAGGTTTATCACGCCGCCGTGAAGCGCTGCGCCGTGCTTTACGATGGACAGTCCCAGACCTGTTCCGCCTGTTTCCTTGGAGTGGCTCTTGTCCACACGATAGAAGCGCTCGAATATCCTTGCCTGATGTTCGGGGGGGATACCGATACCGTTATCGGAGACTTTAAGGATACAGCCCGAGGGTGTTTTTTCAAGGCTTAGCTCAACCTTGCCGCCCTTGTTGTTGTAGGCGATACCGTTGTCGCAGAGGTTATAGACCATTTCGTGAAGGACGGGTCTTACGCCCCGAACAGACACCCTTTCAAGGCTGCTTTCAAGGAAAATTCCTCTGTGCTGCGCCTTTTCGCTAAGTTCGGAAATCACGCTCTTACAGATATCGTCAAGATAGACCTCTTCAAACTCCTGAATAAGTCCGCCTTCGTCAAGACGGGATATCTTAATTATATCCTCAATAAGTGCCAGAAGTCTCATTGCCTCGGAATGGATATTTCCTGCAAAATGGGGGATATCCTCTTTTTTTACAATGCCCTTTTCGATGATCTCCGCTGCGCCCATAATGGAGGTGAGGGGAGTTTTCAGCTCGTGGGACACGTTTGCGGAGAATTCCCTTCGCATTTTTTCGGCGTTCTCTCTGTCTGTCACGTCAACGATGAACAGTACGGCGCTGTATTTCTTCGCTTCGGTAACGGGGCTTGCTGTAAGGCTGTAGGTCCTGCCGTTCTTTTCAAGAAGGGCATTTCCGTAGCCGCCTTCGAGAGCTGTTTCAACAGCATCAAGGTATTCCCTGTCACGGCAGAGACGGGTATAGCTGCCTGTGGCATTGCTCCCTAAAATGCGCTGTGCTGCGGCATTTGCAGACAGTATATTTCCGCCGCTGCCGAATATTACCAGTCCCTCGCTCATATTTCCCGTTATACAGGAAAGCTCGCTTTTCTGCTCGGAAAGCTTCTCAATCTGAGCGTTTATTTTTTCATTCTGCTTATCCATTCTCAGAAGCAGGGGAGCAAGCTCGTCGTAGGTGAGATTTTCACCGGGAGCGTCAAGGTCAAGATCGTTTATGGGACGGATTATTGAGCGTGTGAGCAGTCCTGCCATCACAAGGGAGAAAACAAAAATAAGCACTCCGATGAGGATAAGCCATAAAGTAAGGTGGCTCAGAAGTCCCAGAACGCTCTTGGTGGTGTTCGCTATTCTGATAACGCTGCCGTTTTTTAGTTTTACGGCGCAGTAATAGGTATGTTCGCCCATCGTGTCGGAGGCTCTCAGAGCGGTTCCGATACCTTTTTCCAGCGCTTCGGATATCTCGGGGCGGTCAAGGTGATTGCCCATTTCCGATATTTTTGAAAAGTTGTCGTAAAGCACCGTTCCGTCAGGGGAGATAAGGGTGATACGGTTGCCGCTTTTATGGCCTGCTTCTGATATGTATTCCTGTGCAGACTCGTCCTCAAGGCTGTCTATGGTTGTAGAAACAATAGCCGCCTCGTTTCGTATTTCCTCACGAAGCTCAGCGGTCATTGCGTTGTACATTACTCCCGTTACGCAGGCAAGGCATAGGATAAGTGCGATAAGAGAGCTTGAAAATATGCTGAAAAATATACGGTTTTTCATTTTCATCGGATCAAATTACACCTTCTTTGTTATCCGCAGACCTTGTAGCCAACGCCACGGACAGTCTTTATTATCTCTGCGCCGCTTCCAAGCTTCTGGCGGAGAGTTTTTATATGCACGTCCACCGTACGGGTCTCGCCTGCACAGTCGTAGCCCCATATGCTTTCAAGAAGATTATCTCTTGTGAGGACGGCGTTTTTGTTTTTCATAAGTATGCGGAGCAGTTCAAATTCCTTTAATGTCAGCTCCGCAGGAACTCCGTCAACGGTTACGATATGGCTTCGGATATCAAGCTCCACCGCTCCGCAGCTGAGCACGTCTCCGCAGGCAATGCTTTCCGTACGTTCTGCACGTCTCAGCACAGCTTTTATCCGGGCGATAAGCTCCATCATTCCGAAGGGCTTTGATATGTAGTCGTCTGCGCCGCAGTCAAGTCCTGTGACCTTGTCGTATTCGGAGTTTTTCGCTGTTACCATTATTACGGGGAAATCATAGCCGCCTCGTCTCAGCCGCTTCATTATCTCAATGCCGTCCTCTCCGGGCAGCATTATGTCAAGCAGCAGGAGCTTGGGGACATTTCCTGCCGAAAGCTCCGCAAAAAGCTCTTCGCCGTTTTCAAATCCCTTGGCTTCAAAGCCTGTGGTTTTCAAAGTGTACAGCACAAGCTCCCGTATGCTGCTGTCGTCTTCCGCATAGTATATCATTTTTCTGACCTTCCTTTCCGAGAGCGGGTGCTGCGTAAGTTATGCGTTTCCGTGCTCTCCTGTTATGGAAAATACCACCCACTCGGCAATGTTTGTGGCGTGGTCGCCTATGCGCTCAAGGTATTTGGCTATCATAACGATGTCAAACACCGTTTCGCCAAGCCCCGGATTTTCCGCTATTATATTTATTATATCACCTTTTATCTTAATAAACAAGCCGTCAACTTCATCATCGTCAGAAATGACTTTTTTTGCGCCATCCATATCAAGCTTTACAAAGGCATCTACGCTGGCTGTGACCATCTTTATAGCGGCTTCAGCCATTCGGGTGATGTCCTCCCTGCACCTGCTGCCTGCCTCGTCCATACGGCAGAATTTTATGAGATTTGCGATATCCGCTGCCTGATCTCCGATACGCTCCATATCGGTTATCATTTTTAGTGCAGAGGAAATTGTACGCAGATCTCTTGCAACGGGCTGCTGCTGGAGTATGAGCTTCATACAAAGCCCTTCAATGCTTCTTTCCATATGGTCAAGCTCACGCTCGGTCTCCTTGACCCCGTCCACAAGGGCGGTATCGTCGTTGAGAAGCGCCTTTACTGCCATTGAAATAGCAGTTTCGCACAGCGCTCCCATTTTTATCAGGCTTACGTTCAGCTCTTCAAGCTGCATTTCAAATCTATTTCTCATAAGTAAGATTATCCTTTCGTGCGGGTGACGACCCGCGGCGACCTCGTTGGTGGGTTTTGAGATATTCTTTTCGTTTGTGGCTCGGTAACGTTAGTTTTGCTCAAATTATCCTTTCGTGCGGGTCGACACCCGCCTCTCGCCTTAGCCGAAACGTCCTGTTATGTAGTCCTCGGTGCGCTTGTCCTTGGGAGCGGAGAAAAGCTTTTCGGTCCCGTCAAACTCCACTATCTCACCCAGCAGGAAAAAGGCTGTGCGGTCGGAAATTCGGGTAGCCTGCTGCATATTGTGGGTGACGATGACAATGGTGTACTTTTCTTTGAGGCTTATGGCAAGATCTTCTATCTTGTTGGTGGAGATGGGGTCGAGAGCCGATGTGGGTTCGTCCATAAGCAGGACATCAGGCTCTACTGCCAGAGCACGGGCAATACACAGTCTCTGCTGCTGACCGCCGGAAAGTCCCAGGGCGCTTTTCTTGAGTCTGTCTTTAAGCTCGTTCCATATAGCGGCGTCGGTAAGGGATTTTTCCACGATCTCGTCAAGCTTTGCCTTTGAGTGTATGCCGTGAGTACGGGGACCGTAGGCAATGTTGTCGTAAACGCTCATAGGGAAAGGATTGGGCTTCTGGAAAACCATTCCTACCTTTTTTCTGAGGAAATTCACGTCCATTCCGTTATAGATATCCTCTCCGTCAAGGAGTACCTTTCCGTCGATAACGCAGCCCTCAACCAGGTCGTTCATTCGGTTGAGACTCTTGAGAAGCGTGGATTTTCCGCAGCCCGACGGACCTATAAAGGCGGTTATCTCACCGGTGGGAATGTTGATAGAGACGTCTTTTAATGCGTGGAATTTTCCGTAATGGAGATTTAAATGCTCGATTTCAAATTTATTCATCTGAGTTTTCCTTTCGGATATGTTTTTTACTTCGATATCTTCTTAGCGATAAAGGAGGAGAGCATATTTATGAGCACCACGATGATAAGCAGCACTACAGCGGTTGCGTATGACTGCTCTGCGGCAAGTCCCTCGTTCCACAGGGCATAGAGGTGAATTGCAAGTGTTCTTCCCGAACCCATAAGAGTGTCGGGTATCTGTGCAACTGTGCCTGCGGTGAAGATAAGTGCGGCGGTCTCTCCTGCGATACGTCCTATGGCGAGAATAACGCCTGCGAGTATTCCGGGTACGGCAGAGGGAAGGACTACTGTAAACACAGTCCTGAGCTTTCCTGCGCCAAGACCGAAGCTTCCTTCTCTGTAGCTGTCGGGAACGCTTCTGAGGGCTTCCTCGGTGGTTCGCATAATAAGGGGGAGTATCATTATGGAGAGGGTAAGTGCACCTGCCATCATACAGTAGCCCCATTTAAGCTGCGACACGAAAAGCAGATATCCGAAAAGTCCGTAAACTATGGAGGGGATACCCGAAAGTGTCTCTGTGGTTATTCCCACAAGGGTCACAAGCTTATTGCCTCTTTTAGCGTATTCCACAAGATAAATAGCCGAGAACACTCCGAGAGGTACGGCGATAAGCAGGGACACAAGGGTCATTGTGACGGTGTTTACCAGCGCAGGGAAAAGGGACATATTCTCGGTGGTGTATTCGGGGGCGAAAAGTTCAAGGGAAAGGTTTGGTATGCCCTTGTACAGGATATAGATTATTATGCTCAGAAGGGACAGAAGGGTTATTCCTGCGGAAAGCCACACTGCGCCGCCAAGCAGCGCTGACTGCACCTTTGCGCCTAAGCCTGCTCTTGACTTGCTGCTGTCCTTTTCTGCAGGAATTGCGGCGGCGGAAATATTATTCATAGAACTTTTCCTTTCAGACATTTGAGGTTTTTCTCTTTATTACCGAGAATGTGAGGTTTATGAGAAGAATGAACACGAAAAGCACCACCGCTGTTGCGATAAGGGCTTCTCTGTGGAGGTCTGCGGCATAGCCCATTTCAAGGACTATGTTTGCGGTCATTGTACGCACGCCCTGAGTGAGTTTTTCGGGGAGAACTGCCTGATTTCCCGCAACCATTACCACCGCCATTGTTTCGCCAACGGCACGTCCTATTCCGAGGATAACTCCTGCAAGTATACCCGACTTTGCCGCAGGGAGAACAGCGAAGAACACGCTTCTTTCGTGGCTTGCGCCAAGTCCCAGAGAGCCTTCGTAATAGCTTTCGGGAACGGCTCTTATGGCGCTTTCAGAAACGCCGATGATAGTGGGGAGTATCATTATGCCAAGCACTATGGAGGCTGCAAGCATACTTGTTCCGCTGCCGCCGAAAAGCTTTCTGATGAGGGGGACTATGACCATAAGTCCGAAAAAGCCGTAAACTACCGAGGGTATGCCTGCAAGCAGTTCTATGGCAGGCTTTACCACCTTATAAATTCCCTTGGGGCAGAACTTTGCCATAAATACGGCGGTGAGTATCCCTATGGGAACGCCTATGATTATTGCTCCTGCGGTAACGTAAAGGCTGCCGATTATCATCGGGAATATGCCGAAGGTATCATTCGATGGCTTCCAGACCTTTCCGCCAAGGAAATTTCCTGCACCTATCTCAGCTATGGCAGGTATGCCGTTTGCAAAGAGAAATACGCATATCAGCACCACCGCAAGTATTGATATGCAGGCGGAGATGGCGAACACGATATGCATAGCTTTTTCTTTGAAGTTATTCATATTGGATTTGGTTACGCTCCTTTCCCGGTATTCACGTGTGTCTCTCACCGTCTGTGACAGTGAGAGACACGCTCATAAATGGTACTTAACTTAGTCAACAAGGATTTAGTCAACGAGTGACTCCCAAGTTGTGATATTTCCCGTATAGATATCCTTTACCTCGTTTGCGGTAAGCTCTGCAACGGGGTTATCGTTGCTTACTATAACGGTGATACCGTCCATTGCGATAACTGTGGAAACTGCGCCCTTTTCGGTCTCGCTGTCTTTAAGCTCTCTTGAAGCCATTCCGATATCGCAGATGCCGTCTATTGCACTGTTTACGCCTGTGGTGGAGTCACTCTGGTTAACTTCAACGGTAACGTCGGGGTTAACTGCAACATATGCTTCCTTGAGCTTTTCCATAACGGGAGTTACGGAGGAGGAGCCTGCTACTGTTATTGTGCCGCTCTGCTTGGTTCCGGAATATGCGGGTGCGTCGGAAACGGGGATATAATTATCACCTTCGATAACAGCCTGTCCGTCGGCGGACATAATGAAGTCGATGAAATCCTGTGCGAGAGGAGATACGTCCCCTGTGGTAACGATATTGAAGGGACGGGAGATCTTATATGTTCCGTTCTTGATATTGTCGGCTGTTGCTTCAACACCGTCTATTTTAAGAGCCTTAACGGTATCGTCAAGTGCGCCGAGGGAGATATAGCCGATAGCGTACTCGTTCTGGGACACGCTGGTTTTCATAACGCCTGTGCTCTGGGTGATGGATGCGGTGTCGATGGTATAGTCGATCTTCTCGCCCTGATCGTTTTTCTGTTCAACGCCGAAAAGCTCTACAAATGCGCCTCTTGTTCCCGAACCGTCCTCTCTGGAGATAACGGTGATGTCGGAGCTTGCCTTAAAATTGCTTCCGCCTGCTGCGGCTGTTGTTTCGGCTGCTCCTGCTGCGGTCGTTGTTTCATTTGTGCCCGAGCTGCTTCCGCAGGCTGCGAGTGCTCCGCATAATGCCATTGCGGCAGCTGCTGCCATAATTCTGCTTGTTGTTTTTTTCATTACAAATCTTCCTTTCGGTAAATCTCCTGATTTACTTTTTTCACAATTCTTTTTTATCGCTTCTTTGCGGTACGATTAAATAATACACCGCCAATGTAAAATCCGAAACCCGACTTTTGTAAAATCGAGGTAAAATCGGCAGGAGGCGTTTATATTATTATATTTCGCTGCGGGTTAATTTTATGTAAAATTATAATTTTACAGGGCGGCAGGGAACTTAAATTTGGAAAAAAGCTCCCTTGACTTCATATATTCTTTTATGGTAAAATGATATTACAATTTTATAAGGACAACGACACACGTTTTACCCGGCGGCTTTGCCGTCAAGGTATGTAAATCTGATCACGGTACTGCAAGTTTCTTTACGATGATCGGGTATGCATTGGGCAGGACGTGTGATTTTTTTGTCCCAAAATTTTATGTCAGGAGAGATATTTATGCCGAAAAACAATTTTGAAAGAGGGATATTTGCCCTTATGACGGTGCTTGTTACCGTTCACGCTTATGTATTTTACAGCCTTTACACCGTAAACGGCAATATGCTTATGAGCATAACGGGTGAAACAAGCGTGCTTGAAGCCATCAATGCAAACGGCGGAGTTTATATGCTGGGGAGATATGTTCCCATATGGGCGGTGGTGCTTACTGAGTTCTGCTTTGCATATTGCCTGGAAATGCTTGTGGGAAGTCCCTGTTCGTTTAAGCTGGCGTGTAAGGTGTTCGACCCACGGAGCACTCACCCCGTGCTGTTTGAGACGGCTGTCATATGCGCTACTGTGGGAATAATGTGCCCTGCTATGAGCTTTATTGCCGCCTGGCTTTATTATCCTTATTACAAGGGCTTTGACATTTTCACCCTTCTTGCTGACTGGCTGAAGCTTGTCTGCTACAATTTTCCTTTTGCGTTCTTTACTCAGCTTTTCTTTATCCAGCCCCTTATCCGCACACTTTTTAAGGCGATTTTCAGAAATAACAAGGAGACTGCGGCTGAAACTGCATAAAATTTGTACCCGTCCGAGAAGCTTCTATCGGGCGGGTACAAATATATCTCTATCTTTATAATTTAATATTTATATTCTTTAAATTAAAAAATCGCCGCCTTTGACAAATATCAAAAGCGGCGGAATCTATATGTGTAATATTTTTATTCCTCAGCAGAGTTCATTGCCGTATTCACGCAGTCCTCGCAGGACTTTATCTGATTTAACAGAGCCGAAGCGTATTCGGGGTGATCCTCGGAAATGGAGTTTGTGGTTATCTGAACATTCTGCATAGCGCCGTTTTTTGCGGCATTTTCCGCCTGAGCCTTTTTAAGCTCCATTGCGGCTGAGGTAAATCCGTCCGCTCCGGGGGAGTCAACGGTAAAGAAGCGGCGGTCGTTCTTGGGATTTGCGGAGTATATCACCCTGAAAATGCGGTATACCGCAAGGCTCAGATATCCTCTGACGCTCTTTTCAAGAGCGGCGTCCTCAAGAGCGTTCAGAAACGAAAATATCAGCTTTTCCGAATTTATAAGCATTTTCTGAGGAGCTGTAAGCTTGTCCGTTCCGCTCTCGGCGGCATCATTATGGGGAGCATTGTCTGCCTTGCCCATAGGCTCGGCGCATCGTCCTAAAAGATAATCGCAGGAAACGTTATAGTAATCCGCAGTGTTTACAAGAAATTCCAGTCCGCATTCTCTTATGCCCTTTTCGTAATGGGATAAGAGCGCCTGGGAAACTCCGAGGTCGGCGGCTGCCTGCTTCTGACTTATATTCCGCTCCTTGCGAAGCAGGGTAATTATACGGGGGAAATCCGTATTCACAAAAGCACCTCCGACCAAAAAAGTAAACCGTAACGTAAAAAATAACTCTACATAATGTAAATTATATAACATAACGTACAATTTGTAAAGAGTTATTTCGGCAAAAGGTCATAGAAAAATGTAACTTTTTTGTGAACGGAACATATTTCGGCATTTTTGTACCTAAACTTTGCATAATTTTCCATAATTTCGGAGAGAGAAAGCATAATATATCTATCGGCGGAGAATGGTTTACAATGTTCAAACCAAGTTTAGGTGCGACCTCGCTGCAGGTCGTCACCCGCCGTCATAGAATACCTTATACTTTTTCTCCGAATGGGAATATGCGCTCATTACAAGTCCCAAACCGATGTACATTGACAAAGTGGAGGTGCCGCCCTGGCTTAAAAAGGGCAGGGGCACGCCGATAACGGGCATTGCTCCGAATACCATTCCGAGATTTAGTATACAATGTATGCATATCATTGCGTAAACGCCGACGCATAGGTATTTTCCCGTATCATCTTTGGCGATACGGGAGTCCGCCATTATTTTGAGGCAGATGTAGGTAAGTACCGCAACCACCGCCATACAGCCCACAAATCCCAGGGTCTGACCAACGTATGTGAATATGAAGTCGTTTGCCGCCTCGGGTACTTTTACGTATTCGCCGCCGAAAAGTCCCTTGCCGAAAAGCTGACCCGAGCCGAGAGCGGTCTTGCTCACTCTCTGGTGATAGCCAATTCCCAGAGGGTCAAGCTCCTCGTCAAAAAGTACAAGAAAACGTGTTTTCTGGAAGGGCTTCATCACCTTTGTCCACACAAAGTACAGGGCAAAGGGGAGAGCGGCGGCGCAGGGCAGGATATATTTCCAGGATATCCCTGCGGAGAACATCATTATAACAAATATCATCAGAAAAACGCTGGCCGTTCCGTCGTCGCCCTGGAGAATTACGATGACTGTGGGAATGGCGGCGTGTGCGCAGAGCAGCAGCACGTTTGACAGCTTGTTTATCCTGTCGCCTACCTTTGACAGGTGGAGGGCGAAGGTGGTCACAAAGGTTATTTTCAGAAGCTCTGAGGGCTGTAAGGTCATAAAGCCTAAGTCTATCCACGCTCTGTCGCCGTAGACCTCAATTCCCAGCTTTGTGAACACCAGCAGGGAGAGAATTATGGACAGGGGAGCGTACAGCACCCACATTTTTATTATCCTGTTGTAGTCCATTGCCGACAGCATAAGGGCAATGACCCAGCCTGCAATGACAGCTATCGCCTGAGTTTTGTAAAGGCTTGAATTGACCTCAATGGTAGCTGCGCCGTTTACAACTATGGAATAAAGCAGTATCACGCTGAAAACCGACAGCGCTGCTGCCGCAAGAAAAAGCATTTTGTCAAGCCTGCGGAAATACTGCCCGATATATCGGAGAAGCGCTTTCATATTTTTTCCTATCACTCCCTTTTTCGACAGAATATTATGTTTATATTATAGCACATATCCCTGTTTTTTTTCAATAGTGAATTTTGTGTCAATTCACTTACAAAAGAGTAACAAAAAACGGGAGAAATTTCTCCCCCGTTTTTACAAGCATTATTCTTTAAATTTGTCTTTATTCTCTTTTACTAAAGCTGCTAAAGCGGCAAGCATAAGCCGAATCGTCTCCTTACATAGCCTGTTCAGGTAACAAGCCTGTTTCTTCCCGATTCCTTGCCTGCATACAGCAAATGATCTGCACGGTTTATGGTTTCGTCGGGAGTTTCGCCCTTTATCATTTCCGCCGCACCGATAGTTATGGTAACGGGTATCTTCTGCCCCTCCCATTTGTTTTCTGCGTTTCGTACCATTTCCAGAAGCTTTTCAAGAAAATCCTTTGACTCGTTCAGTCCGCAGCCGGGCAGGATAATAAGAAATTCCTCGCCGCCCCATCTTGAAGCAAAGCCTTTTCGGTTCTCAACTTCTTCCTTTAACATAGCGGAAAGCTCTTTTAGCACCATATCTCCGCAGGCGTGACCGAAGCCGTCGTTTATCTTCTTGAAATGGTCAATATCCGCCATTGCAACGGTATATCCCATATTTTTTTCGATCAGCCTGTCGATAGCCTTGCGGCAGCTGCGCCTGTTGAGCAATGTGGTGAGAGGATCTCTTTCGACCAGGTCTCTGAGGTTATATCTGAGGGTGTCGGCGCTGCGTGCGATATCGCCCACCTCGTCGGTGCGGCTCAGAGTATTAAGGGACAGAGACGAGCCGAAATCGCCGTTTGCCACCTTTTCCATAAAGCTGCTTACATCTAAAAGAGAATTTACCAGCTTTGATGAAAACCTGCTGAAAACAATTAAGGTTATAATAAGAACGCCTGCGCTGATGACAGTAAAGCAGCCGATGATCTTTCGCATATTGCTTCGTGCGGCGTCAAGGGGTCTGCCTGCAAAGATCATTCCCACCGTCTTTGCGGAGGAGTTCATAATGGGTATGTAATAGCCGGCGTAATTCTTGCCGTTTATTTTGACCCTGCTGTAATAGTATTCAACTCCCTTGCCGAGAACGCTGTCAATGACCTTCTGATCGGCAGGAGTGCCTGTAATAAAGCTGCCGTCGCTGCGCTTTACGGTGGTAAACATACGTGTATCGTCCCAGAAAACAGTAAAATCCACATCTCCGCTGCAGGATATCATTTCCGTTTTAGCCTGAAAATCCGAATTGGAGAGCATAACGCCGCCCTTGTAAAGGGAGCCGTTTTTCATATAGTATTCTCCGTGATATTCGGAGTCGAGCAGCGAGCATAATGAATGAGCGGCGTAATTTACTTCGTTTTTATCCCGTCCTCGGTGGTAATGTAAATCATTACTGCACCTGCGGCGGTTACGCACACGCAGATAAGCACAGCGGTCAGAGCTATCATTTTAAGTATTTTTGCAGTAAGACCACTCAGCTTTTTCATTCGCTTCACCTCTGTTTCTGCCCTTTATTACATTATACAACAAAATTCCACAATTGGCAATAGTTTTAATACTTTTTTAACACAATAATTTCGGGCAAAAATCGAGAATTTTTTTATTGTTGTCTCAAGGGGATTGTTCGGAATAAGCCGAAAAAATGATATTTGCCGGCCGGCATAGCCCTTCCTTCTTTGTATATTACTATATTATCACGATATGGCTCTATAATCAATTACACATCGGCTACAATTTGATTACATTTCATAAATACAAAAGAATTTATTATCACAAAGCGGCATATAATAACCAAGTAAATCAAAAAGGAGACGTGGGCAATGCGGCTTTGGGCGTTTATATTATCCGTAATACTTCTTATAGGAGCGTTTATTATCTCCTATGCACTTCAAAGGAAAGCCGAGCCTGCCTCGGCGGATATGAGAGCGGCAGATACCCTGCCTGCAGGTTCTCCGTCTGAAGTTTCCCTGCCTGCGCTGATGTATCACAGCGTTCTGAAAAACCCTGCCAGAACGGGAGAATATGTGATAACTCCTGCTTTGTTTGAAAACGACCTGAAATATCTGAGGGACAAGGGCTACACCGCCGTATCCCCGGAGGAAATACTTGCTTTTACGGACAAGGGAGCGCCGCTTCCGGAAAAGCCTGTTCTCATTACTTTTGACGACGGACATCTCAACAATATGACCTATGCCCTGCCGCTTCTTGAAGAATACAATATGAAAGCGGTGGTGAACATAACGGGAGCCTTTACGGTGCAGTCGGAAAAGGAAAACGACCCCAATCCCGCCTATGCCTATATGACAAGAGAGAATGCGGCAGAGCTGCAGTCGGGAGGTGTATTCTCTGTGGGCTGCCACACCTATAATATGCACAGCCTGAACGGCAGAAAGGGAGCGGCGAGAAACAGCGGCGAGAGCGAGGAGGACTATCTCCGTGCCTTTGCTGAGGACACAGACAAATGGCTGGATATCTTCGGAAGCGGTCATACCGTCTATGTCTATCCCTACGGCGCAATGTCACGTGAAGGCTTTGACGTTTTAAAAGAACGGGGTTTTCGGATAATACTTACCTGCCGTGAAACGGGAAATCTGGTTTATTCCGACGGAAGTATGAAAAATGAGCTTGTCATTATTGACAGATATAACCGCACAGGACTTGTGCAGACCGACGAATTTATGAGCGCCTGCGGAATTAAATAAATATTTAATAATTTTGATATTGACAAAAGAGCAAGCTTGTGGTATTCTTATATTATACTAAACGAGTATAATATATACTGTGCAAGTACAATTCAAAATCGGGTAAAATGCCCGGGCTTTGAAAATTTATAAAAACGGAGGAATTTTATTATGAAGAAGTTTGTATGTTCTATCTGCGGCTATGTTTACGAGGGCGAGACTGCTCCCGAGAAATGTCCCCAGTGCAACGCTCCTGCTTCCAAGTTCAACGAGGTAAAGGAAGACGGCGGTCTCCAGTTTGCCTGCGAGCATATCGTAGGTATCGCTAAGGACGTTGAGGACAAGGATATCATCGAGGGTCTCAACCAGAACTTTATGGGCGAGTGCACCGAGGTTGGTATGTACCTTGCAATGTCCAGAGTAGCCGACAGAGAGGGCTATCCCGAGGTTGCTGAGGCATATAAGAGAATTGCTTACGAAGAGGCAGAGCACGCTGCAAAGTTTGCTGAGCTTCTCGGCGATGTAGTTACCGACTCCACCAAGAAGAACCTCGAGATGAGAGTTATGGCTGAGCACGGTGCAACCCAGGGCAAGCTTGATCTTGCTACAAAAGCAAAGCAGCAGGGTCTCGACGCTATCCACGACACCGTTCACGAGATGGCTAAGGACGAGGCAAGACACGGCAAGGCATTCCAGGGTCTCCTTAACAGATACTTCAAGTAATAAATTTACTGAAATAAAGCACACAGCCGCCCCCGTCAGTATCTGACGGGAGCGGCTGTTTTTGCAGGTGACGACCCGCAGCGAGACGTTCTATTATTTATTCGGGCGGCAGACAGGCGGCTCGGTAACGATAGAAATGATCTGCACCGCAAATCGCAAGCAGGCTGAGCCTGCGAGTGACTCAGGCTCAGTCTGTCACCCCATCACAACTATCCTGTTATCACACTCATACAGATTATAAATAAACGTCTTTCTGTCATCGTCATAAACGCTTTTTACCCGATATCTCGCAAAAAGGGGATACCCCATATCACCCGAGGGAATAATAGGGCTTCTCGTAGTAGCGTGACAGCGGACATCATAGCCCTTTTCTTCAAGCAGCTCACCAAGCTTTATGGCAGGAAACATACACTCTTCCGTGCCGATAACGTCCACCCTTTTCCCCGAAAGATGTGAAACCATTTTCTCATAAAACTCATTTGCGGCACTAATGCAGTATTTTTCATACTCCGCCCCGCCTATTCCCAGACGAGGGTCTTTCTTTTTGTCCATTTTAAGAGTAAGCTCCTCGGGAACGGAAAAAATATCAAACTCCCCGTCCTCCCGGGGAGTAACGGTAATACCCTCTTTAAGCGTCTCTGCAGAGCTGTCAAGCTTCACAAGATAATGAACGCCCACACCCATAGCCCTGTATTTATCCAGATTTTCCTCACTCATTCCATTGATGATAGAAGCCGCCGAAAATTTGCAGTCTGTAACATTTTTCAGCGCCTCAATAAAATTCAGAATGGTCTTGCCTGTAGTAAGCTCGTCCTCCGCAAAGATTATCCGCTCAATGCCATTAAAAATATCAAGCCCCTTGTCCGAATAAAGGCATTGCTCCGTAGCGTGGCTGTGTTCCTCGCTAAAAAGTGCCAGGCGCATATCTTCGGGAAATTGTTCCCTTGTTGTGTGGATATATGTACACTCGCACCTGCCCGACAGCTTTGCCGCCAGCTCCGCACCGATAGCGGTTGCAGTCTCCGCAAAGCCGATCACCATCACCTTTTTTTCGCATATATGGTGTATTACCCTGTCTGCCAGTCTGTCAAAGAGAGCAAGAGTTTCCGAGGGCTTTGCGGGAACGTGCTTTGCCTGCAGGAAATTTACGATAAGACCGCCACGCTTTGCATTATTCTCCCTCGCCGCAAGTGCAAAAAGCGCTTCGGGACTTACTCCCGAGTAATTTTCGTTTATCTTCATAGCTTACCCCTCCTGGGTTCCGTAAACCTCAGCCAGAGCGAGAATTTTCTCAGCCCAGCCCGAATGTACCTTGTTCTCGTACATTCTTCCGCCGTCCGAACTCTTTACCACCTGCACCGCACCGCTGTTATCAAGAATAATTCGAGCGTCCTCATAATCATTGCGGGGCACAGCCATAGCCTTGTTTACGACTGCTATCTGACTTGGGTGAATGATCGTCTTGCCCACAAGCCCGATAGAGCGGTCAATGTCCATTTCTCTGAGCATACCCTTTTCCCAGTCGGGGTCGCCCCCCTCAAAATAATTCCATACGGGAGCGGAAACCGTAAATTCCCCTGCAAAAACCGCCGCAATATCCGAAATAAGCCGTCCCACAGGCAGTATATCATAAACTGTGCTGTGTATATCCGCCCTCAGATCAAGTGCCCTGCAAAAATCGTTTCCGCCGATACGGACATTTAAAACTCTGTCTCTCATCTCTGTAAGCTCGTCGAAAAGCCGCTCAAGCTTTGCATATCTTGTGGAAAGCCGCATGAATGAGGGGTTTTCGATAATGGGCATAATGTAAAGGCTGCTTTTTCTCTCAAATGCCTTATTCAGATATGGGATATATCCCATAAATATTTCATCATCTATCTTAGGCAGGATAAATCCCGTTATCATATCAAAGGAGCTTTCGGGCATATTGGAAAGTCTTTGAAGCTGCTCACCGCTCCTCACCCTGATAAATATCATCGGCAGCTTTTCGGGACGTATATCTGCAAGAATATGAAGCTGCGCCAGAAGATTTTCCTCCGCCGCACCTACCATATCATCTCTTATGGTGTCCTCAAGGCATATAGCCGCCGAACGAAGCCCGGGCAGCCCTGCGGACAGCTTTTTTGCGATGTCCGTTCTCAAAGCAGGCATATATAAAAGGGGACCTACGGAATATTCAAGCTTTCTTCTGTCTCTTTGTGATGTCAAACTGTCTTTATCGGTGATAAGTTCCATTTTGTCTGATTTTATCCTTTCATAAACAGGAGCGCCGCTTTCAGGGTACTACCAATAAAGAAGTATTTATCGGTACCGAGCCACAAACTTCGTTTATTTCGCAGATTAACATACGAAATGGCAAAGGGGGCTCCCTTTTTACGGCGCTCCGCATACATAAATATACTGTAATATCTATCAGTTATATCTTCTGATAAGTGAACCGAGACCGTCGTCGGCAGTAGCCTGACCGATAGCGGAGAACTTCCATTCGCCGTTGTGACGATACATCTCGCCGAATATCATAGAGGTCATACCGTTGTAATTCTCGGAAAGATTATAGCGGCAAAGCTCCTGATTTGTGTCGGAGTTAACAAGCCTTATAAATGCGTTCTGTATCATACCGAAATCCTGTCTGCGAGCCTTTGCCTCGTAGATGTTTACCACGAAAATGACCTTGGAATATTCCGCAGGAAGCTTTGCAAGGTCCACGAATATCTGCTCGTCATCGCCGTCGCCTGCGCCTGTGAGGTTGTCGCCCATATGCTTGATAGCCCCCGACTTGTGTGTAAGGTTGCCGAAGTAAACAAGGTCGCTTTTGCCTGCAAGCTTGCCTGTGCTTTCGGTGATAAGGATAGCCGAAGCATCGCAGTCGATGTCCTGATGACCGCCGAAAATGCCGCCTAAAAGACCGCCTTTCTTCACCTCGTCCCAGCCGAGACCTACCATAACGTGCTTAAGACCGGGATTACCCTTTGTAAGGTCGATTTTCTGACCCTTCTGAAGATTAACTGCCATAATTTTTTACCGCCTTTCAAAATATAAAAAATCGTTTTTTTATGTAGAACTTGCCGAAGTAACGGCAGAGTAGGGAGAGCCTATCATTGAATTATACACCTTGATGGTGGGAGCCAGCCATACCTGACCCGTACCTCTGTACACATTCACAAGACCCTCTCCGCTGACCGCCGAGCCGATAAGTGTCTTGGCGGAGCGTTCAACGGTAAAGTCAATGCCCCCCGTCCTGAGAACGGCGAAATTGCCGTCCACCTTTAGTGTATCATTCTCAAGGTCGATAATGTCTATCTCGCACATAGGAACAGCGCACTCAAGGATAACAAGTCCCGGACCCTTGATAGAGGTCTGGAAAATGCCCTCGCCGCCCAGCGCCGCAGAGGAAAGATTTCTCTGCATATAAGCGCTTACATTTGCACTTCCCTGCGCCGCAAAGAACATACCCTTGTCAACGATTATCTCCTCACCGGGCTGAAGCTCCAGGGTGAGCAGGTGCTTGAAAGTAGGCTCAAGAACGACCATTCCCGTACCTCTGTACTCAGGCTGAGCCGCAGCCTCGCCCGTCACCGCACCCGTAAACATTCTGCCTATGAGATTTCCGGGAGTAACGCCCGAGACCATTTCAAGATTGCCCTGAAAATAGCTCATAGCTCCCGGCTCCACCTTCACCGAGTCATTTGTGAGATAAATAGCCGCCTGACGCACCTTCATATTCTGCTTTTCCATATAGTACATCATCTGAGAGGAATAGGGGTCTCTGCCGCCAAGCAGCTTCTGATACTCCATTATCTCAATTTTCATATTCTTGTTTACGCTGGAGTCTATTATCTTGATGTTCTCTCTTGTTCCCACAGCGTTGTAGTTCATAATTTTATCCTCCTGTTTTAAACTTCTTATTTATGATAAGCTTTCTTATGATATCCACGGGAATTACCGACAGCGCCATAAAAATGACCACAGCCCATTCCTTGAAATTAAGCCCGTAGCACCCCAGCACCCTGCCGCCAAGATATGTCATAATTACCTGCACGGCGGTTATCATTCCCATAACTTTAAGAAAGCCCTTGTTCGCACCGATATTGTCAAAAAGATTTATCTTTTCCGTCCTTGCGTTAAATGCATTAAATACCGCCGCAAGGATAAAGAAGCTGAAATATCCCGTCAGAAGATACTCTGTGCCGTTTCCCTCATAGGAGCGGAAAAAACTGCCGATGAGTCCCGTTTCTTTAAGCGTCCCGCTTGACGTGTCAATGCCTGTCAGCAGCATTACAAGGCTTAAAACAAACACCCACGCCGCCCCCGTTATTATCTCCGTTTTCATATAGGAGTTAAGGATAGGCTCCTTACGGGACTTAGGCTTTTCACGCATATAACGTGAAAGAGCAGGCTCGCTGCCGAAAGCCAGCGCCGCAAGAGTGTCCATTACAAGGTTTACCCAGAGTATCTGAGTGATAGTCAGGGGATTATCCATTCCAAGCAGGGGAGATATAAATGACACCGCCACCGCCGAAACGTTTATGGTAAGCTGAAAGATAATGAATTTGCGTATAGAGTTGAAAATCGTCCTGCCGTAAAGCACCGCCTTGTCAATGGAGCTGAAATTATCGTCAAGGATAACGATATCCGAAGCCTCCTTTGCGACTTCTGTGCCGCCGCCCATAGCAAAGCCCACATCAGCCTTTTTAAGAGCAGGGGAGTCGTTAACTCCGTCTCCCGTCATACCCGCCACCAGGTCAAGCTCCTGTGCAATTCTCACAAGCCTTGATTTGTCCGAAGGCAGCGCCCTTGCAATGACACGGATATCTCTGAGCCGCTTTTTCACCTCATCATCGGTCATCTCCGCAAGTTCACTTGAAGTAAGTGTAAGCTCGTTTCCATCACCCGTCAGCAGCCCTGCTTCTTTAGCAATAGCAGAAGCGGTATCAATGCGGTCACCGGTTATCATAACCACCTGAACTCCCGCATTTCTCACTTCCTTGATAGCTTCGGCAGACTCGGGTCTGACCTCGTCTCTTATGCCGAGAATACCGAGAAGCGTAAATTCCCCATCGGGCAGCGCCACGCTGTCCTCGGAAAGCATACCCTCGGATATAGCTAGAGCAATAACTCTTATAGCCCTTCCCGCAAGGATATCAATTTTCCCGTTGACGATGCTGTCGTCAAGGGGAATTTTCCTGCCTTCACCGTCAATAAAATGAGTGCAGCGTGAAATAAGCTTCTCGGGAGCGCCCTTGATAAGCGTGCCCCTAAATCCGGCGCCTTCAACGGAAGAAGCCGAGTATTTGTTATCGCTGTTAAAGGGGAGTACAAAAAGCTTTTTAAATCGGCTGTCGGAAGAAGTCTCACCAAGAAAGCTAAGAACTGCCCTCTCAGTAGCGTTTCCGCCTACCGCCTTTCCTCCGCTCATAACAGCCGTGGAATTTTCCAAAATGCACAGGGAAACAAGCTTTCCAAGCCGCTCGGGAATGCCGCCAATGCTTTTGTACTCGTTGCCGTTTCCGTCAGCGAAAACCACCGCCTCAAGCTGTCCTTTGGTAATAGTACCCGTCTTGTCGGAAAAGAGAATGTTAAGGCTGCCTGCGGTCTCAATGCCTGCTATCTTTCGAACAAGAACATTGTCCGCCAGCATTTTTCTCATATTCATAGCGGACACAATGGCTATCATAAGGGGAAGTCCCTCGGGAACAGCCATAACGATAATGATGACCGCCAATATAAGAGCGTCTAAAAGGTCTGTGATTATCCCCGCAGCGCCTGCTGCAAAATACGCCCCGAAGCTGCCTGCGGAAACTATCTTGTGTATAAGCAGCGCAGCCGCAATGGCAACACCGCCCATATAACCGAATTTTGAAATGCCCTCCGCAAGAGCACCAAGCTTCACCTTTAAAGGCGACTCCCTGTCATCTTCCTGCCGAAGCTCTCCCGCAATTTCGCCGTAAAGAGTTCTGTCACCAACTACCTCTGCAACCATAACAGCAGTACCCGAGCAGACAACAGTTCCTCTGAATACCCGATACGGACAGAGCAGGTCGGTCTTATCCTCATTTTCGGGCGCATTTTCGGGACGGGGTGTTTTTCTCGCTTCTTTGGACTCGCCGTTTAAAACCGACTGGTCGGTTCTGATGTCACCCTCGAAAATAATTCCGTCGGCAGGTATTCTGTCTCCTGCGCCAAGCATAATGAAGTCGCCGGTCACAATGTCGTCCGAGGGAATTTCCCTTATCTCCCCGCCCCTGTAAACCCTGCACAGAACTTTTGAAGCCTCCTCCTGCAGTGCACGGAAAGCGTTCTCATTTCTGTACTCGGAGAATGTGGAGACAAGCGTGGCAATGGCAATAGCCGCCGCAATTCCCACAGGCTCGTACCACTCCACCTCTGCGCTCACAAGCCCCATAAGGCTCAGAATGTAAATTATCACATTTATGAGCAAAGCGGCGGAGAGGATCTTTATCATCGGGTCACTGAAATTACCCTTCAGCTTGTCAAGAAAGCTTTCGCTTTCGGCTTCGGAAAGCCTGTTGCTTCCGAATTTCTCCCGTGACTTTGAAACCTCCTGCTCAGACAGACCTATTATTTTCATAGCTTTTTTCCTTTCGATATTTTAACGGATAATGTACTCACATAATATTATGCACAGTTTATATCGTGAAAACACACATATTATGTAAAATATCCACCGCTTAAAAAAGCAGGAATTCCCGATTTAGCGGAAATCCCTGCTTCGCATTACGGTTTTATCGAAAGCAAAAAGCTTGTACAGAATATATCAGACGTTAACTCCGTACTGACGGCAGAGAGCGGCAAGACCGCCGTTAAAGCCGCTGCCGATGGCATTGAACTTCCATTCGCCGTTGTGTCTGTAAAGCTCGCCTACAACAACAGCAGTCTCGATGGAGAAATCCTCGCCAAGGTCGTATCTGATTATCTCGGAGCCTGTAACATCGTCAACTATTCTTATGAAGGCATTAGAGACCTGACCGAAATTCTGTCTGCGCTCCTCAGCTTCGTAAATGGTAACTGTAAATGCAATTTTTGAAACACCTGCAGGAACTTTTGAGAGATCAATAAGTATCTGCTCATCGTCGCCCTCGCCCTCACCTGTCAGGTTATCGCCCTGATGGATAACGGATTCGCTGTTGTGAGCGAGATTGCCGTAGAAAACGAAATCGCTGTCGGAAGCTACCTTTCCGTTTTCGCCCAGCAGGAAAGCGCTGGCGTCCAGGTCGAAATCGGCGCCGTTGTCGTACTGGTTAACGTCCCAGCCGAGACCAACCATAATTTTTTTAAGACCGGGATTACCCTTTGTCAGATCGACCTTCTGACCCTTCTGTAAGCTTACAGGCATAATGAAACCCTCCGTGATCTGTATCATTTTATTATTCTCGGGGAAAAATTTCTCACAAGCGGAAATTTTCCTCTGCGATACTTTAATAATAACACTTTCTTCTTTTTCTGTCAACGGCTTTTTGTATAAAACGGCAATATTTTATACGATTTTAATCTTCCTCTAATGCAGACTGATAAAATTATCCACCGAATAACCGCCCTCATTCACTCCGCAATAATATTATAGCACAAATGTACTTACATGTCAATGTATAATTTGGCAGGCTGAGCCTGCAGCCTCTCGTTCTATAATTTTTTGAGGACAAGAAACAGACGGCTCGGTAACGATAGAAATAATCTGCCCGATAAATCGGAATATATCGGTCAGTATATTTGTAACGTTACCGAGCCGATAGTCTGCCGCCCGAATAAATTATAGAACGTCTCGCCGCGGGTCGTCACCCGCATTTTTTTTAAACATCGTATAAAGACGGTAAAAGCGGCAAAAATAGCAAAAGAAGCAAAAAAATCAAAAAGCTTCCAAGCGTAAAAAATGAAAGGATATGGTAATATGAAAAACTTTTTTAATGGCAAGCTTTCGGGAAAAAGTACGGCGGCGATAATCTGCTTCTGCCTTGCGGCGGTGGCAGCGCTGGGAATTTTCTCCTACAACAAAGCTACCGAGGAGCTTGCGGGAGAGCTTACTGGTGTAAAGGACAGTACATCTCAGACAGAGACCGAAGCGATGACCGAGCCTGCGGCAGAAGCGAATATCCCTGCGGAAAACGTGCCTATGGAGCCTTCCGAGCCTGCAGCAGCAGAGGAGACAATGATACTTGAGCAGGACGCATTCGGAATGGAAAGCGCAGCTTCACCCGAAGCTGAGCCTGCATCGGGAAGCTTTACGGGAGCGGCAGTCAGACCCGTAAATGGCGATATCCTGTCAAATTACTCGGGAGGGGAGCTTGTAAAATCCAAAACTCTCAGCGTCTGGAAGACCCACGACGGCATTGACATCGCCGCCGAAACAGGCTCAGCTGTAAAATCCGCCGCATCGGGAGTGGTGACCTCCGTCACCGATGACCCTCTTATGGGCGTGACAGTCGTTATCGACCACGGCAGCGGCTATGAGGGCTATTACTGCAATCTTGCCTACGATGTTCCCGTATCCGAGGGAGACACCGTCAGCGCAGGCACGGTCATCGGCGAAGTAGGCTCTACAGCGGAAGCGGAGATATCCGAAGAGCCTCATCTCCATTTCGGAGTAAAGAAAAACGGCTCCTGGACAGACCCTGCCGATATGCTTTCGGGCGAAGGATCATAATTCGGAAACCGTTGAAAAATTATTATTTCGGCTGCTGCTCCTCATCGGGGAAGCAGCCGTTTTTTGCAAGGGCGGCATTTGAGTAACGCTTGTCACCCGTTACCTCTTTGATAATATCTGCAAAGGGCGGAAAATATATGACCTGTTTTTCATCGGAAAGCTCCAGTTCCATTGAAGCAAGGCTGTCGGAAAAGGGATAGCAGTCTATCTCAAACCGCTGGGAATTGTAATTCAGGATATGCCTTGTTTTTATAATGGGAACAAGAGCAGGGTCTGCTTCGGAGCGCAGGGCTTCATATTCTTCACAGGTGATCTCACGCTCATTTTCCTCACGTGTGGAGGCGGAGAGAAAACGCTTTTCGGTATAATAATATTTAGTACAGCCGTTTGAAGTCATTGAGCGTACACGGCGCTGCAGGGACGGGTCGGACTTTACAAGATAAGTCTGAACAATGTCCGTCTTTTCGGAACAGTTATCAAAAAGCTCCGGGGTCTGACGGATAAGAAATTTCCGCTCTATTTCAAGAGGTATCATAAGGCGTCACGGTCCTTTCGGTATTTATGTGCCTGTCTCCCGCCGCCGCAGAGGGGGGTGAGACAGAAAAATATCACTTATATTATACATTAAAACTATGAATTTATAATTGACAAAAAACATACCTTGTGCTAAAATAAATGTGTATCTTTAATGATTTGAAAGGACATTCATAATGGGAAAGCTCGGGGATACTCTAAAGGGTATAACAAACGGAAAAAAGCTTAGGATAAATAAGCTTTCCTCCGCACATATAATCGCATTCGGCTATCTGGCAATAATTCTTCTGGGAACGCTGCTGCTTATGCTGCCCGTTTCATCAAAAGGGGATACGCCCCGTTTCCTTGACGCAATGTTCACCGCAACCTCCGCCACCTGCGTAACCGGGCTTGCGGTGTTTGATACATATACCCAGTGGTCTCTGTTCGGGCAGATAGTCATTATCCTGCTCATACAGATAGGCGGTATGGGCTTTATGACCATAATCTCCCTGGCGGCAATGGCTACGGGCAGAAAGATAGGTCTCAAGGAAAGAAGCGTGCTTCAGGACAGCGTTAACGGTATGCAGCTGGCAGGCATCGTCCGTATGGTGAAAAAGATCGCTTTCGGAACATTCCTTTTCGAGGGTATCGGAGCGGTGCTTCTTGCGGTGAGATTTATCCCGAAAATGGGAGCACTCGAGGGTATCGGAAATGCGGCGTTTATGTCCATATCCGCATTCTGCAATGCAGGCTTTGATCTGAACGGAAAATACGGGGAATACTCTTCCCTGTGCGAATTTGTCTCAGACCCGCTTGTGGTCATCACAATAAGTATGCTTGTGCTTATCGGCGGAATAGGATTTTCGGTGTGGGACGACATTGCCAAAAATAAGCTGAAATTTTCGGCATACAGGCTCCACAGCAAGCTTGCTCTGGTCATCACAGCGGTTCTTACCGTGATGGGAACGGCTCTGTTCTTCATTTTTGAGAGGGAGCACACCAATGCAGGGGCAGGAATATGGCAGAGCCTTTTAAATTCATTCTTCGACTCGGTAACTCCCAGAACGGCAGGCTTTAATACAGTTGATACGGCGGCTCTCAGCCCTGCAGGAACCATACTCACCATCATCTATATGTTCATCGGCGGAAGTCCCGGGTCTACTGCAGGCGGCGTCAAGACTGTCACCGTTGCTGTGCTGGTCTTTGCGGCAATTGCGAGTATGAAAAACAGCGAGGACATCGACGTTTTCGGCAGACGTCTTGAGGAAGACATCACTTCAAAGGCTCTTACGGTAATTGCCATAAACCTGTTCATCGTTTTCACGGGTATTCTCTGCATAAGCGGCGCACAGCCGGAGCTTTCCCTTAAAGACGTGGTTTTTGAGGGCTTCTCGGCAATAAATACCGTGGGAATGACAACGGGCATCACAAGAGATCTGATACCATTTTCAAGGGTCGTTATAATGCTTCTGATGTACTGCGGAAGAGTGGGAAGCGTTTCCTTTGCACTTATTTTTACAAGGACAAAGAAATTCACGGGAGTCCACAATCCTGTGGAGCAGGTTAATGTGGGATAATGAAAGAAGACGTCAGCCGATGGAGCAGCCTGCAATAGCAAAACGCTGTGAAAGCATTCAGCTGATGAGGGGAATGGCAGCTCTGTCGGTGGTGATTTTTCATATCGGAATGTTTGCCAATGGCAGATTCGGAGTAGACCTGTTTTTTTGCATTAGCGGATTTATTATGATGTACACTACCGAAAAAAGCAGTGAGAAATTTCTGCTGAAAAGGGCGGTAAGGATCGTCCCCCTTTACTGGGCGGCGATAGCGGTGACCTCTGCTATGCTTCTGATCGCACCTCAGTATTTCAGGTCACAGGAATTATCGGCTGCTCACGTAATAAGGTCTATGCTTTTTATTCCATCAAAGGTCGAAACAAACTGGAGCATCGTTGCCGTAGGATGGACGCTTATTCTGGAAGTGTTTTTTTATGTGATCTTCTATATTTCAATGAAGATCAGCTTTAAAAACAGGCATATTATCTCGGGTGCTGTGCTGATACTCACAGCAGGCGCAGGACAGCTGCTTGACGGAAAAACTGATTCGGTAATAGTGGAGTTTTATTGCCGTCCTGTGATACTGGAATTTGTTCTCGGTATGCTTCTGTATACTTTGCTCTCGGGAAAAAAGAAAAAGACAGCACCGAAAAAATACGATATTGCGCTCCTTATTCTTGCAGGAATGCTGTGGCTGTTCCTTTTCGGTATAAAATACATTCCGTTTCCAGACGATCTGGACAGGTTTTATAAATATGGCATAGTAACCTTTTTTGTTTTTCTGTTAACATTCAAATATTTTGAGAACAGAAAAATTCCACGACCGTTTATTTTCCTGGGCGATATAAGTTATTCTCTGTATCTGACCCACACATTCATTGTTCAGCCATTCAGCAGACTCATTTATAACATTGATGACTTTACACCTTTGGGAGCTGTTCTTTCGTTTTTTATCGTTATTCCATTATGCATATTCGCAGCCTGGATATGCAAGGTAATAATTGAAGACAAGTTCACAGCATTTCTGAGGGCAAAGCTTAATATCTGATCTGTAGATCGGATAACGGACAAGCAGAAACTATAAATACATATTCAAAAAATTTCGGAGGTAAATAAAATGCGTTCAGTTCTTATTATCGGTCTCGGCAGATTTGGAAAAACTCTGGCGATAAAGTTTTCGGAGATCGGAAACGACGTTATGGTGGTTGATAACAACGAGGACAATATCCGTGAATTTATGCAGTATTCGGTAAATGCGAAGATAGCCGACTGCACCAAAAGAGAGGCACTTGAAAGCTTGGGTGTAAGAAATTTTGACATCTGCTTTGTGTGCATCGGAAGCAATTTCCAGGCAAGCCTTGAGATAACAAGCCAGCTCAAGGAGCTTGGGGCAAAGAAGGTAGTGAGCAAGGCAAGCACCGATATCCACGCAAAATTCCTGGGCAGAAACGGTGCAGACGAGGTGGTATACCCCGAAAGGGACAGAGCCGAGAAGCTTGCCGTTCAGTACAGCCTTTCAAATATTTTTGACTATACGGAAATATCCGAGGACACAGGCATTTACGAGATACCAATTCTCGACTCCTGGGACAACCACAGCATTATGGAACTGAATATCCGCAACAAGTACAAGATAAACATTCTTGCCATCAAAAAGGGAGACGAGGTCATTACTCTCCCGGGAGCGGACTATGTTTTCGACCACGACGACCACGTTCTTGTTCTGGGAAAACAGCGTGATATGGAAAAGCTGCTGAGCAAGATAAAGTAAGCGGAGGGCAGATATGAAACTTATTCTGTACATTATCCTGCTTGCGGCGGCGGTCATAACAAGCTATATTTTCCCCCTGCCCCAGATGGTGATACTCAGCATAATAATGCTCCTTGCAGGCTTTTATATGCTCATAAGCGGAGCGGACTATTTTGTTGAAGGCAGCTGCTCTCTGGCGAGAAAGCTTAAAATACCTTCTCTTATCGTGGGTCTTACCATTGTGGCAATGGGCACAAGCGCACCCGAGCTTGCGGTCAGCATTTCTGCGGCGGTGAGCGGCTCTAATTCCCTTGCCATAAGCAATGTTATCGGTTCAAATATCTTTAATCTCCTTATGGTGCTGGGCGTGTGCTCCGCCATAAAGCCCATCGACACCAACGACAGCGTTGCAAAGCGTGATTACCCCATATCCATAGGTGCAATGGCGTTGTTTGTCATATTTATCCTTGACGGCACAATGAGCAGGATAGAAGCGGCGGTGCTTATCATCGCCCTTATCGCATACATTATCCTGTCCATAAAGCTGGCAGGCAAAGGCAGCGGTGACGAAGAAGAAACAAAGACGGAATTTTCTCCCCTGAAATGCGCTCTCGGTATCGTGGGGGGCGTTGCGGGAATTGTTCTGGGCGGTAATCTGGTTGTGGACAACGCTCAGTCGATTGCCCTTGCGGCAGGAATGAGCGAAACTCTGGCAGGACTTACCATATGCGCTATGGGTACAAGTCTTCCCGAGCTTGTGACCTCCATAACCGCCGCAAAAAAAGGCGAGAACGATATGGCTGTGGGAAATGTGGTAGGCTCAAACATCTTCAACGTCCTCTGTATCCTTGGCATATCGGGCGTTATAACTCCCATAGCTGCGGAAGACTCTGCGGTCATTGACGGAATTATCCTTATAGTTATGAGCCTTATAGCATATATCTGGTATCTTACGGGCAAGAAGATGTCCCGCACCGAGGGAGTTGTGCTTGTAGCTCTCTACGGGGTTTATATGGCTTATATCATTATCAGAAATTACGGGGCAATGTAAAATTTTTATGTACCCGAAAAAATATGCAAAATTTTCCCGGTCATAATTGTTTATTATACAGACGGCAAAATTATAAAACGGGAGGCATTTCGGAATGAAAAAATTTCTTTTTGCAGCGGCGGCAGTTCTGCTGTGTGCAGGCATAGGGACGACGGTCAGCGCAGACGTTATTGATGAGCCTGTCGACGGATTTTATATGGAAAATTCGGGCGACATTACCCGTCCTTACGGAAATGACGGACGAAAATATACTCTTACCTCTGAGACAAAGGTGTATGATGACCCGGGCGGAAGGGAAACGGGCAGGCTGTCAGCGGGAATATCCCCGGACATACAGCTTTACTACACCGATAACAAAGGCACCGAATGGGGAGGATATTACGATTATTCGGGAGAAGATACTCTCATGTGGATATCCCTTGAGGGGCTTGAGCCTGTTTATGACAATTACTCTTTCACCGAGGAGCACAAGGACGAGATAACAGAGGAAAATACCGACGAATTTGCCTCTCTGAGAGAGGAAGGAACGATTTACCTCTGGGAATATCCCGGCAGCACCGAATGCAGCGCAATGGAAAATCACCCCGAGGATTTCGGCAGCTATGTAAGCAGCGTTTACACCGACAAGCTGGGCGGCAAATGGGGCTATGTAAACTACATCTGGGGAAACAGAGGCTGGTTTTACCTTTCCGACCCTGCCGACCCCTCTCCCTTTGAGGAGGACGTTTCCGCAGGGGCGATGGTGTCCGAGAGCGTTTTTGAGAAAACAGACAGCAGCAGCGGATATATAATTCCCGTGGTTCTTGCCCTTGCGGCGGCAGGCGGCTCGGGAGTAATGATAGCTTGTATGAAGAAGAAAAAAGGATAACCCAAAATGCTGCTTTGCCAAGTGGTTACAGCGCATACAGAAAAAATTCTCCCGTGCATTGCATCGGGAGAATATTTTTATAAGTATTGTATCATATTATTTGTTTTTCTCGTAAATTATCATCAGACCCTTGAGCATAAGGTCATCGTCAAGAATGATCTCGTTTCTGCAAAGGGGAGTTATGACGCCTGCCAGACCGCCTGTGGCAACAACGGTGCATTTTGTGCCCATATCATCGTTTATGCGGTCGATAAGTCCGTCAATAGCCCCTGCATTTCCGTAAAGAATGCCGCTTTTAAGACATTCCACAGTATTTTTGCCGATAAGTCTCCGAGGAGGCTCAAGCGCTATCTTAGGGAGCTGTGATGTCCTGCTGATAAGGGAGTCGTGGGAGACCGCAACACCCGGAACTATCATTCCGCCCTGATAACCGCCTTTTCCGTCTATCACCGAAAGGGTGGTGGCAGTACCCATATCAATGATGATAAGGGGCAGGCTGTATTCGTTGACGCCTGCTACTGCGTCTACCACAAGGTCGCTTCCCAGCTGTGCGGGATTATCTATAAGTATGCTGAGTCCCGTTTTTATCCCGGGACCTACGACCATTGCCTTGGTGGGTATGAATTTCTCGGCAGCCTTTTTAAGTGCGGAAGTCACCGAGGGCACTACAGAGGAGATTATGGCTCCCTCAAGCTCGGAGGGGTCTACACCGTTCATCTCGAATGCTGCCTTGAAGATAGCCGAATATTCAAGGCTCGTAGCAGAGTGGTTTGTGGATATCCTATCGCTGAAAAGTATCCTGCCGTCCCTGCAGCAGCCTATAACTATGTTGGTGTTTCCTACATCTATTGCAAGTATCATATTTGTGTCCCTTTCCGTTTACGGGTCTGATATCAGTCTTTTTTATTGTCGGCTGTTTTTATAAGCTTTGCTTTTATAAGCGCTGCGCCCACACCGCCTGTGACAACGGTGGCTGCCAGCATTTCAAGCACGGCATTGATACCGACAAACATTACAACGAACAGAAAAACGTTGTGAGTGCCCTTCTTGTCCATAAGCTCCTGTACATAATCGGTCTGTCCGAAAAGCAGAATGAGCGCCGACATAAAGAACAGGGTGTTGAAAAATGCGGTGCACAAGCCTGTTACGGCGCAGGCTGCGTAATTGTTTATCTTTTTGCTAAGCACCTTGCAGATAACACCCACAAGGAAACCGTCAAGAACTCTTGGGACAAATCTCTGTACAAAAGCAAGCAGCGGGTCTATCGTCGCCAGAGCTGCTCCCATACCGCTGGGAACGCCTATCCCGAAGCATTGAAGAAAGCTCAGTATACCGAATATTGCTCCTGCTGCCGCTCCGCCTGCGGGTCCTAAGGCTACCGCTGCTACGGCTACGGGGATAACATTCAGTGAGATGGAAAGCGGCCCGATGGGTATTGTGCCGATGGGAGTCATAGAAAATATCAGCAGCAATGCTGTGATAAATCCCATAAGCACAAGGCTTTTGGTCTTACTGTTCATATTAAATTTTCCTCCTTGTTATTATTCTCCTCAGGGGAGATACAATACAATACTCATAGATTATACCATATAAATTCAAAATATATATTTATTTTTTTGCCTCA
This sequence comes from Huintestinicola sp., assembly GCF_050874005.1. GTDB lineage: Bacteria > Bacillota > Clostridia > Oscillospirales > Ruminococcaceae > Huintestinicola. Next base: position 182,265 of record NZ_JBNMJV010000001.1, read on the forward strand.
TTATGTTATAATATAATTAACTATGATAATAACCGGAGGAAAAGCTTATGCTTACGGGAAAGACTGTTGTGCTCGCCGTGACCGGCAGCATTGCCGCATATAAGATTCCAAACCTGGCAAGAATGCTAAGGAAGCTGGGCGCAAAGGTGCAGGTGCTTATGACCGCCAATGCGGAAAAATTTATAAACCCCATAACCTTTGAGAGCCTTACAGGCACAAAATGCCTTATAGATACCTTTGACAGAAATTTTGAATTCAGCGTGGAGCACGTTTCCGTTGCCAAGGAGGCGGACTGTGTTCTCATTGCCCCTGCGTCTGCAAATGTCATCGGAAAGATAGCAAACGGCATTGCCGACGATATGCTCACCACCACCGTAATGGCGTGTACCTGCAAAAAAATAATATCGCCTGCTATGAACCATAATATGTTCCACAATCCCATAGTGCAGGACAATCTTCAAAAGCTGAGCCGTTTCGGATATGAGATCATCCCCCCCGACCACGGTATGCTTGCAAACGGCGACAGCGGCGACGGAAGAATGCCCGAGGAAAGGGTGCTGCTTGAATATATACTCCGTGAGACCGCCTTTGAAAAGGATCTTGCAGGCAAAAAGGTGCTTGTTACCGCAGGCGCTACTATGGAGGCTATTGACCCCGTAAGATACATTACCAATCATTCCAGCGGAAAAATGGGCTTTGCTCTTGCAAGAGCGGCAATGCTCCGTGGTGCGGAAGTGACCCTTGTGGCAGCCCACACCGACGCAGAGCCGCCGATGTTTGTTAACAAGGTCGATGTGAAGTCGGCAGAGGATATGTTCGGGGCTGTTGCAGCTGTTTCTTCGGAGCAGGATATCATTATCAAGGCTGCGGCGGTGGCAGATTATACGCCTGCTGCTGTTTCAGACAGCAAGATAAAGAAATCCGACGGGGATATGAAGATAGAACTGAAACGCACAAAGGATATCCTGAAATATCTGGGTGAGAACAAGCGGAGCGGTCAGATAATATGCGGCTTTTCAATGGAAACGGATAATGTGCTTGAAAATTCAAGAAAAAAACTCATCTCCAAAAACTGCGATATGATATGTGCCAATTCCCTGCGGACAGCGGGAGCGGGCTTCGGTACGGAAACCAACATCATCACCATAATTACTGCCGGTGACGAGCAGAAGCTTCCTCTTATGTCAAAGGAAGAAGCCGCACATCGGATACTTGACAGGATACTGAAAATGAAAACAGATTAAAAAAGAGGGGGTGTCCTGCCCCCTCTTTCAGTCTGTCGAAAAAGAAACGACAATTATATAATCTGCACAAACCCATACAGAAATTGCTTTGTCAAAAACGTTCCACCGGAACGTTTTTGAGGGTAAGGGTGTTTGAGCGCTCTACAAG
>NZ_JBNMJV010000002.1:0-149477 GCF_050874005.1 Huintestinicola sp.
AAGATCACAGAACGAGCGGCTGCAGGCTCAGCCTGCTAAATCATAATTTTGGGACACCGTGTTTGTATCGTTACCGAGCCGTCAGTCTGCCGCCCGAAAAGATCACAGAACGAGCGGCTGCAGGCTCAGCCTGCTAAATCAGAAATCCACCGCACCAAGCTTTGTGTACGCCTTGCGAAGAACATCCTTGGAAATTTTATATATACCGCTTGCCATTACGGGCTTGTCAAGCTTCATAAGACGGAAAATCACATAATTTTCCTCGTGTCCCTTGTCGGAATAAAAAGCCGCTTCAATATATTCGCTTTTTAGAGCATAGTAATTCACAGGCTTCAGCTTCAGAAGATATTCCTCGCTTTTGTCCATCTCACCGCAAAGTGCCTCAAAATCATCGGCAACATAGTTAACAAGCTTGCATTTCATCGAAGCAAGCCGTTTTTTAAGCGGCTGCTCCTTGGGAGACTTTTTCCTGAAAATATCAAATAGTCCCATAACCGTCACCTTTTATTTCCCAGCAGCGCTCTCAGCATATCCACCCTGAGCCTGTCTCTATGCTCGGGCTTTACAAGATAATAAAGATAGCTTTCAAGGATATTTACGGGGTGCATAAGCCTGCCCTCTATCTTGAAATTCTCAAAGCCCATAGGCACATATTTCTCGTATATATCCCGGGGCGAGATGTGCGTCTCAAAAGCAAGTGTGTCGTAAAAATTAAGATCGGTATTCGGACAAGAAAACTCCGTATCGGGAATGGGCTTCATCATATCACGTTCCGAACCGAAAACCTGCCTGTTAAGCTTAAACTGCAGCTCTCCCAGAAACTCATAATGCTTTTTTCTCCGCCTGCAATGGGGCGTGCAGTAGGAATTTACAAGCAGCTCGATCTTATCCTTGTGGGGCAGGGTCTCAAGCTCGTCAAAGCGGTTGTTCCAGTTGTAATCTAGAACCACAAGCTTGTAGTCCTTCTTAAGCTCGGAAAGAAGCTGTCCCCTGTCCTCTATCTGCTTAACGGTAGAGGAAATAAGCGGGTACTGCGGATAATTTTTCCTGATATATTCCTCCAGAACGGGAACATTCACGATGATTTCATTAAGCCCGTTTGCCGCCGCCTTTGTTATCATATTGCAGAATGGGTCGGAAAGATGCTTTTCGGTGACAAGAGGGTTTGTGAAGGTGTACCTTATGGGAATGCCACGTGAGTTATACTCCTTGATGATAAAGTCGATAAACTCACGTCTGACAGCGCCCACCGCCGCCCTGCCCCCGTTCCACGCCGCAGGAGGGAAACAGCCATATGACGAAGCGACCTTAATGCCGTCATAAAAAAGCTCGGGACGTTCCTTTATTGCGTCAATAAAGGCAAGATTCATTTTATAATTGCCGCAGAAATCGGGCAGATGAAAATTTATGCTCATATTTTTTCCTCGCATATTACTGTAAAGCCATATAGATTATAATACCATTTTAACAGATTTTTCTTTCCTCGTCAATAGCTTTTGTGTGGATTTTAACAAAAATTATCAGAAAGCTGCAGTCCCGAAAAACCTTTGCCTGCCTTGACATTTATACGATTTGGGTGTAAAATAAAACTATGATTTTCGTCCCCGTTTTACGACCATACGGAAAGGAATTTTAGGATCATGAGAGGAATATATTCATCTGTCACAGATATGCGCCGAAAGGTTTTCACCGAAGTCGCAAGGCTCGCCTACGAGGGCGGCGATTATACAAGAATGGAGGATCTGCCCTACAAGATAGTCCCGGGAGACGTGGCAACACACCGTGAGTCCATTTTTCTCGAAAGAGCAATCGTTGAAGAACGTCTGCGCCTTGCAATGGGTCTGCCGCTCAGAAGTGTAAGCGAGCACGCTCCCGTCTCCAAGGGCGTGAACGAAAGCGCAATTGCCGAAAAGTACTACGATCCCCCTCTTGTAAATATCATCAGCTTTGCCTGCAACGCCTGCCCCACAAAGCATTACCACGTTACCGAGGTATGTCAGGGCTGCTTTGAAAATCCCTGCAAGGAGGTATGCCCCAAGGGAGCCATACAGATACGCCACGGCAAATCAAAGATCGACCAGGACAAGTGCATAAAATGCGGAAGATGCAAGGACGTGTGCCCCTATCACGCCATATTAAAGGTTGAGCGTCCCTGCGCAAAAGCCTGCGGAATGGATGCCATCGGCAGCGACGAGCACGGCAGAGCAAAGATAGATTACGATAAATGCGTTTCCTGCGGAATGTGCCTCGTAAGCTGCCCATTCGGAGCCATAGCCGACAAGGGACAGATATTCCAGCTTATTCACGCAATAAAAACTGGCAAAAGAGTAGTTGCCATAGTAGCCCCCGCATTTTACGGACAGTTCGGACCCAAGGTAACTCCCGAAAAGCTCACCTACGCAATGAGGCAGCTGGGCTTTGACAGCGTTGTGGAGGTAGCTGTGGGAGCAGACCTCTGTACCATTGAAGAAGCCAAGGACTTTGTGGAAAATGTCCCCGACAAGCTGGATTTCCTTGCTACCTCCTGCTGTCCCTCCTGGTCGGTAATGGCAAAGAAGCTTTTCCCCGAGCTTGCAAAAAATATATCAATGGCACTGACACCAATGGTTCTTACAGCCAGACTTGAAAAGAAAAAGGATCCCGACTGCCGCATAGCCTTTATCGGACCCTGCGCCGCAAAAAAACTTGAAGCCAGCCGCAGAACCATACGCAGCCACGTGGATTTCGTCCTCACCTTTGAGGAGCTTATGGGAATGTTCGCCGCAAAGGAGGTAGACCTTGAAAATATCCCCGACAGCGAAAATGTACCTCTTAACGAGGGAACAGGCGCAGGACGAGGCTTTGCGGTAAGCGGCGGAGTTGCGGGAGCAGTAGCCGAGGAAATAAAGCGCATCGCCCCCGACAGAGAAGTCAAGGTTGCTTCGGCGCAGGGACTTCATGAGTGCAAAAAAATGCTCCAGCTTGCAAAGGCAGGAAAATACAAGGGCTATCTTCTTGAAGGAATGGGCTGCCCCGGGGGCTGTGTGGCAGGCGCAGGAACCCTTTGCGCCGTAAACAAGGCGACCATAGCCATTGACAAATACAAAAAGCAGGCTGACAAGCAGACTGCTTCCGAGACCGAATATGTAGCCGACCTTGATGTGCTTGAGAAGGACGATCTTGACTAAAACTTCATCAATACAGGAGGACGATCATATGGGCAAAAGAGCAAGACAATACATAGGAATAATTTTGGCAGTAGTGATATACTATGTCATTCACGAGGGCGCACATCTGCTGACAGCCCTTGCAATGGGCGTATTCAAGCAGATAAACTTTATGGGCATAGGCGTTCAGATAGATGTCTTTAACGACAGAATGTCCGATTTTCAAATGGGCATTTTCTGCATTGCGGGAGCGGCAGCAAGCCTTATAGGAGCATATATCCTCCTTGCCCTCAGAAAAAGGATATGCAGCGCAAAAAGCCCCGTTTTCCGCTCTGTTATGTATTATACATCAATAATTATGCTGCTCCTCGACCCCGTTTATCTAAGCATTCTCTGCGGCTTTTTCGGCGGCGGAGATATGAACGGCATATCCCTGCTCATTCCCGAAGCGGCGGCAAGGATAATATTCGGTGTGCTGCTTGTTGTTAATGCTTTTGTTTTTATCAAGGTCATACTCCCCGAATATAAGGCTTCATTTGCGGATAATACAGATAACCAATAATGCTAATTTTATTCCGGCTTAAACTCCCTCATGACCGCACAAGCCTGCCTTACTCCGTCCACCGCCGCAGACATAATTCCCCCCGCATAGCCCGCACCCTCACCGCAGGGATATAACCCCTTGACCGATAAGCTGCACATATCCTCTCTTCGTGGGATCCTCACAGGAGAGGATGTTCTTGTTTCGGGAGCCGTAAGCAAGGCACCCTTGTCCCCGAAGCATGCCATTCTCTTTGAAAATACCCCAAGTCCGACCCTCATCATATCCGTAACAAAGGGCGGCAGAACATCGTCAAAATTGCAGGGAACAACTCCCCTTGCATAAGTCCCCGTAACCGTGGGAGAAACTATCCCGCCCTTTCCCTCAAGAAATGCGCCGACAGTAGAAGCGGGAGCGGCATAGCTCTTTCCGGCCGCAATAAAAGCCGCCCTCTCTATCTTGCGGACAAAATCCACTCCGTCTAAAACTCCCCCGCCGAAATCATCGGGAGAAACGCTGACCACCAGAGCCGCATTTGCATTCTTCCCGTCTCTCGCAAACTCGCTCATACCATTTGTGACCACCGAATTTTCCTCACTCTGAGCAGGCACCACCGTTCCCCCGGGACACATACAAAACGTGTAAACTCCCCTGCCGTTTCTCGTGTAGCTAAGCTGATATTCCCCCACCGGCAGAGCAGGGTCACCCGAATGAATGCCGTACAGACTTCTGTTAACACTCTCCTGTGTATGCTCTATCCTCGCCCCCACCGCAAAGGGCTTAGGCTCCATAGCTATCCCCTTTGAATACATCATCTCAAAGGTGTCTCTTGCGCTGTGACCCACCGCAAGAATAAGAGCGGAAACGGGAATTTCCTCCCCGTTCATCGCCACGCCGCATATGCTCCCGTTTCTGACAATAATATCCTCCACCCGTGAATTGAACCGAACCTCTCCCCCAAGCTCGGTTATCCTCTTGCGGATATTTTTGACAACACCTCTCAGCCTGTCCGTGCCTATATGTGGCTTTGCCTTTGTAAGTATCTCCTCGGGAGCGCCCATTTCTACAAGCCTTGCCGAAACGAACCTGCAAAGAGGGTCTTTGATGCGAGTGGTGAGCTTTCCGTCGGAAAATGTGCCTGCGCCGCCCTCTCCGAACTGTACATTTGTCTCGGGAGAAAAGCTGCCGCCCTTCCAGAAACCTGTTACCGCCTCAGTCCTGCTGTCAACATCTGCACCCCGCTCAAAAACCACAGGACAGTACCCTGCCTCTGCCAGCACAAGCGCCGCAAACATTCCCCCGGGACCAAATCCCGCAACAGCAATTCTCCCCTCGGGTATTTTTTCGCCCGAAATAACAGGCACAAAGGGTGAAATGTCAACCAAAGCGCAGTTATCCCGCCTGCCGCATATCTTCCGCTCCTCCTCGGGACTTTCAAGCTCCGCCCAGACCGAGGAGACCGTCCGTATATCGTTTTGCTTTCGTGCGTCAAGGGATATCTTGTGTATCCCCGTCCTCACCGCACATTTGCGGGAAATGCCTGCTTTTTTCAATGCGGCGGCAATGATATCCCCGTCACCCGTTCCCACAGGCAGGGAAACGCCTGAAATGATAATAGCCATATTACTCCTTAAAATTCACAATTATTTTACAACTTTCGTGTAACCTTTTGCAGATGAAATTTGTTTTATAAGTAAAGGGTAAAATTACCCTGGAATGGAATGATGAATATGAAAAAGCATTTAATGATATTTCTGACCGTCCTCGCTCTCACCGCCTGTTCAAAAGCAGAAAACGAACCGCCCGAGGATACCGATATCATCACCGAGACAGAACCCACCATAATGACCGAGGCCGAACAGACTGCCAAACCGCCTGAAACCGAAACAACGGAAACCGAACCGACCTCTATCCCCTTCAAACCGCTCACCGAAGAGACCGTGACATCGGAAACAGCCGCTCAGACCGAAACTCAGCCAACCGTCACTCAAATCACCGAAGCCCCCTCACCCGTCAAACTATCCTTCCGCATAAAAATGACAGACCGCACAAGGGGCGAGCTGTGCGAGGACTCATTTTTCGGCAAAAAGGGCGACCCCGTAGATATCACCGTACCCAAAGGAATGTACACCACAGACAGCGGCGAAATAGTCCTGACCATCTCGGAAAACGCCGTCATTGCGGAGACCTTCCCCTGTCAGATATCCGACCGGGACATCGTAAATATCGAACCTGTCTCTGCCGACCGCTTCACCCTCACCGTAACAAGCACAGCCGATACATACATCATCGGCACTCTGAACGAATATACAGTCTTCGGGGACAAGGGAGAGACCGTCCTCGTAAACGTCCCCTCAGGCAAAAAATTCGAGGTAAGCAATATAATCGAGATCGAGCTTGACAGCACCGCCGAAATAACCGACCTTATGCTCCAAACTCCCGACCACGAAATCGAGCAGGGCAGCAAACAGATAAGCGGCAGCTATTCTCTGAGGATAATTACCAAACCCGAACCTGAAAGTATCGCAGGCAGCGAAATAATATCCGAAAGTGAACCCATCATATCATCCTGGGAATTTGTCGAGACCTCCGTTACCGAAAGATACGCCGATTATACCTTCACCGCACGAATGACAAGCTCCGCCGAAGGCATACTCACACAGGATACCTTCTTCGGAAAATCGGGAGACAGATTTCGGATAGACACATCATCAAGCTATATCCCTTTCTATTCCGAAAATACCGACGTAACCATAACCCTCTGGAGCGACGCCTACATCGGCATAACAAGCAGTATCATAATACCGGGCACAGCCATATATTCCGTCGATGTATACTACTAAACCTCAGGAGAAATAATATCCTCCCCCGCCGTCCTGATGTAATGGAAAAGATACTGTTGGGCAATGCCCTCAACACCCTTCACACATTCGGGCAGACCATTCGGATAAAACCTCTCGTTGACTCTCTTTATCCACACATCAACGGGATAAGCGTCAGTCTTGTAAAATCCGAAAAGCAGCACGCACATCGCCACCTTAGGACCAATTCCCTTAACGGTCATAAGCGCCTTCTTAGCCTCTTCCGTAGGCATTTTGGCAATGTCCTCAAGTCTCACCTCACCGCTTGTCACACGCCTTACGCAGTCCTCAATGTACTTCGCCCTAAAGCCTGCCCGAAGGGTTGCAAGTTCATCGGCAGTAACACCCTTCATCTTCTCAAAATCGGGAAATCCGCCGTACATCTCGCACAGCCTGCCGATTATCCCCTTGATACGGGGAATATTGTTGTTCTGGGACAAGATAAAGGAAATCAGACACTCCTCCCCGTCCTGCTTTAAAAGCCTTACACCCTTTGCATATCTGCAAGCCTTTGATAATGTCTCGTCCTCGGAAAAGCGCCGCTTCAGCTCGCCGTAATCCGTTCCCAGGTCGAAATAGTCGAACCATATATTCAGAAAATCCTCCTTGGAAACTCCGTGAAGAATGAATTTTCCGCTGTCACGCTCCGTCTCGGAGACAGTCAGCGGTATATTTTTGAAAAATCCCTTGTATGTACGGTAATAGTCGGAGGGAACAGCCTCCCACCTGAAAGCCTGACCGCAGTCAAGAGTATCATCAAGGGACATATTCTCCTCAAAAAGAATAATGCCCTCTTTTTTAACTTCGTAATCCATAGCCTCGTCCTTTTTATATAATAGCACAAATATTCTGATTTGTCAATCCGCAAATCAAACAAACTTTCTGCTATTATTTCAGTACATTTGTATCATAAAATAATATACGGCTCGTCAAAAACCGCCGCATATTTGGGCGGAACAACTTTATTTTTATGAAGCTTACCAAAGAACCACAGCTTGAAGCCCACCTCATTTTTCAGCTTGTCAAAATAAATATTCAGCCTGCTCATAGGAAGGCTGCCCGACCTGCCCATATCTAAAAACTCCGCAATAGAGCCGGGCGGCTCGTGAGTAAATATGTAATCAACCTTGTCCCCTAAAGCGGATAACCTTTTCCTGCCCTCGTCAAGATGTTCCTCGTCGGGAAGTTCCTGCTCCCACCAGGTGTCATTTTCGATACGGGCGTCAATGTCCGAAGCCTGACCGCCCCCGAAAACGAAAGCCTTTTTTCCGTCAATGTCAAAGATCTCCCCCGAGGAAAGCATAAACAGATTGCCGCATATATGCCGCCCCCTGCCGCCAAGAAACTCCTCCTCGGAATATTTTTCCAGCAGGTCGTAATTGTCGTGACTGCCCGCAAGAAAAAGGGTAGTGAACCGCTTTCCGCCTATCTTTTTAAGCACAGCCTTTTCCTTGTCCGAGCCGTCCCACACAAATCCGAAATCGCCGCAGATAATAAGGAAATCCCCCTTTTTAAGCTGCTTCACCGACTTGTGGGAAAAACGACTGTAATCGCCGTGAGTATCACCCATAACGCAAATCATATCAAAAACCTCGCATTACAATCTGCCCTTGAAATCCCCGTAGCCGAACTCCCGTTCAAGGTTCATTCTGCCCTCCGTATCAATGCGGTAGATCGAAGGCAGACCGATACCGTTAAAGGTGTTGTTCTTGCACATCGTGTAAATGGCCATATCGCAGAACACAAGCCTGTCACCAACGGAAAGGGGCTTGTCAAAGGAATATTCCCCGATAGAATCCCCCGCAAGACAGGTCGCCGCACCGATAAAATAAGTATACGCCTTTTCGCCAGTCTCACCTGCCCCGATTATCCTCGGACGATAGGGCATTTCCAGAACATCGGGCATATGACAGGCGGCAGAAGCGTCGATTATGGCGTGGGAATGTCCTCCGCTCTCATAAACCTCGAGAACGGTAGCCACCAGCCACCCTGCATTAAGAGCACAAGCCTCACCCGGCTCAATATACACCTGAACACCGTACTTGTCCTGCACATAGCTTATAACTCTCACAAGCCTGTCCACATCATAGTCATCTCTTGTAACGTGATGACCGCCGCCAAAATTCACCCACTTCATTTTCGGAAGATACTTTCCGAACTTCTCCTCAAAATGCGGGATAGTCCTCTCAAGAACATCACTGTTCTGCTCGCACATAGTGTGAAAATGCAGTCCGCTCAGACTTCCAAGCATTTCCTCCTCGAAGTCCTCCGCCTTGACACCCAGACGGGAAATTCCTGCACAAGGGTCATATATGGCAGTCTCGATCTCCGAATATTCGGGATTTACTCTCATACCGCATTCTATCTTTCTGCCATTTTCAGCCGCCTTATCCAGCATAGGCTTGAATCTTCTGAGCTGAGCAAAGCTGTTGAATACGATATGACCGCAGATCTCGGTTATCTCTTCAAATTCCTCGGGACGGTATGCAGGAGAAAAAATGTGAACTTCCTTCCCCTTCATTTCCTCATACCCCAGCCTTGCTTCAAAAAGACCGCTTGCGGTAGTGCCGTCAAGATACTGTGATAAAAGCGGATAAGTGCTGAACATTGAAAACGCCTTCTGCGCAAGAAGCACTTTGCACCCCGTCCGCATTGACACGCTTCGGAGTATCTTCATATTCTTCTCAAGCAGTCTTTCGTCCACCACATAGCAGGGCGTTTTTACCGAGCTCACATCAAAACCGGGCATAGAGACCATCCTTTCCACATTCAAAAATACTGTCGGCAATGGAGCGCACGAAGGCACCCGCAAACTGTCCGACAGTATCATAAATCATTTTTTATTATCGTCCGCAGCGTCAACAAACTCGATGTTGTCAAGCTGAGATTTCAGATTAGCCACAACGCCCCTGCGGAACTCGAAGCGAAGCTCGGTCTGCTCACGCTTCTCCTCATCGGTGAGGCCCTGCTCACGGGATTTTCTTGCAAGCTCGTTGATACGGTCAATTTTTTCCTTAGTCATTGCTGTTGTCCTCGGACTCGGGCTTATCCTCGGAGGAAGCTTCCTCGGCAGCCTTTGCTTCAGCAGCCTTGGCAGCAGCTCTCTCGGCTCTCATCTTTTCAACTTCTTCGGCTGTACCGGACATAGCCGTAGTTTTCATATCCTCGGGAAGCTCGGAAACAAATCCCTCGATCTTGTCAAAAGTCACCTTGCCGGTAAAGTCCATACCGCTGGGACGGATATTTCTTGAACCGATAGTATAAATATCGCTGGAAACTGTAGTCATACCGACTGCACGCATAACATTCTTGTTCTGCTTGCCTGCCTCAACGAAATCCTTGAGGGAGGAGCTGAAAGGAATGGAAAGCTTGTCCTCGGGAAGAGAACCTGCCATTTTAAGAATTTCCGCACCCTTGTCATTAAGAGCAAGGATACGTCCGAAGGTAGGAGGAACCTTGAGGTCGTCTGTTCTGATGCCGAAGAGGGCATTGAAAAGTATCCTCTTGATACGGGACATAGGATAGCGCTTAACCTTTATCTTGTCGAGAAGATCTTCAAGAGATGTAGCCACTCTTGCAGCCTGGAATATTCTGTTCTCAAGGCCCTGACCAACATCGGGAGTCATAGAAAGCTCCTGAGGAGACATTGTTCTCAGACGATAGAGAATTACTCTCTCAAAATTCTCAAACCAGCAAAGAAGCTCCTTTTCCTCATACTCTGCCACAGCGTCGGCAGTCTCCTTGGGAACGAATGCGGAGAAATCCTCGCCGTCATCAATAAGCTGACGGATATAGCTGCCGCTGGCAATAGTGGAACTGTGGCTGTCGGAGTCGTGCTCAGCGCCCTCACGCTTAACAGTAAAGGGCTTTATCTTGTCAAGAAGTCCCAGAATTTTAAGGGACTTGATATACTCAACAGCAAGGATATTGTTGGGAGAATTAAGGATATCGCCCACCATAGGACCATACTTGTATGACACAAGCTGATGAACAGCGTCGGGGAAGGGAATGCCCTGTTCCATAAGGGGCTTGATGTTCTCGGGAGTAGTTACCTCCTGAACAGCATCAGCGCACTGAGAGAGCTGCTCAATGCTTCCGCACTCGCTGCCGAAAGAAATTCCCTCAACGCATCTGAGTGCGCCCAGCAGCATAACGCCGCAGCGTGCAAAAAATTCTGCATTTGCAAGGCTGTACTGAACAGGCATTTCGATAACAAGGTCAACGCCGTTCTTGACAGCGATCTCGGCTCTCTTGAACTTGTCCATAAGGGCAGGCTCGCCTCTCTGAACGAAGTTTCCGCTCATAACAGCAACAATGTGAGTTGCACCGGTCTGCTTCTTTGTCTCCTCTATCTGATAGATATGACCGTTGTGAAAGGGATTGTATTCGCAGATAATTCCGTAAGTTTTCATTATTCGACCGTCCTTTGAAAGTAATTGGAAATAAACGGTAAACGCAAATCATAACAACATTTACCCATAATAATCTTTATTATATCACACATTAAAAATATTTGCAAGGGATATTTGAAAAAAATACTCAAAACATTTCGACGTCTGCTCATTCACAAAAAATTTACAACAAAATTTTAAAACCCCTTGCAATATGCAGAATAATGTGCTATAATTTATATCCGTAAATGATTATGTAGCACTACTGTCCGAAGTAATGTGATGGGCTGCTATGTCGGTCATATTATTTTCAGATGAAAGTGAGGTGCTCTGACAATGAGAGAGGGAATTCACCCCAATTACGTTGAAACAACCATCACCTGTGCTTGCGGCAACGTGATCAAGACCCGTTCCACCAAGGAGAATATCCGAGTTGAAATCTGCTCCAAGTGCCACCCCTTCTACACAGGCAAGCAGAAGCTCGTTGATACAGGCGGACGTGTTGACCGTTTCAAGAAGCGTTTCGGTATGGACAAGTAATGTCAGAATTTATAAATTGCCTGCGTAACATAACGCAGGCAATTTTTTTAGAAAGGGGTTTTCAAAATGAACGCTCCCGATTATCAGACGATAAAAGGCAGCGCCGAGGCTTCCTTTACCGAGAAAAAGTCCGAATTTATCGGCTATATCCGCCACGTTGAAACAGACGAAGAAGCGGTGGCTTTTATTAACGAGATACGAGGGGTGCACCGCAAGGCGACCCACAATGTCTACGCATACATTCTCCGAAACGGCAGCGTTACCAGATACAGCGACGACGGCGAACCCCAAGGAACCGCAGGAGTGCCTGTTTTTGAGGTACTCCGCAAAGAGGGGCTGACAGATGTGTGCTGCGTTGTGACACGTTATTTCGGCGGCATACTTCTGGGGGGCGGCGGTCTTGTGAGAGCCTATTCCCACAGCGCAAAGATAGCCATAGACGCCGCAGAGCCTATGATAATGCGCTCCTGCTACCCATTTGAGATAACCGCCGATTACAACCTCTACGGCAAGCTGACAAATATCCTCCCCGAGTTTGAGGTAAAGATAACCGATACCCGGTTTGCGGATAATGTAACTATTTCGCTCTTGTGCCGTTCATCTCTTGCCGATGCCCTGACCGAAAAGCTCATTGATACGGCAAACGGCCGGATAACTGTGCAGAAGGGCGAAGAATCCTTTGAGAATTTCGCATAATTTTGTGCACATCTACAAATATTATTTTCAAAAAAAGTTTTTTCGCCTTTTTTGAGTATATATATACAGATTGCGATTTTGGGGAAAGGGTTGATATGTATGACTATTCGTGAAGAGCTTGAGATAATCGAGTTGGGCACTCTCTGTGAGGACGCCTGCACTTCCAAGCACACAGGCAGACGGGTGCGCCCCGAGCCGAAATGCCCTATCCGCACAGAATTTCAGCGTGACAGAGACCGCATACTCCACTGCAATGCCTTCAGACGGCTCAAGCACAAAACTCAGGTGTTCCTCTCCCCCGTAGGCGACCACTACAGAACAAGGCTCACCCATTCTCTTGAGGTATCACAGATAGCAAGGACTATCTCACGGGCACTCAGACTTAATGAAGACCTCACCGAAGCCATCGCATTAGGTCACGACCTGGGTCACACACCCTTCGGTCACGCAGGAGAAGCTATCCTCAATGAGATATGCTCCTTCGGCTTCAAGCATTATCTGCAAAGCGTAAGAGTGGTGGACTATATCGAGAAAAACGGTATGGGTCTTAACCTTACATATGAGGTAAAAAACGGAATTGCCTGCCACACTAACAGGACAGCCGTTACCAAGGAGGGCTGTGTTGTCCGTCTTGCCGACAAGATCGCATACATAAATCACGATATTGACGATGCCCTCAGAGCAGGCGTTATCACCGAGGATATGCTCCCCGAAAATGCGGTAAGCGTTCTCGGGCATTCAAAGAGCGAAAGAATAACCACCCTTATAATGTCGGTGGTAAAAAGCGGCGTTGAGGAAATAAAGCTTGAGGATCACATCAAAGCCGCCGAGGACGAGCTTTACGCCTTTATGTTTGAGCACGTTTATCACAACAACGCTGCCAAGGACGAGGAAGTCAAGGCGAAAATGCTTGTGGAAAAGCTCTTCCGCTATTATTTCAAAAACCCCGACAAAATGCCCGAGGAATATAAAAACATTATGAACCGTTTCTCCAAGGAGCGGGCGGTGTGCGATTATATTTCGGGTATGAGCGACGGCTATGCCATAAATCTTTATAACGATCTTTTCGTGCCGAAATGCTGGCACATTCAGTAAATTCTCTTGGCATTTTCCCGAAAGGAGGCTGACCTATGCCCCTGCCCGAGGATTTTATAATGCAGCTTAAGCAGAATAATCCCATTGAGTCGGTGATGAGCTCATACGTGAGCCTGAAACGAAGCAGCAGGGATTATGTCTGTCTCTGCCCCTTTCATTCGGAAAAGACCCCCTCCTGCCATATAAACGTAGGAAAGCAGTTTTTCCATTGCTTCGGCTGCGGAGCAGGGGGCGATGTCATCACCTTTGTGATGAAAGCGGAAAATCTTGAATATATTGAAGCTGTGCGCTTTCTCGCTCAGCGTGCCGGAATGAGTATGCCCGAGGAAGCAAAAAACAACGACCTCAGCAGGCTCAAAGCCCGAATACTTGAAATAAACCGTATGGCTGCCCGTTATTTTCATCAGACCCTGATGAAGGACAGCAGAGGCGAAAAGGGCAGGCTGTACTTTAAATCCCGTCAGCTAACCGTCAAGACCATCACCAAATATGGTCTTGGCTATGCCCCCGATGAATGGCGGTATCTCACTGACTATCTGAAATCTCAAGGCTGCACCGAAGAGGAGCTTATTGCCGCAAACCTTGCAAGGCATAGTCAGAAAGGCGGTGTTTACGACAGCTTTCGTGACAGGGTGATGTTCCCCATAATCGACCTGAGAGGAAATGTGATCGCATTCGGCGGAAGAATAATTGACGGCGAGGGTCCCAAGTATCTTAACTCCTCGGACACCCCCGTTTTCAAGAAAAGCCGCAATCTTTTCTCCCTGAATTTTGCCAAGCGGTCGGACGAGCGGCGGCTCATTCTTGCCGAGGGCTATATGGACGTTATCGCCGTCAACCAGGCAGGCTTTGAAAATGTGGTAGCCACTCTGGGAACAGCTCTCACACCCGAGCAGGCAAGGATAATGTCCCAGTACGCCGACGAGGTGATAATCGCCTACGACTCGGACGGAGCGGGACAGAAAGCCACTCAGAGAGCCATAAATCTTCTGAGCGAGGCAGGAGTAAGAACAAAAATAATCAAAATGGAGGGCGCAAAGGACCCCGATGAATTTATCAAAAAATTCGGCGCACTCCGTTTCAAGCAGCTCCTTGACAACTCCGACGGAGCCATAAATTTCCGTCTGTCAAAATGCGGAAACGACCTTGACCTTGACAGCGATACGGGACGGGTGGAATATCTGAAACGCTGTGTTGACGTGCTTTCACAGATAGCCTCCCCCGTAGAACGGAGCGTGTATATCTCGAAGATAGCAAAAGAGCAGAACATTTCACGGGACGCTCTGGAGCTTCAGGTGAACTCGGTTATCCGCAAGAGGATAAACGCCGACAAAAAGCAGAACTGGAACGAGATACGCACCTTTTCCGAAAAGCGAAAGACCGACCCTGCGGCGGTGAATTTCCCCAAGGAATATAAGGCGGAGCAGGGCATTATCGCTTACCTCTGCGTTCACCCCGAGGAGCTTTCATATGTGGAGAAAAATCTGTCTCCCGACAGCTTTCTGACAGAATTCCACAAAAAGGTCTATGAAAAGCTGATATCGGGTATGAAAGAGTCGGCGGATTTTAACATATTATCGCTTCAAAGTGAATTTCCTGCCGATGAAATGGGCAAAATAACCGGGATATTATCGGAAGCCCAGACCCTTGAACTGAACAGAAATGCCGCCGAAGATTACATAAGGATACTTAATGAACGGCGTGAACGGGAGCAGTCGGCGGCTCCTCCCTCGGCGCTTTCCGATGACGATTTTCTTTCTCTTGCGCAAAAAATACGCAGCAGAAAATGATCATAAATACCAACCGAAAGGACTGTAAAATATATGAACAATACAGATAAGGCTATGGAGACCCTGATGGAACAGGGCCGTGCTCACGGCAGACTGACCACCACCGAGATAAACGACGTGATGGAGAAGCTTGATCTGGACGTTGACCAGATCGATTCGTTCTACGATAACTGCCAGAGTATGAACATTGATATCATCGAGGACTTCGACGCAGAAAAAGAGCTTGCAATAGACGATATCTCCTTACAGGACGACCTGGAGCTTGCTCTTTCCACCGAGGGCATCGCTATTGACGACCCCGTAAAGATCTATTTAAAGGAAATAGGACGTGTTCCCCTGCTTACTCCCGAAGAGGAGATACAGCTTGCAGAGCGTATGGCTGTAGGCGATGTAAAGGCTAAGCAGAGACTTGCCGAGGCAAACCTTCGTCTCGTTGTTTCCATTGCAAAGAGATATGTGGGCAGAGGTATGCAGTTCCTCGACCTTATCCAGGAAGGAAACTTAGGTCTTATAAAGGCTGTTGAGAAATTCGACCACACCAAGGGCTTTAAGTTTTCCACATACGCTACCTGGTGGATAAGACAGGCAATCACAAGGGCTATTGCCGATCAGGCAAGAACTATCCGAATCCCCGTTCATATGGTGGAGACTATTACAAAGGTCAAGAAGGCTTCAAGCCAGCTCCTTCACAAGAACGGCCACGACCCCTCTCCCGAGGAGATATCCGAAGAGCTTAATCTCCCTGTTGAAAGAGTACGTGAGATAATGCGTATCGCACAGGACCCCGTTTCTCTTGAAACACCTATCGGTGAGGAGGAGGACAGCCACCTCGGCGACTTTATCCCCGATGATGACGCCCCTGCACCTGCGGACGCCGCTTCTCTCATTCTTCTCAAGGAGAAGCTTGGAGAAGTGCTTTCCACTCTTACAGAGCGTGAGGAAAAAGTTCTGAGACTTCGTTTCGGTCTTGAGGACGGACGTTCCCGTACTCTTGAGGAAGTCGGCAAGGAATTTGACGTAACAAGAGAGCGTATCAGACAGATCGAAGCAAAGGCTCTCAGAAAACTCCGTCACCCCAGCAGAAGCAAAAAGGTCAAGGATTTCCTTGACTGATAACGCCGAAAGGAATGATAAAATCAGATGTGTCTGACTCTCGAATCGGATTACGCTGTCAGGATAATCGGCTGTCTTGCCGCCGAAAACAAGCGTATCGACGCAAAAAATATATCAGAACGCACAGGCGTCAGTCTGCGCTTTTCACTTAAAATTCTGCGAAAGCTCGTGTCCGCAGGTCTGGTAAGGTCCTATAAGGGTATGCAGGGCGGCTATGAGCTGGCAAAGGCTCCCTCGGAGATAACGATGCTTAGCGTTATCGAGTCGGTGGAGGGTGATTATTACCTCAACCGATGCCACGAAGAGGATTTTGTATGCACAAGAGGCGCAAAGGGCTGCTGCTGCTATCAGAATGTGTTTAACGAGATAAGCGAAATGGTCAACAAAAAGCTTGCCTCCTGCACCTTTCAGGATCTTCTGAACGATGATAAAAATTCCGCAGCAAAATAATACTTATGATTCATAGTTCTCCCTGTCCCTGATGGGGAGAATTTTTATATAGGCAATATCAACAAATATAGCATTATAAGTTTGTGCAGCATTTTATAATGTTTTTTGAAAAAAATTGTGCTTTATGATTGTTTATATATCAGAAGCGCTTTAAAGACAGGGGGAACCTACGATATGTATTCCGGCTCAAAAGGTACCTTTGACGACGGATACATCAGATATGTGCTTGACGCCTACTCGGAGCCGATAATTAGACTATGCTTCTCCTACGTCCGTAATATGCACGACGCAGAGGATATAGCGCAGGAGACCTTCTGCGAGATAATCAAGCGAAAGCCCGTTTTTACCGATGAAAATCACGAAAAAGCGTGGCTTATTAAAACTGCGGTCAACAAGTGCAAAAATCACCTTAAATCGGGCTGGGTAAGCAAAACAAGCTCAATAGATGATAATTTGTCGTCCCCTGCTCTCGGGCAGGAGGACAGCGGTCTTGACGATACCTCCAGGGCTGTATTTGACGCTGTTATGGAGCTTCCTGAAAAATACAGAACGGTCATCCATATGTATTACTACACGGGACTCAGTATCGCAGAAATAGCCGCCGCAAATGGGATCAGCACCGCCGCCGCAGGCACAAGGCTTGCCAGGGGACGGGCGCTTTTAAAGAAAAAACTGGGAGATGATTTCTGATGCCCGATTTTTCGGATAAATACAAAAATGCCCTTGAATATCAGGAAATATCTCCCGATTTCAAGGAACGGACAGCAAGACTTATGACAGAGCTTCGTGACAGCGAAAAGCTTATTCCCGAAACAGCCGAGGAAAACCTGCCTTTGGCAGAGCACATCAGCGTTTCGGGAAATGAGATAAAGACATCACGCAGGATAAAGCTTATCAAGGTGATATCCACCGCAGCGGCGGCGGCAGCCTGCCTTACGGTAGGCGTTGCGCTGAACAATGCAGGCGTTTTTGACAAGGACTCAGACCCATCGGTCATTGCGACAGACGGTATCGTTACCGAAGCTACGGACATTATCGAAGCCGAGATAACTGCAGATGAAAGCTTTTCCGAAGATGTGCTTACAACAGAAGGAGCAGCAATATCCGAATATGCGGAAACAACGGCTCCCGAAACAATATCGCAGACCGCTTCTCAAAGCGTAAACGAGACAGAAGCGGTTACCGAGATCTCCGCCGTGACAGAAACAAAAGCAGATACAAAAACTCAAGCGGCAGCAATTTCGGCTGAAACCACATCTGCTCCTGGCGAAGGACCTGCCGCAGAAGATGTTGACGAAATGATCGAAGAAGTGCCCGTGGGAGCTGCTCCCGAAGCACCTGTGGAAGCCGCACCCGTAGAAGGTGCAGGAATTGCCCCCTACGCATATGACAACGGTGAAAACGAAAACAAGCTGCCGCTGGAAACTGTACTGATACTTGAGCCTTTTTCTGAAGAAGCCGAGGCGGAAGAGGAAGCTGACAGCGAAAACGATGAGGAAATTGTTGAGGAAGCTCCGACAGACATCACATCTGCCGCAGATAGATCCAGAGCAGCGTCATTTTCTCCCAAAGAAGCAGTTTCCGAATTTCCTGCACAAAACTCCACGGCGGTGATAACTCCCACATTTGAGGACATAAATTCAGAGGACGGAACAGTTGTGACATACGAATCCAAGGAGGTCAGAAGCGTTACAAAGCTATTGAACCTCAACAAGGAGCTTTCCGCATATGCCGAGGAGGGAGAAGGCTCTCTTGCAGAAGAAGCCCCCTCGGACAGCCGCTACATTATCGACTACGCTGACAAACAGGGAAATGCCATGCGTATTTATATGGGCAGCAGATACATCTGCTTTGCCTACGGCGGCAGCTTTTACACCTTTGAACTGACAGAAGAGGAGTACAATGAGCTTGACGGCGTGCTGTTCGGGCTTATATCGTAATATTTCTACTCTCCCCTGCTGTGGGATATATCAGCAATTTATGTTCTGTTAAAAAATGCGCTCCATATTGGGCGCATTTTTTGTATTTTCAGATGCTCGTAAAAAATATTTTGTTCTCACACATTGGCAATATTTGTAATTATCCCCGCAGGAGTAATATCTATCCACCCGAATGAGGGGTCCTCATAATCTCTCGGGCAGGAGCAGCTTCCGGGATTGAGCATATATATCCCGTCCTCAAGGCTCTCATAGCGGCAATGGGTATGCCCGAAAAGAACTGCTTTGCAGCCGTTGTCCCTTGCAAGAGAGCGGAGCATTTCAGTCCCGTATTTCACGCCGTAAAGATGACCGTGAGTGCAGAGTATCTTCACATCTCCCGCTGAGATTATTTCAATATTCGGAGACATCGACATGTAATCGCAGTTGCCTGCAACGTGTCTTATGTCAAGATTAGGATATTTAAGTCTCATCATATCAAGCTCCCGTTCACCGTCTCCTAAGTGAACGAAAATATTTCCCGTATCTGCCGTCTTTTCAAAAATTCTCTCCAGAGCATAGCTGTCTCCGTGGGAGTCGGACATTGCAACAATTCTCACATTTATTCTCCTTACGCATATTATGATATCAGGCGGTCGTTCTGTTTTTCTTTATCATAACATAAATATATAAAGAAAATTCGGAAACATTCTGAACAACAATTTTTGAAAGGCAGGATAACTTATGGATATCAAAGGAACTAACCCTCAGAACGTGGACGCTCTGCTTAAAACCGTAAGCGGCAAGCTGGGCATTCCTCCCGAAAAGCTGAGACAGGAGCTTATGCAAGGCAAATTCGACAATGCAATGAAGAATATGAAGCCAGAGGAGGCTCGGAAATTCAATCAGGTGCTGTCAAATCCACAGCTCCTTGAGAAGATGATGAGTGCGCCTCAGGCTCAGGCTCTTTACAAAAAGCTGACGGGCGGCAGATAATACGCTTTTTGGGGAGGTGCCGATTATGGACAATATGAACGAAATGCTTAACTCCGTTCTCGGCGATCCCGAAAGCCTTCAGCAGATAAAGGAGCTTGCCGATCTGCTGAATAGCGAGACGGAAGGCGGCACGGAAACAGAGCCGCCTGCTCAGAAATCCTCCGAGGACAGCTCGGGTGGATTTGACCCTGCAATGCTTATGGGTCTGATGGGTGCGGTATCGGCGGCAGGAAGCGATGACAAAAACCGTGCGCTTATACTTGCCCTGAAGCCCTATCTCAGCTCGGAGCGGCAGGCAAAGGCAGACAAGGCGGTGAAGCTTCTGAAAATGTACGCCGTTTTTTCCGAGCTGAAAAAAAGCGGTATGCTGGGAAATCTGGATAAGCTTCTGTAAATTTTATCGGAAAGGGTGTGGACAAATTGGCTGAAAATATTCCCTACGGGTATGCTCCCCGAAACAGCGGACTGCTTCAGCGTCCGGGACAGCAAACGCAGCAGCGTCCGCCCTCGGGAAATATGCGGTATAATGCAATGGGAATGGCTCCGCCCCGTCCTCAGCCGTCAGTTGGCAGAGAATATCACCCCAATGCCCCGATGCAGAACACATCTCAGAATACAAGCACCGCTCAGAAGTCACCCGACACTCTGCCCGATGAAAGCAAGCCGTCAAGGAGCGATCCCCTTTCATTTCTCGGCATAAACGGTCTCGACAATGAAAAGCTCATTCTTATCGCACTTATTGTGATACTCGCAAGAAGCGGCGCAGACTGGGTGATACTTGCGGCGCTTATTTATATTATGATGTGATACTTATTGATGAAAGTCTCTTTCCGTTTTTCGGGAGAGACTTTTTTCGGGTATCTGTTGACTTGACCGTCAGTATATGTTATGATGATGAAAAGGAAGGTGAGCGGTATGACAGCTCAGAATGCTAAGACAGTCACATATTCAAAAAAGCATAAGGACATTGTGAAAAGCGGTATTTGTGAAATCCGCAGGGTGCTTTTCGGCTCGGACTCTGCGGAGACCGACAGTCTTTTGTTCTGCCTTGATTATTTTCTTGACCCCTATTACAAGCAGGACATTCCCCATAAAGACGAGGTCTTTACTCTCCTTGAAGAATTTGCGGTAACGTCAAAAAATGCAGAGCAGGTAAACGATGCTTTGCAGCTTCTGAATTACTGTCCCCGTCCCCTGCCCGTCCTCGAAAAAAATTTTGAAAACATTATAGAGGTCGAAAAAGAGTACGCAATGTACGTCCTCCACCCTGACACGTAAAGGAGACATTATGAATAAAGCCGTAATAAAAAATATCACAAAACAGCTTCTGCTTGCCTTCGGGAGCATTGCCCTGTCCGCAGGTGCAGTCCTGCTAATAAGCGTTTGCTCGGACAACGGCATTGAGGCGTTTATCCTGAGCCTGTTTGCCGTTCCCGTCACAACATTTTTATCCTCAGCATTTTCCGCCGCAATTTTGAAGAAGCGTGACATATGGCTTCCCGTAATGCTTGCAGCAGTTATTCTCGGTATGGTTTACCTTATCGGAACATTCGGGACAGCGTATTTTCCATTTGCCCTGTTTGAACTTATCGGATTTGCGGGAGGATATTTTCTTGGGGTATATATCGGGAAAAGAAGAATAAAAAATTAAAGGAGTTTTTTCAATGAGCATAACCGTAAATCTTTACTACACAGGCACAGGCGGAAACGCCCGTAAATTTGCGGAGGAAATGGA
Organism: Huintestinicola sp.; assembly: GCF_050874005.1. Classification (GTDB taxonomy): domain Bacteria; phylum Bacillota; class Clostridia; order Oscillospirales; family Ruminococcaceae; genus Huintestinicola. Next base: position 21,271 of record NZ_JBNMJV010000002.1, read on the forward strand.
ATCGAGCGGCATTGCCGATGCTGTCAGAGCCGAAGAGGGCAACGAAAAATATGAGTATTTTTTCCCTATGAGCGACCCCGAAACGGTGCTTCTTATAGACCGCTGGAAAGATCAGGCTGCCATTGACATTCATCACAAATCGGAAATGATGAAAAAGATCGCAATGCTCAGAGACAAGTACAAGCTTCGGCTAAGAGTTGAACGGTATATTGACGAGCCGAAGGATAACAGCAAATAAATTCTCCGTTTTCTGACCGAGAAAAACACTAGGACACGAAAAAAAGTACACGAAAAAATGCCCCTTACAGAGCAAATCTGCAAGGGGCTTTAAATGGCTTCGTTAAGCCTTGGTGCGGATAATGTGACTTGAACACACACGGTATTGCTACCACTAGAACCTGAATCTAGCGCGTCTGCCGATTCCGCCATATCCGCATTACTTAATTATTATACACCTATTTTTTACTGTTGTCAAGCGCAAAGCATAATTTTACATTTTGTTAACATCTGCTATTTCTTGGCATATTTAAAAAACATAGTCTCGGTGTATGGGTCAAAGTAAATATCACGGGACTCGGTCAGGCACAGCAAATACTTTTTTTCATAGGCAAGGGGCAGGGCATATGCATTATCAATAATGCGGTCCTCGGCATTTTTTATGATATCCTTTTTTTCGTTAAGGTCTGAACACCGCTGCATACGGACAATATCATCTTCAAGCTCCTTATCCTCAAATCCGCAGGCTTCATAAACGCTCTCAAGAAAATTCTCGGCAAGGTTTATGTCTCCGGTGATCGTATCAATATAAAAGGTCTCCTCCCCCGACTGCAGCGCTTTCCGGAAATCTTTCTCATTCATAAAAACCGGAGAACAGTAAAGCTCAAGTTTTTCCTCAAGGTCTGAAACCACCGAATAGGGTATGGATTGAGATTTAAGAGCGTCCGAAGCCAGCAGGATACTGCTGTTGAAATCCGTTTCGGGATGCTCGGAAACCATTTTCTTCCATACCGCTGCCGAACCCTTTATCCCCCTTTCCGACTGAGGGAACAGCTCCCTGAAGCTCTTATTTGAAACGGTTATCGCCTCGGGAACGATATCCCAAGCCAAAACGGAATCATCGCTCAGTTCCGCCGCCATTTCCGATTTATCCACAGCCGAGAAAAACGCCTTTCTCACTTCAACATCATTAAACGGCTCAATATCCGAATTTAGAAAAAGGCAGGCGGTACCGCAGACGTATTCCTTGATGTAATGATCCCTTGCAGTATTTTTATCATACTCAAGGATTGTCCGAGCAGCATAAGCGTCCGTCTCGAAATTTTTGGATTTTTCCGCACTTGCTCTCTCGTCTGTAATGATGATATTCACCAGCTGCGGATATGTCCGATACCCATCGGAAGAATTGCAGTTTATCCTTTCAAGGGTAATGTGATTGTCCGTCCAGTAGGGGTCATAGTTCCAGTCGCTGATGTAAAATGCGCCGCAGGAATAGGTATCTGCCGCAGACAAGCCGTATCTTCCCCTTGTGGACAGGAAAATCTCCTCATTGCAGGGTGCGGCGGCGGTGTGCGACATAAGCTTTAGGAAATCGCAGTCGGGATACTCAAGCTCTATCACAAGAGTATGCTCGTCCTCTGCACGCACACCAAGCTCCGACTTATCTTTAGCGCCGCCGTAAACCGCCTTGCTGTTTTTTATGCAGGAGAAAAGCTCTGCATAGGGCGAATGAGTACCGGCGTCAAATATTCTTCTGAAAGCGTATTCGTAATCGTAAGCTGTCAAGGGCACTCCGTCCGTGCCGTTCATTCCGAACCAGCAAAGCCCCTCTCTCAGCTCAAATGTATATATGAGACCGTCCTCCGAAACGCTGTAGCTTTTTGCCGCACCGTTTATGAGCCGTCCGTCTCCGTCCGTATCCATAAGCAGGGCATAGGTGTTCCTGATAACGAACATCGACTGCTTGTCTACCGCCATCTGAGGGTCGAGATTTTGCGGATTATCCGAAATTACGGCATAAAACTCCCCGTCCGCACCGTCGTCCTCTCCTCCGCAGGCGCAAAAGGACAGCACAGCAAGAGCAGCCGTAAAAAATAAAGCCTTCCTGTTCATACCGTCCCTCGTTTCTTATATTTTAAATTTCAGCCGTTACAGCCCTGCCGAACTTTGCAGATTTTTTTATGTCAATTATCCTCTGATTTCTGCTGCCACGAAATTTGAGTGTCAGATCTCTTTCAGCTAAAATAAAAGGACCGTCCACAAGATAGTCACACACATCAAGAAGCTCTCCGAAAGAGTTTTGGCTGTCGGAGTTTTCTTTCAGATATTCATAGGTATATCCGCTGTAGGTAATTATATTAAGCCCCTTTTTGCGTATCATTCTCCCGAGTTTGGAAAGAGCCTCCGCCTGACAGAAAGGCTCTCCCCCGCTGAATGTGACCCCGTCAAGAAGAGGATTTGCATTTATCCTGTCCATTATCTCCCCGAGAGTAATTTCAGTCCCCCCAGAAAAATCGTGAGTCTGAGGGTTCTGACAGCCCTCACAGTTATGGGGACAGCCCTGAACAAAAACGGTAAGCCTTATTCCGGGACCGTCGACGATAGAGTCGTCTGTTATCCCCGCAATACGCAGTCTGACATTATTTTCCGTATCAGTTTGCAATTCTCTTTATCCTTTCGTGAACATAGCCGTGCTCTTCCTCACGCCTGCCGCATTTGGGACAGACATCGCCTATAATGCCCGTATATCCGCATACGGGATCTCTGTCAACGGGGTGGTTTATGGAGCCGTAGCCGATACCCGCTTCTTTCATACAGCGGACTATCTTTTCAAATGCCTCCAGATTGTTCATCGGGTCGCCGTCAAGCTCCACATAGCTTATATGTCCCCCGTTCGTAAGCTCGTGATAGGGCGCTTCTATCCTTATCTTTTCAAATGCGCTGAGCTTGTAGTAAACTGGGATATGGAAAGAATTGGTATAATACTCCTTATCCGTAACTCCCTCGATGCTGCCGAATTTTTTTCTGTCCATACGCACAAATCTGCCCGACAGTCCCTCGGCAGGAGTGGCAAGAAGTGAGAAATTCATTCCCGTGCGAATAGATTCCTCGTCCATACGCTTTCTCATTCGGGTAACTATCTCAAGTCCCAGCGCACGTGCTTCTTCGGACTCGCCGTGATGCTTTCCTATAAGCGCCTTGAGACATTCCGCAAGGCCGATAAATCCCATTGACAATGTGCCGTGCTTTAACACCTCGCCCACCGTATCATCGGGACTAAGCTTCTCGGAATCTATCCACACGCCCTGTCCCATAAGGAAGGGGAAATTCCGCACTTTTTTCTGCGCCTGTATACGGTATCTGTGCATAAGCTGCTCGCATACCATATCCATTATTTCCTCAAGGCTGTCGAAAAAGGCGCCCACATTTCCGTTGGCTTTGATTGCAAGTCTCGGGAGATTTACTGAGGTAAAGCTAAGATTTCCTCTGCCCGTAACTATCTCACGCTCGGGGTCGTAATGGTTGCCGATAACTCTCGTGCGGCAGCCCATTGTGGCAATCTCGGTATTGTAGTCCCCGGGCTTGTAATACTGCAGATTGAAGGGCGCATCGATAAAGGAAAAATTGGGGAAAAGTCTCTTTGCGGACACTTTGCAGGCAAGCTTGAAAAGGTCGTAATTTTTATCCTCGGGGTTGTAATTTATCCCCTCTTTTATCTTGAAAATGTGAATGGGAAAGATGGGCGTTTCACCGTCTCCGATGCCCGCTTCATTGGCAAGAAGGATATTTTTTATGACCATTCTGCCTTCTGTAGTGGTGTCAGTTCCGTAATTTATGGAAGAAAATGGAACCTGTGCACCCGCACGGCTGTTCATAGCGTTCAGATTATGGATAAATGATTCCATTGCACGATAAGTTTCCCTGTCCGTCTCCTTTAAGGCTTCGGTACAGCAGTAGGACTGTATCCGCTCCGCAGTTTCCCTGTCTGTCATCTCAAGAAGCTTTGAAAGCTCTGCCTCTTTATAGCCGTTATTATTATCCATAACGGGGTAAATATTCTCATCGGAAAATATCTCCCCTGCTATCCTTTCAGCCGTCTTCTCGGCATTTTCACAGCCGCAGAGAAGCTCCAGACAGCGAGCCTCATTCTCATAATATTTTTTTCTGTAGGTTTTTGCCACGCCCTGAGCCATTGCATAATCGAAATTCGGAATGCTCTGTCCGCCGTGCATATCGTTCTGGTCGGACTCAATTGCAATGCAGGCAAGCGCTGAATAAGACAGGATATCATTCGGCTCTCTCAGATGTCCCTGACCCGATGAAAATCCGTTTTTGAAAAGCTTGATAAGGTCTATCTGACAGCAGGTGGCTGTAAGAGTATAATAATCCATATCGTGGATATGGATATCCCCCTCCTCGTGCGCCTTTGCAATAGCAGGGTCGATAACGTACATACTGTAGAACTGCTTTGCGCCCTCCGAGCCGTATTTGTACATCGTACCCATTGCCGTATCGCCGTTTATATTGGCGTTCTCACGCTTTATATCGCTGTCTCTTGCCGCCTTGAAGGTAAGATTTTCGTAAATCTTCATCAGTTTTGTGTTCATCTCACGTGAACGGGTGCGGTCGGAGCGGTAGAGGATATACGCCTTTGCAGTCTTTGCGTGCCCCTCCTCCACAAGCACCTTTTCCACCAGATCCTGTATCTGCTCAACGGTAGGAGTACTGCTGCTGCCGTACTGCTTTTCACACAGGTCGCATACCTTGACCGCAAGCTCCATTGAAGCGTTGTAGTCGGTGCCTCCCACAGCCTCGGCAGCCTTGTATATAGCCTTGGCGATCTTTTCGATATTAAATGTATCTTTTCGTCCGTCTCTTTTTACGATATGAGTTATCATTTTAAAACCGTCTTTCTGAATATTAAAACACAATATATAGTAATATACACACACTAAATTATAGTATATAGTATTTGAGACATCTTGTCAACAGCGCCGATTTACAAAAAGCGACGGCAATTTTGTATAAATTGCCGTCTTGACATTTATGAAATTTTATGATTGTGAACCGCTGTTCTTTCTGTAGCCCATATAGCTTTCAAGGATAATAACGGCGGCAACTGCGTCAACTACGTTTTTACGCTTTTTTCCTCTGACGTTTACTTCGTTCAGATAGTTGTGAGCCGATACTGTGGTGCAGCGCTCGTCCCACATAACCACCTTTATCCCTGTCAGCTCCTCAAGCTTTTCACCGAAGAGAGCGCATTTTTCCGCCCTCTCCCCTACGGTGTTGTTCATATTCTTTGGATAGCCAACCACCAGAAGCTCCGCTTGCTCCTTTTTTGCAAGCTCTGCGGTCTTTTCAAGGCAGCGGTCAAAGTTTTTCTCAAATATGACCGTCAGCGGTGAAGCAAGAAATTCGCTTTTGTCGCAAACGGCAATACCCGTTCGGCTGTCACCGAAATCTACGCTCATTATTCTCATTTCGCTTCCTCCAGTTCATCGCTGCACCATTTTGATACCGCTAAGGTGGACAGTCCTTCCCCAAGGTGAGAACCGTCATTTTTGAAAATAATTTTCGGTATGAGATTATCATCATACTCAATGAGCGACACCGCCGTATTGTCAGCCCAGCCGGGGTCTGCATAGTTTTCCCACTCCCTGCCCTCGGCACAGTTAAGGTATGCCTTTATAGCCATTCCGTGAGAAACTACAGCGATAGTCCTGCCATTATTTTCCGAAGCGATACGTCTCATTGCTGCTTTCATACGGTCATATACCTGTTTGGTGGACTCGCCGCCCGGAGCGGCAAAATGATTTATCTCCTCTTTCCACATACGGTATTCCCCGGGAAATTTTTCGGGAAGCTCAGCCCACTTCACGCCCTCCCAGTCTCCGCCGTTTATCTCCATAAGCATATCATCTGTGATTATTGGCAGACTGTGATATCTGTTAACGGCTTCTGCGGTGGACATCGCCCTTTTAAGTGGGCTTGAGTACAAGGCTTCAATGGGGATATTCTTAAACCTTTCCGCAAGCCTTTCAAGCTGCAACTGTCCCTTTTCGCTCACATCTGTGTTGATACGACCCTGAAAGAACTCCCTCACATTCCCCTCAGCCTCGGCGTGACGTACAAGATATATCCTTACCAAGGCTTAACAGCTCCGATAATGTCACTAAGCATAATATCCTTCTCCTTGCAGTAAGCGGAAAGTCCCTCTGTTATCTTAACGGGGGTCATAGGGTCGTTAAAGATAGCCGCACCCACCTGAACAAGGGAAGCTCCCGCCATCATTATTTCCACAGCGTCCTCCCAGCTTGAAACGCCGCCCATTCCGCATACGGGGATATTAACAGCATTTGCAACCTGCCATACCATTCTCACCGCCACAGGGAAAACCGCAGGACCCGACAGACCGCCCACATTGTTGTGAAGAATGGGTCTGCCTGTACGGATATCTATCCTCATTCCGAGGAGCGTGTTTATAAGAGAAACCGCATCGGCGCCCTCAGCCTCGCACGCCTTTGCAATGTCCGCAATGCTGGTCACATTTGGGGAAAGTTTCATCATTACAGGCTTTTTGGTGGCATTACGCACAATCTTTGTTATCTGAGCCGCACCCTCGCAGGATACTCCGAAGGCTGCTCCTCCTGCCTTGACATTGGGGCAGGAAATGTTCACCTCAATCATATCCACATCGGTGCTGTCAAGCTTTTCGGCTATCTCACGGTACTCGTCAGCCGTACTGCCTGCTATATTTGCGATAATAACGGTGTCCTTTGTTTTAAGATAAGGCAGTTCCTCGGCAATGAAATGGTCGATACCCGGGTTCTGAAGTCCCACGCTGTTGAGCATACCTGAGGGAGTTTCCGCAATTCTCGGGGGAAGATTGCCGTTTCGCCTTGCTCCCGTTGTACCCTTTACGGATATACCGCCAAGCTCGGAAAGAGGATAAAACTCCTCAAATTCCTTTCCATAGCCGAAGGTTCCCGAAGCAGGGATAATGGGATTTTTAAAATGAACGCCTGCAAAATCAATTCCAAGCCTTGACATATCAGTCATCGAAAAGCACCTCCTCTGCATCAAAAACAGGTCCGTCCTTGCATACGTGAGCGTAATATTCCTCACCGTCTCTTATGGTGCGGCAGGCGCATACAAGACAGCCGCCCACGCCGCAGCCCATTCTCTCCTCAAGGGAGACCTCACACTTTACGCCCGCTTCCTTTGCCTGCAAAATTATTCTTTTAAGCATTACCGAAGGACCGCAGGCATAAATGATATCGGGCTTTTCTCTCTGTAAAACCTCTGCAAGCGCATCGGTAACAAAGCCCTTTCTTCCCGCCGAGCCGTCGTCGGTGCAGAGAATGACCTCGGCTCCCGAAGCGGCAAAATCTTTCTGTAAAATAACCGCAGAAGCGTTTCTGAAACCGCTTATTACAACAGCATTTTTGCCGTAATGCTCGGCAATTGGGAGCATAGGAGGATTGCCTATTCCCCCGCCGATGATAACAGCCTTTTTGTCCTTTTCAAGCAGGGTAAATCCCCTGCCGCCGAGAGGAGCAACAATATCAATGAGCTGACCTTCGGAAAGCTGAGAAAGCGCCTTTGTGCCTTTTCCTCTTACCTCAAAAACTATTCTGAGAGTGCCCTTTTCCTTGTCGATACCGCATATGGAAATAGGTCTGCGGAGCATAAATCCGTCAGCCTTGATATTTACAAACTGACCGCATACCGCCGCCCCCGCAATATGGGGACAGCGGATAGTCATATCATATATCTCAGCCGCAATTGACTTTTTGCTGATAATGGGGTAAAGCCCCTGGGTGTATTTCATATAAACAGCCGTCCTTTCGTTATAATGGTTTATGTCTTACGTCTTCTACAATATATTCCGAGCTGTCGGGAAGCAGAGACGGATCAGCCTCAAGCTGCTCCATATCGGCAGTATCCTTTTTTTCATCTGCAGAAGCCTCGTCCTTTCCCTCGAACCAGTCGCTGCAAACCTCCGTATCAACGCTGATACCGTCCATACGATCAGTCTTTTCGGCAGGAACAACCGAAAAATCTGCAACAGGCTTTTCATTGTCGGAATAATAGTCCTGCTTTTTCTGATTTTTAAGCCATTTCTCACGATATTTTACAAACCGTGAATGTCTGTCACGCTCAATGCCGTAGTTAAAATCGGGAAAGCCCTCCTGAGTGCGGAGATAATCAAGCTCTTTATAGCTTCTCACCGACAGGTCCTGCGTCCAGAGTCCCAGTCCCGAGTATACTATAAGCAGTAAAATTCCGAGAATTGCCATAGGCTCAAACCTTAAAAACAGATTTGCAACCGAAAAAAGCAGTATAACAAGATAGATGATCTCGCAGGCAATGTTCAGCTTTTTATTCAGATATATGTCCGCAAGATAGCTCATCAAAGCCACAGGCGGAGTGAGAAAAAAGGTCACCCCATACCAGGGGAAGGATATCTGCCCCACTTCCTCAGCAAGAGTAAGTGCCATCTTTATTCCCGCATTGGTGTAGCAGAACCAGAGATACAGACCGAAAACGCTGATGAAAATAACAAGGAGATTAACATAAACGTTATAGACCCTTGTGCCTTTCAGATTTTTTCTGACTTTTTCCATTCTCTGCCTGTGATCCTCGTACATATGCTCACGGATAATGTCTTCTTCAAGCTCGTTCATAAATGTCATCTCCTTTTATGAAAACAGGCTGTAACAGAAACTTTCGGTTACAGCCTGTTTAAACCGTCATATCTTAGTTATGTCTATCATTTCCATATCGTCAATATTCTTGCCCATTGCCAGTATATCCGCAACTGCATTTGCGGTGTCGATAGCCGTCAGACAGCAGATGGAACGCTCAACAGTCTTTCGGCGTATCTTAACGCTGTCGTAAGCAGGGATACGTCCCTTTGCAGATGTGGAGATAACGTAATTTATCTTGCCGCTGTCGAGGAGGGTCATAACATTGGGCTTTTCCTCGGAGGCCTTGCGGACAACGTTTGCGGCAACCATATTCTTGTTGAGTGTAGCCGCAGTTCCGCCTGTAGCATAGATATCAAAGCCAAGCTGCTCGAATTTCTCGGCAACATAGATTATCTCCTGCTTGTCTGTGTCACGTACCGTAATAAGCACGCCTCCGTCCTTCTTCATATTGTAGCCTGCGGCGATAAGTCCCTTGAACAATGCGTCCTCGAAGGTTCGGGCAATGCCGAGACATTCGCCTGTGGACTTCATCTCGGGACCCAGGGCGGTATCAACATCGTGGAGCTTTTCAAAGCTGAATACGGGTACCTTTACGGCAATGTAATCAGCCTCCTTGTAAAGACCGCTCTCATAGCCCTGCTCCTTGAGGGTGTGACCGAACATTATCTTTGTGGCAATATCCACCATAGGAACGCCCGTTACCTTTGAAATGTAAGGAACAGTTCTCGAAGAACGGGGGTTTACCTCGATAACATATACCTCGTTATTATAAACCACATACTGGATATTTACAAGACCGATAACGTGAAGCTCCGTTGCAAGACGTCTTGTATACTCGATAATGGTCTCCCTTATCTTCTTTGTAAGGGTAAGAGCGGGATATACGGAGATAGAGTCGCCCGAGTGAACGCCTGCACGCTCGATATGCTCCATAATTCCGGGAATGAGGAAGTCGGTGCCGTCGCAGATAGCGTCAACCTCAACCTCCTTGCCCATCATATACTTGTCGATAAGCACAGGATTTTCCAGAGCAGTTCTGGTAATGATATCCATATACTCGATAATATCCTGATCGGAGTGAGCGATTATCATATTCTGACCGCCGAGAACATAGGAAGGACGCATAAGAACGGGATATCCAAGATCCTGAGCGGCTTTAAGAGCCTCCTCGGTGTTCATAACGGTGTGACCCGCAGGACGGGGAATGCCGCATTTGTTCAGCAGCTCGTCAAATCTCTCTCTGTCCTCCGCAGCATCAATGCTGTCGGCAGAGGTACCGAGAATACGCACGCCCATATCGGAAAGGTGCTTTGTAAGCTTGATGGCAGTCTGACCGCCGAACTGAACAACAACGCCGTAGGGCTGCTCGGTCTCGATAATAGCCTCAACGTCCTCCTTGGTAAGAGGGTCAAAGTAAAGCCTGTCGCCCGTGTCAAAGTCTGTAGACACGGTCTCGGGGTTATTGTTGCAGATAACAGCGTCATAGCCCATTTCTTTAAGCGCCCATACGCAGTGAACGGAGCAGTAGTCGAACTCGATACCCTGACCGATTCTGATAGGACCGGAGCCGAAAACGATGACCTTTTTCTTGCCCGTATCGGTGCGGTCGATGAACTGTCTTGCCTCGTTTTCCTCGTCAAAGGTGGAGTAGAAATAAGGTGTTTCAGCCTTGAACTCGCCTGCGCAGGTATCTACCATCTTGAATACGGCTCTTGTCCTCTTGGGGCATTTCTGACCGCTCATACGCTCAATGGTGCTGTCAAGATAGCCGTATTTCTTTGCAAGGTCATACTTCTCGCAGGTCAGCTCGCCGTCTGCAAGATAAGCTTCAAGATCTGCAAGATTTTTAAGCTTTGACAAAAACCACATATCTATCATAGTGATCTCGTGTATCTTCTCAAGCGCCACGCCTCTCTTTATAGCCTCGAAAACCACAAAGGAGCGTTCATCGTCCACATTGTAAAGTCTGTTGTAGATCTCCTCGTCGGACAGATCCTTGAGCTTTTTCAGGTTCATAGAGTCAAGACCCAGCTCGATTGAGCGTACAGCCTTCATCATAGCCTGCTCAAAGGAAGTACCGATAGCCATTACCTCGCCCGTAGCCATCATCTGAGTGCCGAGAGTACGCTTTGCATAAACGAATTTATCAAAGGGCCACTTGGGAAATTTAACAACAACATAGTCAAGAGCAGGCTCGAAGCAGGCATATGTCTTGCCCGTTACCTGATTGATTATCTCGTCAAGGCTGTAGCCGATAGCTATTCTTGTGGCTACCTTTGCGATAGGATAACCTGTAGCCTTTGATGCAAGAGCAGAGGAACGGGAAACTCTGGGGTTTACCTCGATGACCGCATATTCAAATGAGGTGGGGTGAAGTGCAAACTGACAGTTGCAGCCGCCCTCGACCTTAAGCTCGGAGATAATGTTCAGAGCCGCAGTTCTGAGCATCTGATATTCCTTATCCGTAAGGGTAACGGCAGGAGCGATAACGATAGAGTCGCCCGTATGAACGCCAACGGGGTCGAAGTTTTCCATTGAGCAGACGGTGATAACATTTCCCTTGCTGTCTCTGATGACCTCAAACTCAATTTCCTTCCAGCCGCTTATGCACTTCTCAACAAGTATCTGAGTAATGGGAGAAAGTCTCAGACCATTTGTGGCAATGTCTATAAGCTCCTCCTCGTTATAAGCGATACCGCCGCCTGTGCCGCCTAAAGTAAAGGCAGGACGGACGATAACGGGATAATCAATTACCTTTGCAAATTCTACAGCGTCGGGAACGGTCTCAACCACCTTTGAGGGGATAACAGGCTCGCCTATCTTTTCCATAGTGTCCTTGAACGCCTGTCTGTCCTCAGCCTTGTGGATAGTCTCGGGATTTGCACCCAGAAGCTTTACGTTGTTTTCCTCAAGGAAGCCGCACTCCGCAAGCTGCATTGAGAGGGTAAGACCTGTCTGTCCGCCCAGAGTGGAAAGAATGCTGTCGGGTTTTTCAATTTTGATAATTTTCTTTACAACATCAAGGGTCAGCGGCTCGATGTACACCTTGTCCGCCATAGCCTTGTCCGTCATAATAGTAGCAGGATTTGAGTTGATAAGAACTACCTCAAGTCCCTCCTGCTTGAGGGCACGGCACGCCTGAGTACCCGCATAATCAAATTCGGCAGCCTGTCCGATAATAATGGGACCAGAACCGATAACAAGAACCTTTTTAATATCGCTGCGAAGCGGCATATTACTGGACCTCCTTTGAGGATTTGATCATATCAATAAATTCATCGAAGAGATAAGCGGTGTCCTGAGGACCTCCGCAGGCTTCGGGGTGGAACTGAACGGTAAAGCAGGGGAAATTCTTATATCTTACACCCTCGCAGGTGCCGTCATTGGCGTTCTTGTGGGAGACCTCTCCCACCTCGGGAGAGATACTGTCGTTAATTACCGCATAACCGTGATTTTGTGAAGTAACAAAAGTCCTGTCAAGAGCAATGTCCACAACAGGCTGATTTGCACCTCTGTGACCGTACTTGAGCTTTTCGGTCTTAGCGCCGTTTGCCAGCGCCATAAGCTGATGACCGAGACAGATTCCGAAAATGGGAATGTTATATTCCTTTATCTTCTTGAGATTTTCAATGACCTCAGTATTCTCGGAAGGGTCGCCGGGACCGTTTGAAAGCATTATTCCGTCGGGGTTCATAGCCTTTACCTCTTCCGCAGGAGTGCCCGCAGGAACAACGGTAACATTACAGCCTCTCTTAACAAGCTCTCTCCTGATGTTGAACTTGTAGCCGAAATCGTAGAGAACAACATTGTAAAGAGGATCCTCAGCCTTAACCACCTCAGGCTCCTTTACGGTAACGGACTTCACCGCATTTTTTATGGAGAAGGCTCTTATCTGCTCAAGCAGCTCGTCCTTCTTCTCATAGACATTTTCAGTGGTGATAACGCCGTTCATAACGCCGCTTTCACGGATTATTCTTGTAAGACATCTGGTGTCGATGGAGTGGATACCGATGATATTATGCTTTTTAAGGAACTCGTCCACATTTCCCTCGCATCTGAAATTTGAGGGGGAATTGCACCATTCCCTTACAATGTAGCCGCTTACGCAGGAGCCTTTAGACTCGTAATCCGAATCGTTCACACCGTAGTTTCCGATAAGCGGAAAGGTCTGGGTAACGATCTGACCGTAGTAGCTGGGGTCGGATAAGGTTTCTTCATAGCCGGTCATACCCGTTGCAAAGACGATCTCACCGATAGATGTTCCCTTTGCACCAAAGGAATATCCCTCGAATATCCGTCCGTTGGCAAGCATAACATAAGCCTTGTCTCCCATATTGAATAAAGACATAAGTTATCCTCCTAATTTATAGATTGCCGAAAAATACGGCTTTATTTTCAGTTATTTTCGGGTGCCTTTATCTTAGGAATGTGAGAGGTGATATCCTCCTTCATTCTCAGCACCTCACGTCTTGCGGCAGCGGCATACTCACGCTCATCGCAGCCCTCTTTCTTGTATGCACACATTACTGCACGGGAAGAGTTTACGATAGCACCCAGACCATTCTTGTCAAAGCCTACAGCAACGCCCTCTGCACCGCCGCCCTGTGCGCCGTAGCCGGGAACAAGGAAGAAGGTGTGAGGAAGCTTTTCTCTCATTTCCGCAAGCATAGCGGGATAGGTGGCACCCACAACGGCTCCAACAGCGGAATAGCCGTAGCTGCCGATGCTGTCAGCGCCCCACTTTTCGCACATATCGCCCATAGTCTCGTAAATGGTCTTGCCGTCGCATAGACGTCTGTCCTGAAGCTCGCCCGAGGACTTGTTGGAAGTCTTTACAAGGACGAAAATGCTGCCGCCTGTTTTAAGCGCAGGAGCGATACCGTCTGTGCCAAGATATCCGTTTACGGTAAGTGAGTCAGCGCCGAATGCAGCCTCCTTCTCGCCGAAAACATCGGTATTTCCAAGATATGCCGAGGAGTATGCCTCCATAGTTGCGCCGATATCGTTTCTCTTTCCGTCAAGGATAACGTACATACCCTTTGACTGAGCGTACTTGATGGTCTTGTACAGCGCCTTTACGCCGTAGTAGCCGTACATCTCGTAATAAGCCGCCTGGGGCTTCACAGCAGGAACAACGTCGCATACAGCGTCGATAATGCCCTTGTTGAACTTGTAAAGAGCTGCTGCCGCAGCCTTGAAGCCTGTACCGTGCTTTGCAATGCACTTTTCCTTGATATATTCGGGAATATATTCAAGCTTGGGGTCAAGGCCCACAACTGTGGGGTTCTGAGTTTCGATTATTTTGTCAATAAGTCTGTCAAATGACATACTATCACTCCTTTTTATTGCTGACGGATATTCGTAAATTACCTTTCCTCCCGAAACGGTAAGAAGCACCTTTCCCGTAAGCTTCTCGCCCTTGAAAACGCTGTTTCGGGACTTTGAAGCAAATTTTTCGGGTTTAACAGTCCATTCCCTGTTAAGGTCTGCAATCATAAATTCTGCCCTTGCACCCTTTTCGATACGTGCTTCCTCAATGCCGAGGATACGTCTCGGAGCGGCGGACATAAGAGTCACAAGCCTTGTAACGGGAAGTCCTGCCCTTTTGCACAATGCAGTATATGAAGCGGCGAAGGAGGTCTCAAGTCCCACAACGCCGTTGGGAGCTTTAAGAAAATCGGATTTTTCCTCGGGGCTGTGGGGAGCGTGGTCGGTAACGATACAGTCGATAGTGCCGTCCATTACGCCTTCAAGCACCGCCCTCACGTCCTCTTTCTCTCTGAGAGGCGGATTCATTCTGAAATCTGCGTCCCTTGCAAGCAGCTTTTCATCTGTAAACATAAAGTAGTGAGGAGCAGTTTCGCAGGTGACCTTCACTCCCCTTTTCCTTGCGTCTCTGATAATGCCCACGCTGCCCTTTGTGGACACGTGGCATATGTGTATCCTTGCGCCGCAGGAATCCGCAAGGGCTATCTCACGGGCGGTAATGCTGTCCTCGGAGGCTCTGTCCATTCCCTTGACGCCAAGCTTTTCGGAAATTTTCCCCTTGTTCATTATGCCGCCGTTTATAATTGCAAGGTCCTCACAGTGTGAAGCCACAAGCAGACCGTTCTCATTTGTCTTTTCAAGAGCCTGTCTCATAAGCTCCGCATTTTCAACGGGTCTGCCGTCGTCGGATATCATCTTTATCCCCGCTCTGACATATTCGTCATAATCGGCAGGCTCTGCGCCGTTCATACCCTTTGTTACGGAGCAAACGGGATATACCTTAACTCCCGTAGGTTCAGCCTTTTTCATAATATAATCCGCAGTTTCTGCGCTGTCGCATACGGGCTTGGTGTTAGGCATACAGGCAACAGCGGTAAATCCGCCTGCCGCCGCAGCAGCACAGCCCGAGACCACGTCCTCCTTATAGGTAAGCCCCGGGTCTCTGAAATGAACGTGAATGTCGCAGAGAGCGGGAAACGCCGAAAGCCCCCTGCAGTTGTAAACAAGGTCGGCGCTTTCGGCAATATTCTCCGAAACCTCGGCTATCTTGTCTCCGTCAACCAGAATATCGGCTTTGATAACTTCCTTTTCGCTGTAAACAGTCAGATCTTTGTAAAGTATTTTCATTTATCCATTCCTTTCAAATCGGCTTCGTTTTCAAGAATGACCACCTTGTCGCAGCCGTCCGCCTCTCTGACCATGACCTTGACAGTCTCCTCACGAGATGTAGGAACATTCTTGCCCACGTAATCGGGTCTTATGGGAAGCTCCCTGTGACCCCTGTCCACTAAAACGGCAAGCTGGATATTCCGGGGTCTGCCACGGCTCATAACAGCGTCAATGGCGGCTCTGCAGCTTCTGCCCGTAAATATCACATCGTCCACAAGAATGACCTTTTTGTCCCTTACATCAAAAGAAACAGAGGACCTGTCCCTGTCAGAAGCCTTGATATCGTCACGATATGCGGTGATATCAAGAATACCAACGGGAACATCGAAGCCCTCTGTTTCCTTAATACGTGAAGCAATGCGTTTTGCAATGTAAACGCCCCTTGACATTATCCCTATGAAGCAAAGGCCGTCAACGCCCTTGTTGCGCTCGATTATCTCGCAGGAAATGCGTGCGACGGCACGGTTCATAGATTTTTCGTCAAGAATGACCGCTTTCTGAAGCATTGCAGGGTACCTCCGTAAAAAAACTGCCCGCCGGATCCCGACAGACAGTTTTGAAAATTCATATAAAACCGCAAAGCTTACGCTTTTGCACAGCTTTGCCGCAAATATCAAATTCAAGCTGCCTTGTCGAACTCACGGGATCGACTTAAAGGTTGCTTATTTATCTTGATATATTATATCACATCATTAAGCCAAAGTCAACATAAAATTCAATGAATTTTTGATGAATTTGCCAATCACTCACTTTTTTCATCATCGCTGTCGTCAGAATAGCCTATTTCCGTTATTTTTCCCTTGAGCTTATCCTTCACCGCCCTCAGGGACTCGGAATATTTATGGGAAATAAGGGTCTTTGCAAGTCTTTCGGTAAATGCGTCCTTTTCCTCCACAAGACGGCTGTACTCGCTTCTCAGCCTGTCCATATTGGCGGAGTTCATATCCTGAACCTTTTCTACCACATTATCCTTGACATCTATTATCTTGTCCACATTGCTCTTGACCTTGAGAGTGCCCGAAGCAAGCTTCATACCCACCTTAACAGAGCCTGAGAGCATAAGCTTTGATATCTCATCGATACGTCTGAATCTCTCGTTCAGCTTCTTGACAGCCATAAGCGAGACCACCGTATCCACCGCAATAAGCACCGCCATAATAACGACGATCGACATTCCCACCTTAACCGGGATAGCATCGATCGCCCTCAGCACCATAGGCTGAATGCATCTGATGACCACAACGCAGCCTGCTCCGAAGAAAAGGGAGTTTCTGAGACATATGTAACCCTTGTAATTGAATTTCATATTTGAATAGTCCCACCAGCGGGCGTGGAAAAGCTTTTCCATACCCCACCCCATAAACAGCTCGAATGCGGTGCAGAGAATAGTGCAGGCAATAAAAAGCGGTATTATGGTATTGCTTATAGGCTTAAAAAGCACCGTCACCATTATTACTCCCACGCCTTCAATAGGACATATGGGCATATTAAGAAAGCCTCTGTTCTGGTACTCGCCTGTCTCGTAGGTCATATCAATGACCTCGATACACCAGCCCACAAAGCTCCAGAAACAAAACATTAAAAACAACTGATAAAGACTGTAGCCAACATATGGAATAGTCTGCATAAAAAACATCTGTCCTTCCAAAATCAGACAAGATCCGAGCCGTTTGCCCTGATCCTGAATTTTACGCCAAGAAATTCTGCCGATTTTTTGCAAAGTATCATACGATTCATAAATATCTCAAAATACTCCATAACCGAAGATATCCTGTTGTCAATGGTAAGCTCGAGAATAAGCTCGGTTTTGTCCTCGTTGAAGTTAAGCTCCGATTTTTCAACTGCAAAATTAACTCTGTCGTGGATATCCTGTGCCAGATCGTTTATATTTCTCACACGGCTGCGGCGTACATCGGTCTTGTCCGCAATGATAAGAGCCGCCGTAATTGCATTTAAAGGCTGAGCCGTGCCCTCATCGTGATTGCCTATAGCCGAAATGATGTCGCATATCTCCTCGGCAGGCATATTGAGATTATCGAGCAGTCTGAATGCCATAACTGCGCCGCTCTGAGCGTGGTCCACACGGTTTATCACATTGCCGATATCGTGCATATAAGCCGCTATCATTCCAAGCTCGACCTTTCTCTCGTCGCAGTCGAGACCCTCGAGTATCATCTTAACGGTATCCGCAACCTTTTCCACGTGGGCAAAGGAATGCTCCGTATAGCCCTGCACCGCAACAGCAGCGTCGGCGTTTTTTATATATGTGTGGATATCGGGATTTTGTTTAATATATTTATAGGTAACGTTGCTTGACATATAACGACCTCCGTAAAGGGATTACTTGTTTATTATACCACAGTCAGCCGATTTGTCAAGGAATTTGTGACTTCTTCTGCAATTGTAACCAAATTTTAACTTGATTTTCATCGGTAAAGGTACTATAATATAAATATACACAGAAAAATGCGGAAACAATCCGCAAAGAAAGAACAAAAGAAACAGGACCTTTACGGTCCGCATCAGGAGATGTTACATAGAATGAAGATATTAAAAACCGCAGTATGCTTTGCTGCGGTGACGGCGGTAATGGTCTACGGCTGCCGCAAGCTGTATAAGAACGGCGGCGCAGGAGACATTGCAGGCGCAGATGTGGCAGCGGAAACCATTCCTCCTGCCGAAACGGTCACAGAGGTAATAACCGAGCCTGTGTCGGACAAGGAGCTTTCCCTCACCGCAGGAAAAAGCATAACCTTTACCTTTTTAGGCGACTGTCTCCTTGCCTCCAATTCGGGAGATACCCGTCCCGACGCATTCAAGGCATATGCCGAGGAAAAGCCTGCTTCTTATTTCTTTGAAAAGGCTCTCCCCGTTTACAAAGACAGCGATTTTGTGGTGGCAAACAATGAGTTTGTCCTTTCCGACAGAAGCCTTTCCAAGACTTCAAAAACGGGAACGGCATTCTGGTTCAAGTCCCCCACAAGCACAGCCGATATCCTGAAAAGCGGCGGCATTGACATTGTTTCCATTGCCAACAATCATACTATGGATTACGGTACCGCAGGCTATAACGATACTGCCGAGGCTCTTGACAATGCAGGGATAATGTGGGGCGATATCGACCACCCTGTTTATGTGGAAAAGGACGGAGTTACATTCGGTATCCTCTGTGCAAATATGTTCGGGGCGAATTACGAGCCTGTCATTACCCCGAAGCTTGAAGAGCTGAAGGAAAACAGCGACATACAGATACTCTTTTTCCACGGCGGCACCGAAAAGGAACACGTTCCCGAGGACTGGCTGGTCGAGATGTGCCATAAATATGCGGATATGGGCGCAGACCTCATTGTTGGTTCCCACCCCCACGTTCTCAGACCTATGGAGAACTATAACGGCGTTGATATAATATATTCTCTGGGCAACTTCTGCTACGGCGGAAGCAGAAGTCCCGAAAACAAAACGGTTATACTTACCGAGACATTTAACTTTGATGAAAGCGGAGCCTACATATCTCAGGAGGAAAGCTTCACTCCCTTTTACGTATACTCGGGCGAGCACAACAACTGGCAGCCTGCCCCCGTTACCGACCCTGTGGAGATATCAAAGACTTTAGCGTTTATGTACGGCGGAAATGACTATCCTGTTGAGCCGTAAGCTTTATTTACTTAAAAAAGCAGCTTTTGATTTTTCAAAGGCTGCTTTTGTTATTATATATCCTTGCTGCTCAGAAGCAGCTCCTCGGCATTTTTCAGAGCGGTGTCGGTGATATTCTCGCCAACCATTATCCTTGCTATCTCACGCTTGCGCTCTTCAAAATCAAGACGATGGACAGAGGTATATGTTCTGCCGTCACGGGTCTTTTTCTCAATAAGCAGATGATTGTCCGCCATTACCGCCATCTGGGAAAGATGTGTAACGCACAATACCTGCTGGTGCTTTGATACCTGTCGGAGCTTTATGCCTATCTTCTGAGCCGCCCTGCCGCTGACACCCGTATCTATCTCGTCGAATATGAGGGTGTGGATATTGTCCTTTTCGGCAATTACATTCTTGAGCGCAAGCATTATTCTTGAAAGCTCACCGCCCGAGGCAATTTTTGACATAGGCTTCATTCCCTCGCCCACGTTTGTGGATATCATAAACTCTACGGTATCCATACCTGCGGCGGTAAGCTTGCCCTTTTCCATTGCGGCGCATATCTTTACATTGGGCATATCAAGGAATTTAAGCTCTTCCTCCACCTGTGCGGAAAATCTTTCCGCCGCTTCCGCCCTTGCCGCAGAAAGGCATTTTGCTTTCTCGGAAACGTCCGCAAGAAGCTTTTCTCTCTGAGCGGCGGTCTGCTCTATCTCGTCCGAAGAGGACTCGAATTCGTCAAGCTCCTCTGCCGCATTGTTGTAACATTCAAGCACGTCCGAAAGCTCGGGACCGTATTTCTTTTTTATCCTGTTAAGCTCGTTCAGGCGGTCGGTAAGAAAAGCGTATCTTTCGGCGTCAATGTCTATCTTATCAAGCTCCGAAGATATCTCCGAAACGATATCCTCAAGCTCCACCCTCACATTTTCAAGTCGGTCGGAGAGAGTTTTAAGAGAAGGAAGTGCTTCCGAAAATGCCGAAATATCGCCGCAGGCATTGGAAACAAGCTCTACCGCTCCGGGTATCTCGCTGTCATCGACGCCGTTTAAAAAGCTGTGTGCCTCGTTCAGAGCGGCGCATATGTCCTCGCTGTTCTGAGCAATTTTATACTCTGCCTCAAGAGCTTCGTCCTCGTTTTCCTCAATGCTCAAACTGCCTATCTCCTCGATTTTTTCACGAAGCATTTCTTCTCGTTCGGTTTTCTCTTTACGTTCAAGAGTGAGCTTTTTCAGCCTGCGGGATACTTCCTGAAGCTGCTTAAAGCTTTCGTGATACTCCTCCGTCTGCTTTTCAAGTCCGCCGTAGCTGTCAAGAATTGACAGGTGCTTTTCCGGGTCCATAAGTATCTGATTGTCGTGCTGACCGTGGATATTTACAAGACATTCCCCTATCTCACGGAGCACGGAGACCGTTGATGTACGGGAATTTACCCTTGCAATGCTGCCGCCGTCAGAGCTTATCTCACGTGTGAGCATAAGCTGACCGTCCTCGTGGGATATCCCAAGCTCGTCAAGCTTTTTGCATACATTTTCCGAAAGCTCCGTAAACAAAGCGGAGATAACAGCCTTGTCGCAGCCTGCTCTCACTATATCCTTTGTGATACGCTGCCCGAGAACGGCGTTTATCCCGTTTATGAGAATAGACTTACCCGCTCCCGTTTCACCCGTAAAGACGTTGAAATTATCCGAAAACGGGATAGACGCTTCCTCGATTATTGCAAGATTTTTTATATAAAGCTCACTGAGCATCAAAATCACCCTTTTTACTCTTGAAGATAACGCTTTGCATTTCCTTGACAAATGCGGCGGCGTCCTTTTCCGAACGCATTACCATAAAAATGGTATCGTCCCCTGCCAAGGTACCCACAACGCCGCTGTAGCCCAGCTTATCAAACATTGCGCAAGCAGCCATAGCCATTCCTGCGTGACATTTGAAAACCACCGTATTCAGCGCATAGTCCACGGAATTTACACTCTCTCTGATAAGCGCAGGTATCTCTGCGGAGCTTTTCTGGGGCACAAAATAGCGGTCCTGCTTTTTTATCAGCCCAAGCTCCTTTATGTCACGTGAAAGAGTTGCCTGGGTGACCTCGATACCACGCTTTAAAAGCTGTTCTCTGAGCATTTCCTGAGTTTCGATGGAATTATTTTTAATTATCTCAAGAATAATTTCGTGTCTCTCCGACTTATTCATTCCGACTACCGACCTTTATCAAATATCCTTAATGGGGTTTAAAAGCTTTTTGTTAACCGCATTGAAAAACGAATTGCCCTGAATATCAATGAGCCGCAGGGATTTGCGTGAACGTGTGATGATAAGCCTGTCGTCCTGCTCTGCGCTTTCGCACACCTGTCCGTCAATGCTCAGATACAGCGGTGTATTGTCCCTTGATTTGAATGTGACCTCGAGCTTTTTGTCCGTTGAAAAAAGCATTGTCCTCGATACAAGTGAATGGGGACAAACGGGGGTCATCTGGATACATTCAAGTCCCGGTTCAAGGATAGGTCCTCCTGCCGAAAGGGCATACGCTGTTGAGCCTGTGGGAGTGGAGAAGATAACTCCGTCCGCCCGAAGCGTGCTTACGTTGCTGCCGTTTATCTCCACAAAATAATCCGCAAGCCGCCCAAACTGGCTTGATATAACGATGTCATTAAGCGCCGTAAAGCTGTCCTTTCTTCCTCCGCCCGCAAACTCGCAGTCGAGCATCATACGATTTTCCACCACATAATCGCCGCTCATAAGTCTCGAAAGATTATACAGCTCGTCAGGCTCCATAGAAGCCATAAACCCAAGCCTGCCCGTATTTATCCCAAGCAGGAGCTTGTCGTTTTCCGCCGCATACGCCGAGGCTTCGAGAATTGTTCCGTCACCGCCAACGGCAATTATCAGGTCGCATTGCTCCGCCGCCTCGTCAAGTGGCATAAACTTCACATATTTTTTTACGGGAAAACGCTCCCTGAGATTATCTCCGCAGAATATCTCAAAGCCCATATTATGGAGCATTGAGCAGACCTTTCCCGTTGTCTCATATGCGTTCTTTTTTGAGAAATTAGGATAGATTACAGTTTTCATTTATTTGCCTTTCTTAAAGCTTCTGTGAGCCTCGGATATTATTTTGGCACAGTCTATTGGCGTGCCCGCAATGCCGCTTTTTTGTGCAGAGATAAGATACTCGATATTTCCGTCGCCGCCCTGAATGGGTGAAAAGTCCGCTCCCATAACCGAAAGTCCGTACTGACCGCAGAAAGAAATGATATCGCCTAAAACTGCCTTGTGCACCTTCTCCGAGCGGACAATGCCGTTTTTGCCTATGTCCGCCCTGCCGCATTCAAACTGGGGTTTTACAAGCATTACAGCCCTGCCGTTTTCGCATAGCAGCTCCGAAATTTTCGGAATGACCTTTTTGAGGGAAATGAAGGATACGTCTGTGGAAATAAACCCAATCTCTCTGTCAAAGTCCGAAGGAGAAACATCTTTTATATTTACGCCCTCCATATTTTTGACACGACTGTTATTTACAAGGCTTTCATCAAGCTGACTGTGACCCACATCAACGGCATAGACATACTCTGCGCCGTTTTGCAGCATACAGTCCGTAAAGCCGCCTGTGGAGGCGCCTATATCCATACACACAAGCCCATTTACGGATATGTCAAAGCACCCGAGAGCCTTTTCAAGCTTCAGTCCGCCCCTGCCCACATATTTCGGGAGAGGAGCGCACAATTTCACATCATCACCTTCGGATATCTCCTTTGAGGGCTTTGTGACAATATCGCCGTTAACGGAAACTCCGCCCTCGGCTATCATTCTTTTTGCCGTTTCACGGCTTTTTACAAGCCCCTTTTCCGACAAGAACACATCAAGCCGCATAGTCTGCCTCCCAAGTTTCAGTCTGATAAAAGCTCTGAAATTTTCTTCTCTATCCCCTCTTTATCAAGGGAAAATCTTTTCAGAACGCTTTCCGTTTTCGCCTGCTTCACAAATCCGTGTATGGCATTTATGCGGATATCGCCCTTATATCCCCTAAGAGCAAGAGCCGCCGTAAGATGCTCGCCTATCCCGCCGTTTTGAAGTGATTCTTCAAATACGATTATCCTGTCATACTTCATACAAAGGTCAATGACATAGCTTTCAAGCGGGAATATCCTTACAAGCTTTAATACATCAGCATCGAGCTTACCGTCTCTTACAGCTTCACATACGGTACTTCCCGTTCTGCCGTAGCCTATTGCCAGAGCCTTTCCGCCGTTATTTTCAAAGCAAAGCATATTGTTCTCGTCAAGCTTCATTTTTGCTTTGCCGCTTTCCGAACCTCTGGGATATCTTACCGCCGCAACTGACGGAGTATCATACAATGCCTTTCGAAGACAAAGTCTCAGCTCGTCATAATCCGAGGGGGAAAAAACTGTGATATTCGGTATGCAGGTAAGCATAGGAACGTCAAACAAGCCCTGATGTGTTTCCCCGTCCTCGCCTACGATGCCTGCACGGTCAATGCCGAGAACAATATGAGTGCGGCTTATGGCAGCGTCGTGAATTATCTGGTCATATCCTCTTTGCAGAAAGCTTGAATACACCGCAAAAACGGGTATCATTCCGCTTACCGAAAGCCCCGCCGCAAAGGTGACAGCGTGCTGCTCGGCAATTCCCACATCGAAAAATCTGTCGGGGCATACATCTGCAAAGCGGTTTAGCCCCGTTCCGTATTTCATTGCCGCAGTAATGGCGCAGATACGTTTGTCGGCAGCTCCCAGTTTTGCAAGCTCCTCGCCGAAAACCGCCGAAAAGCTGTCGCTGCTTATTATTTCGGGATCACCCTGCCGCATAGCTTTGGGAGCAAGCCCGTGAAACGCTCCGGGATTTTTTTCCGCAGGACGGTAGCCCTTTCCCTTGACCGTATTTACGTGGATAAGCACAGGCTTTTTCGCCGCTTTGGCAGCCTCAAGAGTTTCCTCAAGGCTTTTCAGATCGTGACCGTCAACGGGTCCTAAGTAAACAAAGCCTAAATTTTCAAACATTGTCGCACCCGCAGGCTGTCCGTTTGAATGGTAAAGGAGCCACCTTACAGCGTCCTTTGATGCAAGCATAAGCTCCTTCACGGGCTTGCCCACAACGGGAGTTCTGTCAAGTACGTTCTCAACGCTTTTTTTTGCTTCCACATAGGCTTTCCTGCCCCGAAGGGAGGACAGATATTTTGCCAGAGCGCCCACATTCTTTGAAATGGACATCTCGTTGTCGTTTAAGATAACGATAAGATTATCGTCGCTTTTGCCTGCGTTATTAAGACCCTCATAAACCATTCCGCCTGTAAATGCGCCGTCTCCGATAACGGCGATAACAGTATGGTCGTCGCCCTGAAGCCGCATTGCCTTTGCGATACCGCAGGCGGCGGAAATGGAATTGCTGCTGTGACCGCTTATGAAAATATCGTGCTCCGACTCTGAGGGCTTTGCAAAGCCCGATATCCCGCCCTCCGTTCTGAGCGTGGAAAACTCGTCAAGTCGCCCTGTGAGCAGCTTATGGGTATATGCCTGATGTCCCACGTCCCAGATAATTTTGTCATAGGGCGAGCAGAAAACACGGTGGAGAGCCATTGTAAGCTCTACTGTGCCCAGATTTGAAGCAAGGTGTCCCCCGTTTTCTGCGACCGTATTTATAAGAATATCCCGTATCTCCCTGCACAGGCTTATGCATTGGGGTATGGAAAGCTTTTTGAGATCTTCGGGCAGATGAAGCTCCTCAAGCCTTACGGTAGTATTATCTTTCATTTTATTTTTTCCTTATTATAATTTTATGGGCATAACAAATGCCAGGATTATTCCGAGTACGGCACCGCTTGCCACTTCAAAAGGATTATGTCCCAGATATTCCTTCATCACCGCAATGCTTGTATTGGCTGCCTGGGCGATATCCTCAAGGGGCTTGCCCGAAGAAGCAGGCTTGCTTTCAAGTATGCGGTTAATCCTGTTGATAGCCTTGGCGTGCTGTCCTGCGGCTCTGCGCACTCCCATTGCGTCATACATTGTTATGAGCGCAACGATACACATTATGGCAAACTGGGTGGAAGCCACGCCCTCGACACGGTAAACTCCCGCAGCCGCCGAACATACCATTGCCGAATGTGCGCTGGGCCACCCTCCTGCTCCGAAAAGCCTTTCAACGCTGAATTTCTTGTATTTTATAAGATTGATGATGGTTTTGAGAAGCTGAGCTATGCACCAGCCGAGAATGGAAGTTACAAGGATATAATTATAATACTCCATAATCAGATAACATTCCCTTTCCTTTAAAATTCCCTTTTGAGGAGATATGCAGTGAGCTGTGACAGGAAATCGCTGTCGGGTAAGCTTTTCGCTATATTGACTGCCTTCTCTGTTAGCTCCTCCGCCTTTTGCTTTGCCGCTTCAAGACCGAATACAGCAGGATATGTAGCCTTATTCAGTTCGGCGTCGCTGTGAACGGGCTTGCCGAGAAGCTTTTCGTCTGCGGTGATGTCAAGGATATCGTCAACTATCTGAAATGCAAGTCCCATAGCCTCGGCATATTCCTCTGCCTTTGGTATCATATCATACCTTTCTGCACAGATACAGCCCATTTCACAGGCGCATTTTATGAGAGCGCCCGTTTTCATAGAGTACATTTCAAGAAGCATCTGGGCGTCAAAGGGCTTGCCCACATTTTTAACGTCAATGGTCTGACCGCCGATCATACCGAGTATGCCCACCGCACGGGACAGGCATTTTATGAGCCTTACCCTTTGCTCATAAGAAATCTTTTCATCGGAGGCAATGACATCAAAGGCGTAGTTTTCAAGTGCGTCTCCGGCAAGGAGAGCGATGTCCTCGCCATACTGCTTATGGCAGGAAGGCTTTCCCCGTCTGAGATCATCGTTATCCATACAGGGCATATCGTCGTGGATAAGGGAAAAGGTGTGTATCATCTCAAGAGCGCAGGCGCAGTCAACTGCCTTTTCCTTCGCATTGCCGAGAATACGGGCAAACTCGGTGACGAGAACGGGTCTTATGCGCTTTCCGCCGGCTTCAAGGGAATACTCCATTGCCTCGGCGCAGACAAGCTGATTTGCGGCGTTTTCCTTTGTGTAAACGCTCATAATCTCCTTTAGTCTTCGGTTAATAAGCTGGGTGCGCTTTTCAAGAATTTCCTTCATCATCAAAGCTCCTCCGCACTTGTAACGGTCATTACAGCTTTTTCGGCTTCCTCAAGAAGCTTTTTGCATTTAGCAAGCTCATCTGCGCCGCTTTTGTACAGCTCGATGGCTTCTTCAAGAGGAACGTCCCCCTCGGAAAGCCTGCCGATTATCTCATCAACGTGTTTAACTGATTTTTCAAAGCTCATAAATTTTATCTCCTTTACCTGCCTACAATGGCACTTGCTTCGCTGTCCGCAAATTTCAGAGTTATCCTGTCCCCCTCGGAAAGCTCCTCTGCCGATTTGATAAGAGTTTTTTCCTTGTATACAAGACTGTAGCCCCTTGCCATTATTTTAAGGGGGCTTAGCGAGTCAAGTGCGGCGGCTCCCGAGGCGAATTTGCTCCGCTTTCTTTCAAGGCAGATGTTTATCGCTTCCACAAGCCTTTTTTCATTTGAAATAAGCCTTTCCTTCATAGCCGATATCGCCGCAGAGGGCGTGTAATTTTTAAGCTCCGACTCTATGGCAAGAAGCTCCTGCTTTTTACGTGCGATAACGGCTGAAAAGGCATTGTCGAGAGCCTTACTGTAAGAAGTCACAGCCGCCGCAAGTGCCGACATATCGGGAACTGCAAGCTCTGCCGCCGCAGATGGAGTGGGAGCACGAAGGTCAGAGGTGAAGTCGATAAGGGTGGTGTCCGTTTCGTGTCCTACTGCGGATATGACGGGGGTGTTCATAGAAAAAACGGTTCGGGCTATCTTTTCGCTGTTAAATGCAGACAGATCTTCGTATGAACCGCCGCCTCTGCCGCAGATAATAACGTCACAGCCGCTTTTATCCGCAAATTCAAGCGCTTCGCATACCGAGTCAACGGCATATTCTCCCTGCACAACACAGGGGAAAATCACAGCCTCGCATATGGGATAACGCCTGCCTAAAATGTTAAGTATATCCCTGAGAGCGGCTCCGCCCTTTGCGGTAACTATTCCCACACGTTCGGGGAATTTCGGAACGGGCTTTTTATATATGGGGTCAAAAAGTCCCTCGGCGGCAAGCTTTTCTTTTAGCTGCTCAAAGGCAAGATACTGTGCACCTATGCCGTCGGGCTGGATATCGGTCACGTAAAGCTGATATACTCCGTCACGCTCGAACACCTGCAGGCTGCCCATAACGATAACGTTCATACCGCTCTGGGGCATAAACTTCAAGGCGCTCGCATAGCTGCTAAACATTACCGCCTTGACAGAGGACTGCCCGTCCTTTAGGGTGAAATAGAAATGACCCGTTCGCATATGGTGGGTAAAGCCCGATATTTCGCCCTTGACAAGAAGTCCTCTCAGCTTGCTGTCCTCTTTGAGCTTGAAGGACATATATCTGTTGAGCTGTGATACGGTCAATATGCTGCTCATTTTATCTGCCTTTCGTAAGTATAATACGCATACAGCGCAATGCCTGCGGCGTTGTCGCAGGAAAATTCGGGGGCGGAGAAATAAACATTATCAAGCTTCTGTGATAAAAGCTTTCCGATATATCCGTTTGACATAACTCCCCCCGCAAAAATAACGGGGAGCTTTCCGTACACCCCATAGGCATATTCGGTCATTTCATACACCGAGGAAAAGACTGCATTAAGGATATATCTTGCGGTGTTTTCGGGGGTCTCGCCGCTTCGGAGCATTGCCTGCGCCTTGTTTTCAAAGCCCGAAAGACAGCAGGAACCGTTTTTTATCACGGCCCTCGCCTTAATGCTTTTATCCGCCTTTTGAGCTATTTTTTCAAGTGCGGCTCCGCAGGGAAAATCAAGCCCAAGCATAAGCCCTGTGCGGTCGATAAGCTGTCCTGCTTTCAGATCAAGTGAGGAAGCGGTCTCGGTGACCTTGATAAGCTCCTTTTCATCAGGCTCGCAGTAAAGGCAGTCCGTTGTTCCGCCGCTTACGTGAAAGGCGATGAATGGCGCATTTATCATAGAAAGCCTGTCCGCCGAATACAAAGCGGCAAGGATATGCCCTATCTGGTGTGAGGTCTTATAAATGGGAATTCGGCTCACCGCTCCGATACTTTCCCCAAGCCCCTCTCCGCATAAGAAACAGGGCATATATGAACCCTCGATATTACGTGGTCTGAATGACGCTCCTACAGCGGTGATACCGGTGTTTTCGCCAAGCTCCGAAAAAAGTCCCGTTACTATCTCGGGGAGCTGCTTTGTATGCTGAAACACGGCGTCGCTCTGGCGAAGTCCCGCTTCTCCGCTTTTTACGGAAAGAAGCTTTTTATGTGACAGCATTTTTCTGCTTTCGCTGTCAAAAACCGCCGCCGAGGTGGTGTAATTGCTGGTGTCAAGCCCTAAGAAAAGCGGCATTATTCCTCGTCTCCCCGGGACTTTTCGGGAATGTTCTTTTCGGGTATTTTTCCGCTGCGTGAGAATGAGCCGAGAACGCCGTTTACAAACTGCTTGTCTGTATCAAAGGCATACTTTTCTGTAAGCACAACAGCCTCGCTTATGGCAACGCTTGTGGGAACTGTCTCCTCATAGAGGCACTCATATATGGCAAGTCTTAAAACCGCAAGGCTCACCTTGCCTATCCTGTTTACCTTACGCTTTTCGCTGTATTCGGAGATGATACTGTCAAGCTCCTCGGCTTTTTCGGTAACTGCCTTGAAGATACGGCAGACCTCATCGTTGAAATCATACTCGTCTGCGTCCTTTGCGGAGTCGATTATCTCATCGCAGCTGTCGTCCCTGAACATCTTTTCAAAAATAAGCAGAAATGCAGCTTCTCTTATATGACTTCTCTTTAATGCTTTACCCATATTTTAAATATCCTTTCCCGTAATCAGATGTGATTATGTAACATACGCCCTAAAGCCTGTGAGAATACCGATTTTTTTTCGGTACTCTACAGGCTTGTTCTTACATTCGGCGCTTTACTATGCAAAAGCGGCAAATATATTCACTATTTTTATTATATCACATCTTTGAGAAATACACAACTACTTAACTTCAAAAATTCTGATATTTTCCGCAGGAATTGTCACCTCTGTTAACAAAATGTCCTTTATCTGTGCTGCTTCATCGGCGGCAAGCCCCTCGGAACGGACAACTATGCTTGCTGTCTCCCCATCAAGATATACAACGCAGTCCTCAAAGCCCTGTGCCTTGATGAGTGATTCGATCTTGCTTTCGCTTTCGGAAAGCTGGGAGAGGTTTACAGCCTCCATTGTGTATGCCGCATTTTCTTCCTCCGTAAGGTCTCCGCCGCCGAGTATTGCCGAAAGGGTCTGTACGGCATCGTCACGGGAGGTCATTCTCGAAAGTCTTGCCTGGGCAAAGTAATCCGATGAGTCCACCTCGGCGGAGACATCCTTTACCTCCTCGGGGCTTTCGGAATTCACAAAGGCTGCTTCGCCGTAGTTCACTCTGGCATTCTCGGCAGATGAGATATCTGCATCTGCCGCGATCTCCTCGCCCACCTCGGAAAATACATAGTTCATATAAACCGCTATTCCAAGTACAAGGGTAAGACCTGCAAGTATTATCTGCTTTTTTCCGATGATAAGATTTGGTTTGCGCATAAGTTTTTCCTCCGTTTTAAAAAATTTATTCCATAGCTGTAACGTATATCCTGCTTGAGGGAATGTCAAGGACTGCTGTGAGCGTGCGGTATATCTCCTCACGCACCCTGTCCGACTTTCCGCCCTCGCAGACTGCCGCAACACCTGTTATTACAGGCGTATTGACCTGCTTTAAAAGCGCCTCCTCTCCTTTTTCGGTTCTGACTGTCACGTACTCGTTTTCCTTTTTGTCGCCGTTTACGCTTTCAGCCTGTGCATATATGTACTCCTCGGTGGAGCTGACTGTTATCATCACCTTTACCTCCCCCACCCCGTCTATGGCGGAAAGAAGCTCTTCAAGCCGCCGCTCCGTGTCCGCACAATAGTCTGTCCACACGCTTTCTTCGGGCGTTTCGGGGACGCTCTCTTTCTGTACCTCATCTTCCTTACCTCCGCTAAATAATATCATCATCATTCCTGCAATGCCCAGGAATGCAGCTATTGTCATTGCTTTTTTGCTGCTTGTGAGCCTGCTGCATATACCTTTCAGCTTTTCAAGAAGTTCCATTGTCCTTATCCTCCGTTTTTACGATTATGAGCGACTTTTCAACTCCAAGTGCCTCCGCCGCCAGCATTGCAGCTCCTTCACTGTCCGAACCTTCCGGGAGAATGATCTCTGCTCCAATAATAGATATGCTGCCATCAGCGGAATTATTTATATCTACGGATATTTTTAACGGGAAAATTTCCTTCTCCGCCAGCGCCTGTCCAAGATTATCGCTGATATTTTCGCTTATGAGCCTGTCCGTCTGCTCATTGTATATGTACGAATAATCCTCGGGGGTACTTTCGGAGATCTGGGACATTTCAAGGTCAAATTCACCGTCCGCAAAGGGTGTGACGATAACCAGGATAAGGATAAGAGAAAAAATTATATTCATCTGACGTGAAAATTTTTCCGAGGGGGTCATATTGCTTATTACGGAAAATAATATCCCAAGCACACACGCCGATGCCGACATCTGACAGAGCATATCCATAAAGCTTTCCCTCCTATGCATTTACAGTCCCGAGACCTGCCGCCATAAGTATGACGGTGGATATCACAAACATCACCCCGAAACAGGCAAGTATTGCGGCTGTCAGAGACATAACCGAAGCTGCGCCTTTGAAAAATGTCCCAAGCTCCTTTACCCCGAACATTTCCGCAGCCGCCTCCCCTGCGGTCATAGCAAGATAAAGGCAGAGGGTCTCGAGGACGGGTGGCAGAAGTGTCACGCAGAGAGCGATTATCCCAAAAGCTCCTGCCGCTCCCCTGAGAAGCCCCAGACCCGAGCGCATTGTGGAATATGCGTCCGCTACAGCACTTCCCACCACGGGGACAAAGTTTGACACCACAAATTTTGCCGCTTTTACGCCGAGAGTGTCCGCCGAAGCTCCCACGATGGACTGAATGGACAGAAGCCCCGTAAAAACGGTCATTCCAAAACCGAGAAGAAGTGTTGTCATCTTTTTCATAAGCCCCGTCACCGAT
The DNA here is from genome assembly GCF_050874005.1 of Huintestinicola sp. Lineage (GTDB taxonomy): Bacteria > Bacillota > Clostridia > Oscillospirales > Ruminococcaceae > Huintestinicola. The sequence continues at coordinate 52,510 of NZ_JBNMJV010000002.1, forward strand.
GACAGGCTGAATGTGGGGTTTACTGCGTCGATGATATTCATTGCCATACAGACGGATATGACGGGCATAAGCATATCCGAGGCGATCTTTACGGCTGCTTCGGCAATGAGCAGGACTATGGCATTGTAGCTGAGCGACGAGGCGGCGTTTCCTGCGGCGGCGGATATGCCCGCAAAGACGGGCACATAGCAGAGCATAAATTCGCTGCCGCTTTTAAGTGTGGCGGCGGCATTTTTTATGCAGCTTTCCATTGAGGGAACGGTAAGTATTATGGCTGTCATTACGGTTATTGTTCTGTAAAGCCCGGTGCTGCCTTTATTTCCAATTGAGTCTGCCGCCGCTCCCGAGGCGGCTCCCAGAATTATGACCGACAGGACTATCCCGAACAGTCTTACGGGAGCGGCGGCGCTGTATTTAAGCTTTTCCCACATATAGGAAATTACGGTCTTTGGAGTGAGCTTTGTTATGCTGTCGGGGTCATCGGGGGAAATGCCCTTATCCCTCAGAAAGCTTTCGGCATCATAGGGCAAGGCTTCGGATATTTCGTTTATGCCGTATTCCTCTGCAAGTTCGCCCAGGGATATCTCTTCGGCGGATACCGAGAAGGAACACAGCAGGACGGCAAGTGCCGCTGTTATTATGGCAAGTATTAGCTTTTTCATTTTATTTTCCTTTAGTATATTAGTTCCAGCGCAAGCTGTGCTGTCTTTTCAAAAAGCGGGAGCGAGATAAGGAGCAGAGCGGTCTTGCCTGCCATTTCCGACTGTACCGCAAGAGTGCCTTCGCCGCTGTCACGGCAGATATCCGAAGCAAGCTGGGTGAGATAGCATATGCCCAGGGCTTTCAGCATTATGGTAAGGTAGGCTTCATCGGCGGAAATTCTGCTGTACATATCCTCTATCCGCTCTATTACGGGAACGAGACTGCCGATAACAACTGCGGCAATACCTACGGCAAGGGCTGTTTTTATCAGAACGCCGTACTCCTTTGCTGTACTGTCGAACACACGGCACATTACGGCGGCGAATATGCACGCCCCTGCTATTATTATAAGCTTATCCCCTGCCATAGCTATATACCGAAGGTCTCACGGACGGTCTCGAACAGCTCGCCTATCTCGCTTATCATAAGCATAAGCACCACCACAAGCCCTGCAAGGGTCGTCATAAGCGCCTGCTCGTCACGCTCTGCCTTTTTAAGCAGAATGTTCAGCACCGACACGATTATCCCTACCCCTGCCACCTTGAAAATAAGCTCGATATCCATTGCTTTACCGTTCCTTTCGTTATTAACGCATTATACAACTATTACTGCTATGAATGCGCCTGCCACCGCTCCAAGCGCTCTGTACAGCTTTCCTTTGGCAAGATACTGCTCCTTTGCTTCAGCAATGAGCCTGTCCGTTTCCTCGCAGAGTATGGTGAGGGCGGAAAGCTGACCATCGCAGTCGCAGGAGCCGAGTATTTTTCCTGTTCTTGATAATACGGAAACACCCTCGGTGGTAAGGTCGCCTGTATTTTCGGATAATGCCCTTCCCCATATCTCGTCAAAGGTGACAAGTCCGCTTTCAAAGCAGTCATCGGAATATTTTTTTAAAGGCGAAATAAATTTTAGTCCCGACAGTTCCCTGTCCTCGGACAGACGGCGGACTATTTCGGAGACCTCAAGGGCTTCGTAGCGTATCATAAGCCGTAAGGACTCAAGCATTATCCGAACCTGCTTTAATGCGCTGACCCTGGCTTTCAGCCCCTCTGCCGCAAGAGAGCCTGTCATTACCGATGTTATGAGCAGAAGGAGCGTTCCTATGAGCTTTATCATTATTCACCACCGCTTTCTTTAAGCATTATAATCTCCTCGGACTTGAATATCCGCTTTATTTGCCTGTCCTCCGTTATGGCAACAAAGTCAAAGGCTTTGCAGGCGATAAGAGGATATACGCTGCTGTCAATGATCTCCCTCACGCTGCCGCTGTGCATTGTGGCGGCTATCTTTACTCCGCTTATCCACGCCTGCCTAAGCGCAGAGATATCGCTGTCTGAGCCTATCTCGTCGCAGATTATCATTCTCGGGGACATTACACGTATGGCTGTCAGTATCCCGTCGGTTTTGGAAAAGCCGCTGAAAACATCGGTATTTGCTCCCACGTGATTATTCGCATTTCCGCCGCTGACAGAGGCTATCTCGAAACGCTCGTCCACAAGGGAGACGGGGTACTTGTCCCCCACCTGACGGCAGAGGTCCCGGAGTATGGTGGTCTTGCCCGAGCAGGGGGCGCCGAATATGAGGACGCTTTTTAGTCCGTTCTTCATAACACTCCGGGCTATTTCATCTGCCGCTCCACGCATCTCTCCTGCTATGCGGAAATTTATGCCGTTTATGTATTTGAGGTTTTCTATATTTCCCGAGGGAGAGTAGACTGCTGTGCCACATAGTCCTGCTCTGTGACCGCCTGCTACGGTGACAAAGCCGTTGTTTATCTGGCTCTGGCAGCTATGCACCGAATAGCGGCAAACTGCTTCAAACGTGTGTCTGATATCCTCCATTGTGATACGCAGGGCTTTGTCCGCTGAGGTGGTATATGCGCCGTTTTCTGTGAGATAGATGTACTGGTCGGGAAGAGTAATACTGAGGGGTGCTCCCGAACGGAGCCTTATCTCGCTGATGTTTCCTCTTACTTCGGTGAGGGCTTTTGCGATACGGGGACTGAAATATCTGAGAACATTTGAAACTGCCGTCATTTTTATATCATTCCTTTCCTTTGTTTGTACATTCTATTCGGCTGCGGAATGTTTTATGCTTGAGGTTAAAAAATAAGCGTATCGTTCACAGGGTGGAGGGGTGAACGATACGCTTGGCACTTTTGTGCTGATTATATGATTTTGTTCGGTGGATTTTGGTTATTTGTACGAAATTGAATTTATATGATACTTTTGTTCTTTTTGATATTGACAAATTGGTACAGATGTGCTATTATATATAACAAAGCCGCTTTTGAACTCAAGCGGCTTTGAAAAAAATTTATTTCAGATCGTAAAGAGATATCTCGCTCTCCTGGCGCTTGGGTCTTGCCATAAGCTCACGTATTGCGTCTCGGGGGCTTGCTCCGTTATAAAGCACGTTGTAGCACTTTTCGGTTATGGGCAGACATATACCGCATTTTCTCGACAGCTCATATGCTGCTTTGGTGCAGAAATAGCCTTCCACTGTTCCCACCTGCTTTACTGCTTCATCGGGGGAAACGCCCTGTCCGATAAGTATTCCCGCACGCCTGTTGCGGCTGTGCATACTGGTGCAGGTAACGATAAGATCGCCTATTCCCGAAAGTCCCGCAAAGGTCTCCTGCTTGCCGCCGAGAGCCATTCCCAGACGGGTTATCTCCCATATTCCACGGGTCATAAGGGCTGCCTTTGTGTTGTCGCCAAAGCCCATTCCGTCGCATATTCCTGCGCAGAGGGCGATGACATTTTTAAGCGCTCCGCCTATCTCGCAGCCGATAACATCATCGTTATTGTAAATTCTGAGGGTACTGTTTGACATTACGCTCTGGACATATTCCGCCTGTGAGGGTATTTCGGATGCGGCTATTACGGTGGTAGGCATTCCGATTGCCACCTCTTCGGCGTGGGAGGGTCCTGTGAGAACTACTATTTTCTTGCCCGTTTCCTCGAAAATAACCTGACTTATGAATTTAAGTGAGCCGCCTTCAAGTCCTTTTCCCGTATTCACAAGGACGGTTTTTTCGTCGATATATGGAGCAACTTCCGTTGCCACAGACCTTACGAAATTTACGGGTATTCCGAATATCACAAGGTCCTTGCCTTTTGCTTCGGAAATATCGTCGGTGAGCCTTATTTTTTCGCTTATCTTTACTCCGGGGAGCTTGGCTTTGTTTTCGCCGTCACGTCTGATATCGTCAAGCTCGGCGGGGAATTTTGACCAAACGGTAACGTCGTGTCCCATACCGTTCAGCATTACCGCAAGGCTGAGTCCGAAACCGCCTGAGCCGAGAACCATTATATTTGCTTTATCCATTGACATATCCTCCTTGATTTATTTCACTTCGTCCGAGTCGTTCATTACGCCGTCCGCCTTTTTCTTGCTGCCGAATTTATTCTCGGTGCCGTTTTTCAGGCGCTGGATATTAGAGCGGTGCATATAGATAAGAAGCAGGCTGGTGCAGAGCACAAGTCCTGTGTGGAGAAGCGCTCTGGGCGCTCCCACGTCATAGATAAAGTAGTGAACGAAAAATGTGATGATGGGATATACTGCTGCCGCAAGTATGGAGCCTAAGGAAACATATTTTGATATTGCCACAACTATGGCAAAGAAAGGAATAACTATGCAGAAGGTTATGGGGTCTATCACAAGCAGTATCGAGCAGGAAACAAGCACTCCTTTGCCGCCTTTGAAGCCGTAATAGAGTGGAAAGATGTGTCCGAGAATGGAGAAAAGTCCCGATATGTAGCCGATCGTGCGCCTGTCGATGAAATAGGCGCTTTCAAAATCGGCTCCTAAGAGAAGCTTTGCGATATAGATGGAGACAAATGCGGCGATTACGCCCTTGGCAAGGTCTCCGATAAGGGTTATGAGTGCGGGTATTTTGCCGTAGCAGCGAAGGGTATTCGTAAGTCCTGCATTTTTACTGCCGTGCTCACGGATATCCTCGTGCTTTAAAAGCTTTACGGTTATGATTGCGCTGTTGCAGCTTCCCAGAAGATAGGAAATGACCGCTGTTATCAGCAATGTGACTATCAACATTTATAATCAACCTCTTAATCAGGGGTTCTCGTTTAAACCGGGACTCGAGCAAATTTTCGTCCATGACTTTATTCAGCTGCTAGGCAACAAACCGCAGTAATACTTTATGTATTACAAGGTTTGTTAACGACGCAGATGAATAAAGTCATAGAAAATTTGCCGAGAAGGAGGTTTAAACGAGGTTCCCTTTATTTTGTATCGCTGTTATCTCGTTCTCTGATAACAAAGCGGACGGGTGTGCCTGTAAGTCCGAAGGTCTGACGGATCTGGTTTTCGATATATCGCTGATAGGAGAAATGGAAAAGATCCGCACGGTTTACAAATATCACGAACGTGGGGGGCTTGGTGGACGCCTGTGTCATATAGTAAATTTTCAGCCTTCTGCCCTTGTCGGAGGGGGGCTGAACTCTTGTGGTGGCATAGGAAAGCACATCGTTTAACATTCCTGTAGTTATTCTCATACTGTTCTGGGAATTTACGCTGTTTATAAGGGGAAAAAGCTTGTCGATACGCTGACCTGTTTTTGCGGAGATGAAAATAAATGGTACATAGGACATAAAGCTGAATTTTTCCTTCAGGTCGTTTGTGAACTCGTCCATTGTGTTTGAGTCTTTTTCAACGGCGTCCCACTTGTTTACGGCTACAATACAAGCCTTGCCCTGCTCGTGGGCATAGCCTGCCACCTTGGAGTCCTGATCCGTAAAGCCCACAAGTGCGTCGATAACGATAACGCATACATCGGAGCGGTCTACCGCCATATAGGCTCGGAGAACGCTGTAATGCTCGATCTTTTCCGTTACCTTGGACTTTCTGCGTATGCCTGCGGTGTCAATGAACACGTATTTGCCGTTTTCATTTTCTATGACGGTATCGGTCGCATCACGGGTGGTGCCTGCGATATCCGATACTATCACACGCTCCTCCCCTGCGATGCGGTTGATAAGTGAGGATTTTCCCACGTTGGGCTTGCCGATGACTGCTACCTTGATATATTCATCGTCATATTCGTCGGTATCATCATCGGGGAAATACTTGAACACCTCGTCAAGAAGGTCTCCCGAGCCGTGACCGTGCTGGGCGGAAACGGGAAAGGGGTCTCCCACGCCTAAGTTATAAAATTCATAGAACTCAGGGGGCGGCTCACCGATACTGTCGCATTTATTTACGGCAAGAATGATGGGCTTTCCGCTTTTTTGAAGCATTGAAGCCACTTCATAGTCATCTGCCGTAACGCCGCAGCGGATATCGGTGAGGAACACGATAACGTCCGCTTTTTCTATGGCGACCTGCGCCTGACGTCTCATCTGAGCGAGGATAACATCGTCGCTGGCAGGCTCTATTCCTCCCGTGTCGACTATCATAAATTCCCTGTTGCGCCACTCGCACTTTGAATAAATGCGGTCACGGGTAACGCCGGGAGTGTCCTCAACAATGGAAAGGCGCTTGCCTGTAAGCTTATTGAAAAGGGTGGATTTTCCCACGTTGGGACGACCCACTATTGCAAGAATAGGCAGCATTTTATTACCTTCTTTCTTATCGAATTTGATCTATCTTCCGAGAATGGCATCAAGCAGCGAGCCGCCGTCGTTTTCGGCAAAACGGAGCTTAACGCCAAGCTTTTTTTCCACATCTGAAATGGTATAATCGTCAAGGAACAGGTCTCCGTCGTGGATTATCATTGATTTTGACAGAAGAAGCTCTGTTCCCAGTTCTTTGCCCTCAAGCTGGGATATGATGTCCCCTGCTGTGAGAAGCCCTGTGACGGTTATTGTTTCTCCGAAAAAGTGATTTATTATTTTATAAACTTTGCACCTAAGACCGAATTTTTTCTCGGCTGCCGCTGCAAGCTCCGATATCATATCATAGGCTGCCGCACCTGTGGCGATGGATATGTCACGGTTTATGTTTTCATATTTTTCCGCTTCGAGTGCGTCCTCCCTGTTCAGGGCGGCGAAAAATTCATCGTAAAGGGAACGCATCATTCCCACGCCGTTTTCATACTGAGGGTATTCCTCGTAAAAATCTGATTCGGGAAGGGGGCGTTCTGCTTTCAGATAAAACTCGTCCGAGGGGAAAACGAGACGGGTACCGTATTCGGATAAGAATTTCTGCTGAAATTCCTCGATAATGTCGATAGTCCTGCCTGCGCCCTCTTTGTCAAACATTGTAAGGGGGTATAGTCCCTCTCTGAATTTGGTAAGTCCTACGGGGACAATTGCCACGCTGCTGATGTTCGGCATTAAGCTGCCGAGATCTGTAAGTGTTCTGCGAAGCTCGTCACCGTCATTCAGCCCCGGGCAGAGGACTATCTGACAGTTCATTGAAATGCCTGCCTCGGAAAGCTGACGGAGATAGTCTATCTTCTCCCCTGCAAAGCGGTTGTTCATCATTTTGCAGCGAAGCTCGGGATTGGTGGTATGCACGGAAATGTTGATATTCAGCTTCATTTCGATAATGCGGTCTATGTCCTCCTGCTTTAAATTGGTAAGAGTGACATAATTTCCCAGCAGAAATGACAGACGGGCGTCATCATCCTTGAAATATAGAGTTTGTCTCATTCCCTCGGGCATCTGGTCGATAAAGCAGAAAACGCATTTATTGCAGCAGCTCTGCTTTTTGTCCATAAGAAAGGTATTAAATTCAAGTCCAAGGTCGTCATACTCGCTCTTGCGTATTTTAAGCATAAGGTGCTTTTTGTCACGCTTTAAGAGCAGGGTGACGGTATTTTCCGAGGAGTAGTACATATAATCAAGCACATCGGATATCTTATGGCCGTTTATGGCTTCAAGGATATCGCCGCTTTTTATACCGCATTTTGCAGCGGGAGAATTGGCTGTTACGCCCGTAATTTCAGCAGACATAGTACCTCCGCAATTATCACTTTAAGAAAAAAGCAGAGAAGGATCGCTCCTGCTCTGCTTTTTGAGGAAACAAATCACGCTTCCTTCTTAATTACCTCAACGCCCTTGTAATATCCGCAGTTCTTGCAAACCTTGTGAGGAGCGGTAAGCTCGCCGCAGTGTGAGCATCTTGAAAAAGCGGGGGTGTCCAGCTTCCAGACAGCGGAACGTCTCTTGTCACGTCTTGCCTTGGATACTTTTCTCTTTGGTACTGCCATTATTCAGCACCTCCTTAACATTTAAGATAATCAAATTCCTGACAGCCCGATTTGACCCGACATATTTGCGAATATGTCAAACAGTCATCAGGCATTTCTGTTATTCACAGTTACAGTCGGAAATGTTCAGATCCGCACCGCACTTAGGACACAATCCCTTGCAGTCCTCTTTGCAGAGCAGCTTTGTCGGCATCTGCAGCAGAATGTCGTTTACTGCAAGCTCGTCCAGATCAAGCTTGTCATTTTCGGTAACTACATATTCGTCGTTGTCGCTGTTAAGGCTTCTGACAAGAATATGCTCGAAATCAAATGACTGGCTTCGTTCAAACTTGCTGAGACATCTGTCACATTCGGCGCTTATTGTAAACTTGGCGGTGTAGCTGAGTGTTACCACGCCTGCACGGTTATACACCACGCCTTTCAGACTTACAGGACCGATAAAGCTATAACCACGTATTTCATCCAGCCTTTCACGGGAAAGCTCGCAACAGATATCCTGTTTCTCGCCGATTATCTCGTAAAGCTGCTTTAAGCCTATAACCATAATACGCTCCTGCACCAACACACAAGCTATATTATAACATATTCAAAAGGATATGTCAATAGCCTGCAGAAATTTTTTTCAGAAATTACTTGATAGCGTACTTTGTAACGCTCTCGGGAAGATCTGCCTTGTCAGCGGATACTGTAAATACAACATTTACATCGCTGCCTGTGAGCTTGTCGATCTTTGCAAGGAGTGCACCGAGAGCTTCGTAATCTGCTCCGCCGATCTTGAGGATAGAATCAACAAAGATATCCTTGATATCATAGTTTCCTGCAAGAAGGCCTGCAACGAGACCAAAGAATGCCTCAAAGGAATAGATGCAGTTTACGTCGGTATCAACAATTCTTACGCTGTGACCGATATCATATCTGAGCTTATCGCTCTTATCAATGCAGACAACATAGCCGTCGGTGTTCTGGGAAGCTGCATTGATCATATCAATGAGTATCTTAGTCTTACCTGAGCCCTTATTACCTGTAATAATCTTTACCATAATAACTCCATTCTCAGCGGCGGAAAATTATTTTGCGGAATATCGGTGCAAGACCCCCGGAGCGCCGCTGTGCAGCTCCGGGTGCTGACAGGATGATCCCGTCAAAGCGCCATATTCCTTATATCATCACCCTTTATAAGGGTAGAAGCCTTTTTATCTGCCGAGCTTTGCTTCAAGAGCCGATTTCTGATCCTCATATCCGGGCTTTCCCAGAAGTGCGAACATATTCTTCTTGTAGCTTTCAACGCCGGGCTGATTGAAGGGATTGATGCCAAGCATATAGCCGCTTACGGCACAAGCCTTCTCGAAGAAATATACCATATAACCGAAGCTCTTTTCGGTGGTGTCCTCAAGCTCGAGAACGATGTTGGGAACGCCGCCCTCGGTATGTGCAAGGATAGTGCCCTCGAATGCACATCTGTTTACTACGGACATATTCTGGTTTGTGAGGAAGTTCAGTCCGTCAAGGTTCTGAGCGTCGTCCTCGAGGAAGAAGTCCTGCTTGGGCTTCTTTATATCAACAACAGTCTCAAACATTACTCTTGAGCCGTCCTGAATGAACTGACCCATAGAGTGAAGGTCGGTGGAGAAGATGCAGGAAGAGGGGTAAATGCCTCTGTTGTCCTTGCCCTCGCTCTCACCGAAGAGCTGCTTGAACCATTCTGCCATCATTGCGAAAGAGGGGTCATATGCCTCAAGTATCTCGATGGACTTGCCCTTTCTGTAGAGGATATTTCTGATAGCTGCGTACTTATAGCAGTCGTTATTATCAAAGCCTGCTTTAAGCTCCTCTCTTGCCTGAGCTGCGCCTGCCATTACGGCGTCGATATCGCAGCCCGAAACTGCAATGGGAAGAAGTCCTACTGCGGTGAGGACGGAATATCTGCCTCCTACGTCGTCGGCGATAACGAAGGTCTCATAGTCCTCCTTGTCGGAAAGCTCCTTGAGGGTTCCTCTTGCCTTGTCGGTGGTGGCGAAAATTCTTTCCTTTGCGCCCTCCTTGCCGTACTTCTTTTCAACGAGTTCTCTGAATACTCTGAATGCAAGAGCGGGCTCGGTGGTTGTTCCCGATTTGGAAATAACATTTACCGAGATATCCTTGCCCTCACAGATGGAAAGAATCTCATTCAGGTATGTGGGGGAAATATTGTTGCCCACATAGTAGATGTCGGGTGTGTCCTTCTTAAGGTTATTGTAAAGAGGCGACTTCATAAGCTCGATAGCTGCTCTTGCGCCCAGATAGGAACCGCCGATGCCGATAACGATAAGGATATCGGAATTTGACTGTATCTTCTTTGCGGCAGCCTTGATCCTTGCAAACTCGTCCTTGTCATAGTTTACGGGGAGGTCGAGCCAGCCCAGGAAGTCGTTTCCTGCGCCTGTTCTTTCCTCAAGAGTCTTTGCAGCAAGCTCAGCCTGAGCCTTGACTGCTTCCATCTCGTGGGGAGCGATATAGCCTTCAAGATATTTGGTATTAAGTTTAAAAGGTGCCATTGTTTGTATCCTCCTAAAAATTCACATTTCTCTCCAAATGTGACAATCAATCCATATACAAATATTATATTACTATATTTTCAGAGAATTTGCAAGATTTTTTGGCAACATTAACTCAATTATCGAAAAATTAGTTGATTTAACTAAAATTCAGTGATATATTTCAGCATATCTGACAATACGCTAAGAACACTTTTTTTCGGGATATCCTCCGCTGCTCTGAGCTGTACGGTCTTTAATAGCCTGTCTTTGCAGTAAAATCTCAGCTCGCCTATCTTGTCGCCCCGTCCGACGGGAGCATACACGAAGGAAGGCAGGATGATACGGGCTTCCACAGCGTCTTCCGAACCTTTGCTTATGAGAGCGTTTCCCGTCTGTTCTGCAGATATGGAGACCTCTGTGCCGCAGCCGTTTTTCACCTTTACAGCATCGGGCATATCCTCGGGGATATCAAGGGAAATGACCGTATAGCCACCGAAACCTATGTCAAGAAGCTCCTTTGCAAGTCCTAAGGCTCTGTCCTCGTCCCTGCAGTCCATTACGGCGCAGACAAGAGAAAATCCGTCACGGCAGGCGCCTTCGGCGGCAAAATATCCCGATGAAGGTCCTGTGCCGCATTTGAAGCCTACTGAGCCTTTGTATCTGTGTCCCATAGGATTTGAGGTCACAAGCTGAACCTTGCCGTCCTTGATATCCTCAAGCCTTGTGACAAATATTTCCGTAAGTTCCTCGTGCTTTGAAAGCTCGCATAGGAGCAGGGCGGCGTCATAGGCGGTGGTATGCTGGCTGCCGTCGTCATAGTAGCCCGTACATTCGGTGAACAGGGTGTTTTTCATACCAAGTTCCGCCGCCCGTGCGTTCATAAGCTCGGTGAATTTCTCCTCGGTGCCGCCTATTTTTTCGGCAATAACGCAGGCGGCATCATTGGCATTTCCGATGATAACGCCCTTTAACAGCTCAGACAGAGTTGATTTTTCCCCGGGCATAAGCCAAATCTGTGCGCCCTGCTTGGAATTGGCATTCTCGCTTGCGGTGATGACCGTATCAAAGGTAAGCTCTCCCCTGTCCATCGCCTCAGCGGCCAGCAGGACGGTCATAAGCTTATTGAAGGAACCCATCTGCACAGGCACATCGCCGTTTTTCTCACGAATGACCGTTTTCGTATAAGGCTCCATCAGGACATAGCTTTCCTTATAGTCCCTCACAGGCTTATCCTCGGCGGATATTTCCGATGTGCAGGTCATTATCATTACAATGCCTAAAAATATTGCGGAAGCTTTTGTAAATGCTTTTTTCATTCTATCACCCGTACATTCTATGCCGATGACGGGATAATTAGGACAAACATCTATGCATAAGAAAACGGCTGCCCCGAAGCAAACGGGACAGCCGCCATAGACTTAAGTTATAGAACTCATTCTACAATGAACTGCTTGATGTTCTCAAAAAATTCGGAAGCGTCATCTGTGTGAGCCTCAAGAGTGATGGGCTTGGAAAGATCGAGGCTGAAAATACCCATAATAGACTTAGCATCTACAGCGTATCTTCCGGAAAGGAGATCAACGTCGTAATCGCACAGAGAAACCTCGGAAACAAAGTTCTTAACATCATTGATAGTTGCAAGCATAATAGTAGTCTTTTTCATAACAACCCATCCTTTCGTGGTGTTCATTAAATTAGGTTTGTCCCTGAGAAAACCGCCTGATTTTTCTTTACTTGCAGTTTCCTTAGTATTAAGAATAGCAGTTTTTTCCGATTAAGTCAAGAGGATTTGCAATTTTTTTTATTTTATTGTATAATAGCATATAGTTAAAAAAAACTGAAAGGTTTTAAGTGTACAAATTGCACAACTTTTTGCGGAGGATTTTATGTATATTCACTTTATGACCTTCGGCTGCAAGGTCAACACCTACGAAACTGCCTGTATGACTGCAGCTTTTGAAGCCGAGGGTTTTACAACAACTCTCGAAAAAGATCTTGCGGATATTTTTGTGATAAACTCCTGCACAGTCACCTCCGAAAGCGACAGCAAGCTTCGGCAGACTTTAAGAGGTCTGAGACGTGACCACCCGCAGGCGGTCATTGTTCTCACAGGCTGCTTTCCTCAGGCATTTCCAGAGGAAGCCGCCGCCGAAAGCTGCGCCGATATCGTGACGGGAACAAAAAACAGGAGCGATATCGTCAGGCTTGTAAAAGAATATCTCGAGGACAGAGAGCGTGTCTGCGCCGTTGCGCCATATTCATCTCACGACAGCTTTGAAGCGATGTCCGCCGAACATCTTGAAGGGCATACCCGTGCTTTTATGAAGATACAGGACGGCTGCAATGCTTTCTGCACCTACTGCATAATCCCCTATTCAAGAGGCAGGATAAGGTCTAAGCCTCTTCCCGACATTGTTTCCGAAGCAGAAAGGCTTGCCGAAAACGGCTACAGAGAGATAGTCCTTGTGGGGATAAATCTTGCGTTTTACGGTGCGGAGCTTGGTTTGGGACTTGCAGACGCTGTAGAGGCTATAAGCGGTATAAAAGGCATTGACAGGATAAGGCTCGGGTCCCTTGAACCTGAGAGAATGACCGATGAGATCCTTCACAGGCTTGCGGCTGTACCCGAATTCTGTCCCTCATTTCATCTGTCGCTCCAAAGCGGCTGTGACAGGACGCTGAGGGCAATGAACAGGCGCTATACAGCAGATGAATATGCCGCACTTGTACAGCGTATACGGAGCATTTTTCCCGACTGTGGAATTACTGCGGACGTTATGGCGGGCTTTCCCGGAGAGACCGAGGAGGATCACAGGCAGTCGGTGGAATTTATCAGAAAAATCGGCTTTTCCGATATCCACGTTTTTCCATATTCACGAAGGAAAGGCACAAAAGCCGACCTTATGAAGGATCAGGTGCCGGGTGACATAAAAAAGCGGAGAGCAAGGGAACTTGCCGATGCGGGAGCCGAATGTCGGGGAAAATTCCTGCAAAGCCTTGTGGGAAAAGAGTTTCCCGTTCTTTTTGAGCGTGAAAAATCCGACGGCGTTCATCACGGATATGCGCCGAATTACGCTCATATAAAAATTTTAACAAAAAATTCAGAAAAAAGTTTGCGTAAAATGATTTTTTATGTTAAAATAGATAAGATAGGAGATAATTGCTGTTACGGTGAAATTATCCGGGACGGCGGCGATCTCGACACCAACATATGATAAAGGGGAGTATCTTACTTATGCCAGTTTACCGAATTTATGTTGAAAAGAAACCTGAATTTGCCTCATCGGCAAAAACGCTTCTTTCGGATGTGAAAACAGCCCTCAGACTGGATTCCCTCCGCTCGCTGCGTGTTCTGAACCGCTACGACGCTGAGAATATTTCCGAGGAAAACTTTGACTATGCGGCAGGGAACGTATTCTCCGAGCCGGCTGTTGATGTTACCTACCGTACTCTGCCCGAGCTTGCTCCCGACGAGAGAGTTTTCGCTGTGGAATATCTCCCCGGTCAGTTCGACCAGAGAGCCGATTCCTGCGAGCAGTGTATCCAGATACTTACTCAGGGTGAACGCTGCAAGGTCCGCAATGCACGTGTTTACATCACCAAGGGCATTATCTCGGACGATGAATTTGAAGCTCTGAAAAAATATATCATCAACCCTGTGGAGAGCCGTGAGGCTTCACTTGCAGAGGTCGACACCCTCGCTGTAAAGTATGATATCCCCGAGTCCGTTGAGACACTTACGGGCTTTATCACTATGGACGACCCGGGTCTTGCGGATTTTGTCACAAAGTACAGACTTGCTATGGACTTTGACGATCTCAAGTTCTGCCGTGACTATTTCCGTGATACAGAAAAGCGTGACCCTACAATTACAGAAATTCGTATGATCGACACATACTGGTCCGACCATTGCCGTCATACCACATTCTCCACAATTATCGACGAGGCTAATATCGACGCCGATTACATCAGAAAGACCTACAACGAATACATTGACGCAAGAAAAGAGCTGGGCAGAGAGGACAAGCCTATCACTCTGATGGACATTGCCACCATTGCCGCTAAGAAGCTGAAAAAAGACGGCATTCTCAAGGATCTTGACGAGTCCGAGGAGATAAATGCTTGTTCCGTAAAGATAAAGGTCGATGTTGACGGCGAGCTTCAGGACTGGCTCCTTATGTTCAAGAACGAGACCCATAACCACCCCACCGAGATCGAACCCTTCGGCGGTGCGGCTACCTGTCTCGGCGGAGCTATCAGAGATCCCCTTTCGGGACGCTCCTATGTTTATCAGGCAATGCGTGTAACGGGCGCATCAAATCCCCTTGTTCCCGTTGAGGACACCATTCACGGAAAGCTCCCTCAGAGAAAGATTACTGTGGGTGCAGCTAACGGCTACAGCTCCTACGGAAATCAGATAGGTCTTGCAACGGGTCACGTTTCCGAGGTATATCACCCCGGCTATGTGGCTAAGAGACTTGAGATAGGCGCAGTTGTGGGTGCTGCTCCCATTGAGAATGTTATCAGAGAAACTCCCGAGCCCGGCGATGTTATCATTCTTCTCGGCGGACGCACGGGACGTGACGGCTGCGGCGGTGCAACAGGCTCCTCCAAGTCCCACACAGAGCAGTCTCTCGAAAGCTGCGGTGCAGAGGTCCAGAAGGGTAATCCTCCCGAGGAAAGAAAGCTTCAGAGACTTTTCAGAGACCCCGATGTTACTCATATGATAAGGCGCTGCAACGACTTCGGTGCAGGCGGTGTTTCCGTTGCCATAGGCGAACTGACAGACGGTCTTATTATCGACCTGAACGCTGTTCCCAAGAAGTATGACGGCCTTGACGGAACCGAGCTTGCTATTTCCGAAAGCCAGGAAAGAATGGCTGTTGTTGTCAGAAAATCCGATATGAAGAAATTTATGGCTGCTGCCGCTAAGGAAAATCTTGAGGCTACTAAGGTTGCCGATGTTACGGAAGAACCTCGTCTCAGAATGAAGTGGAACGGCAAGGTCATTGTTGATCTTTCAAGAGAATTTTTAAATTCAAACGGCGCAGAAAAGCATACCAATGTTCAGGTTTCCCTGCCTGTTACCTTACAGCCTAAGTCCTACACCGACTGCCCCGACAGCTGGTACACTCTTATGACTAACCTTAACGTTTGCTCTCAGAAGGGTCTTGTTGAGCGCTTTGACTCCACCATCGGCGCAGGAACCGTTTTAATGCCCTACGGCGGAAAATATCAGCTCACTCCCACTCAGGCTATGGCTGCTAAAATTCCCGTTCTCAAGGGTCAGACTACCACCTGCTCAATTATGGGCTGGGGCTATAACCCCTATGTAAGCGACAAGAGCCCTTATCACGGCGCTATCGCTGCTGTTATCGAATCAATTTCCAAGGTAATTGCGGCAGGAGGCAGCTACAAGAACTGCTGGCTCACCTTCCAGGAATATTTCGAGAGAACTCAGAATAATCCCACCAGATGGGGCAAGCCCTTTGCTGCTCTTCTCGGCGCATACAAGGCTCAGATCGAGCTTGGCTGCGGCGCTATCGGCGGAAAGGATTCTATGTCGGGTACATTTGAGAATATCGACGTTCCCGCTACCCTGGTTTCCTTTGCAGTTTCCACCGCAAGCAGCAAGAAGATAATCTCCCCCGAATTCAAGAAGGCAGGCAATAAGGTAATCTACATCACTCCCGATTATGACGAGAACGGTCTGCCCAAGTGGGACAGCGTAAGAAGCGTATTTGAGCGTGTTGAGGCTCTTATTGCAGAGGGCAAGGCTCTCTCGGTATGGTCTGTAGGCTTCGGAGGCATTGCTGAGGCTGTTGCAAAGATGTCCCTCGGAAACAGGATAGGCTTTAAGTTTGAAAAGAAGTTAGATGAAAATCTTATGTTCTATTCAAGATACGGCTCCTTTGTTATCGAGCTTGACGGAGACCCCTTTACTGCTGAAAAGGTGATCGGTACAACAACAGACTCTTACACCATTGACTGCCGTGATTATGTAATTGATATGGCTGACCTGCAGAAGGCGTGGGAGGACAAGCTTGAGCCTGTATTCCCCTGCAACATAAAGACAGAGAGCAAGCCTGCTAAGATATACACCTACACCGCTCACGACACCGTTCAGCACGCTTCCACCTTTGCAAAGCCCAAGGTGCTTATCCCCGTATTCCCCGGCACAAACTGTGAATATGATACTGCACGTGTATTCGAAAGAGCGGGTGCCGTTCCCGAGATCGTGGTCATCAAGAACCTTTCCGCTTCCGCACTTGAGGACAGCGTAAAGTATGTTCAGAAGGCTATCAAGAAGTCTCAGATAATTATGATACCCGGCGGCTTCTCGGGCGGCGACGAGCCTGACGGTTCAGGCAAATTCATTACCGCATTCTTCCGCAATCCTTCCATCAAGGAGGCTGTTACCGACCTTCTCGATAACAGAGATGGTCTTATGCTGGGTATATGCAACGGCTTCCAGGCTCTTATCAAGCTGGGTCTTGTGCCTTTCGGAAAGATAGTTGATATGGAGGACAATTCCCCTACCCTCACATTCAACACCATTGCCCGTCACCAGTCAATGATGGTTTCCACAAGAATTGCTTCAAACAAGTCTCCCTGGCTTGCAGGCTGCGAGGTGGGCGATATCCACAAGATCGCCATTTCTCACGGCGAGGGACGCTTCATCGCTTCTCCCGAGCTTATCAAGCAGCTTGCGGACAACGGTCAGATTGCTACTCAGTACGTTGACCTTAACGGTGCGCCTTCTATGGATATCCGCTTCAATCCCAACTCCTCCTTTGACGCTATCGAGGGTATCACATCGCCCGACGGACGTGTTCTCGGAAAGATGGGTCACAGCGAGCGTATCGGCACAGACATCTGCAAGAACGTTCCCGGCAACAAGGATCAGAAGATCTTTGAGAGCGGCGTGGCTTATTTCAAGTAATATATTATCATAAAACACAAACTGCCTGCACGGTTTTTCAGCTGTGCAGGCAGTTTTTTGATATGGGATAAAATATGCCGCAGAATTTTTTGGATTTTCTGCGGCATATTTTGAGTTATTTTTCATTATGCTTCTTATAATAAATTTCCGATATTTTTTTCTGATACCTCTCCTCTGCCTTGTCCTTTATCGCCCTTGCTCCCCTGCCTGCAAGCTTTGTGAGCATATACAAAGCGTAAACCAGCGATATGGCAGGTATTATCATTAGGTAGGGAATAGGTGCCGCCGCCAGCCTTGCGGTCAGTTCGGCGCTTCTAAGGCGGTTTTCATACCAGGGCAGAGCCATTTTCGTTTTTATCATAACGCTTTCGGATATCTCAGAGGCGCCTTTAATAAGCTTTATCAGCCCGAAGCGTCCGCTCTGGTCAACTACAACAGCATTCTCACCCGCAGGATTGATATCTTTTATCACCGTATACGCATAGTCCTTAACAACATTCGGCAGGCAAGCCTCATAGCTTGTGAGAACTGTGCTTTCATTAAGCGCTTTCAGGGACTCAAAGGGCATATACGCTCTGGGCGTATCGCCGTAAGCCGCCTTGTCAAGCTTGCTGTCGGGCGACTCAACCACTCCTGCCACATAAAAGACCTTATTTCCAATGTTTACAGGCATACCCACCGTATCCATAGATCCGAAAAGCTGCCAGGAGCATTCTCTGTCAAGTATGATCCTGTCAATGTTGATGTCGTCCTCGGTATAGTAGCTGCCGCTCATAAGCTTTTCGGGATGGAAAATGAAGTAATCTCCGAAGGTGCCCGTAACCGCTGCTGTACAGCTTCCAAGCTTTCCCGTCATTGAAAGGGAGCTTTCGCCGCCTGCACAATCTATCCACAGCCTGCCCTCGGGGTTATCCTTATCGGCAGTCACAGAGCTTTCCTTTAGCTTTTCCTCCACAGACTGCCTCAGAGAATATACGCCTAACACATCAAGAGAGTTATCCGTGGGAAGAAACAGGGATATCTGGGAGTAGCTGTATTTTTCCCCGTCCCACGCCTGCTTTGCGCTGTCTGAGGAATACTCGTTTTTAAGCGAGACCGTTTTTCCTGTGAGAAGCCCTGCCGCAATAAGCAGAACGGCATTTACTGCGGCAAGGATAATGTTGAATTTTTTCAGCCTGCTCATATGTCCTCCATCACTCAGCGGGACGAACCTGCTCGCCTGCGGAAATGGGCTTTGTAGATGTGGTTATAACATATTCGCTGCCCGAAAGACCGTTTACGGCAGTATTGTTATCGTCCTTGACAATGACTTCCACATCGTATCTCACAGCCTTGTATCGGTTTCCGAGAGGACTGCTCTTTGCCTCCATTACGAGGACGAATTTACCGTTGGAATCCTCCCTCACAGCCGAGTTGGGAACTACCGTACTGTAGTTCTGACCCTTGCTGCCCATTGAAAGTGTAATGGTCTGACCCGTTGAGATATCCGAACCGGAAACTTTGAAAACGAGTATTTTCTGAGACTGGGGATTAGCAGTATCGGGACGTATCTCGGAAAGCTCTGCGGAGAAATTTTCTCCCCAGTACCAGCTTGTTATCTCAGCCTTGTCGCCCACCTTGACCTTTTTTGCCTGCTCGGTCTTGACGGGGAACTCAACTACATAGCCCATATCGGATACATTGATGACAGCCGCTGTAGTTCCTGCCTCCGCCTTGCTTCCCGCAGTCACGGAAATGCTTTCAACAACACCGCCCATTTTTGCCTTCACAACAGCGTCATAGGAATTGCTTTTGAGCTTCTCCACCTTTTCCTTCTGCTGCTCGATAGCCTTTGCCTTTGCCTCAAGATCAAGCTTGGCGGTCTCGTTTTCCACATTTGAAGTGGACTGTTTTACCTCAAGATCGGCTCTGAGCTTTGCTATCTCGTCTTCCTTTTCGGTTATCTTGGCTGTAAGCTGCGCCGCAGACAGCAGACCCTGCGCCTCAGCCTCAGACTTATCCTCTTCTGCCGCCGACATTCTGTCAGCTGCGGCAATAAGCTTGTCGTTTATCTCGTCAAGCTGTGCCTTTATCTCAAGCTTTACGGTTCTTGTTACCTCGCTCAGATTATCCTTTGCGTCGTTAAGTTTATCCTGGGCTTTCTTTGAAGCATCTTCCGCATTTTTAAGCTTTGTCTTTGAAACAGAGCTTGATGACGCCTTCACCATAAGGTTTGAAAGCTCTCTTTCAAGCTTTGTTATCTCAATTTTCTGCGAGTCGATCTGGAGGGAAATCGTGGAGGTATCTTCGTCAGGCTTGAGATTATAAAGAGAAACATAATACTCATTAAGAAGGTTTCTTGCAGACTCTATTTCTGACTGCTTTGATGTGATCGCATCATTGTAATCTGTGTTGTCGCCGATATCCTTGACAAGATCGTCATATGTAGTTTTTGCCTTTTCTGCCTTTTTTTCGGCAGCTGTAACGCTGTCCTTTGCAGCTCTCATACGGTCGTAGTAATCTCCCGTAAGGTCAAGCATATCCTCCGTATCAACGGAAGCAAGTGCGGCGCTTAACTCTTCCTTCTCTCTTGTAAGCTTATCAGAAAGAGCCTTTGCCTCTTTATACTCTGCGGAAGCCACGCTCAGAGGGTCCGAACCGCTTTCTGCAAGCGTAAGCTGATTTTTAAGCTTCTGCAGCTCGTCCTCGGCACGTGATATCGTAAGATAATCCGTCTCATAACCCGAGCCTGCAGCAAGGGTAAGCTCGGCTTTCTTATACTCAAGCTCAAGAGAGTCAAGCGTATTCTGAGCCTCTGTAAGCTCTGCGGAGTCCTCATCTGCAAGCTCAAAGAGAATGTCTCCCGCTGAAACGGTCTGACCCGTTTTTACAGCCACACTCTTAATCTCTCTGGTTTCCTCGAACTTTACTTCATAGCTCTCGGCAGCCTCTACCGTGCCGCTTCCACGTATCTGCTCGGAGATAGTGCCCTGATTAACATAAACAGCAGACACCTGAGGCAGAGAGTAATTCATAATTGTATTTGAGAAAAAAGTCAGCACCAGAAGCACCGCCAGAAAAACAATGGCAATGTTCTTGATGATCTCCTTTCTCGGCGTTCTTTCGTTGTTCATAACCGTTATATCCTTTCTTATCCTTTAATTCCGCCCGAATATGTAATGCCCTCCACAAGATATTCCTCACCGTAGAGGAACATCAGCAGGGACGGGGTCATATAGATAACAGCCACCGCAAAGGCAAGTCCCGTATCTCCCGTATTTATCTTTGACAGGAAAATTGACAGCGGGTGAAGCTGCTCATCATTTAAAAGAATGAGGGGCTGCTCAACCATATTCCAGTAGTCGATAAACACCAGCATAAGCACCGAGAAAACAGCACTTCGCACCATCGGGAAACAGATATTCGTAAATATCTGCAGCTCGCTTGCCCCGTCAAGCATTGCCGCCTCGAAATATGTTTTGGGTATCCTCTTCATCGCCTTTGTCAGCAGGAAAACCGCAAAGGGCGAGAAAATTCCGGGGAGTATTATCGCCCATCTCGTGTTCAGAAGTCCCAGCTTATCGGCAACAAGGTAATTTGGCACCAGCGTTACCTGATAGGGCATAAGCATAAGCACGATGTAGAAAAAGAAGAGAATTTCCTTCAGTTTCCCTGTAAGTCTCGCAAAGCCGTAGGAGGCAAACAGCGCCACCGCCGTCTGGAATATGACCACAGGCACCGTAAGTATCACCGAGTTCCAGAATTTCAGCAGATAATCGGGAGTTTTGAAAAGCACCGAAAAATACTGGCTGAAGCTTACTATATCGGGGATAAATTTCAGATTTACCTTCTCCGAGATAAACGTCTTGCTGCCGCCGCTTATTGATGAGAAAACCACTCCGTAGTTTGCGTTTATCTCCGACTGAGCCATAAAGGAATTGGTGATGGTAAGCAGCGTAGGCAGGAGAAATATGACCGAAGCCACCGCCGCAAACAGGGTCATTACCGCAAGTATTACCTTCTCAGCGGCTTTCTGCGGGGAACGTATCTTTTTCATTCCTCAACGTCACCCCCGAACTTGTTTTCCGCAATGAACATTATGCCGATAATGAGCACCATAACAAGGGACATTATCATTGCCGCCGCCGACAGCTTCTGATAATCGAGCGACCTGAAGGTGTTGTTCATAAAATGCTGCAGCAGATACAGATCCTCAAAGGGATAATCACCCGTCAGCAGATATACCTCTCTGAAAAGCTTGAAGGAATTTATGAGAGACAGGATAGTCACAAACAAAATCGTGGGTGATAAATATCTGAGCTTAATGTGCAGCAGTCTGTAGAGCCTGCCTGCTCCTTCAAGCTCTGCCACTTCAAGAAGATCCTTCGGGATATTGTTAAGCGCCGCCAGAAACAGTATCATATTATATCCCAGATTTTTCCATAAAAACAGCAGCACAACAACTATCATACATTTGCTCGACTTCATCCAGTCCACAGGAGCCGCACCGAACCATTCCCCAAGCACAGCATTGAGAGTTCCGTGATAATGGAATACCACCTGCCATATAAGCACAACCGAAGCCACGGGAACCATCATCGGGCAGAGGAAAAATGTTCTGAACAGGCTCTTGCAGGGTATTTTCGAGTCAAGCAGAGATGCAAGCCCCAATGACAGCACCACCGCCAGCGGCACCGCTACCGCCGACAGGAGCAAGGTGTTCTTTGCCGCCGTAAGAAATGCGTTATTCTTGAAAAGTATCTCGTAATTCTTAAAGAATACGAATTCCTTGTTTATGGGGTTATCGAGAAATGAGTACCATATAATTATGATAAACGGGATAATAAAGAAAACCGAAACGCCTAAAAAGCTTGGGAGCAATGACAGTTTTGCAAAAACCGTATTGGTATCCGTAAGCTTAGACGGTCGGAGCTTCTTCTCCTTTATTTTCTTTTCCATATGTATATTGCCTTCCTTTTGTCAGATAATGGAATTTTTTTTGCGGGGAACAAATCTCCATAATCTCATTATAGCCTATACGTCCGAAAAAAGCTATAGCTGTACCAAACTGTAATCAAATCTTAACCATTTATGTCATTTGTAAAAATTTCGTTGCCAGAGGCGTCGAAATATGCTATAATATTGAGTACAAAGCCAAAAGGAGACCGAAAAAAATGACCGATCTCAGCAAGATTTATATGCCCATTACCGCCGACCCCTTTGAGAATAATGACAGCTATACCGAAATTATGCCCTCAGCTCCCCTGAGGCCATATATCCGCTGCTTCTGGGGAACAAAACGCCCGGTAAAGCAAAAATCCTCGGGAATCGTTATCCCCGACACCTGTATGGACATAATTTTTCATTTCTACGAAGAGAGCAGCACAAGCTTTTTCTGTCATATTGACGAGACAGCACATATTCCCTCAAGCAATTCAAATTCTGCGGAATATTCCACATTTGCAGTCCGCTTTTACCCATGGTCAGCCGCCGCATTTGCGGAATATCCCGATATGAACATACCCACCGACCGACCCGAGGATATTTTCCCGAACCTCACCCGAAAACTATATGAAGTTGTCTCACGTGAAAACGCCATTATGGAACGTTCCAAAGCAGCCGAAGCTGTGCTGTATGATTTTCTCAGACCCGAAAATCAAAGCGACGATGTAATGAACGCCCTTTACCTGACAATTATTTTGGGCGGCAATATAAAAATATCCGACCTCGCCGCCTACACCGTCCTTTTCCCAAGAACGCTCCAGAGGAAATTTGCGGTTCAGACGGGAATGTCCCCGAAGGTGCTCTGTGACCTTATCAGATATCAGCTTCTGTGGCAGGAAATAGCTCTGGGAAACGGGATATCCATACTTGACGCTGTGGAAAAATACGGCTATTATGACCAGTCCCATTTGCTGGGAGATTTCCGAAAGCGGCACCTTATGACCCCTGCCGAAGCTGTAAAATATCTCCATATAAAAGGATAAAATGTCGCATTTTTCCAATACATATTTACGCTTTTGCTATATAATTAAAGAAAAACAGAAGGGAATGTCAAATTATGGTCCACCTCGTTTATTGCGACGATAAAGAAAAAGTGCTGAGCAAAATTATGAGCGGCACAAAAACAATGATAATCCGCAGCGCCGCAGGGCGGAAAATACCTCACAGCAGGGTATTTGAGGGCGAAACTCTTTACTTTATGGAAAAGGGTTCGGCAAAAATATCCGCCAAAGCAAAAGTAAAAAGCGTCCAGAATTTCGTCAAGCTGTCCGAAGAGGAAATTGATAAGGTTTTAAGCGATAATGCCGAAAAGCTTGACCTTTCCGAAAAGCAGCGTCAGCGCTGGCATAAAAAGTGCATATGTCTCACAGAGTTTGACAGCGTTACTCCCATCGACCCTCCCCTTTGCTTTGAAAAGCAGAATAATATGGACGACTGGCTCATTATCGAGAAAATCGAGGACGTTCTCCAAGGCACAAGCATTCCCTATAATTACGAAAAATCACGCCTCACGTGAAAGGAATAAAAATATGAACACATTTGAAAAAGCACGCACCTTTGTTTACCGAAACGCCCGCCCCTTAGACCTTGCCATCTGGCAGTATCACTTTGAAAACGGCTCAAAAGAAGGGGTAATGCACGCCCTCTCCGCCTATCAGAACCCCGACGGCGGCTTCGGTCACGGACTTGAAGCGGACAACTTCAATCCCAATTCAGCTCCTATGCAGACCTGGAAGGCGGCAAATATCATTGACGGAATAGGCTTCGAAGGCGAACACCCCGTAATTTCGGGAATGCTGCGTTTCCTTGAAAGCGGAGCGGATTTTGACAATGACAAACGCCAATGGCTGAACACCGTTCCCTCAAATAACGATTATCCCCACGCAATATGGTGGGAATACAGCGGCAGCAGTCTGTTTAACTACAACCCCACCGCCGCACTTGCTGCCTTTATCCTTCTTCACAGCCCGAAAAACAGTCCCCTGTACAATAAAGCCATTGACATTACTGGCGAAGCGCTTGAGTATTATTGCTCACCCGATACCGAACCCGAACAGCACGTTACCTCCTGCTTTATTGAGCTGTACAATGCTCTGAAAAAAGCCAATGTCTCTGAATTTGACCTTGACAAACTTAAATCCGCAATATCCGCATATATGGATAAGCTTATCTGCCGTGACACATCAAAATGGGGCAAGGAATACGTTTCCCTCCCTTCCACATTCATAAGCGGGACAGACAGCGAATTTATTTCGGGATATGAAGAACTTTGCCTTGCCGAATGTGAGTTTATATCCAAAAATCAGTTCCCCGACGGCTCCTATAACGTTCCCTGGCAATGGTGTACTCCTTACAAAGAATTTACCCTTGCGGAAAACTGGTGGAAGTCCATTATCACCACAAACAATATGCTCTTCCTTAGAAATATGAATAAGCTTTAATGCGCAAAAACTCCTCCCTGCCGATTAGCAGAGAGGAGTTTTTTTAATACTTTGTTATTGCAAAAATCAGTTGTTGCCCTTAGCCATAGCTGCAACTTCCTCAGCGAAGTTATCAGCCTTCTTCTCGATGCCCTCGCCTCTTTCAAAGCGAACATACTCAGCAACAGCGATCTTGCCGCCGAGAGCCTTAGCGCAGTTCTCAACGTACTTGCCAACGGAGATCTTGTCGTCCTTAACAAAAGCCTGCTCGAGGAGGCAGTTTTCGGAATAGTACTTGCCAACCTTGCCCTCAGCGATCTTAGCTCTTACCTGCTCGGGCTTGGAAGCCATCTTGGGATCCTCAGCCATCTGAGCCATAACGATAGTCTTTTCGTTCTCGAGAACCTCTGCGGGAACAGACTCTCTGTTGAGGTAAGCAGGGTTCATAGCTGCAACCTGGAGTGCGCAGTCCTTACCGCACTCAAATACCTTGTCAGCAGGGAGATCGGTGTCAAGCTTTACCATAACACCAATGCTTCCGCCGCCGTGAACGTAAGGAACGAGAACACCCTCAAGTCTCTTGAAACGACGGATAACCATATTCTCTCTGATCTTGATGAAGAGATCCTGGAGAGCTTCTTCAACAGTCTTGTCGCCGCCGCTGATAGTAGCAGCCTTGAGTGCGTCAACATCAGCAGGGTTCTTCTCGATAACAGTCTTAGCAACTGCTGCAACGAAAGCCTTGAACTCGTCGTTGTTAGCAGCGAAGTCAGTCTCGATGTTAACTTCAACAACAACACCTACATTGCCCTCAACTACAGCGGTAACGATACCCTCTGCAGCAACTCTGCCGCTCTTCTTAGCCTGTGTAGCAAGACCCTTCTCACGGAGAATGGTAACAGCCTTTTCTGTATCGCCCTCAGCTTCCTCAAGAGCCTTCTTGCAGTCCATCATACCAACGCCTGTTGCTTTCATAAGTTCTTTGATCTCGGAAGGTGAAACCTTTGCCATATTAAATTCCTCCTGTATTATTTTAAAATCAAGTTTATACCGAAATATGGGCAGACATTATTATTATAAAGTCTGCCCGAAATCTGTAATAATTATGAGTTATAATTACTCAGCTGCTTCTTCCTCGACAGCTTTCTCTGCCTCTGCAGCCTGCTGCTCGCCCTGTCTGCCCTCGATGATAGCGTCAGCCATAGCGCCTGCAATAAGCTTTACAGCTCTGATAGCGTCATCATTGCCGGGGATAACATAATCAGCGTCGTCGGGATCGCAGTTAGTATCTACGATAGCAACAACGGGGATACCGAGCTTCTTAGCCTCGGAAACAGCGATCTTCTCCTTGCGGGGGTCAACGATAAAGAGAGCGCCGGGGAGCTTCTTCATATCCTTGATACCGCCGAGGTACTTTTCAAGCTTCTCTATTTCAAGCTCAAGCTTAACAACTTCCTTCTTGGGAAGAAGGTTGAAGGTGCCGTCCTCCTGCATTGTGTGGAGCTGCTCGAGTCTTGCGATTCTTCTCTGAATGGTCTTGAAGTTGGTCATCATACCACCGAGCCATCTTGCATTTACATAGTAAGCACCTGCACGGAGAGCTTCTTCCTTAACGGAATCGCCTGCCTGCTTCTTTGTGCCTACGAAAAGAACATTGTCGCCGTTTGCAGCAACGCTCTTGATGAATGCATATGCCTCGTCAAGCTTCTTTACAGTCTTCTGAATGTCGATAATGTAGATACCGTTTCTCTCTGTAAAGATGTAAGGTGCCATTTTGGGGTTCCATCTTCTTGTCTGGTGACCGAAGTGTACGCCTGCTTCAAGAAGCTGCTTCATTGATACTACGCCCATTTTAAATTTCCTCCTGGTTAATAAAAATAAAATTTTCCTCCGCCGTGTTTAGCTCGGCTTTTATTTCCGCATTACGGAAACACCACCGCCGAAAACTCCGACGTGCGAATTGCTTTAATATTATACCATACATTCCATCATTTTTCAAGTGGCAATTTCACATTATTCAAACAAATTATTCCGTCTGTCTTTATTTATTCTGCACAAAACATCATCATCTGCCGAAACAAGCACTGTATCGCTGCCTATCTTTTCGATATCCGAGCAGGATATGACCACATCGTCCTCCCTGCCCATTATCCCCATCATACGAGACCTGCCATAGATAATAAGGGATAGAATTTTCCCCGTTTCGGTGTCTATCAGCAGGTCGTCGATAAACCCGATACGTGCGCCCGTCCTTGTGCTTATGACCTCTCTTTCCCGAAGCTCCGAAAATGTGCATTTCATACCGATACCCCCAAAACAAAAACTGCTTCACACATACATATGAAGCAGTCATAGAGATTATTCCGAATCGGCAGATTCTTTTTTTATCCTGAAAATAATTCTGAAAAGACCTGCAAGAAGCTTCGGGCTCTTGACCACTACCATTTTCATAAAAACACCTCCGTTTAATATGACCGAGTGTATAGTTCATATTATTCGGATAACGGCGTTTTGACACACTATTTTTCAAGAATAACAAGAATTTGCCCCGACTTCACTTCAATTTCCGCAGAGCTGCCCGTAAACTCGTTGCTGACACCCAGCGGAAAATCCGACGTTAGAACAATATCTCCACCATATTTCAGCCCCTTTGCGGAAATCTCGGAACGCTGTGCAAGAGAAAACAGGGAAACATATTTATATCCGTCATTATTTAAACTGACCTTGCCAACGCCGCACACCCGCATAACAAAGCCGTTTCCGTGAAGAATACCCTCTCTGCCGTGACTGTCAATATATGCCAAGGTCTGAACAGAAGCAAAGGTGTGACCCATTCTGCCGCCGTCTGCTCCGTAAATATGAAAAACGCTTATATGCTCATCAAAGGCAGTTTTGACAGCCATCATAAGGTCCGTGTCGTCCTTTTCCCGTGGTGCGGTAATGATCTCGCAGTCCTCGGGAAGCTCTTCCTCATTGCTGTCAAGGTCGCCGATAATGCAGTCGGGCTTTATCCCCAGCCTAACACAGTGACGGTATCCCCCGTCCGCAGCTATAACAACGGCTCCCTCGGGAATATGAACATTGCTGTAATCCTCAATGTCCGCTCCTCCGAAAATAACGCACATCATCTGCCGTTTATCTCCCATTCTTTGATATTCTTAGCTTCCTCATACATCTGACAATAGCTTTCGTGCCTTGAACGGGCAATGTCTCCCCTCTTTACCGCCTCAAGCACCTCGCAGCCCTTTTCCTTGATATGACTGCAGTCTGCAAAGCGGCATTTTCCCTCATACTGCTCAAATTCTCTGAAACAGTATTTCAGCTCGTCCTTTAAGATAACGGCGTACTGCATCGTGTCAAAGCTTGAAAAGCCCGGAGTATCGGCAGCATAACCGTCAAAAAGCTTGTACAGCCTTGAAACTCTGGTGGTATGACGTCCTCTGCCAAGCTTATGGCTTATCTCAGCAGTTTTGATCTCAAGCTCGGGAGCAAGATGATTTAAAAGAGTGGACTTGCCTGCGCCCGTATTTCCCGTAAATGCGCATATCCTGCCCCGTATCTTCTCTCTGATGATGTCAAGCCCCTCGCTGCTGCCATAGTCGCATACCACGACGGAAATGCCTATTCTCCCGTATATCTCGGGTATCATCTCGTTTGCCTTTAGATCCACCTTAGTAACGGCGATAACAGGCTCTATAGATTTATATTCGCATACGGCAATGAACTTGTCAAGCAACGTAAGATTAGGCGCAGGCTCGCAGGTGGATACCACAAATACCATAACATCGAGATTTGCCAGAGGCGGACGGATAATGCTGTTTTTCCGCTCCTCTATCTCGCTGATAACGCCGTCCCTCACAACACAGCGGTCGCCTGCACAGGGAGACAGACCATCCTTGCGGAAAATGCCTCTCGCTTTAAGCTTTAAAAGCGCCCCGTCCTCAGTCTCGACCGTGTAAAGTCCGCCAAGCGATTCAAGTATCAAACCTTTTATGCCGCTGTCCATACCATCTCTCCCATATCAAACAGGCAGGCAAGACATATGCCTTACCCGCCCGTAAAAATCAATAACTGTTAATAATGCTGTTCCACCAATCCTCGTAATCGTTGTTGTCGATGATATCGGCATCATTATAGGGATCGGAGAACGCTGTATTCTGTCCGCCCGGCTGATCGGGTACGGCAGGTGCCTGAGTCTCGGCAGGCTCGGGAACGCCGAACAGCGTTATAAGAACATTTTTATCAAATCTGACTTCCGAAACAGTCATTGTGTTGAAGTCAACATTGTATTCACCCAGAATTTCGGTATTGCCCTTGTCGTCTGCAACCTCCACAACGGTTTTCTGAGTATCGCTGCCCTCAACGGGAATGGAGATAGTGGAAACATATCCGATATTGTCGACCGAAATAGTTCCTGCCATATTTCCGCCTACATAAGCGTTGAATACAGCCTTGCCCTTTAAGCCGTCGGGAACTGCAAAGGTGATATTGACCTCCTGCTTGGGAGCCTTGCCGGAGCTGTAGGTAAGCACCACCGTCTGGTTGGGGCTTACGATATTGGACTGACCCTCAGAGTCAAGAGCGGGAATACTTTGTGCAATAACGGTATCTGCCGGCTCGGCGGAATCCTCCATCTGAAGCTGAACAGTAAAGCCCTGTGCCTCAAGCTTGGACTTGGCTGTGTCCTTGTTTTCGCCTACAAGATTAGGCATAATAACGTCATATATCTCAGGACCCAGGCTTACGTACATAATAACGGTAGAATCGATCTCCACCTCTGTATTTCTTTCAGGCTCTGTCTTGATAACGGTGTTCTTTTCAGCGTCGCTGTTCTGCATTACGATGCTTACTTTCAGCTTGTTTCCGTTTAACATACTCTCGGCAGTATTTGCTTCAAGAGAGTACACATTGGGAACGATGACCATCTGAGGTCCCTTGCTGACAATTGCCTTTACCTCCGTGCTTCCACGAACGATAGGCGCACCCTCCTTGGGAGTATGGGAAATGATATATCCCTTGGGTATCTCGGAATCATACTGCTCTCCGCCGACCACAAGAGTGAAGTACTCGGAATAGTAGGTCTTGCAGTACTGATACTCGTGACCCACCAGATTGACCATCGGCTCGGTTTTTTTATCGTCAACAAACGTATTCATAATAACAACGGTGATGAATACCATTGCAATAATGACTACCGCAGCTGCAATAGCCGTAAGAGCAACAACAAAGTAAGAGGACTTTGATACCTCGCCGTCGTCCTCGTCATCGTCGTCGTAATCGTCAATATCCTCGTTTTCGTAAACTTCCTCTTTGGATTTTTTAGGCTTCGTTTTTCTCACCTCGTCCTTATAGACCTTCTTCGGTGTTTCTTCCTTGAACCTGTGGGCAGGGGCGGAATTATTCTTTTCTCCCCCCGAGGCTTCGGGTCTTTGGAAATACTGAGTCTTTTCAGCGTCTCCCGATGATGTGTCAAGATAATTATATTCAAAGACAATGCTGGGATTTTGCTTGAACTCCTCAATGTCCTTTATCATTTCCGAAGCGGACTGATACCGCTTGGAAGCGTCTCTCTGCATTGCCCTCATAACAATGCTCTCAAGCCCCTCGGGAATGGTATTGTTTATGGCTCTGGGCGGCTTGGGATTATTCTGCATATGCATAAGCGCAACTGCTATAGGCGTATCTGCGTCAAAGGGCTTGACGCCCGTGAGCATTTCGTAGAGCATTACTCCGACGGAGTAAATATCGCTCTTTTCGTCGGTAACGTCTCCCCTTGCCTGCTCGGGACTGATGTAATGAACGCTGCCGATAGCCTTGTCGGAAATGGTCTTGCCCTCCTCACGGGCAAATCTCGCAATTCCGAAGTCCATGACCTTGATGGTGCCGTCGGGAAAAAGCATAATATTCTGAGGCTTGATGTCACGGTGAACGATTCCCCTGTCGTGAGCGTGCTGCAAAGCTCTCAGTATCTGAATGATGAAATGAACTGAATCCTTCCATTTCAGAACGCCCTGCTGCTCCATAAACTCCTTGAGAGTAATACCGTCAATGTACTCCATAACGATAAACTGTATGCGGTCGCTGAAGCCCACATCGTATATCCTCACGATATTGGGGTGACTGAGAACGGCGATAGCCTTTGATTCATTTCTGAACCGCCTTACAAAATCGTCATTGTCTGCAAATTCATTTTTCAGAATTTTAACGGCAACAGTTCTGTTTTCAACCAGATCCACAGCCTTGTAAACGTCCGCCATTCCGCCAATGCCGATAAGCTCGGTGATCTCATAGCGGCCGTCAAGCTTCTTGCCGATATTCTTATCCATCTGATCCACTCCGTTTGACCTCGGAAAATCCGATTATTATGGGAAATTTATCTTATAACAGCTGCGGTGATATTATCGCCGCCGCCATTGTCAAGCGCTGTCTGTACAAGAGCATTCGGAAGCTCCTCGGAAGACATATCCTTTGTCATTCTGAACATCAAGCCTTCGTCGCAGTAATTGGACAGACCGTCTGTGCATAGAATGACTGCGCCGTTCGGGGGAAGCTCGTTTTCAAAATAATCCGGCTCCACATTTTCGGCAACACCCACAGCACGGGTAATAACATTGCGCTTCGGGTGATTTTTCAGTTCTTCCTTTGTAATGTCCCCACGCTCGTAAAGGTTCATTACCATTGAATGGTCTCTGGTTATCTGTTTTATCTCGTGGGTAACAAGGTAAGCACGGGAATCCCCCACATTCACCGTATGTACAAGCCCGTTTCTCACAAGGGAGGCAACGCAGGTCGTGCCCATACCGTTCCATTCGGGAACAGCCGAGCCTAAATCGTAGACAACGGCGTTTGCGGTCTTGACAGCCGCAACAAGAAGATTTCTTATCTTGTTGCTGTCGTAATCGCTGCGATAGCTCTTAACGATACGCTCCTTTATGATGGCAACTGCCCTGCTGCTGGCTTCCCTGCCCGCATTTGAGCCGCCCATTCCGTCGCACACCACAGCAAACACAGCGTCCTCAAGCAGCGCAAAATCCACGCTGTCCTGATTTTCGGAGCGTCCGTGCCCGATATCGGTGTGAGTATAAACCATCATATTGTCTCAGTCCTTTCAAGAGGCATCGCTGCCTATATTTCATATTCCCGTCTGAGCTGACCGCAGGCAGCGTTTATATCTGCGCCAAGCGTTCTTCTGACGGTAACGTTCATTCCAAGCCTTTCAAGGCGTTTTGAAAACTGTTCCACAGACCTTCTGTCTGCGCTGTAGCTTCTTTCCTTGATCTTATTGACAGGGATAAGATTTATGTGACAATTCATACCCCTTAGGAGCCGTGCCAGAGCCTCGGCGTCCTCGGGAGAATCATTCACGCCGCTTATCACGGCGTATTCAAAGGAAATGCGTCTGCCTGTTTCCTTTATATACTCCCTGCAGGCGGCGATAAGCTCGTTTATATCCCAGGAGCGGTTCACAGGCATTATCTCGCTCCTGCGCTTGTTGTCCGCAGAGTGGAGCGATACCGACAGAGTAAGCCCTGTTTTAAGCTTTGCCAGATCGTTAATTCTCGGGACAATGCCGCAGGTGGAAAGGGACACGTGTCTGAGGCTCATATTCCGACCCTTGGGTGAACTGAGCAGCTCCAGAAACCTTATCACGTTATTATAATTATCCAGCGGCTCACCTATGCCCATCAGCACAAGGCTGTCAACGTGCCGTCCGCTGTCCTTTTCCGCAAGGTAGATCTGCATAAGCATTTCGGAGGGCGTAAGATTTCTTCTGAACCCTGCGATAGTGGAAGCGCAGAAATTGCAGCCCATTTTGCAGCCCACCTGTGTGGAAATGCATATGCTGTTTCCGTGCTTGTAATCCATTAAAACAGACTCAATGTGATTGCCGTCTTCAAGCTCATAAAGATATTTTATCGTATTATCTACACAAGATTCAAGTCTTTTGACGATATTTAGTCGATTTATATAAAATTTTTCAGATAATTTTGTGCGAAGTTCCAATGAAATATTAGACATTTCTGAAAAATCGGTAACTTTTTTTATATGAAGCCAGTTAAATATCTGCTCGGCACGGAATTTTTTCTCGCCCATAGAGTCAAGCTCTATTATGATCTCGTCTAACGAGAGAGATAAAATATCAAGCTTTTCAGTCTCCACGAGAGCCACCCTTTCTTAAACGGCAGATGAAAAAACCGTCTCCGCCGAAATCCTTTGCAAAAACTGCGGTCATATATTTTCCCTTGAAAAAGCCACCCATTTCCTCTGGAAAATTTTCTCCCGAAAAATCCTTATGCTTCTCAAGAAAAGCCTCGACCACACGCTCGTTTTCATTTATATTCACCGTACAGGTTGAATAGACAAGCAGACCGCCCTCTTTAACGTGATCCGCAGCAGCAGTAAGTATCTCCAGCTGCACCCTCGGGAGTCCGTCAGCGTCGGATAAGG
Organism: Huintestinicola sp.; assembly: GCF_050874005.1. Lineage (GTDB taxonomy): Bacteria > Bacillota > Clostridia > Oscillospirales > Ruminococcaceae > Huintestinicola. Next base: position 85,696 of record NZ_JBNMJV010000002.1, read on the forward strand.
GCTTGTAGCGTATCTCTGGTTTTCCCCTGATAACGCCGTAGCCGCTGCAGGGAACATCGCAGAGGACTCTGTCCGCAATGGGCAGCTGGGGGTTATGTACCCTTGCGTCATTGGTCATTGTTTCAACAATGTGAAGCCCAAGGCGCTCCGCACCCTGTCTGATAAGCCCCGTCCGCTTCTCGTGAAGCTCGCAGGCAATTATCCTACCCTTGTTGCCCATCATTTCCGCCATAGTAAAGGTCTTTCCCCCGGGTGCGGCGCAAAGGTCAATGACCGTCTCCCCCGGTTCGGGATCAACCGCCTTGCAGCAAAGCTGAGAGGAATAATCTTGAGCGTGGTAATTGCCCTTAATAAAATCCTCGTCCTTTTCCACATCACGAAGATTTTCGCAAATGACCGTATTTTCGTCAAGACCGCTTACATATGCCTTAACGCTCCTTCCCGAAAGGCTTTCCGCAAGAGCAGCACCGCTTGTTTTAAGAGTATTGACCCTCAGTGTGCAGATCGACGGCAGAAGAGCATTCTCCAGAAGTGAGCGTGTATTTTCCTCGCCGTAGCCCTCGCATATTCGTCTGATAAGCTCCTCGGGGCAGGAATACTCCACAGACATTTTCTTATATTTGTCACCCTTTACCTCGGGAAGCTTCTTTCCGTCTCTGATAATGCTCCGCAGAACAGCGTTCACCATTCCCGAAGCCGAAGCCTTTTTCAGCTTCTTTACAAGCTCCACCGACTCGCTGACAGCTGCGTTATCGGGAACATTGTCCATATACAGAAGCTGATATGCGCCCATCATCAGAGCGATGCGAACCTGCTTGTCCAGCTTGCTTATAGGCTTTGATACGTATGCGGAAAGCAGATGCTCGAGGGTGATACGCCTTTCGGTAACGCCGTAAAACAGCCTTGCCGCAAACGCCTTGTCCCGCTCGGAAAGAGAGCTGTCCCTGAAAGCGCTGTCAAGGGCAATATTTGAATATGCGCTGCCCTCTACTCTTTCAATGAGCTTATAAGCGGCAAGCCTTGCGGACATAGTATCACTCCCGAAATAAAATTATCTTCTCCGTCTGCCGGAAATAAGCAGCAGACGAACAAGGCTCAGAAAAGCTGTTATCATAGCGGCAACATAGGTCATAGCTGCCGCAGTAAGGACTTTCTTTGCGTCTCTCAGTTCATCGTCCTCAAGGAAATGAGACGAGCGAAGGGATCTTATTGCCCTGCCGCTTGCGTCAAATTCAACGGGAAGAGTTACCGCCTGAAAAAGCACCACAGCGCAGAAAAGAAGTATGCCGACAGTAATAAGAAAATCCCAGGAGAAAACAAGTCCCAGAAGAACAAGCGGAGTTGACAGGCTTGAACCGAATTGTGTAATAGGGATAATTGCGTTTCTCATCTTGATGGGAGCATATCCCGTTGCATACTGAACAGCGTGACCTGCCTCGTGAGCCGCAACACCCACAGCCGCAACGGTGGCGCTGCCGTAAACATCATCGGAAAGCCTTATTACATTGGCTCTCGGGTCGTAATGGTCGGTAAGGCTGCCGCTTATGCGCTCTATCCTTACATTTGTAAGACCGTTCCTGTCGAGTATCTCACGTGCAGCGTCCGCTCCCGTAAGACCTCTGCTGTTTTTTTCCTTGCTGTACTTTGAAAAAGTGGATTTGACCATAAGCTGGGCAACAAGACTGAATATTATTGCAGGGATAAGGATAATAATTGTGCTGTCCCAATACATAGCAAACTCTCCTTAAAGCTTATTTCCTCTCAGGTAATCGGCTGTTTTCATTCTCTTTCCGCCCTCTGCCTGCACCTCGGTAAAGGTAATGCCGAAGCCGTCGCCGCAGATAACGGTGAATTTATCCTTGTCACATATCTCCCCCGCAGAGCCGCTGTGATGTACTCCGTCAAGTTCGCTGCGGTAAATTTTAAGCCGTCTGCCTGCGATCTCGGCAACAGCGCAGGGCCAGGAGGAAAGGCCTCTTATCTGATCGTGTATCTCCTGTGCAGACTTTGAAAAATCAATGGGGCAAAGCTCCTTAGTAAGTCTCGGAGCATAATTTGAAAGGCTGTCGTCCTGCTTTTCGGGGTGAACATCTCCCGACTTTATGGCACTCACCGTATCAAGCAGCACCTTTGCCCCAAGCTCGGAAAGTCTGTCGTGAAGCTCGTCGGCAGTTTCGTTCTCGCCTATCTCAAGGGTGGCTTTCAGAAGCATATCTCCCGTGTCGATACCGTCAGCCATTATCATAGAGGTAACGCCCGTGACCTTCTCGCCGTTTAAAATGCACCATTGTATAGGTCCTGCGCCACGGTATTTGGGAAGCAGCGAAGCGTGGATATTTATGCAGTAGGTCTTGGGAAGATCAAGCACCCTTCTTGTAAGTATCTGACCGTAAGCCACAACCACGATAAGGTCGGGAGCAAGCTCTTTAAGCAGCTCATAGGACTTATCTGCTTCCTCGCCCTTTTTCATACTCACAGGCTGATAAACGGGGATATTCTTTGAAACGGCATATTCCTTCACAGGAGGCGGAGCCAGCTTGTATCCTCTGCCCTTGGGCTTGTCGGGCTGAGTGAATACCGCCTTAACATTCTCGCCGCTCTCCACGAGAGCTTTAAGGCAGGGAACCGCAAAATCGGGCGTTCCCATAAATACAATATCCATTTTGATACCTCACGAAGTTTATTTCTGATTTTTTGCCCTGACCTTTATCTTCTTTCTTCTGCTTCTGTTTTCCGAAACGTCCTCGGGACGTACAAATTCCTCAACAACGTCAACGAAAAGCTGACCGTCAAGATGAGCGTTCTCGTGGCATACACACTGTGCGCCAAGGTCGTCGAAGCTTTCCTCGAACCATTCGCCGTTTCTGTCCTGAGCCTTCAGAACAACGTGCTTCGGGCGGGTAACATATCCCCACTTGTCGGGGCAGGAAAGGCAGCCTTCCATAACACGCTGCTTTCCGCTCTGCTCCTTTATCTCGGGGTTTATGGCTTCAATGCGGCGCACCTGCTTAGTTTCGGGGTCTTCAAGGTGCATAATGAAAAGCCGTCTGCACATTCCCACCTGGGGTCCTGCCAGTCCCACGCCCTCAGCCTTGTCAAGGGTCTCGTGCATATCGTCAAGAAGAATGTGAAGCTTCTCGTCAAACTTCTCAACGGGTCTGCATTTTTTTCTGAGTATGGGGTCGCCGTCAATATATATATTGCGAAGTGCCATTGCAATTATTCCTTTCCTTATTAGTTATTTAAAGCGAAATATCGCCGTTCATATCAAGGTATACCGATATTCCTCTGAATTCGGGGAGCCGTGCAGTCTCCGTCCTCACACCGCTTATAAAGCTTCTAAACTGTGAATTGTTTCGGCATTTGATGATTATCCTGTATCTGAATTTTCCGTTTATCTTTTCAAAAACGCATTTTGAGGGTCCGAGAACACGAACGGGCATTTTTTCGGGAATGTTTTTTATCCCCTCTGCAATTTTTTCGGCGAAAATATCTGCCGCCGCTCCCGTTTTTTTGTCGTCCTCACCCGAAAATCCCACAGCGCAGATATCGCAGAAGGGCGGATATATGAGCGCACGGCGCATTGCTATCTCCTGCTCGTAAAATGCGGTGTAATTCTGCTGGGCGGCAAGATTTATGACATAATGGTCGGGGGCAAAGGTCTGTATCAAAGCACGTCCCCTTGAATTTCCCCGTCCGCTTCTTCCCACTACCTGTGTGATAAGGGAAAAGGTGCGTTCATAGCTTCGGAAATCCCCCGAATAAAGAGATTTATCCGCATTCAGCACGCCCACCAGCGTTACATTCGGGAAATCAAGTCCCTTGGCTATCATCTGAGTGCCCACCATTATGTCATATTCGCCGTTGCCGAAAGCCGTAAAGCGCTTGTCATAGGCATATCTTGAATATGTGGTGTCAGCGTCCATTCTGAGTATCCTTGCGCCGGGGAAAAATTCTGCAAGCTCGTCCTCAAGGCGCTGTGTACCCATTCCCGAAAGTTTGAGCTTAGTGCTTCCGCATTTGGGACATTTGTCCGTATAATCCTGACTATATCCGCAGTAGTGGCATATCAGGCGGTTGTTCACCTTGTGATATGTAAGAGGTATGCTGCAATTGGGGCAGGCTAAAGGTTCTCGGCACTCGGAGCAGGTTATGAAGGTGTGATAGCCTCGGCGGTTAAGGAGAAGTATAGACTGCTCCCCTCTTGACAGATTATCGTTTATGCCGCTTACAAGCTCCTCGCTGAGCACGCGTCCGCTGCCTGTCATATCAATTATCTCAGCCCTTGGCATTGCCGCTTTAACACTTGGGTCGGGGCTGTATCTATCGGGCATAACAAAAAGCTTTGTCCTGCCCTTCTCGGCGCTGTAATAGCTTTCTATTGAAGGTGTGGCAGAAGCGGTGAGCAGCAGGGCGTTATGATAAAGACATCTCTGCGCCGCTGCGTCCTTTGCGTGATATCTTGGGCTTGACTCGGATTTATAGGTGCGCTCCCCCTCCTCGTCCATAATGATGAGACCGATATTGTCGAGAGGAGCGAAAACTGCGCTTCTTGTGCCCACAACTATCCTGCACTGTCCCGATTTTACACGCTTATACTCATTTGAGCGCATAGAAAGGGACAAGCCGCTGTGAAGCACCGCCACAGTTTCACCGAAAAGTCTGCGGAAGCGGTTTAATGTCTGTGGGGTCAGAGATATTTCGGGAATGAGCATTATCACATTCCTGCCCATACGGAGAGTATGGTCGATAAGCTTTGCAAAAACGGGAGTCTTGCCGCTTCCCGTAACGCCGAAAAGCAGCGCCGCCGCCGCTTTTTTCTCGGATATCATCTGCGAGATACCGTCAAAAGCCGCCTGCTGACTGCCGTTTAGCACAATATCGTCAACGCTGTCCCGTTCTATGGTTTCGGGAGCTTTAAGCACCTCGTAATCGAAAAGCTCGGCGGCTCCGCTCTTCACCATATTTTTTACCACCTGGGAAGTACAGCCGCACATATAGCAAAGCTCTCTTACCGAAGCACAGCCCTCTCTCTCAAGTATCTCAGCCGCTGCCTTCTGCTTGGGAGTGAGCTTTATGTTTTTCTCCGAATAATGGTCGGTGAGCCTTACCATACTTACAGTATCATCTCTCACCCTCTGCTTTGCAAGGTCGATCTCCTCAAGAAAGCCCTTTTCAATAAGCTCCGAAGCGGATTTTCCGTCCTCGGATATCATCACAGCAAGCTCGCCGCCGTCATCGGTCTCCGAGGCTGAAAGATACAGCCCCATAGCCTTGTCAGACAGCTCGCCCTTTTTAGGCTTTTTCGGGGAAAGCCTGTATTTCTGAGTAAAGCTTACGCCCAGTCCCGGAGGAATAAGTGTGCGGAATGCCTCATAATATGTGCAGAACACAGTATCTCTGAGCCACAGAAGCAGCTTCAGCTGTTCATCTCCGATGATGGGGGTATTATCCACCACAGAGCTTACAGCCTTTAATCCCTCCACATTCTCCGTATCGGTGCACACACCCACAATAATGCCCACCCTGCGCCTGTCCGAGCGGCCAAAGGGTACAATGACCCGTGAGCCAGGAACAGCCTTGTCCGCAAGGTTATCGGGAACGCTGTAGCTGTATGCCTGATCGAAGGCGAAGGAAGTGCCGCTTACGCCCACCTGAACAGATAAACCGTTCACTTTATTATCAATATGTTCCCTCGGTGGACTTGCCGGGCTTTACGGAAGGATCCTCCACAATGGAAAATTTTCTTGCCGCAAACTCGTCCACAGCAGTCTTGACAGGCTTTTCCTCAAGAGTCATATTCTTCTCGGCAAGCTCGTCCGCAATTTCTCTCGCACGCTTTGCAACGCCGATAACAACGGAATAATAGCTTTCGCCGTGAGTAGCGATCTGATTCATAGCTGGTCTTAACATAATCAAAATCTCCTTTTAAAAACATATTATATTATTATACCATACATTTATGAAAAATGCAACTGTTTTATTTTCCGAGGACATTATCAATGAGCTGCCTTGAACGTCTGACGGTGAGCTTCTCGGCTTCAACGACCTTGATAAAATCGCTTACCGCCTCGTTCAGATCGTCATTAACGATAACATAGTCGTAATTATACGCCTTTTCTATCTCGCCCCTTGCCTCGGAAACACGCTTTTCAATGACCTCGGCGGTCTCAGTTCCACGCTTTTCAAGGCGCTGCTTCAGAGTATCCACAGAGGGGGGAAGAATGAAGATGAATACCGCTTCGGGGCAGGCTTCCTTTATCTTCATAGCCCCCTGCACCTCTATCTCAAGGATAACATCTCTGCCCTCGCAGAGCTTGTCCTCCACGGCCTTCTTTGGTGTGCCGTAATAATTGCCGCAGTACTGCGCATACTCGAGAACGCCGCCTGTAGCAATAAGCTCCTCAAATTTTTCCTTTGTGAGGAAATGATAATTCACTCCGTCCACCTCGCCCTCTCTGGGTGCACGGGTGGTAGCGGAAACGGAATAATAGAAATTATCGTTTTTTAAGACCTCCGCAAGGACAGTTCCTTTTCCGCAGCCCGAGGGAGCGGAAACAACGATAAGAAGTCCCTTTGACATATTTTAACATTCCTTTCGGGTGATTTTTTTATTCTGTATCTGTGTCATTCCCATCATCATCGGGAACGGTCTCTGCCCGTCCTGCAATTGAGGAGGGAAGAACGGCGGATAAAACCACGTGATCGCTGTCCATAATAAGCACCGATTTGGTTTTTCTGCCGTAGGTGGCGTCAATTAGCATACCTCTGTCACGCGCGTCCTGCACGATACGCTTGATGGGTGCGGACTCGGGGCTTACCACAGCCACCAGCCGCTCTGCGGAGACTGCGTTTCCGTATCCGATGGGAATAAGCTGCATAGCTTTCTCTCCTTATTATTCGATATTCTGTATCTGTTCCCTTATCTTTTCAATTTCGGATTTAAGATCGACCACTATCTTTGTAACAGCGATATCCTGTGCCTTGGAGCCGATGGTGTTTGCTTCACGGTTGAACTCCTGAATGAGGAAATCAAGCTTTCTGCCCACAGGCTCGTTAAGAGAAAGCATATCCCTCAGCTGTCGGATATGGCTTTTGAGTCTTACGGTCTCTTCTGCAACGGCGGTCTTGTCCGCAAATATGGCAGCCTCGGTAACAAGCCGCTGCTCGTCTATATTCTTGTCCGCAAGCACCTCGCATAAACGGGCATAAAGCTTGTTGCGGTAATTCTCAGCAGAAATAGGTGAAAGACTTTCAACCTCGTCCACAAGCCTTTCAATTATGTCGGCACGTTCGAGAACGTCCTCCTTCATTTTAAGTCCCTCGGTCTCACGCATAGCGATAAACCTTGAAACTGCCTCGTCTGCAACGGTCCTGACGCTGTTCCAGATAAGCTCCTCGTCATCTGCCGCCTTTCTGACGGTAAACACATCGGGCAGCCTTACAAGCTGGGAAAGGGTAAGGTCATCTTCAAGACCCAGCTCCTCGCCAACGCTGCGGAGAGCGTCCACATAGCCCTTTGCCACCGCTTTGTTTATCTCGATCTGAGTGTCCGCCGCTTCAATGGCGGTGATGGAAACGCTTACCTCCACCTTGCCTCTGGATATCCTGCCGTTAAGATAGCTTTTAAGTTTTTCCTCGATGTAGCCGTAAGCTCTGGGAACTCTTGCGGAAAACTCGTAGTAGCGGTGATTTACCGAGCGAATTTCCACAATGATGTCTCTGCCCTCAATGATCTCCTCGGCTCTGCCGAAACCTGTCATACTTTTTATCATAAAAATCTCCTTAATGCGCTGCGGTAAAGCGACCCACAGCGCCTTGTTTTACTCGAAACGGCAAAATCCTCCGCACATTGCGTATGCTTTGCCATAGCTTATTATATTATACCATACTCTCCCATATAAATCAAGCTTTTGATACCAATTATTCATAAAAACATTACAAATCAGCAATACATTTAATTGCTCTCTGAGTTAAAATTAAAATGTGTAATTATATTTATAAACATATGTACAAAATTACTGTTTTAAAAATAGTCTGATATACGAAAGGACGCTTATTATTATGAAGGACGGATTTATAAGATGCGGCTGTGCAGTGCCTGACCTTAAAGTGGCTGACTGCGAATATAACGCCGAACAGATAATAAATGCTGTAAAGGAAGCCGCCGCTAACGACTGCTCCCTGCTCACCCTCCCCGAGCTTTGCATTACGGGCTACACCTGCGGCGACCTGTTTTTGTCAAAAACTCTTACGGAAGGCGCAGAAAAGGCTCTGCTGCATATTCTTGAGGAGACCAAAGACCTTGAGATAATTTTTATCGTCGGTCTGCCATTGTCTCATTCGGGCAAGCTTTATAACTGTGCCGCTGTGTGCTTAAAGGGCCGTGTGCTGGGATTTGTTCCCAAAAGAAATATACCCAATTACTCCGAATTTTACGAGGCAAGGCATTTTACTCCTTGGGACGGCAGGGACAGCGCTGCCGCTATCCGGCGTTTCAATGCTCCTATGGGCGAAATGTTATTCGGCAGCTTTGATGACCCCGACTTTGTTTTCGGAGTTGAGATATGCGAGGATCTGTGGGTGCCAAGTTCTCCATCGGAAGAACTTGCCGTAAACGGCGCACTTATTATCTGCAACCCCTCTGCTTCGGACGAGGTCATAGGCAAAAAAGAATACCGCCGCAAGCTGGTTGAAATGCAGAGCGCAAAGCTTGTATGCGGATATGTCTACACCGACTGCGGCTTCGGGGAGTCAACACAGGATATGATATTCTCCGGTCACAGTCTTATCTGCGAAAACGGCAGCCGTCTTTGTGAAAGCAAGCCATTTACAAGCGGCATAATTTACGGCGATATCGACCTTGAAAAGCTCTCGGGCGAGCGCCGCCGTATGAACACCTATCCGCAGGCGCCCGAAAATAATTGTCTTAGTGAACGCATTATGTATTTCAATCTGAACACTCCCGATATTAAGCTGTGCAGGAAGTTTGCGCCTATGCCCTTCGTTCCCGCCGACAGAAACGACCTTGTCGCACGCTGCGAGGAGATACTCACAATGCAGGCAACAGGTCTTGCCACAAGGCTCAGACACATTCACGGAAAGACCGCCGTTATCGGTCTGTCGGGGGGGCTTGACTCCACTCTTGCCCTTATCGTCACAGTTCACGCATTCGATATGCTGTCTCTGGACAGAAAGGGAATTATTGCCGTTACAATGCCCTGCTTCGGCACCACAAAGCGCACAAAGAGCAATGCACTTACTCTTGCGGAAGCCTATGGCGCTTCTATCAGGGAGATAGACATTTCCGCCTCCGTCCGTCAGCATTTTAAGGACATCGGTCAGAGCGAGGACGTTCACGATGTTTCCTACGAAAACGGACAGGCAAGAGAGCGCACGCAGGTAATTATGGATATTGCCAATATGACAGGCGGCATCGTTATCGGAACGGGAGACCTTTCCGAGCTTGCTCTGGGCTGGGCTACCTACAACGGCGATCATATGTCGATGTACGGAGTAAACTGCTCCATTCCCAAAACTCTTGTACGCCACCTTGTTTCCTATGAGGCTGAAAGGGTCTCGGGAGAGCTTTCGGCTGTCCTTAAAGACATTCTCGATACCCCCGTATCGCCCGAGCTTCTCCCTCCTGCCGAGGACGGCACCATTTCTCAGAAAACAGAGGATATCGTAGGTCCCTACGAGCTTCACGACTTTTTCCTTTACTATATGGTACGCTGCGGATTTTCACCTAAAAAGATATTCCGCATTGCAAAAATCGCATTTGAAGGTACCTATCCCGATGATGTTATCCTCAAGTGGCTGAAAATTTTTGTAAGAAGATTTTTTGCCCAGCAGTTCAAGCGCTCCTGTCTCCCCGACGGTCCAAAGGTCGGTTCTGTTACCCTTTCTCCACGAGGCGACTGGAGAATGCCCTCGGACGCTTCCGCCGCACTTTGGCAAAAGGAGCTTGAGGATATCAAACTAAACTGATACCGTCCTGAAAGGAAATCTGATATATGAAACTGAGAGAAATTTCCCTGCGCTATCTGCGGGGTCAGAAAAAACACACAATAATGACGATCATTGCCATAATCACCGCCACCGCTTTTATGACGGTAATGCTTGCTGCCGTATCGGTCTACCGTGCCGCCTCCCTGAATGTCTGCAGGGAGACGAACGGTACATATCACGTGGTCTTTAACGGTCTTGACAAGGATCAGCTTGTTTCGGTGCGGAGTATGGATATATTTGAGGAAACGCAGATCTACAGCGTTTCCTCCTATACAAGCAGCACCGATGTGGATTACGGTCAGATGAAATCACAGGACGCTCAGATAGAATATCTCGTTTTAAACGGAGCTCCTGTTGACGATGTTTTCCTGCGCTTTAAGGCAGGAGAGCTTACAATGCTGCCGAGCAGTATGAACAGCGTTTTTGAGGGCAGACTGCCCGAAAAGGACGGCGAGATAGTTCTCAGCGCAAAAAGCGCCTATATGTGGGGATATCCCGAGATCGGCGATACCGTTACCGCAGAGCTTGTGACCTGCAAGGCAAAAACAGGCACATCACAAAGCTATGATAATGTTCCCGAATGTCTGTCGGAAGCTTTTGACATAGCGGACGTTTCTGAAATAAGCTTTACGGTCGTAGGCTTTTCCGAAGAAAGCAACATTGTCGATTATTCGGATACACGTCTCAGATCCTACTCATATCTTACAGATAATGTCCTTGCACGCTTCTCCGATAAGGCAAACGACCTTTACTGGGATATGCATTATGCTTTCCGGGACGCAGGCTATGAGATAGACGATTTCAGCTACGGTATGAATCAGGAGCTTTTAGACCTTGAGGGCAAGGGCGTTACGGCAAAATTCTCTCAGGCGATATTCTTCGCTCTGGTTTATCTTGTTGTAATTTTCCTTATGTTCTGCGTAAGAATGGTCATCGACAACTCCTTTGAGCTGTCCTCAAAGGAAAGGATAAAGCAGTTCGGACTTCTCAAAGCGGTGGGCGCTTCGGGAAAACAGGTATTCGCAATGGTGGTTTGGGAAGCGATATATCTTGCGGTTCCCGGAGTTATTGTGGGAATACTGCTGGGAACAGGCTGTGCCGCAGGACTTTTCACCATAGTTAAAAATCTGCCGTATCTGAGCGACAGCAGCACGGCATTCAATATGAGAGATATGCTTATCTTTGAGCTGAAGCCTTATGTATTCATCTCATCAGCGCTTATCGGCATACTCTGGGTGGTAGTCTCCGCCGTTTCTACGGGTATGCGCTCTATAAGATCCTCTCCCGTGGACGCTATGAACGCCGCAGGAAAAAATGAAAAGATAAGAATACCAAAACACCCCTCGGGACTTGAAAAGGGCAGGAGCTTTATCGGAGCATATTCCTCACTCAGCATAAAGCGCAGCAAAAAAAGATATATCATAACTATGGTATCAATGATAATGAGCATCATTCTCTTTACCACATTCTCCTATGGCGCTGAGCTTGCAAATAACAAGATCACAACAGAATTTGAGGAAAACAGGGTGCCCAATGATTTTTCGGTCCGGACCTATTCCCTCTCGCCCTCGGACATTCACGGAAATACTCAGAAAATGATATCCTCGGGATATTTTGAAAATGTTCAGTATGACTGCGTTCTGAAATTCTATATGGACAATGAGACTCTGAACATTCTTCCCGGAACTAAAGCATACGAGGACGGCGGACTTCCTTTCGGTATCCACCCCGTCAGCCGTGAGACATTTGAAAAATACATCACCGCCGACAGCGGCATTACCTATGACGAGCTTGAGCAGTCGGGAGCAATACTTATCGACCCTGTTATGAAAGACAAGAGCGGAATGGAACTTTACCGCATTGTTGATAATGACAGTCTGCCCGGAAGCCTTACCTCCGGTCCGTTTATCGACAGTATGGTATTTTTCCTTGATCCTGTGACCATTGAAACGGCAGGAACATATTCAACAGACCTTCGCACATATTTCTCCTGCGACGGGATGTGTCTGGCGATAATGGCTGAAGCTCCCTATGAACAGCTTGTCTCTTACATTGGCATTGACAGCTCCTCCGCTCAGATCGAATACAACGGGGGAAAATATACTCTGTTCTCAAGAACGATCTATGCAGACGCTGCTGCGGGTATGGAAACAGAAGCAAGGAATTTCCTTAACAGAAATTACTACAACAGCTTTACCGACAACGCCGCAGATATGTCACGATCGGTCTCAACCCTCGGGATCGTCAAGACTGTGGGATATTTCGCAGTATTTATCATTGCCCTGATAGCCGCTGTAAATATCGTTAATATCATTTCGGCAAACGTTCTCGGAAGGACATCGGAGTTTGCAATGCTCAGAGCCTGCGGAATGTCCGACAAGCAGCTTCATAAGCTCGTATTATCAGAAAGCCTTATTTATGCGGCTCTGGCAAGCTTCTCCTCACTCCTCGTTGTGGAAGCGGCGGTACTTGTTATACAGATACCCTTCAAGACCCATTTCCACGATCTGGAAATGGAAGATATGGGATTTACGCTGTCTGCCGCCGCACCTCTCAAATACATTCTCATTGCCGCAGCAGTTTCCTTTGTTATCGCAGCCGCCGCCTCTTTTGTTCCTGCAAAGCGGATAATAAGATCGCCCATTGTGGAGAATATCAGAAATACGGAAAATTAAGAATATCGTCCTATCAGATATTTTAGTAAATGACTGTTCACAAAGGTGGATTTTTTATGCCGGAAGAGTTAATGCTGCTTATTCAAACAGGAAGGTTACCTTGCTGTAAAGAAGCCGCTCAAATCATTGAAAATGAATTGAAAAAAGGCAATACGATCGAGTCATTCGGCAATGTCGGGTCATTGCCCGATGAAACCTATTATGTTGTCTTTTTTTCGGAAAGTCCAAAAGGTAATTATTCCAATACCCTAACAAGAACTCGTAAGGGCGGGGAATACAAAGTAATATGTTTGAGCGGATCCGGCGGAGCTATAGAAATATTGTTTAGATTATAACAATGCTTCATTGAGATAACTTTGTAAAATAAAATCAGCCTGAGAAGAAATCATAAATCTTCTCAGGCTGATTTTTTATATCACGAACTTTATCAAAATAAAGCACACCAAAGCGGTCTGAACGAGAATTATCAGAGGCAGACCTATCATAAACCGCTTGTGAAGGGTTTTGTGATGGATAATTCTCATTGTTATGTACATTGCCGCCCCGCCGCCCAGGAGTGCGGCACAGAAAAGCTTTTTCTCGGGTATCCGTCTGCCGCCCTTTACCGCAAGGCGTTTGTCCGAGCAGGTTATTGCTGCCGAATAAAAGCTTATCGAAAGAAAATATACAAGCAGCAGAAGCCATATCCACCTGTTTTCCGAAAGCATTTCCCACCTCATCACTTTTTCCAGGTTGCCCTTGAAAACAGCAGGAGCATCGGGAAAAGCTCCAGTCTGCCCGCAAGCATATCAAAGATAAGCACAAGCTTTGATATAGGCGAAAAGAAGCCGAAATTCTGTGTGGGTCCCACAAGCTCAAGTCCCGGACCGATATTATTTACGGCTGCGCTTACTGCGGTAAAGTTGGTGATAAGGTCGTGACCGTCAACGGAAATGACCAGAGCCGATGCCATAAACAAAAGCACGTAGCAGACCATATAGCTGTTTACCGAGCGGACTATCTCGTGCTCAATAGGCTTTGAATCAACGGTTATCTTTTTGAGCTGCTTGGGGTGTATCATAACCTCCAGCTCCTTGGCAAGACCCTTTACAAGAATGATTATTCTTGTGACCTTGATACCGCCGCCCGTACTTCCCGCACAGCCGCCCACAAGCATAAGCAGGACTATTATGGTGCGTGAAAGCTCGGGCCAGAGGTCGAAATCCACCGTTGAAAAGCCTGTGGTGGAAATTATAGAGGCTACGGTAAAGCTTACGTGCCTGAGTGCTTCTCCGATACTGTCAAAAAGTCCTCTCACGTTTAATGTGATTATCACAATTGCCGACAGCACAATGGTCAGAAATACTCTGACCTCTTTATTGAACGCCTCTTTCAGCTTGCTTGAAATAATAAAATAATAAGAGCTGAAATTGATGGCAAACATTATCATAAAGACAGTTACCACTATCTGGATATAAGGCGAGTAACTGCCGAGGCTGTCGTTTTTAATTCCGAAGCCGCCCGTTCCTGCGGTGGCAAGAGATGTATTAAGAGCCTCGAAAACGTTCATTCCTCCGAAAAGCAGAAGAACGAACTCCGTAAGGGTCAGCACGAAATAAATGGAATATAGAATAAGTGCGGTTGTCTTGACCTTGGGCACAAGCTTGCTTACAGATGGACCCGGGCTTTCCGCTTTCATTATGTGGATATTCTGTCCGCCGCTGAGGGGGATAAACGCCATTATGAAAACGAGGACACCCATTCCGCCTACCCAATGAGTAAAGCTGCGCCACATAAGCATTGCCTTGGGCATACTTTCCACCTCGGAAAGTATGCTGGCGCCTGTGGTGGTAAAGCCTGAAACAGTCTCGAAAAGGGCGTCGATGAAATTAGGTATGGCTCCCGAAAAGAAAAAGGGCAGCGCTCCGAAAATACTGAGAACTATCCAGCTCATTGACACGATAACAAAGCCCTCACGGGAATACAGCTCCGTATTTTTCGGCTTTTTTAAAATTAGCAGTCCCCCCACAGCAAGGCACACCGCCATTGAAAGAAGTATCGCCGTTATGCAGCTTTCACCATACACCGCAGCAGTCACAAGGGGGATAAGCAGAAAAAGCGTTTCAAAAACAAGTATCCACCCAAGTATATATTTTATCATCCGGAAATTCATATGTCCCCCGATTATCCTTTCTTCAGCACGTCGGTGATGTCGTGGAGAGCCATTATCTCAGACACGATAACAACTGCGTCCCCCGGCATAAAAACATCGTGACCTCTGGGAATGATGACCTTTCTGTCTCGGAGAATGGCTGCCACAAGAACGTTTTTCTTGAATTTAAGCTCGCTGAGAGGTATTCCCACGATGGGCGATCTTTCACGGACTATAAACTCCGCCGCCTCCACCTTGTCCTTGATAACGCTGTAAAGCGTTTCTACATTGCTGCCGATGGTGTTTTTCATTGCTCGGACGTAGCGCACGATGCTCTCGGCGGTAAGGTGCTTGGGGTAGATTATAGTGTCAAGGTCAAGCTGATTTACCACATCGTCAAAGTCGATACGGTTTATTTTAGTAATGAGCTTGCACTTGCTCTTGTTTTTGGCAAAAAGTGACAGCAGGATATTTTCCTCGTCAAGATTGGTAAGCGCCACGAAGCCGTCCGCATTTTCAAGTCCTTCTTCAAGAAGGATCTCCTGGTCAACTGCGTCTCCGTTGATGACCGTAACGTCGGGAAGGGTGGTGCACATTTCCTCGCAGGTCTTCATATCCTTTTCGATGACCTTTACGGCAATGTCAGAGCGAAGAAGGATATCCGCAAGATAATGGGTTATTTCTCCGCCGCCCACTATCATAACATCTCTTACCGAACGCATTTTATACTTTATCTTATTAAAGAAATCATTTGCCTTTCGGGGAGACGCAACCACTGAAATAACATCCTTTTCACGGAAAACAAAATCACCGTTTGCGATATATGCCTCGCCGTCACGCTCGATTGTACAGATAAGCACGTCGCATTTGAGCCTTGCAATGACCTCCTTGACTGCCATATTAACGATAGGGCTGCCCTCGGGGAGACGGAATTTTATAAGTTCCACCCTGCCCTTGGCAAAGGTGTCTATCTTTATTGCAGAGGGAAAGCGCAGGATACGGGCTATCTCCGCCGCAGAAGCGTACTCGGGATTTATTATCATTGCAAGTCCCAGCTCGTCCTTCAAAAAGTTTGCTTCCGAGCTGTACTGGGGATTTCGCACACGGGCGATGGTCTGGCAGTTGCCCTCTTTTTTGGCGATAAGGCAGCACAGAAGATTTAATTCGTCCGAGCCTGTTACGGCGATAAGCAGGTCGGCTTTTTCAATGCCCGCTTCCTGCTGGATAAGGTGGGTGGCGCCGTTTCCCACGACCCCCATAATGTCGTGACGGCTGATGACCTCGTTTACTTTTGCGGCGCTCAGGTCAATGACCGTAATATTGTTTCCGTCGTTGTTGAGCTGCACCGCAAGAGTCTGTCCGACCTTGCCGCAGCCCACGATGATTATATCCATAAAGCAGCTCCTTTTTGCGCTTTAAATTCTGTAATGAACTTCTACGGTACATTTTATACCATTCGGGAAGAATTGTCAAGTATATGGCAAAAAGAGATGTGAAAAAGGTGTGAAGAAAATCGGTAAAATCATTACAGCGAAAAATTTGTTTATTCTGTCAATTGACATTCAGAAACCTTTGTGCTATAATAAATCTGTAATTCTTTTAACAAATGCTGTCTGACTCCCAAGGCAAGGGGGAATATAGCCATATTTTTGTATGATATCATTATTTTGCGTAACGAAAAAGAGTTTAAATTGTTAAATGTGCCACAGTCTGCTATGTAGTTTGTTAAATTTTTGACAAGTGCATATTTTATGAGCAAATTCTCTTGATTTTTCTTCGCAAGTGTGATAGAATATATTTAACGAGAAAATTCTGTCTTTTTGTCTGAAATTATGATGATATGGGACAGGATCTTCGCAAAATGATGGTATGCGAACGCAATTTTCGCCTCGCACAAAAAAATACTCACAGAAAGCGGGAAATGATTTATGAGCAACAAAGTCACTATTATCGGCGCAGGCAGCGTCGGCTCCACAATTGCCTATACTATGGTCGTAGACGGCATAGCTTCCGAGATCGTTCTTGTTGATATCAACGAAAACAAGGCTCTCGGCGAGGCTATGGATATCGTTCAGGGTGTGCCCTTCTGCTCACCTTGTTCCATTTATGCAGGCAGCTATGAGGACGCCAAGGATTCTGACGTTGTTATCCTCACCTCAGGCGTGGCAAGAAAGCCCGGTCAGTCTCGTCTCGAGCTTGCTCAGACAAACGTTAACATCACCAAGTCCATTATCCCCCAGATCGTTAAATACGCTCCAAACGCTATTTATATCATCGTAAGCAATCCTATCGACATACTCACATATCAGTTCCACAAGACCTCAGGCATTCCCGCTAACCACATAATCGGTTCGGGTACAACTCTCGACACCTCCCGTCTCCGCACAGGTCTTGCCGAGACCTTCAATATCAGCCAGCAGAACGTTCACGCTTACGTTTTCGGCGAGCACGGCGACTCCTCTTTCGTTCCCTGGTCCCTCGCTAATGTTTCCAGCATTCCCATCGACCAGTATATCGCTTGTCTCCCCGAGGACAGACGTCCTGTTGTGGACTATGCCGCTATTGAGGAATATGCAAGAAAGTCCGGCGGAAAGATCATTGCAAACAAGGGCGCTACCTTCTATGCTATCGCTATTTCCGTATGTCATATCTGCAAGTGCCTGTTCAGCGGAATAGACACTAACCTTACAGTTTCCACTATGATGAACGGCGAATACGGCATCAGCGACGTTTGTCTCAGCACACTTTCCGTTGTGGGCAGAGACGGTGTTGAAAGCAAGCTGAACGTTCCCCTCACTGACGAGGAGATCGCTAAGCTCAGACACAGCGCTGATTGCCTCAAGGACGTTATCAAGAACCTGGATTTCTGATATAGTCTGTAACTTAACAGGCGGCAGTCTGAAAATAACTGCCGCCGTAAGTTATGTATACAGCTATGAAGGCTGTATACGATTTCGTTTCAATTTGTTTAAAATTTATCTTTACATAAAGGAGTACATAACCAATGGAATACCGTATCGAACACGATTCTATGGGTGAAGTCAAGGTTCCTGCCGACAAGTACTGGGCTGCTCAGACCGAGAGAAGCCACGAGAACTTCCTTATCGGCGTTGGTATCGAAACTATGCCCAGAGAGATCACCAAGGCTTTCGGTTATCTGAAAAAGGCGGCTGCTATGGCTAACCACGCTCTGAAGCCCGAAAAAATGACCGACGAAAAGCTTTCGGCTATCTCCAAGGCCTGCGACGAGGTCATCAGCGGAAGTCTGAACGACCACTTCCCTCTCGTTGTATGGCAGACAGGAAGCGGCACTCAGTCCAATATGAACGCCAACGAGGTAATTGCCAACCGTGGCAATGAGATCGCAGGCAGCAAGCTGCTTCACCCCAATGACGACATCAATATGAGCCAGTCCTCCAACGACACATTCCCTACAGCAATGCACATCTCCGCTGTTATTGCTATTGAGGACAAGGTAATTCCCGCTGTAGACGAGCTTATCGCTACTTTCAAGCGCCTTGAGGAAGAAAATCAGGGCATCGTCAAGAGCGGAAGAACTCATCTTCAGGACGCTACTCCCATTGCTTTCTCCCAGGAGATAAGCGGCTGGCGTTCCTCCCTTGAAAAGGACAAGAAGCTTCTTGAGATAGCTCTCCCCGAGCTTAAAGAACTGGCTCTCGGCGGTACCGCCGTTGGAACGGGTCTTAACACTCCCAAGGGCTTTGATGTTAAGGTTGCAGAGGCTGTTTCCCAGCTTACAGGCAAGGATTTCAAGACTGCTCCCAACAAGTTCCACGCTCTTACCAGCAAGGACGAGATCGTATTCGCTCATGGCGCTCTCAAGGCTCTCGCTGCCGATATGATGAAGATCGCTAATGACGTAAGATGGCTTGCCAGCGGTCCCAGAGACGGTCTCGGCGAGATTACCATTCCCGAGAACGAGCCCGGCTCCTCCATTATGCCCGGCAAGGTAAATCCCACTCAGTGCGAGCAGGTTACTATGGTCGCTGTTCAGGTAATGGGCAACGATGTGGCTGTTGGTATGGCTGCAAGCCAGGGTAATTTTGAGCTTAACGTATTTATGCCCGTATGCGCTTACAACTTCCTCCAGTCCGCAAGACTTCTTGCCGAGTCCATCACCTCCTTCAACAAGAACTGCGCTGTAGGAATCAAGGCTAACAAGGAAAAGATGCACCACAATCTCCACAACTCCCTTATGCTCGTTACTGCTCTCAACCCCTACATCGGCTATGAGAATGCGGCTAAGACTGCCAAGAAGGCGTTCAAGGACAACATTTTCCTCAAGGAAGCCTGCGTAGAGCTTGGTTTCCTTACTGCTGAAAAATTTGACGAGGTGTTCCACCCCGAGCAGATGATATAATTTAATGAAAGGATAAAAGCTATGATTTACAGTTACTATCCGGGCTGCACTCTGAAAAACAAGGCTAAGGACCTTGACAGATATGCCCGTCTTTCCGCACAGGCGCTGGGCTTCACGCTTGAGGAAATCGAAAACTGGCAGTGCTGCGGCGGCGTTTATCCGATGGCAAAGGACGAGATCGCTACAAAGCTTTCCTCGGTAAGAGCCCTTGCCGACGCCAAGGCACACGGCAGAGACCTTGTTACTCTCTGCTCCGCCTGCCACAATGTTCTCAAGCAGGTGAACAACGATATGCTCACCGACGAGGACATCTGCACCAGAGCAAACAACTACCTGAAGCTTGACGAGGAATATCACGGCGAGACCAAGGTCATTCATTTCCTTGAAGTTCTTCGTGATGTTGTGGGATTTGACAAGCTCAAAGAGAAAGTCGTTAATCCCCTTACAGGCAAGAAGATAGGCGCTTATTACGGCTGCCTGCTCCTCCGTCCCGGCAAGGTTATGCAGATGGACGACCCCGAAAATCCCAAGATAATGGAAGATTTTATCCGTGCTATCGGCGCTGAGCCTGTTATCTATCCTATGAGAAACGAGTGCTGCGGCGGATATGTTGCTCTTGAGGACAAGGACGCTGCTGCAAAGAGAAGAAACGCTGTTGCTTCAAGCGCTGCAGGCTTCGAGGCTGAGATGATGGTCACTGCCTGTCCTCTCTGTATGTACAACTTAAAGAAGAACGACAGCAGCGTTCCCGTTTACTACTTTACCGAGCTGCTTGCTGAAGCTCTCGGCGTAAAAGATAACTAAGGAGGCAGGAAGATGGATAAAAAAGAAGAAATTCTCCGCATAAGCGGCGTCAATGTACGCAAGTGTATGCGCTGCGGCAAATGCTCCGGCACCTGTCCTTCCTATGACGAGATGGAATATCATCCTCATCAGTTCGTTTATATGGTAGAGTCCGGTGATATTGAGCCTCTGTTAAAGAGTGAGTCTCTTTACAAGTGCCTTTCCTGCTTTGCCTGCGTCGAAAGATGTCCGAGAGGCGTTGAGCCTGCTAAGGTAGTTGAGGCTGTTCGTCTCGCTGCCATAAGACAGAAGGGCAACAATCACCTCAAGGCAGAAATGGTTCCCGAGCTTTTAGACGATGAAACTCCTCAGCAGCTTCTCGTCAGCGCATTCCGTAAATTCAGTAAGTAAGGAGGAGAAAAATCAATGCATAGAATAGGCGTATTTGTATGCCACTGCGGTACAAACATTGCTGCAACTGTTGATGTCAAGGCTGTTGCCGAGGCTATGAAGCAGGAGCCGGGCGTAGTTTTCTCCGTAGATTATCAGTATATGTGTTCCGAGGGCGGTCAGACTATGATCCAGGACGCTATCAAGGAACAAAAGCTCACAGGCGTTGTTGTCTGCTCGTGCTCGCCCCGTATGCACGAGGCTACCTTCAGAAAGGCAGCTTCCAAAGCCGGCATCAACCCTTATATGGTGGAGATCGCCAATATCCGTGAGCAGTGCTCCTGGATACATAAGGATATTATGACTGCCACCGAAAAGGCTATCATTCTCGCAAGAACTGCTGTTGCAAAGGTTCAGCTGAACGCTCCCCTGGTTGCAGGCGAAAGCCCCGTTACCAAGCGTGCTCTCGTTATCGGAGGCGGTATTGCGGGTATGCAGACTGCTCTCGATATTGCTGAGGCAGGCTTTGAGGTTGATATCGTTGAGAAGCAGCCCACTATCGGCGGCAAGATGACTCAGATAGATAAGACCTTCCCCACTCTCGACTGTGCTTCCTGTATCCTGACACCTAAAATGGTTGACTGCGCTCAGAATGAAAAAATTCACATCTACGCTTACAGCGAGGTTGAGGAGGTCAACGGATTTGTTGGCAATTTCACCGCTAAGATCAGGAAAAAGGCTCGCTATGTTGACACCACAAAGTGCACAGGCTGCGGCGTATGTACCGAGAAATGTCCTCAGAAGGAAGTCCCCAACGAGTTCAACCTTGGTCTGAACACAAGACGTGCTATTTACATTCCCTTTGCTCAGGCTGTTCCCAAGGTAGCTACTATTGACGCTGATTACTGCACAATGCTCAAGACAGGCAAGTGCGGCGTTTGCTCAAAGGTCTGCACAGCAGGCGCTATCGACTACAAGCAGCAGGACGAGATCATTGAGGAAAAGTACGGCGCAATCGTTGCGGCTACAGGCTACAATCCTATCAATATCGAAAAATACGACGAGTTTGCATATTCTCAGAGCAAGGACGTTGTTACTTCTCTCGAGCTTGAGAGACTGATGAATGCTGCAGGTCCTTCCAGCGGTACTCTTATCAGACCCTCTTACCTTGACAAGCAGGACGACCCCAAGGCTCACCCCAAGACCATTGTATTCGTACAGTGCGTTGGTTCCAGATCGGATGACGGCTGCGGAAAGCCCTACTGCTCCAAGATATGCTGTATGTACACTGCTAAGCACGCTATGCTTATCAGAGAAAAATATCCCGATACAGATGTTTATGTATTCTACATTGACGTTCGTACTCCCGGTAAGCTCTTTGATGAGTTCTATCGCAGAGCTGTTGAACAGTACGGTGTTCACTACATCAAGGGTATGGTCGGAAAGGTAGCTCCTCAGCCCGACGGCACTCTTTCCGTTCAGGCTTCCGATCTTATCGCCAACAAGCAGCTTCATATCAATGCCGATCTGGTGGTTCTCGCAACCGCTATCGAGCCTGATAAGACTGCACGCTCCGTTGCTACTATGCTCAGAGCAAGTATGGATACAAACGATTTCTTCACCGAGGCTCACGCAAAGCTTCGTCCCGTTGAAAGCCCCACTGCAGGCGTTTTCCTCTCGGGCGTTTGTCAGGGTCCTAAGGATATCCCCGAGACTGTTTCTCAGGCAAGTGCCGCTGCCGCTAAGGTAATTGGTCTTCTTGCCAAGGACAAGCTCACAGGTAACCCCTGCGTCGCTCAGCCCGACGAGCTTATGTGCAACGGCTGCTCCTCCTGCGAAAAGGTTTGCCCCTACGGCGCTATCACCTATTCCGACAAGGAATTCAGACAGCCTGACAGAACTGTGGCTATTCGCCGTGTCGCTTCCGTTAACGAAGCTGTTTGTCAGGGCTGCGGAGCTTGTACTGTTGCTTGTCCTTCGGGAGCAATGGATCTGAAGGGCTTCTCCAATAAACAGATTATGGCGGAGGTAGATGCAATATGCAAGTAAACGAAAACAAGGAATTCAGACCCAAGATCGTTGCATTCTGCTGCAACTGGTGCTCCTATGCAGGCGCTGACCTGGCAGGCACCAACAGACTTAATTATCCCGCAGATGTGAAGATCATCCGTGTACCCTGCTCCTGCCGTGTTAACCCTATGTTTATCCTCCGTGCTTTCCAGAGAGGTGCTGACGGCGTTATTATGTGCGGCTGCCACCCCGGAGACTGCCACTATACATCGGGCAACTACTTCGCAAGACGCAGAATGACTCTCCTCTTCTCTATGCTTGACTTTATGGGCATTGAGAGAGAAAGAACAAGAGTTGAATGGGTATCCGCTGCAGAAGGCGCAAAATTTGCAGCCACAATGAATGAGTTCGTCGAGACCGTTGCTAAGCTCGGCGAAAACAAGAGATTGGAGGATCTGAGATGCAAGAAGCAGTGATAAAGCGTGCCAAAGAGCTTCTGGCTGACGGTACCGTTAACCGTGTTGTTGGCTGGAAAGCAGGCGAATTTGCTTACGATACGACTCCTGCTGTTTTCACATCAGCTGAGGAGCTGGACGCAGACTTCATCTACAACGATTTCTGTGCGCCCAATCTTTCAAAATACATCATCAAGGAATCCCGCAAGGAGGGCAAGCTCCTTGTATTCCTGAAGCCCTGCGATACTTACAGCTTCAACCAGCTTCTCAAGGAGCACAGAATTATCCGTGAAAACGTATATATCATCGCTGTTCCCTGCACAGGCAAGGTTGACGCTGACACCGTTAAGTCCAAGGGCGTTAAGGGTATCACAGGCATGGAGAGCGACGGCGAGACCGTTACTATCCACACTCTTTACGGCGACAAAACTATGCCCAAGTCCGAAACTCTCGGTGACAAATGCCGCACCTGCAAGAGCAAGAAGCACGTTATTTTCGATGAGATAATCGGCGAGGACGGCGAGGTCAATGACGACGGCGCACGCTTTGAGCTTGTTGAAAAGCTTGAAATGATGACTGCCGATGAGCGTTACGATTTCTGGAGAGGCGAACTTTCCAAGTGTATCCGCTGCAACGCCTGCCGCAATGTATGTCCTGCCTGCTCCTGCGAAAACTGCGTATTCGATAACCCGAATTCAGGCATCGCTCAGAGAGCGGCTACCGATTCCTTTGAGGAGAATATGTTCCATCTTATCCGCTCCTTCCACGTTGCGGGCAGATGCACAGACTGCGGCGAATGTACAAGAGTTTGTCCTCAGAACATTCCTCTCCACCTTATCAACCGCAAGTACATCAAGGATATAAACGAGTTCTACGGTGATTACCAGGCAGGCTCCGACCTTGAGACAAGAGCTCCTCTCAACGCTTACACATTCGATGACTGCGAGCCTAATATCGTATACAAAAGAGGAGGTAACGAATAATGTTCAAGCTTCCTATTGATAAATTAAACGACTTCTTTGCGGCTGTTTCCGCTTCTCAGTCACTTTATCTGCCTGTTGACGGCAATGACGGCAGAGCAAGCTACAAGAAGTGGAGCGAGGGCGTGACCCTCAGCAAGGCTCTCAACACCGTAAGAAGCGCTAAGGACTTCTTCTTCCCCCAGACCGAAAATCTCTGCGACTTCAACAGAAACGGTCTGAACATCGAGATAATCGACAACAGAACCGAAAGTGAGGACTTCGTTGTATTCGGCGTTCGTGCCTGCGACGCAAGAAGCTTCACTATCCTTGACAAGGTTTTCCTGGTTGACCCTGTGGACAGCTACTATGCTACACGCAGAGAGCACGGCACTATCGTTACTATGGCGTGTACTGCACCCGAGGAAAACTGCTTCTGCAATGTTTTCGGCATTGACGCTGCTGCTCCCGAGGGAGACGCTGCCTGCTGGATGACTGAGGACGCTCTCTACATCAAGGCTAACAACGAAAAGGGCGAGAAGTTCACCCAGTCCGTAAAGAGCCTGCTTACAGAATGCGGCAGCGAGGCTGTTGAGGCTCAGCAGAAAGAGACCAAGGCTATTATGGAAAAGCTCCCCTTTGCAGGAATTTCCACCGATTATTTCAGAAAGAACACTCTTCTCGATATATTCAACTCCGACAAGTGGGCTAAGCTTTCCGAAGCTTGTCTCGGCTGCGGAACCTGCACATTCGTATGTCCCACCTGCCAGTGCTACGACATCAAGGACTACGACACAGGTCACGGTATCAAGCGTTACCGCACCTGGGACAGCTGTATGTATTCCGATTTCACAAAAATGGCTGCTGCTAACTCCAGAAACACTCAGCTTCAGCGTTTCAGACAGAGATTTATGCACAAGCTCGTTTATTTCCCCGATAACAATAACGGCGAGTTCGGCTGCGTAGGCTGCGGACGATGCCTGTCCAGATGTCCCATTTCTATGAATATCGTTAAGGTCGTCAAGACTTTCGGAGAGGAGTAATGAATAATGCTGAATGAAACTTTGATCCCAAAACTCGGCGTTGTTACCGATATCCGTCAGGATACTCCCGACGTCAAGACCTTCCGTGTTGTGGGAACAGACGGAAAAAAGCTTTTTGAACATATTCCCGGACAGTGCGCTATGCTTTCTATCCCCGGAGTAGGCGAGGGTATGTTTTCCATCACTTCTTCGCCTACAAACAAGGAATTTATGGAATTTTCCATCAAGAAGTGCGGCTGCCTTACCTCCTGGCTCCATATGATGGACGTTGGTCAGCAGATCACAGTAAGAGGTCCTTACGGAAACGGATTCCCTGTTGAGTCCGATTTCAAGGGCAAAAATCTGCTGTTCATCGCAGGCGGTATCGGTCTTGCTCCTCTGCGCTCCGTTATCAATTATGTACGTGACAACCGTGCTAATTACGGCAGCGTTCAGATCATTTACGGCTCCCGTTCCAAGGACGATCTCGTTGACTACAAGGAGATCATCGACGAGTGGATGAAGGACGACGGCATTGAGGTCAACCTCACCATCGACCGTGAGCAGGAAGGCTGGGACGGTCACGTTGGTTTCGTTCCCAACTACGTTAAGGAGCTTAATCCCGATATCAGCAAGACCGTTGTTATGTGCGGCCCCCCTATTATGATAAAGTTCACACTTGCAGGTCTTAAAGAGCTGGGCTTCAACGAAACTCAGGTATTTACCACTATGGAGCTTCGTATGAAGTGTGCTATCGGCAAATGCGGCAGATGCAATATCGGCAACAAGTATGTCTGCAAGGACGGACCTGTATTCAGATTTGACCAGCTCGACGAGCTGCCTAACGAATATTGATTAAGGAGTGAAGTTCACGATGGAAAATATGGTAAATATTTATCTGTTCGGCAAGCAGTACAGCGTACCTGCAAGCCTCACAATTATGAAGGCTATGGAATATGCCGGATATCAGCTTATCAGAGGCTGCGGCTGCCGCAACGGCTTCTGCGGCGCTTGTGCGACCATCTACAGGATCAAGGGTGAGCAGGAGCTTAAGACCTGTCTCGCTTGTCAGACACAGGTTCAGGAGGGTATGTACATCGCTACTCTGCCCTTCTTCCCCCTGGTCAAGCAGATATATGATATCAACAAGATCCCTACAACTCAGGCTGTTATGATGCAGCTTTATCCCGAGATATATGCTTGTGTTGGCTGCAATGCCTGCACTAAGGCTTGTACTCAGAAGCTCAACGTTATGCAGTACATCGCTTACGCTCAGAGAGGTGAGTTCGACAAGTGCGCCGAGGAGTCCTTTGACTGCGTAATGTGCGGCGTTTGCTCGTCCAGATGTCCCGCAGGTATCTCTCATCCTCAGGTCGGTATGCTTGCAAGAAGAATCAACGGCAAGTATCTCCAGCCCAAGAGCCAGCACCTCGAGGACAGAGTCAAGGAGATCCACAACGGCGATTTCAAGGAATTCCTTGATACCCTTATGGCTGAATCCGATGAGCAGCTTATGGAACGCTACAATAACAGAGATATTGAGAAGTAAGGGAGGCTGTTTACAATGTACACAAGTGAAGAAATGCTTGCTTCGATAAAGAAGGTCGAAGCCAACAGAGCTGCAAACGCAGCATACGAGCCTGCTAGAATGACCGCTGAGCAGAAGGACGAAGTTCTGAAGACATATCACCCCGACTACATTGAGTCACAGTTCGAGGAGCTGAAGATCGGTCCCAACAAGGGCGAAAAGGTTCCCCACGAGCTGGCTGCTCTTCTCCAGGCTAACAGCCGTATCGATCCCGCAAAGATCGACCTTGAGCATCCTAAGTACGATGTTGACGTTCTCGTTATCGGCGGCGGCGGAGCAGGTTCTTCCGCAGCTATCGAGGCTCACAACGGCGGCGCTAACGTTATGATCGTTACAAAGCTCCGTATCGGTGACGCTAACACTATGATGGCTGAGGGCGGTATCCAGGCTGCTGACAAGCCCAACGACTCCCCTGCTATCCACTACATAGACGCTTACGGCGGCGGTCACTTCAAGGGCAAGCACGAGCTGGTTTATAAGCTTGTTAACGAGGCTCCCGACGCTATCAAGTGGCTCAATGAGCTGGGCGTTGAATTCGACAAGGCTCCCGACGGAACAATGATAACAACTCACGGCGGCGGAACCTCCAGAAAGAGAATGCACGCTTGTAAGGACTACTCCGGCGCTGAGATCATGAAGACCCTCAGAGACGAAGTTCTCAACCGTCAGATCCCTGTTGTTGACTTTACTGCGGCAGTTGAGATCATTCTCGACGATCAGGGCAAGGCAGCAGGCGCTGTTCTTATGAATATGGAGACCAAGGAGCTTATGGTCGCTAAGGCTAAGACTGTTATCATCGCAACAGGCGGTGCAGGCAGACTTCATTACCAGGGCTTCCCCACCTCCAACCACTACGGCGCTACAGCAGACGGACTTGTTCTTGCATACCGTGCAGGTGCAAAGCTCCTCTATGCTGACTCCCTCCAGTATCACCCCACAGGTGCTGCATTCCCCGAGCAGATCTTCGGTGCACTTGTTACCGAGAAGGTACGTTCTCTCGGTGCAAAGCTTGTTAACGTTGACGGCGAGGTATTTATGCACCCCCTGGAGACTCGTGATATCTGTGCATCCTCCATTATCAGAGAGTGCAAGGCAAGAGGCAAGGGCATCAGCACAGGCGACGGTGAAGGCGTATGGCTCGATACTCCTATGATTGAACTGAAAAACGGCGAGGGCACTATCGAGAAGAGAATTCCCGCTATGCTCAGAATGTTTATGGAATACGGCATTGATATCCGCAAGGAGCCTATCCTCGTATATCCTACCCTCCACTACCAGAACGGCGGTATCGACATCACCGATGACGGTATGAGCGGAATTGAGAACCTCTACGTTGCCGGCGAGGCTGTAGGCGGTATCCACGGCAGAAACAGACTTATGGGCAACTCTCTCCTTGACGTTATCGTATTCGGCAGAAATGCAGGAAGAAGCGTTGCTGCTAAGTACAAGGACGTTACTGTTGGCAAGCTCACTCTTGACCACGTTAACAAGTTCGCTGCTGAGATGAAGTCTGCAGGCATTGAGACTGACGTTGTATCTCCCAAGCTTCTTCCCGACTACGCAAGAAGGAGTAACTAACAAAGCGTAAAAATACTGTTAAAATTTTACTCAGGTACTTTATTTTAACATTGTTTTGTTGTATAATTTCATAGGTACTTTTCAAACCCCTGCTTTTGCGGGGGTTTGAAATTGTGTAATACTAATTCCACATCGTTCTATAGACAAGGACGGCAGATAGAATTTCGCCAATCCAGGAAAGCGACTGCAGGCGGGCTTGCCGCCCGGCAAAGGAACTTGACGACGAGTGACCAAATTATAGCTGTCGTATTAGGCTATAGGTTGATGTGGGATTAGTATCAATCAAAATTATGGAGGTATCAGCCCAATGGTTCTTTTTAACGGCGTGATATCAATTACAGGTATCACTTTCCTGATGTTCATCATCTTTATTGTTGCCGGTCTGGGTTATCTTCTCGGACGTGTCACAATAAAGGGCGTTTCTCTGGGAACTGCAGGCGTATTTATCGTTGCTCTTCTCATCGGCGCATTCTTTTTCACAAATGACGGAGGAAATCTTGTTACAACATTTGCTCTCAACAAGGGAGCGCCTGCTGAATTTTCAAAGAACTTCCTCAAGATCATTGAAAATCTCGGTCTTATAATGTTCGTTACATCTGTAGGTTTTATTGCAGGCCCCAACTTCTTCTCAAGCCTCAAGAAAAACTTCAAATCCTATGCACTTCTTTCACTTATTATCATTATCCTCGGCGGACTTACCACTATTTTCTGCATTAAGGTCCTTGGCTGTGGTACATCTATGGCAGTAGGTCTCCTTTCGGGCGCTCTTACTTCCACACCTGCATTCTCTGCCGCAAAGGATACGGTAAGCGCTGTTTACAAGGACACTCCCGATGCAATTTCCGCATTTGAGGATATTGTTACTGTAGGTCACGGTATCGCATATCTCTTCGGCGTTGTAGGCGTTGTTCTCTTCGTTCAGATAGTTCCCAAGCTTCTGGGGGCTAACCTTGACGAGGAAAGAAAGAAGATATCCTCCGTTGATACAGGAAAGACTGTCGCTGAAGGCAAAAAGCTTTTCGATATCGACAACTTCGGTCTTGCTGCATTTGCAATTGCTGTTGTTATAGGCGTGTTTGTAGGCGGCATCAAGATCCCTATGGGTTCCTCCACATTCTCTCTGGGAACAACAGGCGGCTGCCTCCTTTCTTCTCTTGTCATCGCTCATTTCGGTCATTTTGGTCCCCTCAGTATGAGACCCGAAAAGAGAATGCTTGAAATATTCCGTGAGTTCGGTCTTATGGCGTTCCTTATCGGCGCAGGTATCCCCGGCGGAGCAAGCTTCGTTCAGTATTTCCAGCCCGCATACTTCCTCTATGGCGCACTTATGACCCTGGTTCCTATGATCGTAGGCTTCCTCATTGCAAAGTATATTATCAAGCTTCCCCTCTTCAACAATCTGGGCGGTATTACAGGCGGTATGACCTCCACTCCCGCTCTCGGAACTCTTATCAACGTTGCAAAGACTGACGATGTTGCTTCCGCATATGCTGCAGCTTATCCCATCGCTCTCATTGCTGTTGTACTTGTTTCTCAGTTTATCATCGTATTCTTCCCCGATCCCCTTTCGGTGGTTGGAATGTAATTGCAAAATAAAATCAGGAGCTGTCTGATACCAGGCAGCTCCTTTTTTTGTATGAATAAGAAAAATGCTGCCGTACAGAAATTTGTACGACAGCATTTATTTTTTGGGGAATTTTATAAGTTACGCCGACTTGAATATTCCGAATGTGTAAAGAAGGGGCAGGGCAAGAAGGAGGATATCGCCGAAATTAAAGCTTCGTGCAAATATGCTGCACACAAGTGAGAGCAGACATATGGCAGACATTACCAGCCCCCATATAAAGGCATTCTTTCTGGAAGAGGAGCTGCGATATGATGTTAATCCGTAAAAGCCCATTGCTCCGAAACCGCCGCAGGTAACGGCAATTCCAAGAATATTTCCGATAAATCCCAACATTGTTCCCTGCTTTGCCATTGAAAAAATGGCAAGCCCCATAAAATATCCGTGACCTGTAAGTACCCTGACACCCATTATCAGGGATACTATGGCAATTATGGCGCACAGGACGGAGGTTATGTCTATTAGTTTTCTCATTCTTTTTCCTCATTGCTTTTTTATTTGCAGCTCACTTACTGCATACTCTGATTATACCACAGCAGGAGGAATTTGTCAATATCTGCCTTTTATCAATACTTGTCCACAGCCGTAGTCTCGTGGAGCATAACGTTAAGCTCCTCTACAAGACGGGTAAGCTCAGAAACAGAGCCGCTGATCTCTCCCGAGCCTTTGGTGGTATCGCTTACGCTCTTGTCCAGAGCGTCAAAGGCGGTGCATATGCTTTCCATAATGCTGATAAGCTGCTTAACGGTCTGAACATCCATTGTTTCATTGGCGGAACAGAATTTGATAACGCTTTCGATAAGCTGCTTTACCGTGACGGTCCTTCCGCCTGTCTGAGCGGCAGATTCTTCAATAGTGTGCAGGCTCCTGGTAATTGAATCAATATCCTGCACCAGATTATCGGAAAATTCACGGCATTTATTTGCCATCATATACATCACATCGTGCTGATGACTCAGTTCCTTATGCTTTTCATTAAGCACGGATTTTGCGTGAACTATGCAGTTATCGGGAACGTTAAGTCCTCTGTAGACAGCTGTTGCCATTTCACGGCAGGAGCTGTAGCCGCAGGCGTGGCAGTCATAATGCCTGTCCTCGTCGGTTATCTTGCCCATACTTACATAGATAGGTTCAAGCTGCGCTTCTGTTGGTGTTATAGTTCTTGCTCTCGGCTTGTATGAACGGAGGAAGTCGGAGATGTTCAGAGTGTCGTCAAATTTCTTGAAAAGCTTGTCCTCGCCGCCGCCGAAAAGACCTGTTTTTCTCTTTTTCTTTGCCGCCTTTTCCACGTCTCTCATTACTGCCATAACGTCAAATACAGTCTGGTCGGTAGCGGAAGCAGGACCTACGTTACAGCCGAATTCGCAGGAAAGTACATCGAATACCTCGGGGTGCTTGAATTCAGGCATTTCTGCATACATATCTATTTCCGGATATACTTTATGTACGCCCTCAGAGGTGGTAATGTTAAGATCGGGGTCGTGAAGCCATAAATTGTCTCTCAGTCCGCCGGGGCGAGGATAAACTGCTCCCACCTGACCCTGCTGATCCTCAAAGGGATAATCAAAATCGTCATTTGCCTGATTCATTTCCACGTGAATGTTATTCTTTTCAAAATACTGCTTCAGCTTTCCGAATGTAATGCTGAAATCCACGAGACCTGTTTCGAGAAATTCGGTCTTTTTGGCGATACAGGGGGACAGAACTGCCAGAGGATACTTTACCCCAATATATCTTTTAAGATATATCGCTTCGCAGGAAATGGGACTGTGAACGGGGGAAAGATTATTTATCAGCTTGGGCTGATAGGTCTCAATATAGTTTACTATTGCCGCACAGGGCTGAGTTATCACATTGCCCACACGCTTGCCTTCAATTGCACGAAGGTGCGCCCAGGTACAGATATCAGCACCGTAGGACACGTCATATATCAGCACGCCCTTCTTTTTGAACCAGTTGAGAACACCCTTCCAGTTTGTCGGAAATACCGTCTTGATAGCAGGCGCCACCAGAAGAGCTGTCTTGTTGCGGGACAGATAGTCGATATAAGCTTCTGTATCATCCTTGTAATCTCTTGCTCCGTGCTGACAGCTTCGGACACACTCACCGCAGCAAATACATTTATCGGGATTAACGGTAGTAACAAAGGTTCCGTCATCACGGCGTTTGGTGACATTCGCCTCCTGAGCGGGACAGTTTCTTACACAGGCATTACAGCCCACGCATTTTTCAGGATTTACAATAATGATATCATTCATAAGCTCACTCCATTTTACAAAAGTATAGCATTCTTTACCTTTTTATTATCAAAATATTTATGATATAATATAATTGTATCATATTTTTTATATTTGTCAATATTTCGACGAATTTTTTTGAATAAAGAATACGATTACATTTATATTATAATAAATTCTTAACGAAAAATATATATGATTTACCTCAAGAAATCTGCACTTATTATGCGTCTCCCCTGCTTAATTCGGAGAGACGCACAGCACAACAGTAAAATTCAGTTATTTTCCTTATCCCCACGGGCTGTCAATACGGTCACAGCAATGAGATTTGGGAAAATGAGAAACACATTTATGATATCCGAAAGCCCAAAAAGAAGTTCCAGAGAAATAAATCCTGCCGCAGCTCCGCATATACAGAATACAAGCTTGTACAAAACAGAAGGACTTTTGCCGTTTGACAGATAATCGAGGCATTTTTCCCCGTAACAGCACCAGCCCAGCACCGCCGCCCAGGCAAACAGGCATACACAGAGACATATGAAAATTCCGCCGCCTATCCCGAAACAGAGTGTGAATGCTTCGGCAAGGGTCTCCCTGCCTGAGGAAAGGATAGCAAAAGCTGTGAGAGTACAGCAGACAATAGTATCAAGAAAGACTTCCAGCGCCGCCCAGGCACCCATACTTTCGGGAGAAGAAAACCCTCCGTCACTGTGGACAAGCACCGAGCTGCCCATTCCTGCTTCATTTGAAAATATACCCCGCCTCAGCCCGACGGACACCGCCTTTGACATTGCCGCACCAAATATTCCGCCTGCCGCTGCTCTGAATGTGAATGCTTCGGTAAATATTTCACGGAAAATGCTCGTCAGACTGCTGTCTGTGAGTATTATCAAAGCAATACAGCCGCCTGCATAGAGAAGCCCCATAAAAGGTACAAGCTTCTCTGCGGCATTCATAGCGGCGTCGGCTGCCTTTTCGGAGGAGAATATCACGAAAGCGGCGGCAACAGAAGAAACTATCCCTGCTGCCCATTTTGGAATTATCCCCTGCTCGCCTACAGCTTCGGAAAGTGCGGCAGTCTGGCTCATACAGCCCATAACAAATGCGGCGCAGAGACAAGCGGCAGCGTATATCACAGCAAGCTTCTTTGAACCTGTCCCCTTTTCGATATACAGCATAGGTCCTTTGGCTTCATAGGGATATTTTTCGGCGTACTCTCCGCCAAGACGGTTTTCCGAGTATGCCAGAGCCATTCCGAGAACAGCCGATATCCACATCCAGAACACAGCCCCCGGTCCACCCGTACATATGGCGGCGGCACAGCCTGTGATATTGCCCGTTCCCATTGAAGCCGCAAGGGCTGACATTACCGCTCTGCCGCTGCTCTTTCCGCCGCTCAGATATTTTTTAAGCCTAAGCTGGATAAATCCGCTTTTGTATGTATGATAGATACCGCAGAGAAGTATGGCTCCCACGGTAAATGGTCCCCAGAGAACGGCGTTTATAGTTTCCATAATTATGACCCTTCTTTGAGAGTTTGAAAATCTTTGCTTTTCAAACTTTTTCTCCCGAAATGTTCTATCTGATTTTATGCTCTGTAAATCGGCTTTATTACCCCATTTCTCACTTCTGCGAAAAAAATATAAATATATCGAAAAAACATTTGAAATTTATTCCGTTATATGATATAATAAAATAAGATATCGGTAAAACGAAAAAATATGTTCATTTGGCGGAGGTTGCTATGGCTAATAAAAAAAATAAGAAGAGTTCGGCAGTTAACATAATCGAGGGCATTGTGATCGGTATTCTTATACTCCTTATCGCAGGAATGCTCTTTTTGTATTTTTCGTTCAGCGACAACGGTGCCGCTCCGAACATTTTCGGATACACTTTTTATCACACAAATGCAGTAAAGATGGAGCCTAAGATCCCTAAAAATACGGTGGTCATCGGTAAAACGGGCGATCTGGAAGATATCAAGGTGGGCAGCGTTGTGGTATGCAAGATCGGAGAGGATACAGTGCTTACCAGAGTCGTTCAGCTTGTAAGCGAAAACGGTCAGATGTCCTATGTTGTAAAATTCGACACCTCTCCTGCCAATGACACATTCAAGATACCTGCCGAAAATATTATTGCCAAAGCCACAAACCAGAGCAGCATTTTCGGTTCCATACTTAACTTTGCAACGTCTACGTTCGGAATTATGCTGGTCATCATTATCCCCAGCTTTATTATAATCGTGTTCCAGGTCGTAAGGATAGTTAATGTGAAGCGCACCCAGGAGGAAGCGGTTTCCCTTGACGAGCTGGACGAGATAATGATAAACGATGATGAGGATGGTCACGATTTCTTTGAGGAGCCTGCTTCGTTCTCAACTCCCGAACCCGAACCGGAACCTGCACCGGTTCAGGAAAGATCTGTTCTCAGCGTCGATAAGAACGGCAAAGCCGGTCTTACTGCTGTCCGTGAAGAAGGAACGCCCTTGTTCACCTATGACGGGTTTGCAGGCAATAAAAACAAACGCACCGAAGCAAAGCAGGGCAGCTCTGTGGTGAAGCCTGTTAAGGCTCCCCATAATGATAAATTTTTCTCCGAATATGTTTCCGAAGATGAAAAAGCTCCTCTTTATGAGAGCAAAACTGAACAGCTTGCGGCAGAAGAGGAGAAAAGCGTTGATTTTATGAGCAATGTCATTCCCAAAAACATTGCCGAAGCTGCCGCAAAGGCGGAGATACCTGCCGAGGAAAATGCTCCCGAGCCTGTAAAGACCTATGAGCCTAAGGCTGTGAGAGAGGACAAGATTGTCAAGGAAGCAAACAATATTCCCGAACAGGCAGTCGTTCCCAAGGAAAAGCTTGCTCCCTCGAAAAAGAAGAACAACAGCAAGGCAATAAGCGAGCTTATGAGCATTATCGACGCAGAGGAGTCAAAGCTGAAAAAATGAGTTATATGAAAATTGCTTTAGATGAAGGCTACAAGGGTATCAGAAACGGCGAGGGCGGTCCTTTCGGGTCTGTTATCGTCAAGGACGGAGAGGTAATCGGCAAGGGTCACAACAGAGTGCTTGCCGACCACGACCCCACTATGCACGGGGAAGTTGCGGCTATACGGAACGCCTGTCAGAATATCGGTTCGCACAGCTTAAAGGGCTGTATCCTCTACACAACGGCTTACCCTTGTCCTATGTGTATGAGTGCGGCGCTGTGGGCAGGGATCGACAGGATAATTTACGGCTGCACCGTTAAGGACACCGCAGATATCGGCTTTAATGACGATAATTTTTACGAGGCTATAAAGAGCGGCGAGGCTATTCCTCTTGAATGTGAGAACAGGGACGAATGCCTTGAACTTTTCAGGGAATATGACGGGCTCAGAGCACAGCGATACTAAAATTAAAATATCGGCAGATGTTTTTTTCTGCCGATATTTTTTCTTCTTACGATATTTCATTTTGGGAAATGCTTTCACTTAGTCAGAACTTTTTTATGCCAATCCTTCTTTGAACACTTAGGGCACCTGAGAATACGGTCACTTCCCACGTGAATTGCAAATATTACTGCTTTTGTTGGTGGAACATATCTGTATTTGCAGTTCTGACATTCATAATATCCCGAGTCGTGCTCAAGTACAGCTGCATAAAAAACGTCAACAAGCATTACTGCCCCGCCAAAATACATAAGGGCGATACTCACAATGCTGTTGTCTGATGCTATCAAAAAACCGCAGACTATCATAAAAAGCGATACAGCCACGCCTGACCAGATTATAAATGCTTCCGCTTTTTCAAGCTTTGTGTTCTTCTCCTTCTCGATTTTTACGATCTCATTCAGATTTTTTTCGGCTAATTCCTTATAATTTTCATTTGCAATTTTCTCACCTGTAAGAAGCTCGTTTACGCTTATTCCGAGAATATCACAAAGCTCAAGCATAATTGAAGCATCGGGCAGACTTCTTCCCGTTTCCCATTTAGAAACTGCCCTGTCGGTTATTCCTATTTTCTCGGCAAGAGCTGCCTGGGTAAGCCCCAGATCCTTTCTGCACTCTGCAATAAATTTTCCTGTTTTCTCCATATCCATTTCATAGCACCCCTTTCTGATAATTATTATATAATAAAAGTGTTAAAAAGTAAACATACTGTAGGTTGAGTTGGTTTAAAATGCAAGAAAACCCCGTGAGAAACAATTGCTTCTCACGGGGATAACTCATTTTATGTTATGATCAGATCAAACCTGGCTGTTGTTGTCAAGGAAATCCATAACATCGTCAACAGTTGTGAATGCGAGAGATGTGCAGGTATCTGCGCAGCCGTAATAGATACAAATTCTGCCTGTGTCAGCGTCAACAAGGTTAGCGCAGGGGAATGTTACTGCGTCTGTATCACCAACAAGCTCATAGTACTCCTGAGGGCTGAGGAGGTAGGAAGCACCTCTCTTGAGAACCTTCCATGGCTCGTCCTTGTCGAGGAGAGCTGCGGAGAAGCTGTAAACATAGCCGTTGCAGGAAGTAAGAACACCGTGGTAGAACATGAGCCAGCCTCTGTCTGTCTCGATAGGAATAGGACCTGCGCCCATCTTAGTGGACTCCCAGCCCTTGGAGGGACCCATTACGTGTCTGTGCTGACCCCAGAATGTAAGGTCGGGAGACTGGCTGATGAACATATCGCCGAAAGGAGTGTGACCGCTGTCGGAGGGACGGCTCATCATCATATACTTGCCGTTTATCTTTCTGGGGAACATAACGCCGTTTCTGTTGAAAGGCAGGTAAGCGTTCTCAAGCTGTGTGAAGGTCTTGAAATCGTATGTATAAGCAATGCCGATAGTGGGCTTCCAGCCATAAGCGTTGCACCAGGTAACAACGTACTTGTCCTCGAGCTTGCAAACTCTGGGGTCGTAGCCGTACTGCCACTCAGCGACCTCGGGAATATCGCACTGGAAGTGGATGCGCTCCTCATTGATATCCCAGTTGATGCCGTCCTTGGAGAAGCCTGCGTGAAGCTCCATATTACGCTCTCTGTCGTCAACTCTGAAAACGCCTGCGAACTTGTAGTCGCCTGTCTCAAAAGGAACTACGGAGCTGTTAAAGATAGAGTTGGAAGGCTCTCTGTAGCCGTTAGCCTTCTTGACCATTATCTGGTCACGCTTGATGATGGGGTTAGCGTTATAGCGCCAAACCACGTCCTTGCAGCCCTCGGGCTTGTCCATCCAGGGAATGTTGGGCATTGATACACCGTTTACAACTTTTGTTTTCATAGGGTAAAACCGCCTTTCATTATAATAAAGATAAAATGGTTCAACACACGTTTTATCTGTGCTGTTCACTATATTTACTATACCAAAAATTTCTCCGTTTGTCAATGATGTTAGTTTTGCTATTTAATGCAGTTTAATTTTGTTAACTTTGTACAATTAGCACTATTTATGACGAAACCCAAGTGCCATTTGCCTATTTACAGCCCTTTTTAAACGTTATCGAAGCTTATTTTTAACTGTCTGTAAGTCTGGCAATAAGAAATCGCTCATACAAATTTGTTATAAATGCACAAAATATCAAATAATTATTTTACGCAAACTTTTTATTTATTTTAAATTTAACTTAATTTAATCAAGCTGAAATTAAATTTAATCGGAATAAAAAAGGTCTGCGCCGTTATGACGCAGACCTGTGAATTTACTTTATCAGCCCATATTGGAAAGCTTGATAGACTTGGGATCAACGTTTCCGTCATAGCCGTCGTTCAGGGGTGTGCCCTTGTTATGCTTGGAAGCGTCAGCCTCGATAGCCTTAGCCATTGCTTCGATCTCGCTGAGGTCAAAGCCGAAGTTGTTATTGAGCTTGGGAGTAGGCTTGGGAGCAGTTGAAGATGCGGATGCAGGCTTTGCTGCTGCAGGTGTAGGTGTAGGAGCAGATGCAGGCTTTGCTGCCGCAGGTGCGGGAGAAGGTGCAGGCTTTGCTGCTGCAGGTGCGGGAGAAGGTGCAGGCTTTGCTGCTGCAGGTGCAGGAGCAGGTGCGGGCTTTGCTGCCGCAGGTGCGGGTGCAGGTGCAGGCTTTGCTGCCGCAGGTGCAGGTGTAGGAGCAGATGCAGCCATCTTTACGCCTTTAGGAGGAGTAAACTCGGGAATACCGTCCTTCTTGAGAGTATCCTGGGTATTTGTAAGGAGACCTGCTGTCTCTGTGATCTTTGCAATGCTTTCGGTAAGGCTCTGCTTGGAGATATTTTCCAGCATTTCCTTGATGGAATTTACCTGACCCTCGATCTCGGTGATCTCTGCAAGAACTACTGCCTTCATATTATCGGCAGCACGTCTCATTTCGGAGGTCTTGCCCTCGGCGTCGCTCATCATCTTGGAGGACTTATCCTCAGCATCGGTGAGTATCTTGTTAGCCTTTTCGTCTGCAGTCTTAACGATGGTGGAAGCCTTGCTGTTAGCGTCGTCAACGACCTGATTAGCAAGCTTCTTTGCGTCCTCGTCCATCTTTCTCGCATTTTCCTTGGCGGTGGTAACGATAGTGGTAGCGGTTCTCTGAGCTTCCATAAATACGTTTGTGAGGTCCATTGCGCTGCTCTCTGCGGGAGAAGCTGCAGCAGCTGCGTTCTTTGCCTCGATAAGCTCATTTTCCATATCGCTGATCTTCTTCTTCAGATCTGCGATCTCCTTGTCCTTCTCGGCTGCCTCTGCCTCGGCGTTGGAGAGCTGGTTCTTGAGGGACTCATTGCTTGTCTGGAGCTCGGTGATCTTAGCCTTGTCGGACTCAAGAAGCTTTTCATACTTCTCCTTGTCCTCCATATTTCCGCCGCTGTTCTCGAGGAGGGCTTTCTTTTCCTCAAGCTCGTTCTCAAGCGTATATATCTTAGTATTGAGCTGATCTACGTATGCAAGTACATCCTTCTTGTCAAATCCGCCGAAATTGACCGTTTTAAGGAATCCGTTTTCTGCCATGGTATGATACCTCCAAAAAATAAACTTAGCAGACGCAGAAGCTTTACAGCGAATATGTATGGTCTGCTGTTACTATATTTCTATTATAACACATTGTTCAAAATACAGCAACCAATTTCCGAAAAAAAATATGCATAAACTTGTCGTCATTTTTTTGGGCAGGAATTACAATTATATATCCCTATATTTTGATATGACGTACAATATACACAAATTTAGACATTCATATGTACAATTATTTTTCAAATACTATATATGTCCTTTTTGGGATACCGGCACATAACGTCCGCTGTTTGGTCATATTGTTCTGAAAAACCGTATGATCTATTATTTTTTATGTAAATACTCCCCATATCAGCGCTTCAGGTACGCATGATCAGAGGAGTTTTTTTGTTCAAATCCTGCTATTACAAATTTCCGGCAGAATTTCACATTACTAAAATCTCAGCTTTTGAACCTGTTCAGCTCGGAAACAAGCTTCTGCTCTGCAGCGATCAGCTCATTTGTGAGCCGCTTGCTTTTCTCGTCGGCATAGCGGTATTTGTCCAGGTACTTGTTAAGAGAACCGATACCCTTCTCACAGCCCTTTGTCACAAGCCTTGCGGCATCGGTATCGTCCCCTGTCTGCATTGTAAATTGCGTTTTGAGCGATGACATTGACTTAGCCATTGCAGCGGGCGACTTTCCCTTATCCTTTATGCGGTTAAGCTGCCTTTCCGCCTCGGCTCTGAGTCGTATATGCTCCTGCCTGCTCTGCTTCAGTATATGCTCAAGCCTCGGATCGTCGGTCTGCGGTATCACATCTTCAAGGGACGTGATGCCCATTTTTATCCCTGCGTCACATTCTCTCAGAAGCTTTGAGGTATCGTGTTCGTTTTCATAAGGCATACTTTATTTCCTCCCCATTTATTTACGGTTATTTTACCCTTTCTTGATTTAAATAATTATCACAAAAGGTCATTAAAGAAATTTGCCAAAAACTATTGCACATTTTTGAAATATATGGTATAATTTACATAAATCATAATATCACAGACGAAATTTCCTGCAAAATAAATATAAAAGGAAGATGAATAATGCTTTTTTTCGGAACTAAAAAAAATGATACCGCCTCTGTAAGCCCCTCTCCCGCTCCCGGACTCAATCAGCCTGTAAGCGCCGACGATTTTTTCAAGGATATGGGCAGAAAGCCGAAAAAGCGTGAGACGGATGTAAATATAGACTGTCCCGAGATCGTGGGTCTGAGAGAAGAGCCTCTCCCTCCTCCGGGCAGCTCAATTAAAAATATAGCCGAGATGAGCACCGACGGACTTGCCGACAAATCAGGCTTTGACGACAGCTTTATTCACGGAAATATCGTTACCGTAAACACAGATGTTATTGATGTTGATGACGCTCTCGCAAGGGAAAAGGCGGAAAAGGCACGCCTTAAAGAAGAAAAACTCCTTGCCTCTCAGAACCCCGATGATTTCTTCAAAGACATCGACAAGAGGCGAAACAGAGTTAAGTCGGATATTGCCGTTCCCGAGGTAACGGGGCTGCGAGAGGCTCCCCTGCCGCCTCCCGACAGCGCAATAAGAAATATTGCCGATGTAAGCACCGACGGGCTTATTGACAAGACGGGAATAGTCACCGAGGGACTTGGAAATATTTCCGAGATAGACATCGGCGCAATTGATACGAGCGTTCTCAGACCCGAATAAGGAGCCGCAATGAATAAGGAATGGTCCGAGTTTAACAAAACTATGCAGGGGCAGCTAAAAAAGCGTGAGACATTTTCTCAGGGCATTGAAACGCTTCTTACGCTCAGAAGCGAGCTGAAAAAGGAAATTTTCCGTTTTAAGGACGAGCTTTCCGGCGTGGAATTCTGCGCCGCTCCTTTTATAAACGCCGACGGATATCACAGCAAGACTATCGCATATTCCCTGTGGCACATTTTCCGAATTGAGGATATCACAGCCCACACTCTTATTGCAG
The DNA here is from genome assembly GCF_050874005.1 of Huintestinicola sp. Taxonomy (GTDB): domain Bacteria; phylum Bacillota; class Clostridia; order Oscillospirales; family Ruminococcaceae; genus Huintestinicola. Next base: position 126,458 of record NZ_JBNMJV010000002.1, read on the forward strand.
GAGACGAGCAGGTGTTTTTTAAGCAGGATTTCCAAAAGAGGATAAATTCTCCTATCATAACAACGGGCAACGAGCTTATTAAAGAGGAAATAGTCCGATTTTCCGAGGCTCTGGATATTGATGAGCTGTATGCTTACATATCCGAGGTGGACAAATCAACATCAAAGCTTCTGAGCTCTCTGTCCTTTGATGATCTAAAGAAAAAGGTCACAGATGAAAGAAGAACTGCACTCGAAAATCTGAACGTAGTCAGCAGCTCGGAAAATGCCCTGTGGCTCATTGATTACTGGTGCGGCAAGGACATCTGCGGACTTATTAAAATGCCTCTGTCAAGGCACTGGATAATGCACATTGAAGCCTGTCTCAGAATTGAGGATAGGCTCAGAAAGCTGTGGCTCAAAGGCTGATAATATTATATTTCAGATCTGCGTTATGCTTTTACGGCATAATGCAGATTTTTTATTTTCACCCTTGACATTTTTGGTCTATTGTGATAGACTATGTATAAGCATCAAGGTCTATAGATATAGACCGGCAAAATAAAAGAAGGGCGGTCACACAAATGAACATATCCGACAGCGAGCAGAGATTGCTTGAAATAATCTGGGACAACGAGCCTGTCAAATCGGGAAAGCTTGTAAGCCTTGCCTTTGAAAAGCTTGGCTGGAAAAAATCCACCGTTTACACCGTTATAAAAAAGCTTACTGACAAGCAGGCGATAAAAAACGAGAATGCGGTCATAACCTCCCTGCGCCCTCGGGGAGAGGTTATCGGTGAGAGGTCGGAGAGCCTTGTAAACAAGGTATGCGGCGGCTCTCTGCCTATGTTTCTAACCGCTTTCCTCAGCCGTGAAAAGCTCACAAAGGAAGAAGCCGAGGAGCTTAAAAAACTTATTGACGAACATACAGAGGAGTGATGATGGTTGAAAATCAAAGATTTTCAACCCGAGTTTTGTTTTTCGGACTGCCGTCCGAAATTTTCTGACGAAAACCACAAAACTCTCAAGAAAGGATCGTAGTATAATGGAAAGCATTTTCAGAACAATACTTAATATGAGCATTACGGGGGCATATATCGCCGCCGCAATTATGGTCATAAGGCTTTTTATGAAAAAGCTGCCGAAAAAATATTCCTATGCTCTCTGGAGCATTTTAGGCATACGACTGCTCTGCCCCTTTTCCTTTTCGTCGGCGGCAAGCCTTTTTAATCTTATCCGCACCGAGACAAAAGAGAGCCGTATGACTTATATCCCCGATGATATTGCACATTCCCCATCTCCTGCGGTTACGGTTTCCGTATCCGAGGTTAACGACACCATAAATAATTCCCTGCCTGCGCCCGTCCCCGAATACAGCGCAGACCCTATGCAGATAATAATGTCCGTCTGCTCTGTAATATGGCTTATCGGCGTGGCGGCAATGCTTATATATACAGCTGTATCATTTATAAAGGTATGGCGGCTTGTAAGGGACAGCGAAAATCTCAGGGACAATATTTATCTCTGCGATAATATCGGCTCGCCCTTTGTTTTCGGATATATAAGACCGAAGATATATATTCCCAAAGGCGTTTCGGAAAAGGACATAGAATACATTGCCGCCCACGAAAACACTCACATAAAGCGGGGCGACCACATCATCAAGCTTCTGGCAACTGCGGCTCTGAGCATTCATTGGTTCAATCCAATGGTGTGGCTGTCTTACAGGCTTATGTCAAAGGATATGGAGCTTTCCTGCGACGAAAGGGCGGTAAGAAGCTTTGAGGGAGACGTAAGGCGGGAATACGCAAATGCACTTCTGAATATGTCTCTGCGGCAGAACAGGCTTTACGGTCTGCTCGGGTTCGGGGAGACGGGTATCAAGTCAAGGATAAAGGGCGTTCTGAGCCTTAAAAAGCCTACGGTCATTGCAACAATATCCGCTGTGATACTTCTTGCCGCTGCGGCGGTCTGCCTGCTTACGAATGCGAAAAAATCGGGAATTACTCTTGAAAATAATGCAGGCTCATATTCTGTGGCGGCGATAACCTATAATGGTGAAACCGAGACAAAGCTTTCCGACGGTGTATATATACAAAAGGTGATAGACAATATAAACGGAGCAAGGCTTAAAAAAATACGTGAAAGCGATCTGCCCGACACTTCGGGCGGCATATATCTTGACTACGCTTTCAGAATGTACAAAAGCTCAGACTTCACGGGAGAATATGACAGCCTTACCGTATGCCGCTTGGGAGATGTATTTTATGCGGTCTATGAGTCGGAGGGCAGTACGGAATATTATAAGATGTCGGAGGAGTGCTATAATGAGCTTTGCGGACTGCTCTCAGATGCGCCCGGGAATGAGGAACTTGAACGACAGCTTGAGCTGGAGACTAAACGGCAGCGTGAACGAGAAGAGCTTGAACATCAGCGTGAACAGGAGATTGAACGTCAGCGTGAACAGGAGACTGAACGGCAGCGTGAACAGGAGACTGAACGGCAGCTTGAACGGCAGCTTGAGCAGCAGCTTGAATTCTGCTTAAGCTACCTCACCGATTACTGGAATGACCTTATGAAGATAGGCGATTTTGCTCCCGAGGAATACATCTCCGACCACGATATGATCATGTATGCCAATGCAAAAAAGAAAGTCAATGAAGACACTTTTGGACGTGGGGTAAAATCGCTTGAAGCAAAAAGCAGCATTGGAAAGGTCCGCAGCGGAATAACCTACGAGGGAAGAGTATGGCTTTCATTTACATACGATTTAGAGCCTACCCTTGAGGACGGAAGCACAGACAATGAACACTATAACTGCTATACCGTTTATTTCGAGCTTGAAGGCTCGGGAGATGATATGAAAGTTTACCGTCAATATGATATGTGGGGTGCGTGGCTTGAAGAATTGGGAATTGAAGGAATATATGATGAACCTTCCGACCTGCAATATGTTGATATTATAAAAGCAAGAGAAAATATCAGATAGCAAATGCAAAAGCTCCCCCTGTATTGACAGAGGGAGCAAACTTTTAAGTTTTATCAGTTTTCAGCGTCCTGAAGAGCGTCATAGCCATTCTCGCCTGTTCTTACTCTTACAACGTCCTCAACATCGTAAACGAATATCTTACCGTCTCCGATATGACCGCTGTAGAGAGCCTTTCTTGCGGCTTCAACGACTGTTTCAACGGGAACCTTGCAGATAACTACCTCGACCTTGATCTTAGGCAGGAGCGTGGTCTCGATGGGAACACCACGATACATTTCGCCTGCACCCTTCTGAGTGCCGCAGCCAAGGATATTGGTTACTGTAAAGCCTGTTACACCAACATCGCTGAGAGCATTCTTGAGGTCATCAAACTTGCCCTGCTTGCAGACGATGGAAACCTTGGTGTATTTGTTCTTTGCGTTGGGATCTCTCTCGATATGAGGACGGTTCTCCACAACGGGAACAGCCGCTGCAACGGGAGCAGGATCCTCAACTGTAGACTTGCCTGTGAAGATGGAGATGGACGAGTTAGCAGGCATAAAGTCTGCATATGCGGAAGGAAGACCGTGCTCTGTGATATCGAGACCTCTTGTCTCCTCCTCTGCGGAAGCTCTGAGACCGATAGTGGACTTGATGATGATGAAAGTAATTGTAATGGTAACTGCTGTCCAAGCTGCAACCGATACAACACCAAGTGCCTGGAGACCGAGAAGTCCAAATCCGCCGCCGTAGAACAGACCATTCATTGTGCACTCGGGAGCAGTTTCTGTTGCGAAAAGACCAACTGCAAGAGTACCCCAGATACCGTTCATCATATGTACGGCAACCGCACCAACGGGGTCATCAATGTGGAGAACGTGGTCAAGGAGCCATACGCCGAATACTACTAAGAGACCCGAAACAACGCCGACCATTGCAGCACCGAAGCAGTCCATTACATCACAGCCTGCTGTGATACCAACAAGACCTGCAAGAGAAGCGTTAAGGCACATTGAAACATCGGGCTTGCCATATTTTAACCAAGTAAAGATCATACATACAACTGTTGCAACTGCGGGAGCTACTGTTGTTGTAAGGAAGATGGAGCCGAGCTGAGAACCTGTGGTTGCTGCTGCGCCGTTGAAGCCGTACCAGCCGAACCAGAGAATAAAGCAGCCGAGAGCACCTATTGTAAGTGAATGTCCGGGGATAGCGTTTACCTTTGTAACCTTGCCGTCCTTGTCGGTAACGAATTTACCGATTCTCGGGCCAAGGATCTTTGCGCCGATGAGAGCGGAGATACCGCCGACCATATGAATTGCACAGGAGCCTGCGAAATCGTGGAAGCCAAGCTGTGCGAGCCAGCCGCCGCCCCATATCCAATGTGCTTCAATGGGATAAATCAGACCGCTGATAACTGCTGAATAGATGCAGTAGGAAAGGAACTTGGTTCTTTCAGCCATTGCACCCGAAACGATAGTCGCTGTGGTCGCACAGAACACAAGGTTGAAAACGAAATTGGACCAGTCGAAATTTTCATAGCTTGTGAAAATATCGAAGCCGGGCTTTCCGATAAGACCCATATAGTCTTCACCGAGGAGAAGACTGAAGCCTATCGCAATAAACATTACCGTACCGATACAGAAATCCATCAGGTTTTTCATTATGATGTTTCCTGCGTTCTTGGCTCTTGTGAAGCCCGTTTCTACCATTGCGAAGCCTGCCTGCATAAAGAATACCAATGCAGCGCCGATGAGGAACCAGATACCGAACACTTCGCCCAGAACGGACTCCTGAACGGTCATAAGTTCTTCTGTCATAAAAATCACCCTCCATTTTTTAAAACAAAAACGGCGATATAAAAAATGCAATTCCCTGAGATTGCTCTTGCATTTTTTACAGCGCCGTTGCTGTTTTTTCTATGGTTTAATTATACATTGTTATTTACCGTTTGTCAAGGGCTTTTTGAAAATTTATGCAATAAATCATATTTGTTCCTGCATTTTATATCTGCTATTATTGCATTTTCACACTTTTATGATATTTTATGAATTTTGTATTTTGATAAATTGCATATTTTGAAGTCTTTTCCTGCAGATCCGCATAAATGTGCTTGATATAGTCTTGGTTGCAAGCAAAATAAAACTGCCCTGCATTTTTAGCAGAGCAGTTTTATACTATTACGGCATTTATCAAATTTCACCTGTTATTTCTTAATACCCGCAATATCCTTAATGACCTCCCCCGCAATAATAAGCCCCACCACCGAGGGTACAAAAGCCACCGACCCGGGTATCATTCTCTTTTTGCAGTCCTCTTCCTCACAGTCGGAAGTTCCGTTGGGTGTAACGGGAATTTCCTTTGAATAAACCACCTTGAGGTGCTTTATCCCTCTGCGGCGAAGTTCATATCTCATAACCTTTGCAAGGGGACATACGGAGGTCTTGTAAATATCCGCCACCTCAAAAGCTGTGGGATCAAGCTTGTTGCCTGCACCCATAGAGCTGATGATAGGCGTGCCGCACCTGTCCGCATTCATCACAAGTTCAATTTTACCAGAAACGGTATCAATGGCGTCCACCACATAATCAAACTCCGTAAAATCAAACTCTCCTGCAGTCTCGGGAGTGTAGAAAACAGGGCGCTTCACCACTTTGCATTCGGGAGCAATATCCTTGATGCGAGCCTCGGCAGCGTCGGTCTTGAGCATTCCTACGGTGCTTTGCAGGGCTATTATCTGCCTGTTCAGATTTGTAAGGCTCACCCTGTCGCTGTCAATAAGGTCAATTGCTCCCACTCCGCTTCGTGCAAGGGCTTCGACCACATATCCGCCCACTCCCCCTACACCGAACACAGCCACACGTGAATTTTTCAGCCTGTCCATAGCTTTGCCGCCCAGCAGCAGCTCCGTCCTTGAAAATTCATTCAGCATTTTCATTCGTCCTCTTTCTTTGATTTACTTTAATATAGTATATCATTCTTTTCAGAACTTTGTCAATGTTTTATAATGTCCTCTTGCATTTTATAAAAGAAAATATGTAACATACGCCTTTTCTATCAGCAATATGCACAAAAGCAATGTATAAATAATAACTTTTATAACAAATATTTGTATTACGTTTAAAATTTATTAAAAAGGCTCTTGACAAAAAGGAATAAATAGGTTAGAATAAGAAAAAGCAAAGGTTATACCCTTTTGCTGTCAATGTGTTTTTTCACGGGGGCAATGCTATGACTGCTGACCGCAGCGATAATAACGATAATCTGTGCGGCGCAGAACGATGCGATGTGCTGTCCGAGCGCTCCGACGAGGAGCTGGTAATGCTCTGCCGTGAAAACAAGCTTTGCGTTTCCTGTTACAGCGAGCTTGTCTACCGCTATTTTCCTCTTGTAAAGAGCAAAGCGGCGGCAATATGTCCCGATCCTTCCGCCTATGACGATTTTATTCAGGAGGGTATGCTCGGGCTGCTGAGCGCAGTCAGAAGCTTCAAGGACGATAAAAGCTCAAAATTTTCCTCATATGCCTACACCTGCGTTGTGAACCGTATGAAGACTGCGGCGGCAAAGCTGAGAGGTCAGCAATTTGCCGAGGATAACAGCGACAGCGAAGAACCTGCAAGCTCTCTCACTCCCGAAAGCATCATCATTCAGAGGGAGATCTTCAAGGAGCTTGAAAACACATTATCTCCTATGGAAAAGCGCTGCTTTCTCCTTCACCTCTCGGGGCTGTCCTTTGAGGAGATCGGAGCAAGGCTCGGGATTTCGGAAAGATCCGCAAAAAATGCCGAAAGCCGTGCAGGAGCAAAGCTTCGTGGGAAGCTCGTCGGAAACGACGGATAATTTACGTGCATTTGAGCAATGCTCATCTGTATATATGCGGCCAAGTAGCTTAATCATTCAGAGCGTTGTTTATCAAAGGTGTCGGTGCGAGTCCGTCCTCAGGTCCAATCAAAATTTATTTAAGCGAGGGAAATTAAAATGTACGAAGACAAGACATTAGTATGCAAGGAATGCGGCCAGGAGTTCGTATTCACTGCAGGCGAGCAGGAATTTTACGCTGAAAAGGGCTTTGAGAACGAGCCTCAGAGATGTAAGAGCTGCCGCAGCGCACGCAAGAACGGCGCAAAGGGTGAAAGAGAGATGTTCGAGGCTACCTGCGCTTCCTGCGGAGGAGTAGCAAGAGTTCCTTTCAGACCCAGAGAAGATCGTCCCGTTTACTGCAGCGAGTGCTTCGCTAAGATGAAGGAAGAATAATTCCGGAGGACTTTATTTGTGAGTCTTGCCCGATTTGCCGTCTTGTGGCGGCAGGTCGGGTTTTTTGTTTTGATTTTTATCTTTCAAAACTATTGACAATGAGGAAAAAATATTTTATAATAAACTTGTATAGGTGTCTGCTTATATCTGGAATTATCAAGTGAGAAAGGCGGTGCTCCGGGTGAAAATACGATATCTTGTTCTGACTGCTCTTACGGTCATATCAATGCTTTTCCTTTTCACAGGCTGTTCTGACTCCAACGATGTTTCCGCCGCAGAGGCAGGCAATGCGGAGCTTTCCAAGGACGAGCTTGTGTCCAAGGTTGACAGCCTTGAAAGTCAGCTTGCCGAGCTTCAGACCGAAGCTGCTCCCACTCTGATACCAAAGTCAAAGCTTGATTATCTGAACGGCTCCGACCTTCCCGAGGTCAGCGCCGCTGTCAGCGCCAAAGAAAGCGCTATGGCGGATATCCCCGAGACCATCACCATAAAAGGCGTGGAGTATTCCACATCTCTCACATCTCTTACTCTGAACAATATGGGGCTTACCAACGAGGATATAGCCGATCTGAAATATATGCTGAACCTCACCGAGCTTCACATTTACCAGAACAACATCAGCGACCTTACCCCCATAATGGGTCTTACCAATCTCCAGACCCTTTCTCTTTTCAAGAATAACATTTCCGACCTTACTCCAATCGCAGGGCTTACAAATCTCCGCACTCTTTATCTGAGAGATAACGAGATAAAGGATATTTCGCCCCTGAAAAATCTGGTAAATCTTACCAATCTTGACCTTTCCGACAACGAGATAACGGACATTTCCGCTCTCGAGGGTATGAAGGGTATGAAGCTCCTTAAATTAAACGATAATAAGATAAGCGATATATCGCCCCTTGAGGGTATGGTGATGATGGATCGTCTCCATCTGCAGAATAATAACATCACCGACATTTTCCCTCTGTGGCGTATGAATGCTGTCACCGAAATATACATAGACGGCAATCAGATAACCGACATCACTCCCCTTGCGGAGCTTAAAACTATGGGCTGGCTCAAGCTTTCCGACAATCCCATCGAAGATCTCAGTCCCGTTTATGAGCTTGACAGTCTTAAAAAGCTGTACATCATCAACGTTGACCTCAGATACACATCTGATTTCAACGAGTATGAGTATCTGGAAACTCATCTTCCCGACTGTGTTATTGTGACAAATTAGCTTTATGAGATAAAAATGTGACTCTGCCCGCTTTAACAGAGTCACTTGATTTTTTTCAAAATCACTTGATTTTTTCCGAAAGGATGTTATTAGTTTATGGAAACCATTACCGTGAACGCCTCCGAAAAATACGACGTTATCATCGGCGGCGGACTGCTGAAAAACTGCGGTGAATACGTAAGAAAGGTCACAAAAGCCGAAAAGATAGCCCTCATTTCCGATGACAACGTAAGCGGGATACATTCGGACAAGGTGAAAAAATCCCTCAGCGAAGCGGGATTTGACGTTTGCAGCTTTGTATTTCCTCACGGGGAGGCTTCAAAATGCTCGGACACATTAAATAAGATTTACGGTTTCCTTGCACAAAATCATTTCACAAGAACAGACTGCATCATAGCCCTTGGCGGTGGCGTTACGGGCGATATGGCAGGCTACGCTTCTGCCACATACCTCAGAGGAATGGATTTTATACAGCTCCCCACCTCTCTCCTTGCACAGGTGGATTCTTCCGTCGGCGGAAAGACCGCCATCGACATTCCCGAGGGAAAAAATCTTGTGGGTGCGTTCAAGCAGCCCAAGCTTGTTTTATGCGATACCGAAGCCCTCAGGACTCTCCCCCGTGATTTTCTCATTGACGGAATGGGCGAGGTCGTTAAATACGGAATGATAAAGTCCGCACCTCTTTTCGATATCCTTTTAAATCACGATATTGACAGCATCTGGGAGGTTATGGAGGATATCATTGCCCGCTGCGTTTCAATAAAGCGTGACGTGGTGGAGGCGGACGAATTTGACAAGGGCGAGAGAATGCTCCTCAATTTTGGTCACACCCTCGGTCACTCCATAGAACAGTATTACCATTACACAGGAATTTCCCACGGCAGAGCGGTGGCAAAGGGAATGGAAATGATCACCCGTCTTGCCGAGAGCAAAAATATGTGCAGAAGCGGTCTTACGGACGAGCTTTTGACAGCTCTCAAAAAATACTGCCTTGACATTACCGTTGAACCGGAAGCAAAGGACCTGGGCGGCGCTTGTCTTAATGACAAAAAAAGAGCAGGCAGCAGCATAAGTGTAATAATCTGCTCGGATATCGGCGTTTCCTCGGCAGTAAAAATGACAGTTGATGATTTTGAAAGCTTCTTAAAGTAAAATTTTCCTTGAAAGCAGGTCTCTTATGGACGTTAAGATCTACCCCTCAAAGCTTATCGGAACGGTAAGCGCCCCCTCCTCGAAAAGCTATTCCCACCGTATGATAATTGCCGCCGCCCTTGCGGACGGTGTCTCGGAAATATCAAACGTCACCGACTCCAATGACATCACCGTCACATCTCAAGCAATGGAGGCTCTCGGAGCGAATGTGCTTGCCGACAGCGGCACATACACCGTCAGAGGCATAAAAACTCCTGCTGAAAAAGCCGAGATAGACTGCGGCGAAAGCGGTTCGACCCTTAGATTTATCATACCCGTTGCGGCAGCCCTGGGAACTACAGCGACCTTAAACGGTCACGCAAAGCTCCCTCAGAGACCCATTACCCCCTACACAAGGGAATTCCCCTCAAAGGGCGTTACCTTTGAGCCTCAGAGCGGTCTGCCAATTACCCTGACGGGAAAGCTGAGAGCAGGCGAATACAACCTTGAGGGAGACGTTTCCTCACAGTTTATAACAGGTCTTATGCTGGCGCTGCCTATGTGTGAGGAGGACTCGGTGATAAAGCTCACCTCCCCTCTCCAGTCAAAGCCCTATGCGGATATGACCATTGCGGCGCTGAAAAAATTCGGCATTGACATAAGAGAAATGTCTTTAAGCAGTCTGCCCATTTATCTTATCAAGGGCGGTCAGAAATACAAGCCCTGCCGCACAGCCGTTGAGGGCGATTATTCACAGGCGGCGTTCTTCTTCACCGCAAATGCGCTTGGCTCGGAGGTAAAGGTCACAAACCTTGACCCAAATTCCGTTCAGGGCGACAAGGCGATACTTGACATTATCTCTTCCTGCGGCGATGATATGAAGCCTTTCACCGCCGATGTTGCCGATATTCCCGACCTTGTTCCCATTCTTGCGGTCTTAGGCTCATTCACAAAGGGAACATCAAAAATCGTTAATGCCGCTCGCTTAAAGCTCAAGGAGAGCGACCGTCTCACCTGCGTGGCAAACGCACTCAACGCCATAGGCGGCAAAGTCACCGCAGGAGACGATTTTCTCACAATGGAGCATATTGATACATTCACAGGCGGCGAGGTGGATTCCTGCAAGGATCACCGTATCGTAATGGCAGCCGCCATTGCCGCCACAGCCTCAGATTCCCCCGTAATCATTCACGGTGCGGAGGACGTAAAAAAAAGCTATCCCCGATTCTTTGACGACTTCAAGTCGCTCGGCGGACAGTTTGAAATATTGTAAGCCGTTTGAAAAGGAAGGAGAAACTAACCGATGTCCTCATTTTGGAACCACAATATCAGCATTTCCCTTTTCGGGGAATCCCATGGTCCTGCTATTGGCGTGACCATTGATAATCTTCCCCCCGGGGAATATATCGACTTAGAGCAGCTCAAGGAGTTTATGGCTCGCCGTGCTCCCCGCAATGATGCAACCTCCACCCACCGCAAAGAGGCGGATATGCCCAGCATTATGTCGGGAATGCTCAATAACCGCACCACCGGCACTCCCCTTATGGCGCTCATTCAGAACACCGACCAGCACTCAAATGATTATAAAAACGTGTCCCACCTTGCCCGTCCGGGTCACGCCGATTATACGGGTGCTGTACGTTATCGGGGATTTAACGATGTGAGAGGCGGCGGTCATTTCTCGGGCAGACTCACCGCTCCTATCGTGTTCGCAGGAGCAGTCTGCGGTCAGATACTCGAGCGCAGAAGCATTTACACAGGCGCTCACATCGCTCAGATACACAATATCAAGGATACCATGTTCGACCCCTGCAATATTGACAGGGAGACAATTATCAATATCCGTCACAAAAAAATTCCCGTTATCAATGACAGAAAGGGTACGGCAATGTACAACGACATCGCCAAGGCAAGAGAATGTCTCGACAGCGTGGGCGGTATAGTGGAATGTGCCATTACAAACGTTCCTGCGGGCATAGGCTCACCTATGTTCGAGGGACTTGAAAACACCATTGCACAGCTGGTTTTCGGTATCCCTGCGGTAAAGGGCATCGAATTCGGAGCAGGCTTCAATGCTTCAAAAATGCTGGGAAGCCAGAATAATGACGATTTCTACGTTGACGACCACGGTCACGTCAAGACAAAGACCAATAATCACGGCGGTATTCTCGGAGGAATTTCAAGCGGTATGCCCATAATTTTCAGAGTGGCATTCAAGCCCACCCCCTCCATCGCCCAGCCTCAGGACACCATTGACTATTCAAATCTCACAAATTCCACCATTGAGATCAAAGGCAGACACGATCCCTGCGTTGTGCTGAGAGCGGTGCCTGTAGTGGAGGCGGCGGCAAATATCGCAATACTTTCGCATATGCTGGATTACCCCAACTTCTGAAAGGGTAAGGATAGCACAGAGGAAAAAGGAGAAAAGAAAAATGTCGGGTCAGCAGATGACAAACCCGGAGCTTAACTCCGTTCACAGCGTTAAAATTCTGCTGTGCTATATTTTAGAAAAGCTTAACCGCCCCGTCACCGAGGAGCAGCTCAGACTCATTTCGGAGGACAGCGGCGTTATAAACTACTTTTACTATTCCGACGCTCTTACAGAGCTTACCGAAAACGGCTCTGTCATTTCGGTAAGCGGAAGCATTGTGCTTACCGAAAAGGGCAGGCTGGGCTCGGAATACTTTAACCGCTACATTCCCCTTGTTTTCAGAAAAAAGCTTCTGAAAGCGGCGTTCGGATTTTTTATCCGTGAACAGAACGAGGATATGTGCTCCTGCACCGTCTCCGAGACCGACGACGGGTGCAGGGTAAACTTTGTGCTCTCGGACGGCGGCAGAGAGCTTATAAATATGAGCTTCTTTGCACCCGATATGTCACAGGGCGACCTTATCGCCGAAAAGATAAAATCTAATCCCACCGGCGCATACAAAAAAATACTGGGCTTTCTTCTTGATAATCCCGAGGAAGAAATAGACGTTGAAAAATACCTTTGATGAAAGGAAAATCACTATGACTGTCAGCGAAAGCACACTTGAAAAGCTCTACGGAGCAAACGCAGTTTCTATGCAGAAAGGCAGATATGAGAACGCTCTTAAAAGCTTTGAAGATATTTACGGCAAGCAGGAAAACATCAGGCTTTTCTCCGCTCCCGGACGTACCGAGATAGGCGGAAACCACACCGACCATAACAGAGGCTGCGTTATGGCAGCGGCGGTGGGACTTGATGTTATCGCCGTTGTTTCCCCCTGCGAGGGAAATATTGTATCGGTAAAATCAGAGGGCTTCCCCGAGGACGTAGTGGACATCTCCGACCTTTCCGTTAAGGAAAACGAGAAAAACTCCTCCGCCTCCCTTATCAGAGGAGTTGCGGCAGGATTTAAGAATGCAGGTCTCAAGGTATGCGGCTTTAAGGCTTATACAACATCAAATGTGCTGAAAGGAAGCGGTCTTTCCTCTTCGGCGGCATTTGAGGTGCTTATCGGGACAATATTCTCCTATCTCTGCAATGAAGGAAGCGTTTCGGCAGTGAAGATCGCTCAGATAGCACAGTACGCCGAGAATGTATATTTCGGCAAGCCCTCGGGTCTTATGGATCAGATGGCTTCATCGGTAGGCGGATTTATCACCATTGATTTCAAGGATACCGAAAATCCCGTTATCGACTCAATCTCCTACGATTTTGCGTCCTCTGGCTACACTCTCTGCATTGTGGACACCAAGGGAAATCACGCCGACCTTACCCCCGAATATGCTGCTATTCCCGTGGAAATGAAATCAGTTGCAAAATTCTTCGGAAAGTCGGAGCTTCGTGATATCACAAAGAAGCAGCTTCTTGATAATATTGCGGAGGTCCGCAAGGCTTGCGGCGACAGAGCTGTGGCAAGGGCATTCCACTTCTTTGATGACAACGAAAGAGTTGGAAAAGAAGCGGCGGCGCTCAGAAGCGGCGATATTGACAGCTTCCTGAAGCTTGTAAGCGAAAGCGGAAACAGCTCCTTCAAATATCTTCAGAATGTTTTCGCTGTAAAGACTCCTTCAGAGCAGGGACTTGTTATGGGTCTGTACATTTCCGAAGATCTGCTTCGGGGCAGAGGCGCTGTGAGAGTTCACGGCGGCGGCTTTGCAGGCACTATCCAGGCATTCGTTCCACACGATCTGCTTGATACATATTCCGAAGCAATGGAAAAGGTCTTCGGAAAGGGCAGCTGCTACAAGCTGTATATCCGTCCCGTAGGCGGAACCGAGGTAAAGTAAAAAATATGCGGTCTGCATTCAAAACCGAATGCAGACCGCTTTTTTGCATTATAGTTCAAAAATGATCCCTATTCCCATCAGCGCTGTCAGAATAAGCGACACCGCCATTCCCACAAATGAAAGTATCTTCATTTTTTTAGAGCCGATCCTTTCGGCATTTTTTACCGCAAAGAACGCCACTATAAATCCGAACAGCGGCGGAAAGGACAAATACGTGAGCATTACCGAATTTAAATATTCACGGTTCTTTGCTGACGAATCCACCTCGACTATCCTGACCTTTACCTCCCGTCCGCTTTCGTCTGCGTCCTCCTTGAGAAGATAATCGGCAGAGCAGTCAAATAGCTTGCTGAGTGCTATTATCTTTTCGGTCTCCGGATATGTCAGGTCGGTCTCCCATTTTGATACGGACTGCCTTGATACGTTAAGTATCTCTGCAAGCTGCTCCTGGGTGTAATTGTTCTCTTTTCTGAGCTTGGAAATTTTTTCGCCTATGGTCATATAAAACGCCTCCTGAATTTTTATTATGCTCTTATCATACCATATTCTCGGAAAATGGCTATAGATCGGGGCGTTCTTTTTGCAAACTGCAGGTTGCACAGGGCATTTTTCGGAAAATTCCTGCACTAATTTACAATATCTTCCTTTTTGTCAACAGGGCTTACGCTTTTAAAAAAGCTGTCGCTGTCATATGTATAAACAGTGAGAACGATATCCGTGCGAACCATTGAACCGATAAGCCCCGAGGAATATGCGCCGTTCGGAGACAGCTCCTTAAAGCTTACCGAACGGACGGAAACGCCTTCCGTTTCGTTTAAGAGATCCACATATCTCAGGGAGCCGCTGAATGAGCCTTCAAAGGAAAGCTCCACATCAATGGGCACGATGTAGCTTGAGTAGTCAAAGGCATAGTCCTCCGCCTGCTTGTTGCCTGCGAAATTATATGGGATAAGGGCACCGCTTTCGCTGTCGCTCATATTTAGAGAAACGGGCGATAAATTCATATTCAGAAGCCTGTCTGTAAGCAGCTCGTCAATGGACTCATAGTTTCCTGCCCGGCAAAATCCCGAGAAAGAATCGTTATAATCATCCTCTGCTCTTTCATAGTTTTTCTTCGATCTGTCATACTCCTCGCTGCGTGAGATAAGAACGCTTGCCTCATCGGAGCATTTGTCAAGCTCGTGGCGGAGCGAATTCACCCTGTCTGCCATAGGGGAAATAAGCAGCAGATAGGACGCCGAAGCCGCCGCCAGCAGCGCTCCGAAATATATCAGCTTTTTGTCGCTGCCTGTAAGTGCCATTTCAATTCCCCTTTCTCATCGGTTTTTCACCGACTCGTTAATGTATCCGTAAAAGCTTGAATCATCGTAAACAGGCTGCCGCTTCATTACCGCTTCAACGGTGTATGAGCCGTCCGCCCTTTCGGAATATCCGCTGTATGTGACCTGGCTGAAAAGCTCCGTTGCCTTGAGCTTTCTCACATAATCGGGGATATTTGCGACATTCCGTACCTGCAGAGTAAAAATCATCTCGCCCTCGCTCTGGGTGCAGGAAATATCGGTAACGCTCATATCCGGAGACGAACAGGATATGACCGTTTCTATCTCGTTTGTTCCGATAACAGGGTATGACTCTCTGATAAGCTTGAAAAGTGATACCCTGTTCGTTTCAGTTTGCAGGACACTTGCTCCCGAAGCATACTCCTCCGCCGCTCTTGCCGTATCTCTCCTCTCCTCAGCTGCCGCACGCTGCTGTGCTATCTGCTCTGTAAGAGACCTTTCCTGAATTTTAAGGGAAAGGGCAGAGCCGATTATGAGCAGGGCAATTCCCAGAGCAGGGAAAAATGCTGCGGCAAATTCTCTCCTGCGCCGCTTCTTTTTCGGATCTTCAAGATATTTTGTATAAAAATTCAGTTCGTGCTTTTTAAGCGTTCTCATAATTTAGCTACCATCTTTCCTGCGGCTGACATCTGTTGAAAAAGCCGCCTGTCATAATGAAATGAGATTTCCAAGACAGTAAATATAATCCGCCATTGAGCCGGCGTCCACATCGGAAATGCCGTTTCCTCTTCTGACGATACAGCCCACAGGTATGGGCAGATCGGATATTTTCTGATTTTCAAATACCGATTCGGCGGCGTGAAATACCTCTGCGTGATCTTCTCCCAGACCGCAGAAGAAAATGTCACGAAGCTCCGTGCCGTATCTCTGTGCTTTATGAAACTGTATCATTGAAGAAACTGCCGCACAGATCTCCTCGGCATATTCCCGTGTTCCGCTCTCGGAAAAGAGGCGCACCCTGTTTGAAAAGCTGTATTTACCGTTAACAAAGAGCAGAAGCAGAAGAATATTCCCGTCGGCGCAGGCGAGAACAAAAGTGCCGCCCTCCGCCGCTCCCGTGAACTTCATATAGCTTATACAGCAGTTCTGAGCGGTGTTTATAGACTTTATACTGCCCTTTATCTCGGAAAAAAGGTCAACATAGCTGCCGATGAACTTCCGTCCTGCGGCATAGGCGAAAACCGAAGCTCCCCCCTCCTTTAACGAAGGCTCGTCCACCGTGTAGTCGATAAGCAGATCGTCCGCATTTTCAACATCGGAAAATTCCCCTCTGATAATGCTCAGGAGATTTTTTTCGCTTGTGACGGGTACTGTCATTGGCTTTAACAGAACGGCTCCCCCGTCTACTGTGAGCCTTATATTCTTTCTGGGGAGCTTATACTGTCTCCAGGCGTCGGCAAGAGCGTTCTTCAACGCCCTGTCGTTGGTGATAACTCCGCCGATAATGGCGTCCCGCTCGGTGGGGACGGTAATGAGCCGTTTCAGGACAATGGTGCCCTTTGAAAAGCTGCCCGCTGCGATACGTATTCCTCCGGGAGAAAAATAAACCGATATATCCATTTTCACGATCATTCCTTTTATGGATTCAGATTGTAAGATAAAGCTCGTAAACGGGGAGCATTATCGAAGCAAATATCAGCAGGGTCAGAAACGCTGCCAAACCGAATATCACACGCTCCGCATTCTCAGACAGCTTCTTTACCGCACGTTCCGATTCGTGCTCCAACGCCTCTGCCGCCGCTGAAAGCATATCTCCCAGTCTGCCCGATTCTTCTCCTGCAAGCACAGCAGATCTGAGCCTTCCGTCAAAGCCGTCGGCACTTTCAAATGCCGCACGAAGGGTGCTGCCACGGCGTACAGACTTTATTGCTTCGTCCACCTGCTTTTCGATATACGCATTTCCGATATCTTCCTTTGCGGCGGTGCAGGCGGAGATCACCGGAAGTCCTCCGCTGTACATTGCCGAAAAGGTGCGGCAGAAACGTGATGTGTATATTATCCGAAAAAGCCTGCCTGCCCTTTTCCTTGTAACAAGCTGTTTTGAAAAATACATCTCCACCGAGGGAATTGCAAAGGTAAGCCGTATGACCGCCGCCGCTGCACCGATAATAAGCAGGGCATACAGCCATCTGTCTCTGAGAAAGCTGCTGATCTGCCGCAGAAATGCCGTAAATGGCGGAAAGGTATCTCCGCCGTACATCTCGGCAAACACGGGGATAACAAATATCAGCGCTGCAAAAAGCAGAAGCACAAGAAGTCCGAGAAGCGCTAAAGGAAATGCCAGGCGGCTTTTGATATCATACCTGCTTTTTTCGTCTTTTTCGTAATGCTCTGCAAGCCGTTTGCAGGCTTCGGGAACGGTGCCGTTTTCCTCTGCGGCGGCTATCATACGGCAGGCAGCCCGAGGAAAAGCTCCGCCTGTGTAGCTCATTGCTTCCGACAAGGGTGCGCCAAGCTTTATGCTTTGGAAAACGCTCTTTACCGCAAGCTGCATATTGCTGCTCATTTCCTCTTTCAGCATTATGCCGAGGACTGTTGTGAGAGTAAGCCCTGCGGAAAGCATTGAGCCTGTCTGACGGAAAAGATCAATAAGCTCCGCCGAGGTCAGCCTCTTTGATGAATGTTTTTCATTTGCTTCCGTACAGCTTATAAGAAAAAGCTGTTCATCTTTCAGAACATCTCTCAGATCACTTTCATCGGCGGCTTCACGCCTGCCGCTGACAGCCCTGCCGTTCAGTGCGGCAGCCTTGTATTTATAGGCAGGCATAAAAACTCCTTTCCCACCGATGGACATCTCCCGATATACGGCTATTTTTGTCAAAAATTTTCTGAATATAATTTTACCACATTCCCCATAAATCGTCAATACCCTTGAATAAGTTTCGGGTATTTTTACACATTCACGTCAGAAAAATTTAATTTTCTCATAAATTTTGCTCCTGCATATTGAAATCTGTACAAAAATATTTTATAATAAAACTATATCAAATTTTTTCATAAAGGGTGTGCCGTGAATGAGCAAAATTATCCCCATAGGCGAGGTCCTCAAGGAGTACGGCTATATTACAGAAGAACAGCTCTCTCAGGCTCTTTCAGAGCAGAAAAAGGACGGCAAACGCCGTCTGGGAACGGTACTGCTGGATATGGGCTTCGTTACCGAGGGACAGATACTGGACGCTATGGGAAAAAAGCTTGGCTGCAAGGTCATTGATCTTGACGCCACAAAGGTAAATCCCAAGGTGGTGGGCAAGCTTCCGAGACAGCTTGCTGAAAAATACTGCGCTCTCGTTATAGATACTGCGGGGGGCAGGCTTATTGTGGCTGTCAGCGACCCATTAAACCTCTATGCTATCGAGGATATCCGTCAGATAACGGGCGCTCAGCTTGAGATAGTCCTTGCGGAGTCCGACCAGATAAAAAGAGCCATCGACTACAATTACACCGATGTGAATGCCCGTTCTGCGGCTATGGCTGCCGACAGGCTCCCCGACGCTTCTTACATTCCACCCAAAGGTGTGTTTGAGGATCTCGAGACAGACAGCGATGTTCCCGTTGTGAAACTTATCAACAGTCTGCTTGTGAAGGCTTGCTCCACGGGGGCAAGCGATGTTCATATTGAGCCGTTTGAGAAAAGCACCTCGGTGCGTATGAGAATTGACGGCGTAGTGCTTGATTATGTGGATATCTCCGCCGCCGTTCACGCCGCTCTTATCTCAAGGCTCAAAATTATGGCAAATCTTGACATTGCCGAAAAGCGGCTTCCCCAGGAGGGGCATTTCAAGACTGTTATCGAGGGATATATGATGAACGTCAGAGTCTCGGTGATACCTACGGTATTCGGTGAAAAGGCGGCGCTGAGATTTCTCTCCAACGAAGTTGTTTCCGACAGCAGCGGACGGTTCGGTATGTCAGATGAGAACAGCGAAAAATTCCTTGAAATGCTCCGCTCCCCCGGCGGCATTATCTACATTACGGGTCCCTCCGGTTCGGGCAAGACCACCACGCTTTATATGGCTCTCGAGCATCTTGCTAAGCAGCAGGTGAACATTTCCACAATTGAGGACCCGGTGGAAAGGACTATCCCGAGAGTAAACCAGATGCAGGTGAACAATCAGGCGGGTCTGACCTTTGAAAAGGGTCTGAGAGCGCTTCTGAGGCAGGACCCCGACATTATTATGCTGGGCGAGACCCGTGATGAGGAGACTGCTCAGATATCCGTAAGGGCAGCGGTATCGGGTCATCTGGTGCTGTCCACCCTGCACACCGGCGACGCTGTATCCTCAATTATCAGGCTCAGGGAAATGGGTATCCCCGAGTATATGATATCCGCCACATTGGTGGGCGTTGTGGCTCAGCGGCTTGTGCGCAGGATATGCCCAAACTGCGGCTATTACGACACTCCCACCAAAGAAGAGCTTGCGGCGCTTGGAGGCAGAGAAGTCCTCAAAATACGCAGGAGCCGTGGCTGTAGCCAATGCAACAACTCGGGCTACAAGGGCAGAACTTCTATCCACGAAATGATTACGGTGGACAGCGAGATACGCCGTATGATAACCGAAGGCTCCCCCAGAGAGGAAATTGAGGAGTATGCAAAGACCGTTCAGGGTATGAAGCCACTTAAAGAAAGTGCCGCAGAACTTGTAAGTATGGGCATTACATCGGTGGAGGAACTTCTGAGAGTGACATATTCGGTGGACTGATAATTACTTTACAAAAATTTTCGTCATTTGAAAGGACATATGTGATATGAAGAAAAAGACCGTGCTTTTAACTGTTATTTCCGCAATTATTGTTCTTATCGCCGCAGGGATATTCATACTGCTGCCGAGGATACAGATAAAAATCTTGCGGAAGATTACATTTTTCCCACCTTTGAGATTACACCTAAAAGCGGCGGATATTTTGAGGATTACGGGGCAGAGATAATTTCGGGTACGGAAGTACAGAACGATATTTTCCGTCTGACGCTGCCCGAAGGCTACGCCCCCGATGATGAGGGAAATTATTCAAACGGGAAGGGCGAATATGTCGAGATCTCGTCCGAGTCTCCCGAGCTGCCCGAGACCCTTGATACAATTGATCTGAGTGAGTTTTTTGATGTGAAGCTTCCCGAAAGGAATGACCTTTCCGAAGCGTACAGAGCGGTGGGCGCAGGAGGCGGAGATACGGTTTTCGGCTCCCTCAAGAGCGCTGTTCTCCTAAAAAAATCAGATTACAGCTTCTGGGATATTGACAAGGCTCTTGCTTTCTGCAAGCTTGCCGAATTGGGCGGAATATATTTCGGCGGCGGCGAGGGAGAGGAAAATTTTGTTTATGAACGTGGGAATGTGAAGGGTATTGTTTCCATAAATGAGGCTCGGAGTTACAAAAACGACGGGGAAAGCGGCGACACTTGTTACAGCGTATTCTTTATGTTCTTTAATGAGAACGACCTTGACACGCCATATTATCTGAATATGACGGTAAGCTCCCCCGAAAATGCTTTCGGCGTTTTAAACTCGGTTGAATTTAATTAAACAGCAAAGCCTGTTCCGCTCCGTAAAAAAGGAGCGGAACAGGCTTGATTTTTTTGTTCTGTTTTTTTGAAAAAAGGCTTGACAAATTAGAATATTTGTGCTATAATATATTTGTGAGGAACGTTTATTCGATTTACATTTCCGTCTCCTAAGGGTACATTGCCCTGTTTCTGTCATATACGTGGGAAATAAATTCGCCGCTGTCGGTCATTGACTTTATTTCGGCGGGTGTGCATATTTTGAAATCGCAGGTCTCCCCCTCCTGCAGTCTGATATCCTTTTCCGAAAAGTCCCCTCGGAATAGATAGAAAAGGTGAATGGCATTGCCGCCGAATCTTCCCCGTCTCACTATCTCGCCCCGATATTCAAGGCTCTCGGAGGCGGCGGAAAGTCCCGTTTCCTCATATAGCTCCCTTACTGCGGCTTCAAGAGGTGTTTCTCCCGATATCACCGCTCCTATTAACTTCCCTCTGCACACCTAATTTTCATTACCGAGCCACAAACTAACAGTCCATACAAAAGTATAAACGACTTACCAGCGGGGGTTCCCCGCCCGTGGTCTCCCAAATTCCGCCGAAATTTTTTTCCGGGCTGCGCTTGGTGATAAGTATTTTTCCATCAAGGTTTACAGGCAGGACATTTGCCACAATATGGAATTTGCCGTCGGGAAGTGGCTTTCCCCTTTCGTGGGTCTCACCTAAGGGTTCACGTTTTTCATTGTATAGATCCCATAGCTCGGGCATTGTTACTCAGCTCCTTAAATTTTTTTCAAGGTGTTCCGTAAGCATTTCTTCATTCTTTTCAAACCACCTCAGAAGGGCGGTGGAAAATTCTGCTTGTCTGAGATATATCACGCTGTTTCGGGAATCAGATGCATAATACTGTGCATAATAATCGCATACCGCAAGCTGATAATAAAAAAGTTTTACCGACATTTTTATATCATACTCATTAAGCTCCCCAAAGGAAAGATAATGAGAAAAATAATCCCGAAGTCCCTCGGGAGATATCTCGCCCTTAGCACACTCGGGTGCGGCATAGACATAGGAACGGACTATTTCCCATACGGCAGGGTGAATGCAGGCTGTTGTCCAGTCGATAACGGCGTTTATCTTATTCTCGGAGCAGATGAGCTGGCTGATGAAATAATCGCCGTGAGTGGGCGTCAGGGTGAGCCTGTGAAGGTCAAAGGTGAAGCTCGGGAAACGCTTTATCATTTCGATACGGTATCTCAGTTTCTCTGCCGTTTTTTCATCACTTCGTGCTTCGGCGGTCAGTAGGGTGATTTCATAGGAGCGCAGGGCATTTTCGGGGGTCATATATCTGAAAAAGTCCTCGCCGATCCCCGATTTCAGTCTGCTGTAATTTTTCAGAGCGGCGTGTATTCTGCCCAGAGTTTCCGCTGACTCCCGTAGAATAGAAAGCGGGGCGGTGTTCCAATCGAAAACCTGTCCCGAAATGTATTCCTGAACGTGAAAGAGCCGCCCTTTTTCATCGGTGCTGATATATTCCCCGTTTTTGTTCTTTACAAACCGACAGACGCTTATTCCCTTATTTTGCAGATATTCGCAAAGGGCAGGCTCGGCGCAGGGGTCGTTCATCTCGCTTAGTGACGGGAATTTTACAACGAATTTTCCCTCTTGGCAGTCTGCAAAAAAGGTTTCGGAGCCTGCACCGTTAGCTGAGCGCTCAAGCTTTGTCACATTAAGACCATACATTTTTTTCAGAAGCTTATCCATATCTTTTTTCAAGCTCCTCTATTGTAGGCTGCACCTTTTCAAGGCTGTATTTCGTGCCGTCGGGAGTTCGGGTTATGAAACGGTGAGTGAAAAGCTCCCTGCGGAGGGTGGCGGGGTCATTGAAGCTGTGCCACCTGTTAAGAAGCTCGTTTATTTCCTTTTCCGTATATATCCTGTCCGCTTCAATCTTTTTCGACAGGTAGATAAGCGCATAAAGCTTCATTTTCCGTTTGGCGGGATAGGCGGTCAGCACCCCGTTTTCATCAAGAAAGCTTCTTAGTATTTCAGTCATTTTTATAGCCATCCTTTTATGAGAGTTTTGTGTTTTCGAAGCAAATCGAGGCGACAGCCGAAGAAACAAAACTCGTTTTGAAAATCTTTGATTTTCAAACTCAGTCTGTCGAAAAAGAAATGACAATTGTATAATCTGCACAAACTTATAAGGAATTTGCTTTGTCAAAAACGTTCCACCGGAACGTTTTTGAGGGTAAGTGTGCTTGAGCGCTCTACAAGGGGAGGCGGTCGTGTCCGCCTCCCCTCGAAATGCTGTCGCATTTCTCACCCCTTGCACCGTTTTTGAAGGATAAAAGGGGATTTCGCCCTCTGCGGAGGG
>NZ_JBNMJV010000003.1:0-112187 GCF_050874005.1 Huintestinicola sp.
ATATTCTTTTACCGCTTTCAGCTTTAGTTCTGTTGAATACTTCTTGTTCTTATGACTTCTTCTTGGCATAAAATTACCCCCTTAGTGTAGTCTCGAAATTTTTGTTTTTTCGAGTGTCTACTCTAAGGGGATTATATCAGTGAGCTGGCGGCTATTGCGTTTTCCGATTTCTCCAAATTTGCAAAAATTGAAGAAGGTGAAAACGGCGAGCAGGTCATTATCCTTACCGGTACGGACAGGCTTTCTCCCGATTGCAGGAAGGCGCTGGCTTCGGTCAAGGCAGGCACTAAGGGAATTGAGATAAAGCTTTATGACAAGCTGAGAGCTTTGGAGCTTCTCTGTCGCATTTACGGAATTTACGGCGGCGAGGATATGGCTGAGAAGGACGCTGTTTCCGAGCTGAGAGGGTTATTTGCCGAAAGGAGTGATGTGTTTGGTCCGGGAATTGTCTCTGACACCTAAACAGGAAGAGGTCATGCGCATTTCTACATATGAGCCGAAAAGATGGAACATCTCGGTGGGGGCGGTGCGGTCGGGAAAGACTTTTCTTGACTTTTACCGAATACCAAACAGGATACTTGCTGCCGATGAAAACGGGGCTATCGCTCTGGTGGGAAACACCGAGGGCAGCGTTTCACGAAACATCATTGACCCTATGAGGCAGATGTTCGGGGAAAAGCTGGTGGGGAGGGTCAAAAGCGGCGGCGCGGTAAGGCTTTTCGGGCGTGACTGCTTCATCTTCGGGGCGTTTCGCAGCGGCTGTGCGGACAAGCTTCAGGGTCTGAGCCTTTCCTACTGCTACGGAGACGAGATGACCACCTGGAGCGAGGACGTTTTCAGAATGATAATGTCAAGGCTTGACCGACCCAATTCAATTTTCGACGGCAGCTGCAATCCCGCTTCTCCGGGTCACTGGCTGAAAAAGTTCATTGACGAGGGAGTGAAAAACGGTTCGGTGAGGGCTTCTCAGTTTACCATTGACGATAATCCCAAGCTGCCCGAGAAATTCGTTGAAGGCTTAAAGAGGGATTATGCGGGGTCGGTCTATTACGACAGGTTCATTCTGGGAAAATGGAAAAGCGCCGAGGGGGTCATTTACAGGGATTTTGCGGACGCTCCCGAAAAGTTCATTATCAAAAGGGTAAAGGCGACGGACATCATTATGGCGGACGTGGGGGTGGATTTCGGCGGAAACGGCTCTGCTACGGCGTTTAATCTGACGGGGTACACGGCGGGGTACAAGAGGATAATTACTCTTGACGAGTATTACAGGCAGGGGATAATTTCTCCTGCGGAGCTGGAAAGGGATTTTGTGAGGTTCATTAAAAAATGCTTGAAAAGCTATCCCTGTCTCAGAGACGTTTACTGCGACAGCGCTGAGCAGGTCCTCATAAGGGGACTTGAGAATGCGGCAAGGCGTGAACGTCTCCCCGTAGAGATACACAATGCAAGAAAGGGGGACATCGGGCAGCGCATAAGGTTTTACTCATCGGTGATGAGCGGCGGCAGATACCGCATTGCTGCCAAATGCGTGAACACCATCAAGGCATTCTCCGAGGCGGTATGGGAGTCGGGTGGGACGGACAGGCGGCTTGACGACGGTTCCGTTAATGTGGACAGTCTGGACGCCCAGGAGTATTCCACCGAGAGGAGAATGAGGGAAATTCTTGCGGCGGCAAGGTGATTTACAGGAGGTTTTATGGGTAATATCTTAAACGGGGCGGCGAGGGCTTTCCCCGATACTAAAATTCCCCTTGAAGAGGAATTTTTCAGAAACGTTATTGAAGTGTGTGCGAATATTTACCGTGGCGAGCCGCCCTGGGCTTATGTGAAAAGGTCGGGGCTTTACGGAAAGGGGGAAAGGAGAATTTCTCAGCTGGGGTGCGCTAAAGTCCTTTGCGACAGTCTTGCTTCACTCACTTTTTCAAGTCAGGCGGATATTTTCTGCAAAAGTCCCGTTCAGCAGGAATATGCTATGCGCATTTTGCAGGAGAATGGTTTCTGGGAAAAGGCTCCCGCTTTTTTCAGCAGGGCTTATGCTCTTGGCGGCGGCGCTATGAAAATTTACATTGACGGGGGCAGGGTGTCCATAGATTATATTTCCGCTGAGGATTTTATCCCTGTGGGAAACGGTCGGGGAGGCATCTGCGAGGGCATTTTCGGGAGCAGATTTCTTCGGGGCGGCAGAGAATTTGCCCTTTTCGAGAGGCACGGAATGAAGGACGGTCACGCTGTTATTGACCGCAGGCTTTTTGAAGTTAAGGGCGGTTCTCTTTCCTGCGAGATCCCTGTGGAGGAGGTTTTCGGGGGGCTTTCGGAAAGGTCGGAATATCCGTCAATGGACGTGCCGATGTTTGCCTATTTTCGCCCTGCGGGGGACAACAATTTGTCGGAAGGGTCTCTTTTGGGGCTTAGCTGCTTTGCTAACTGCACCGACACGTTAAAGGCGCTTGACATCGCTTTTGACAGCTTTTCACGGGAATTCGTGCTGGGTCGAAAGAGGATAATCGTGCCGAGCTCCTGCATTCGGACGGTGGTTGACCCCGACACGGGCAGGATAAGCAGGTATTTTGATGCTGACGACGAGGTGTATCAGGCGCTTAAATGCGACGAGGAACAGGACCTCAAGATCACCGACAATACCTGCGAGCTTAGAGTTTCGGAACACGTGGAGGCTATAAATGCGCTGCTGGACATTTTATGCTTTCAGGTGGGGCTGTCCTCGGGCACGCTGTCCTTTAACAGCTCCGCAGGGCTGCGGACGGCTGCGGAGGTCAAAAGTATGGAGACCCGAACCGAAATTACTATGCAGACTAACCGATGTCTGGCGGCGGAGCTTATCGAAAATGCTGTTAAGTGCATTATCCGCTGCGGTCAGATGTGCGGTGCGCTCCCCCTCGAGGAGGTGAATGTGAGGGTGGCGTTCTCGGACAGGCAGACCGTTGACAGGGACGAGATAATTGACAGGAACATAAGGCTTGTTGACGCAGGGCTTATAAGTCGTGTCTCTGCTGTTATGGCGGCTCTGGAATGCTCCGAGGAGGACGCTGTGAGGGAGCTTGAGAAGATCGAAAAGGAAAGGAGTTTACTTAAATGAATGAGGAAATTTTAAAGGAAGAGGTCGTTTCTGAGGTTTCGGAGGAGGAGACTTCGGAAGAAGAGGTTTCCGAGGAAACCAATTCCCGTGAGGAGGAGCTTATGGCTGCTCTTGCGGCGGCGGAAAGCGAGAATGCTTATCTCAAGGCGAAATGCGTTTGCGCCGAGCTGGGTGTTCCCTCGGGTATTACGGAGGACGTTATTTGTCTGGGGCGGTTTTACGCCGAGAGAGACGGGGTGGAGTTTGAAGAGGCGGCAAGAGCTGCATTCGGAAGGATCTCCGCTTCGGGTGGCGGTATCACCACGGGTGTCCCCGGCGAAAAGTCGGGAGGTGAGAGCTTTGCGCTGAGAAAGGCTTTCGGGCTTAAAGGGTAAGCCATAAACATTCCCTAACACATATCAATCATTTTTATTTTTAAATTTACGGAGGTATTTGATCTATGAACACTATTACACTTGCTAAGAAGTACGCATCTCTCCTTGACGAGACCTACAGAGAAAACGCCAAGACTGCTGTGCTTGAGTCTGACGCCGCCCTTGCGAGAGAGGGCGCTAACGCCAATGAGATAGTCATTCCCAAGCTCTCTATGGACGGTCTGGCGGATTATTCCAGAAACAGCGGCTATGTGGACGGAAATGTGAGCCTTACCTGGCAGACTGTTAAGTACAGCTACGAGAGAGGCAGAATGTTCTCCGTGGACGCTATGGACAACGAGGAGAGCCAGAGCATTGCTTTCGGCGCTCTGGCAGGCGAATTTGTAAGAACTAAGGCTGTTCCCGAGCTTGACGCTTTCAGATTTGCTTCCATTGCGGGCACAAGCGGCATTTCCACGGAGTCGGGCGATCTTGCGACAGGCGAGGAGGCTGCGGCTGCCATCAGAAAGGCGGTAAGCGCTATGGACGCTGCGGAGGTGCCTTCCGAGGACAGGATCCTCTTTATCACCCCTGTTCTCAAGGGTATGATAGACGATATGGATACCACTAAGTCAAGAGCTGTTATGGCGGGCTTTGACCAGATCGTAGTGGTTCCTCAGTCAAGATTTTACTCGGCTGTTAAGCTGAACGACGGCGTTTCAAGCGGCGAAGAGGGCGGCGGCTATTCTAAGGCGACAGGCGGCAAGAACATCAATTTTATGATAGTTCACAAGCCTGCGGTAATTCAGTTTACCAAGCACGCACTCCCCAAGATAATCAGTCCTGCCAACAATCCCGACGCTGATTCCTGGAAGTACGGCTACAGAAGCTACGGTCTCTGCTCCGTTTATGCAAACAAGGCGGCAGGCGTTTACTGCCATACTGCTACTGCCTGATTCGAAAATTTTCGGGGAGAAAGGGGGTGTGCTGTTTGATATATCCCGATTATGAATTTTACAGGACGGTTTACGGCGGTTCGGAGGAGGAAGAGGTCATTATGCCCTTTATACGCTGTGCTGCCGATGTTCTCGGGGGTGTTGTACTTAACGGCTATTTTTCACGGGAGGAACAGGTCGAATTTTTCAGGGCGGTCTGCGCTCAGGGAGAATTTATTTCCGAAAATGAGGGGTTTTCTTCGGTGAAGATCGGAGAGTTTTCGGCTGAATATGCAGAGAGCGGTACAATTTGCCAAAGAGCTTTTGCTATTCTTGAAAAGTCGGGGCTTTTATTCAGAGGTGATGTGGAGGTGAGAGTCTGATGCATATGCCGTACAGGCTTCTTGACGGGAGCTGTATTTTAAGGGTCTATGGCGGCGGTGATATTTTCGGTGACAAAGAGGTCGTTTCCGAAAGGCGGCTCGAGAGAGTCCGCATTGAGATATACCGTCAGAAAAATGCGGACAAAAACGGTGAGGCGGTTTTCTCACGGGGCAGGATATTTTATGACTGCGGCAGGAGTGTTCCCGATGAGGCTGTTTTCTCCTCCGGCGGTGAATGCTCGGCGATCATCAGAGGCGAGGAGTTTCGGGTGACGGGGATAAAGTATCATTACTGCGGCGGAAGACTGAGGTTTATTGTGCTGGAGCTGGCAGGCTGAGCCTGCAGCTGTTCGTTCTGCATTTTATTTGGGCGGCATATGGACGGCTCGGTAACGAGACAATAAAATGCCAAAATTTTTAAATTTAAAGAATAAAGTTCGTTTGAAAGGAGGACGAAATGAGAATAGAAAGCAGTGAAAAGCTTTTGGAGGTGCTTTGCGGGGCGGCGGGAGTCGGGGCTTACGGTTCGGGTGAAGTGACTATTTTGCCTAAGAGCGGCGGCGGATTTATGAAGCTGTATGACGGAGGGATAGTTAAGGTCAAGGCTGTTATTTCCGCTTCCGGGTTTACGGGCAGGAGAGAGCTGCTTAATATGGCAGACAGCGCTGCAGACAAGCTTATGGGGTTTTCGGGAGAGGGCATTATTAAAATAAGCTCGCCCTTTCCTGCGGTAATTGCGGCGGCTAAGGAAAACGGGTTTATCCGCATTGAAAAGGATATTGAGATAATTTACAGGGGGTGAGAGTTTGACGGTAGAAGAGGCTTTGAAAAGCTTTGGCGAGGGGGAGTTTCTTGACGAGTTCGGTTATATCCTGGGAATTGATATGTCCGAAAACGGGGATCTGGCGGCAGAAGATTTTACGGCGGTGACCGAGGGAGTATGCGGAATTTCTGCCGATCTGTCCCCGAGGGTGGTCATCAGGGATTTTGTGGACGGTGACAGAGCGGTGCCTGTTTCCGAGAGGGCTGAGATAAGGCTTGATCTCCTGCTTATT
The DNA here is from genome assembly GCF_050874005.1 of Huintestinicola sp. Taxonomy (GTDB): domain Bacteria; phylum Bacillota; class Clostridia; order Oscillospirales; family Ruminococcaceae; genus Huintestinicola. The sequence continues at coordinate 5,824 of NZ_JBNMJV010000003.1, forward strand.
TCGGGTGACGGGGTGCAGGAGATGATACTTGATTCGGCTGAGAAAGGAGTTCCTCTGAGGTGCGTTTATATGAGCGGCGGCGGTGTGGCTTTTCTGGGGAATATGCTTGTTTCCGCTGCACCTTCCGCTCCCTCGGAGATTTACGGAATTATGGTCAAGGCGGTTTTTTCCGCTTGTTAAAAGGGGGGTTATTTTTTGGGCGTTTATCTAAAAATTGGCGATATTGATGTGAGCAGGTTTATTACGGCTAACAAATACTCGTCGGTGACTTCTCCCGTTTATGACGAGGAAAGCTCCTTTGTGAACATTTACGGGGAGAAGATACGCACGAGGACGGGTCACGAGGTGACGGTTAAGGCTGTTCTTTCCGATGTGGACGATACTGCGGCGGCAGGGCTTTCGGCGGCTTTTGAAAGCGAAAGCATAAGGGTGAGATATTCCGCTCCCGAGGAAAAAGAGGCGGATTTCTGCGGGGTAAGGCTTGCACTTTCCTTAGACAGGGTCTTTGGCGGAAAACAGTTCTGGACAGCGGACATTGAGCTTCACGCTGCTTTTGTCCCCGAGGACTGTCTTTAGCCTGAATGATTATAATGTCACCATTGGCGGCATCACCGTAAACGGCAGGGATATTGCTTCCATAAAACTTATAAGGCAGAGCGAAAATATGCCCGTTAAGGGTATCGTAAGCTCTGAGCTTATTATGACGGTGCGGACAGCTGAAACCTTTTATCCCAATGCGGCGGTCGATCTTACTGTTTCGGGGGCGGCGGATATGAGCTTCTGTCCCCATTTTATCAGCAGCATAAAAAGGCGTGGGGGACTTGTTACTGTTCGTGCCTTTGACAGAATGAGAATGACCGAAAATGATTTCAGGGACAGCTCTTACAAGGAAGCTGATGAGCCTTATATCACTTCCCAGGTGCTGGGGGATATTGCGGATCAGTGCGGCTTCAAGCCCTGTTCCCTGAGCTTTTCGGCAGTTCCCCGCCTTTATTACAAGGATATTCACGGGAAAAAGATAAGGGAAATTTTAAATCATCTTTCGGAAAACGGGGTTGGGGTATGGTACTGCTCAGATGAGGAGGAGCTGAAATTTACGCCATTTCCCGCTGCTTCGGGCAGCGTGGGAGTCAATACGGCGGACAGCGCTCCCTTGTTCATTCACTCGGAAAAGGGTCCCTTTACGGCGGTATATGCAAAGAACTCCGCTACAGGCGAGGTCTTTTCCGCAGGAAGCGGTTCGGATCACAGAAATATGCTGAAGCTGTCGGGAAAGCTTTTTGACGATAAACTGACAGGAGCGGCAATGTCCCTCATTGCTCAAAAGGTATGGCGCTCATTTTACTGTGCTCACGCAAGTATTTCCGCCGCTCCCTGCGGTCTGACCGAGTTCGTTTTCGGAGATGCTTTCGGGCTTATTTCGGTAAGGACGGAAATTTGCTTCGGGGCTGCTGCGGTCTTTGCAAAGGCGGAAACTGCCGATATATGCGAGGACGAGTCTGATTACACCGATCTTGTGGGGTATGAGCTTCGCAAGCGCATTGAGGCTGACCGGAAATACGGCAGCACGGTGCTTACCCAAAAGGGTGTGGGCTTTACAAGCAGCACGGGGACCGATCTTGGAGAGGCGGATATCTCATTTTTCTCTGCCATAGGCGACAAAGTGACGGAATTTGACGGGGCTATGTTGGACGGTGTTATGCCCGACATAATTTCTGCTGTTTCCGACACCGCAACTAAATTCGTTTACGGAAATACAGCTTACATTTTAAGCTATGATGAAAACGAGGACGGCTCGAAAAACAACATCAGGCTTACAAAGGAGGAAAGCGAGTGAGTTTTATTGCAGGATATATTCTGGGGGGCTGCGGAAGGGTCAGAGAGATCGACCCGAGAGTAAAAAAGCTTGACGAGACCCCCACGCTCCGGAAATTCGATATTGCAGACGGGTGGGACGTGCGTGTGAAGATCGCTTCCGATGTGGATAATATGCAGTTTTTCAAGTTCGGTGAAATCCACGGGGGAATAGTTGACTATATCACTATGTGGTCAATTTACTACTGCGTTTATCTGAACAACAAATTTAAATATGCAACCTGCTTTACAAATTTCTGGACTAAAAGGCACGAGAATTACCAGAACCTTGACGTTCCCCAAAGACTGTACGGTATTTACGAATATTCGGGGTTTCTTATTACTTCGGGGGAAATGACTGTAAATAAAGGAGGGTCTAATTTTTTACGCATTGACGTTGAAGGTACCTACATTAAAAGCGAAACGCCTTACAGCTGGACAAACGACTCGGACCGCATTAAAGGTGAAACATCGACTACTATGGGTACATTTACTCATTCAAAAAATGATTTCGGCGGAAGTCAGTACAATGGGAATTATATCATCAACGGCGATGGGGACGATTTTCTGCAGTCTGTCTACGGGCTGTATGCGGTATGCAGAAGCTGCGCAGGTTAACAAAGGAGGGTGCTTTATGGAAGAAATTGTTCTGGTAAGGGGAGATACCCTGAAGCTGTACATTGAGAGTATCATAACATCTGACGGGAGCGAGTACGTCCTTTCGGACACGGACGTGATATATATTGATCTGAAAAAGGAGGACGATCCCGAAACGGCGGTACTTCACAAGGAAGTGACTGCAGCAGATCGCTCGGAAGAGGGACTGCCTATCGTACTTTTTCCCTGTGAAACGGCAGATATCCCTTTTGGCAATTATGTTTTTGACGTTCGGCTGGTAATGGACGAGGATAATATATTCACCATTATTCCGGCGACAAGACTGAAAATTGTCCGCAATATTACAGGGATACCGAGGGGGTGATGATATGGCTTTGGCTGAAAAGACTTTGACGGGAAGTATTTCACAAGTCTCGCTCACGGGCGTGATGAACGTTTCGGCAGGACTTACGGGAAACCTGGATACGGGGCAAAAGACTTCCGCTAATGATTACAATACTCTCATAAACAAGCCGAAGATAAACGGCGCTGTGCTTATCTCGGACAGCTCGTTTGAAGATCTGGGAGATCACGTTCTGACAAATGATGAGATTCTTGAAATACTAATAAAGGCAGGATTTTAAAGGGGGAACTGTATGAAAACATACACAAGGCTTGACGGCGGCGGTCTGCTTTTCCTGTCACAGCAGTTAAAAAAACAGATAGACAATTCGGCTGTTACTGTCGACAGCATTATTTCCGCTGACAGCACAAATGACTGCGCCGCAGGAAGCAGGGCTGTTTATGATCTGGTGACTGCCGCCGCTTCGGAATGTGTGCAGGAAGTCGATATGCAAGCTGTTTCTGACACGGAAATTGCAGAGATAGCGAAACGGGTATGGGGATGATGAGTATGAGTGGTTATAATTATTTGGATAAGGCAGGGATTCAGGCGGTATTTGAAGAGGTAAAGAAAAGGACATCAAATATCAATCTGCTGATAAATCCCGATTTCAGCATAAATCAGCGTGGGATCTCGGGGGCTTTTTCCGATACAGGGAAATATTTTGTTGACAGGTGGCGATTGGTATCGGGAACGGTCACGGTCAACTCGGACGGGACGTTAACGCTGGACGGTTCTATTTGTCAGCCGTTGGAAAATTCCGTGGGAACAAATGTCACCGCAAGCGTTTCGGCAGGCACGGCGGTTTATGACGATACTGCAAAAACATTTACCATTACGGGAAACGGTGATGTCATTTCGTGGGCAAAGCTGGAAACAGGCAGCGCTGCAACGGATTTTTCGCCGCCCGACCCCGCAGCGGAACTGATGAAATGCTATCGTTATTTTTATAGGATAGGAAGGGGTATTGCAAATCCAAACCAAAATGCAAATGTCAGCAGGATCAGCTATCAGAAAACATCTGCTAAATATGCCGGTTGTACAATACGGTTTCCGATTGAAATGCGGGTAGCCCCCACGGCTACAATTAGCGGAACGCCGTGGTGTTTCCGATTATTTACAAATGATGCGGCTAATGCAGTTGTGGCAGGTGCAGACAGCGTTAATTTAACGTTACAGAAATGCGGATATGATATTAGAATAACAAACGACTATTTTGCAAACGCTGTTGATGGATTTATCGCCCCGATTTACACAACGGGATATACCGATTTTGACGCAGAAATTTATTGATTGGGGGAATATATATGCGTGTTTTTATTAAAACTGACAGCCAGGATCGGATAACTGCTGTTAATTCCGAAATTTTCATTTCCGATTTGTCGGGGTGGACGGAGATCGACAGCGGTGACGGGGACAGATTTGTCCACGCCCAGGGAAATTACCTGCCAAAATCTGTCATTGATGATAACGGCATTTACCGTTACAAATACGTAAACGGCGAAATATCAGAACGTTCCGCCGATGAAATGGCGGCGGATATGCCTGAAGATACGCCTGTGGCGCCTTCAAACGCTGAACTTGCCGCAGCAATTGCGGAACTTGCGGGGGTGATAATGAGTGGTTAAAATCTATATTTACTGCATTAAATGCGGAAAACTGACTATCGACGATGTGCCTGAAAAATGGCGTGAGGAAGTGAGAAAGGAGCTGGCAGCGTAAAATGGACAGATTTACGGAATTTATGAAAATTATTTTCGGCAGTATCGTTACCGCTGTTTCGGGGTTTTTAGGCGGTATGGACGGGATAATGTATGCGCTTATACTGTTTATCAGCGCCGATTACATAACGGGTGTGGCTGTGGCGGTAAAGCAGAAGAAATTATCCTCCGAGGTGGGATTCTGGGGACTTGTTCGAAAGGGGTGTATCCTTCTGCTTATCGGCATCGCTCACTACATTGACAAATGCGTTTTATGCAGCGGTGATGTGACGAGGACGGTAACGGCGATGTATTACATAGGCAACGAGGGGATTTCGGTGCTGGAAAACTGTACTTCTCTGGGTCTGCCATTGCCGCCAAAACTCATAGATGTGCTTGAGCAGATAAGAAGTTCCGGAAAGGGTGATGTGAAATGAAAATAACCGAGATGTTTTTAACGCCGAATAAGTACAGCCGCCCGGGAATAAGGCTTGAGAGGGTGACAAAAATTGCGGTGCATTATGTGGGTAATCCCAAGTCTACAGCAAAAAACAATAGAGATTATTTTGAAAATCTCAAGGACACCCACGAGAGATATGTCTCGGCACATTTTGTTATCGGACTTGAGGGCGAGATTATCCAGTGCATTCCGCTGAATGAATGGTCATACTGCACCAATCAGGCAAACGGCTACAGCATAAGCATTGAATGCTGTCACCCCGACAGCACGGGTAAATTCAACAAGGCGACTGAGGACAGCCTTGCAGAGCTTTGCGCTTACCTTTGCCGCAAATTCGGGCTGACTGCCGATGACATTATCCGCCATTACGATGTGACGGGGAAGCATTGTCCCTTATGGTATGTCTCTCACCCCGAGGATTTTATGGCTCTCAAAGATAAGGTGCGTTCGGCTTTATCCGTAAGTTCAGAAGCCCCGAAGCAGAAAATGTATTATGTGCAGGTGGGGGCTTTCGGCTCCAAAGAAAATGCCGATAGATTTCTAAAATCGGTGAAAAAAGATTATCCCGAGGCTTTTATCAAGGTTATGTGACAAAATTCCTGCGGTCTCTTTTTTAGAGAGACCGCAGGGAATTTTTTGGTATCCGAAACAATATTAAATTATTTTCCGGATTTCTCTTGTAATTCCCGAAATTATAATGTATAATTAAAGTGTATATTTATTTCTCAAAAAGGAAATTTGCTATGAATGAAACTGTGCTTGATTATTTTATAAAGGCTCTGGTGCTGTTTACGGCTGTTCCCGTTCACGAGTGCGCCCACGCCTGGGTGGCTGAAAAAATGGGAGACGATACGGGCAGAAAGCAGGGGCGCATTACCCTTAATCCCTTTGCCCACCTTACTCTCTGGGGCTCCCTGATGATGATACTTGTGGGCTTCGGCTGGGGCAAGCCCGTTAGCGTTGACCCAAGAAATTTCAAGAACCCCAAAAAGGGTATGGTGCTTACCTCCCTTGCAGGACCTGCTTCAAATTTTATTATGGCGTTTCTGGCTATGATAGTTTACAAGGTGCTGGCGATCACAGGCGTTGTAAAGGACAACAGCACTATGCAGATGGTGGCTATGGTATTTCTGTATGTCACAATTATAAACATCTCCCTTGCGGTGTTCAATTTCCTGCCCATACCGCCCCTGGACGGCTCTAAGATCTTTAATGCCGTGCTCCCCGAAAAGTGGTATTTTACCATAATGCGGTATGAAAATATTATATTTATCGTGCTTATTATCCTGGTCTATTCGGGACTGCTTGACGCTCCGCTGGGCTTTTTGCAAGGTAAGGTCATTGACATTATGGACTTCCTTACACGCTGGGTGGACTATATTATGATAGCTGTTACGGCAGGCGTATCGGTATGAGCATTTCATTCAAGCTTGAGGTGTTTGAAGGTCCCCTGGACCTGCTGCTGCACCTTATCTCAAAGCACAAGCTGAACATCAACGACATTCCCATAATGACTCTTGTGGAGCAGTATCTTGACTATATTTCCCATATGGCGGAGCAGGATATGGAAATTGCCGGAGAATTTCTGGAAATGGCAGCAAGGCTCATTTACATCAAGACAGTTTCCCTGCTGCCCCGTAAGGAAGAAGCGGAAACTCTGAAAAAAGAGCTTGAGGGCAGGCTTATCGAGTATTCCCTTTGCAAGGCGGCTGCCGAACTTATGAGGGAAAAGTATCTTGGCGACGCTTACAGCGTTAAAAAGCCGATGGAGATAGAGGTCGACAGCACCTACAGCCGCACCCACGACCCTATGGAACTTGTGAAAGCCTATCGGGGTATGGAGATAAAGAAGGAAAAAAAGCCCCCCGAGCTTGCTCCTTCGGCTTTTTCAAAGATAGTTTCAAAGAAATTCGTTTCCGTTTCCTCAAAGATAGTAACGGTTTTAAAAATGCTCTACAAAGAGGGAAAATGCTCTCTTGAGGGAATATTTTCGGAAATTACCGACCGCTCGGAGAGAGTGGCGGCGTTTCTTGCGGTGCTTGAACTTACCAAAACGGGGCGGATACTTTTGAATGACGACAACACCGAGGTAACGTTCAACACGGCTTCGGATATTGACTTTAATGAAAACACCGTTTCCGAGTGGGAAAAGGAGGAGAGCGAAAATGAAGCTGACAAGTAAGGCTGCCGCAATGGAGGCTGTGCTGTTTGCCTGCGGAGACCCTGTTGAGCCCGAAAGGCTTTCTTCTGCGATAGGCATTGAAAAAGGGGCACTATCCCAGCTTGCGGATATGTTAAATGACGCTTACTCCGAAAATCACAGCTCCCTTACCGTTCTGAGACTTGGGGGAAGCTATCAGCTTGCGGTGCAGACAGAGTATTACGACTGCGTTAAAGCGGCGGCGGAAAATAAAAAGAACGCTCCTCTGTCCCCTGCGGCTATGGAGGTGCTTACCATAATCGCCTACAATCAGCCCGTTACCAAAAGCTTTGTGGAGCATATACGTGGGATAGACAGCTCCAGCGTGGTAAATTCTCTGGTGGAGAAAAATCTCCTTGAGGAAGCGGGCAGGCTTGATGTTCCCGGACGTCCCATAGCCTATAAGACCACTCCCGTATTCCTGCGGTGCTTCGGGCTGCAGTCAATAGACGACCTTCCCCCTCTCCCGGGACACGTGAAGGAGGATTTCGACACTCTCCTTACAGATGAGCCCGGGCTTACCGATGAGGACGACTCATCGGCACAGGAAGGGACTGCCGAATGACTGCGCTTATCATAATAGCCGCCCTGATACTTATTATCCTGCTTACGGTGAATATCCCCGTTGAGGCGTATATCAGATTTTACGGCGGCAAGGCTGATATAAAGGTAAAATTCCTTTTTCTGAGCCTTTATCCCCGAAAGGAAAAGCCGCCGAAAAAGAAAAAGCGGCGAAAGGACAAGCCGCCAAAGGAAATGCCGCCCCCCGTTTCGGAAAATATTCCGGAGGAGGACAACACCGAAGATACGCCGCAGGAGTATAGTCCCCCGAAGGCCGATTCGGTTCAGGCGGAAGAGTCAACCGAAAATGAAAGCATTTCCTCAAAAGAAGAAAGCTTATCAGATAAGAAAAAGCCACCCAAGGAGGAAAAACTCCCTCTCCTTGAGCGGATAAGCGCAAAGCTTGACGAGCTTACCGAAAAGAAAAACTCGGTAATGCTCCTTATCGAGCTTGTGACCGAACCTCTCAAACGCTTCGGCAGCAAGATACGCATTGACGATGTTATCATCGACTTTGCCGCCGCCGACGAGGACGCCGCAAAGGCTGCCATATCCTACGGTACTATCGGTGCGGCGGTGTATGACGGCATATCATTCCTGCGATGCTTTGTGGGAATGTCGGTGCGGTCCATAAATATAAGCTGTCTTTACAACACCCCTGCCGATAAGAGCAGATATGATGGGGAATGTAAAGTCCGTCTCAGACCTGCAAGCCTTATAAATGCGGTATTTGCCGTAGGCTTCGGATATATATCAAACAAGAAAAAATACTCTCCTGTTATGGAGCTTTTTAGGAAAGGATAATTAAAATGGACACAAAGGTAAAAGAACTCATTACCGCTTCTATGGACAAGATCCACGAAATGGCTGACGCAAACACTATTATGGGCAAGCCTGTCAAGCTTGACGGCGGCGTTACCATTATCCCCGTTTCAAAGGTATCATATGGCTTTGCGGGGGGCGGCTCTGACCTTCCCAGCAAGACCGACAAGGAGCTTTTCGGCGGTGCCAGCGGCGCAGGAATTACCGTTACGCCTCTTGGCTTCCTCGTTGTATCAAACGGCGAAGTTCAGCTTATGCAGATGAATCTTGACGTTTCCACATCTTCCGCTATTGTAAATATGGTTCCCGAGGTATTTAACAAGGTGGCAGGTCTTTTCAAAAAAGACAAGAATGAGGACAAGATAAAGGATAAAAAGACTGCCGACATTGCCGACCCCCGTGACACCGATGATATCGAACTGCCCGAGGAAATGATAGAAAGCGGTATGACCGACGGCGTGGATTTCGATTTCAAAGACTGACATTTTCAAATGCCCCCGAGCATAATAATATATCATTATGAACTGCACGGGGGAATGAACAAATGAAAATAAAAAGGGTGTGCGCCCTGCTAACGGCGGCGGTCATTACGTTTATCTGCTCCGCAGGGGTATTTGCCGCAAATACAAAGCCTGCTCCGGGAGATATTTCCGCAAAGGCGGCTGTGCTCATAGAGGCTTCAACGGGCAATGTCTTGTGGGGCAAATGCGAAAGGGAACGGCTGCCGATGGCAAGCACCACCAAAATAATGTCAACTTTACTCACCCTTGAAAGCGGCGACCTTGACTCCGAATTTGTGGTGGACAGCGATGCTGTAAAGACGGAAGGCTCCTCAATGGGGCTGAGAGAGGGCGACATTGTTTCAAAGCGTGACCTGTGCATAGGTATGCTCCTGCCCTCGGGAAACGATGCGGCAAACTGTGCGGCGGTACGGGTAGGCGGCTCATTTGAAGGCTTTGCGGATATGATGAATGCAAAGGCTTCAAAGCTTGGAATGACCTCCACCCATTTCGTGACTCCCTCGGGGCTTCACGATGACAAGCACTATTCTACAGCGGCAGATATGGCTTTGCTTACGTCATATGCCCTGAAAAATCCCGATTTCAGAGAGATTTGCTCCTCAAAAACAATGAAGCTGCAGTTCGGCAATCCCCCTTTTGACAGGTGGCTTACCAATACAAACAAGCTTCTGAGCAAATATGAGGGCTGTATCGGCGTTAAGACGGGCTTTACCGATGAAGCGGGGCGGTGCCTTGTATCGGCGGCGGAGAAAAACGGCGTAACGCTTATCTGTGTGACCCTCAATGCCCCCGATGACTGGAACGACCACGCAAAGCTTTTTGACTACGGCTTTAGTGTAACAGAAAGCGTGAACATCGGCTCAAAGACCTATTCCTGCAATGCTGTGGGCGGAGACAGGGACAGCATAACTCTTGTGACCCAAAGGGACATTATCCTGCCGAAAATTAACGGAGAAACAGTAAGTGCCGAATTTACGGCGGCTGTCCCGCAGATGATATACGCCCCCGTTTCCGAGGGCGAGATACTCGGGCTTCTGACCGTAAAAAGCGGCGGCAGGGTAATTGACGAGATACCGCTCATATCGGCGGAAAGCCTGCTCCAAAAGGGCGGAGAGGGCTATGAACCGCCCCTTATCACCAAAGCCCTTGATTATGTAAAGGAACTTTTATTTAAATAAAAAAGGAAAAATGCTATGGAAAAAATAAGACTTCAGAAAATTCTGTCCGACAGCGGAATATGTTCCCGAAGAAAAGCGGAGGAGCTTATTTCTCAGGGACTTGTCAAGGTAAACGGCAAGGTCGCTAAGCTTGGAGACAAGGCAAATGACAGGGACGTTATCATAGTAAACGGCGAAAGAGTCCGCTACTCCAAAAAGCGGAGAAAGATATACATTATGCTCAACAAGCCTCGTGGATATGTTACTACAATGTCCGACGAGTTGGACAGACGGTGCGTTACCGAGCTTCTTGAGGGCGTTGAGGACAGAGTATATCCCGTAGGAAGGCTTGACCGCAACTCCGAGGGACTGCTTCTTTTCACCAATGACGGCAAATTCGCCAACGATATTATGCACCCCAGCCGCCATATCAGCAAGACCTATCGTGTCACCGTACACTCGAAGATAACCGACGAACAGATAGTAAATCTCACCGAGGGAGTGGAGCTGGACGGAAGAATGACCCTCCCCGCAACGGTAAATGTAGAGCTTGACACTCCCGAAAGAAGCGTTATGCGCATTACCATCAGAGAGGGTAGAAACAGGCAGATACGCCGTATGTGCGAGGCTGTGGGACTTGAGGTAGTTAGGCTCCGCAGAACTTCCATAGGTCCCGTAAAGCTTGGAATGCTAAAGCCCGGTGCGTGGCGTGAGCTTACCGCCGAGGAGCTGAGAGCGCTGAGAAATGCGGTAGGAAAAGAATAAAAAAATTCGGCTTCGGAGCCTCCGAAGCCGTTAGTTTTGTGCTTATCTCTTTTTGAAATTGCCCGAATAATATGTATTTACCGCCTCATTCTTGATAAGTATGAGAATGGAGATAACGTTCAGGGCAACGGCGGCAATGCCGAAAATGATATGTATGATACCGTCGCTGATACTGTTGTTAAAGGTAAAGAGTACCAGTCCCACGCCTGCGTATATCAGAGCGCATACAGCATATATGGAAACGGACAGCATTTTAACGTGCTTTGACTTTATAAGCAGCATCAGCGCCGCAAGGAGCATAAAGGGTGCAACATAGGTAAACCACTGATAATCGCCCCAGTTAAGCTGAGTAAAGCAGATAGCTGCCGAAGCAAGACCCATAATTATGGGGATAATGGAAATTGTAAAGCCCTTTTTTGCGATCTTGAGCCGTTTTTCCTCAAGAAGCCTGTTGGCGATGTTCTGGCTGGCACGGGCGTTGAAATTCTCGGGGCGCTTGCCAAGGTCTTCGTTAAGGCGCTGACGGAGTATCCTCTTCTGATCGTCGTCAAGATGATCCTTCTCCACCAGATCCTCCGCCTGATTTTCGGGAGCTTTGTATTCGCTGCTGAGGTCGTCTAAGACGGGACCGCTGCCCACTTCCATAGTCAGGTCGTTCATCTTGATGGCTTCCCTCATATTTCGGGCAGATTCCTCACGGCCCGAGCGAATAGGCTTCACGCTGGCAGTAAGATCCTCAAGAACAAGACTGCTTGTGTCGGGTTCCTCAAGATCGTAATTATCCGTAAAATCAAAGGTATCGTCAGTACCGTCGTCCTCGGGCGGCTCCTCCTCGATAACGAAATTATCATCGGCAGGCTTCTCCTCTTTCTTTATCTCGGGAAGAGGGGGAAGTTCGAAATCATCATCGGTCTTTATCTCGTCAAGCTTGTCGGGAACAGATTCCGAATCCGCATTTTTAAGTTTGTCGGCAGAAACTTCATCTTTAATGGCGTCAAGAGAATTATCCACGGTTTTTTCGGGCAGAGGAGGAAGCTCTGCATCTATCTCCTTGTCGGAAAGCTCCTTGTCAAGCTTCTCCACGCTTTCCGAAAGCTTCACAGGGCGTTTTGGAAGAGGAGGAAGCTCAAAATCATCTATTAAGTCGGGGTTTACGTTAAGAATATCATTTTCGGGCATATATCAAACAGTCCTTTCAGATAAATTAAGCGTCTCCCACGGTGATAGCCTCGGGGAATACGTTAGATGTGCTGTCCTGCATAAATGTTGTATTGACGTAGCCACGTATAATGGCACCGTCGATAACGGAAATTGTTGAAGCGGTGATATCGCCCACGATAATGGCGTCGTTCTTGAACTCTGCCTTGCCGCCGACTTCCACATTTCCCTGTATCCTTCCGTTAAGGTCGAGATACTGGGTGTCAATATCGCCTAAAAGGATACTGTCGTGGTCGATCTGTACCTGACCCTTGGAGGAAATGCTACCCTGCATCTGAGCGCCTGCCATAACGGCGTTGTTGCACTCGATGTTGCCGACCACCTTGCCCGAAACGGCAATATTCTTGGTGAGCTTGATATTTCCCTGAACGCTGCCCTCAACATTGATATTGGCAAATGAACTGATGTCGCCGCTTATGCGTGTGTTACGGGAAATAACGGTGGTCTCCTCGGTCTCGTAATACGGGGTCTCAGGCGGTCTGCCGCCTCTGAACGCCGAACCTCCTGAAGGAGTTCTTGGCGGAGGATTATAGCCGCCGCCGTAGCTTGGACGGCTGACAGGGGGCGGAGACGGAGGAGGAGGCGCAAAGCTGTCCGCCGCAGTCTGATATTCAAATCTGCCGTAATTCTCTGCAGGAGCCTCAGGCTCGGAAGCTGGCTCGTTAATGACCGAATCCTCTCCGAAGGGGTCGGCGCTGCGCTGATTATGTACAGCATTCCTGAAATCCTCGGCAGAGGGCTGAGCTGCCTCGGAATAGTCCGTGCCGTAGCTTTCGGCAGGGGTTTCCGCACCGGGAGCAAGACTTTCGCCGAAACCGCCTGGAACGGCAGTCTCGCCCATAAATTTATCCACCTCGGTCTTTTTACGGGAGCCTTTGGAAAGGTTATCGCCAACAAGACCGTCTTTTTTCAGTATCTCTTTAACGGCCTGATTAAAGTTATCCTTTAAGCTCATTTTATTCTCATCCTTCCATAAACGGATATATTTTTTATATTACGGTATTTTCCGTATAAGCCTTGAATGAATAGCCCTGAGAGGTCATATCGGAAATAATGTCCTCAACGGTGTATACTGTATTTTGATCGCTGCTGCCGCCGTGAAGGAGCACCACGCTTCCCTTTTCCGCTACTTTGTTGCGGAAAACACGGGAGGTCACTCTGTCATATATCTCCTGCCAGCCGCTGTCGGGCGCCCTGTCATCGGAAATAACATTGTATTCGCAGTAAACAAATCCACGTCTTTCAAGCTCGCCGGTTATCTCCAGTCTGGTCTCGGCAGTCATTTCTGCGCTGTCGGGTATCCGGTAAAGAACGGGAGCTGTTCCCGAAAGCTCGGCAATACCGCTGTACAAGGCGTAAAAATCCGCAAGATAGCTCTGAGCGTCTGCATAGGACTTGTCCGCTCCCGCAAGCACTCCCAGAGAATTTCCTCTCGAAGCCGCAAGCCTTACCGTATCGCCGTCATCAGCGCTGCACTCGGCGGTGTCAAGGAAAAAAGCTGCGTGAGCGTTCTGACGGTCAAGGATAATAAGCAGGTCAGCCATATTCGGGGAAGGGTCTCCCTCAAAGGTGAGGAAAACGTCTCTTGCCGCCGCCCGGACGGGACTTCCCGAACGGGTAACTGTCATTTCGGGATAAAGCAGGGATATGTCAGATGTTTCCGACGAGGCAGAAATTGTTTCCTCTGAAACAATTTGCTCAGAAACAGTTTCCGAAGTAACTGTCCCGCTCACGGAAGAAGTCTCCTCCGTGAAAACACCTGCGTTCGCAGGGATATCATTCTCCGCCCCGGAAAGACTGCTGCCTCTGCGGATAACGGACTCTATCTCCTCAAGGGTATAGCCCTCTGCGGTCATCTGAGAAATATGCTCCTCAATGGTCATAGGTTCCTTTTCTTCGTTTTCGAGCTTATGGCACTTGACTCCGAAGAAGACCGCCAGCAGGGTGGCAATGCCTATCCAGCCGAAAACCACCGTCAGGATAAGGTGTCTGAAAAATTTAACGCTTCCGAAATACATATAATATCTTTCGGGGAATAAGCCCCGCTCCTTTCGGCATATATATGACCCGCAGCATTTTCCTGACTGTTCGGGACACGGGTCGTCAGCACAGATATACTCAATAATAATAATACACCTTTTTCGCAGTTATGTCAACAGAATATGAGCAAAAAAAATAACCAAATTCCGTCATAAATTCCGTTATCTTCCCTGAACATTTTTTAATCTGATTTTAATAAATTACAATTCCTGTTTTAATTCAGATATGATATAGTAATAAAGTCGTGTGCTTCCGCTGTAATATATTGCTAAAATCTGAGCGCAGCTTTAAAAAACTTTGTGCATTAAGGCGATTGAAAAATAATTCTTTATGTAGTATTATTGTATTATGACAATAATACAGAGCAAAGGAGGACAGTAATGCACTGGGTATTTACGCCCGACGCACCCATCTATATACAGGTGGTACGGCAGCTTGAGCAGATGATAGCCTCGGGAATGCTTGCTCCGGGCGACAGACTTTTGCCGGTAAGGGAATTTGCCTCTCAGGCAAACGTCAATCCCAACACAATGCAGAAGGCTCTCACCGAACTGGAAAACCGTGGCATTGTCTATTCAAAAAGAACATCGGGGCGGTTCATCACCGACGACCCCGAGCGTATCTCAAAGCTGAGAGAGGAGCTTGCCGAAAAGGAAATAGCGTCGTTCCTCGGCGCAATGAAGCGTCTGGGGTACTCGGAGAGCGAAGCTGCAAGGCTTATCTCCGAAAGAAATTCAGCTCGGGAGCAGACCGAACCAACATAACGGAAAGATTTGTCAGTAAGAAAGGAAACGTGTTATGAGCAAAGAAAAGAAAGCGGGCAAAAAAGGCTCGAAGATCAAGATCATTATTATAATCGCCGTGCTGGCGCTTATCGCCGCATTCATCATTATGATGATAAGCAGTGCGTCAATGATGTCGGGAATGACAATGTCCGATACATTCCCCCTTGAAAAGAAAACAATCGAAAACAAAGTCTCCGTCAGCGGACTTGTGGAGAGCCAGAACTTTACACAGGTAAGCGCAAAGCTCGGATATAACGTGGAAAGCATAAACGTTGAGGTCGGCGACACGGTCAAGGCAGGAGATGTGCTTGCCGTGCTCGATTCCAGCGATCTTCAGGATCAGATACTCCAGCAGCAGAGCACCATCGACAGCAGCAACGCAAACACCGAGTATTCTCTCAGCACCGCCGAGAAGAATTACAACGAGGCTCTTGCGCAGATAAACGACGGCTCCTATCCTGAGATAAGAAATGCAAAGCTTTCTCTTGACAATGCTGAGGAAGCTCTCAGAAAAGCACAGGATAAATATGACGAGCAGCTTGAGATACAGGGCAGCGACCGTGACAGCCAGCTTGTAAGCGCAAAGAAGAGCGTTGAGTCCGCAGCATATGAGCTTGAATGTGCAAAGGCAGATTACCTTGAAGCGAAGGAAGACAAGGAAAACGAGGATTACAGCGACATCAAGGCATTAAAGGAAGCTTACGATGACGCAAAGAAGGAATATGACAGCCGCCACAGCTCAATAAAGAACGAAGAACTGAGGAAGGCAAGAGAAGCCTACGAGACTGCTCTTTCCAACTATACATATTTCTCCTCAATGCTTGAATACGACGCATCTTCCGTCTCTGCCGCAACCGTAACAGACGCTCAGCAGAAGCTTTCCGAAGCAAAGAGCGCTCTTGCCGAGCTTGAAGCGAAATACGACGTTAAGACCACCGAGAACACCTATGAGGACGCTCTTGAGGCATACACAAAGGCAAAGGCAGACATCGACTCCGCAAATTCCGTAGCTCTGAAAAACGCCGAGCGCACCTACGAGCGTGCAAAGGTAAGCTATGAGAATGCACAGAACACCCTGAAGTCCATTGAAGACGGCAACGACACCTCCATCAAGAACTACAAGGAAGCTGTAGACGACGCTCAGACCGCATATGACACCGCAAAAGAAAGCTATGAGCTTGCTCTCAAGAACGCAGATTCCTCTCTTGCAACCCTCAAGGCACAGGCAGACAGGGAAAAGGTACTTTCCGCAAACGATTCTCAGCTCATAAATCTTGAGATACTCAAAGATAAGCTTGATGACTGCGTTATCAAGGCACCCTGCGACGGTACTGTAACAGCCGTAAACGCCGTTGAAGGCACCCCTGCAGCAGGCACCCTGTTCATCATCGAGGATCTTGACAACCTCCAGATGAGAGCTACAGTAAAGGAATATAACGTAAGCACATTAAAGCCCGATATGAAGGTAACAGTAACTATCCCCTCTCTGGGCAATGCCGAATTTGACGGCGTTATCAGCAAGATAGCCCCCACAGGCGTAAAGGCAGCAAACGGCAAGAGCGACGGCACCGCATCATTTGAGGTGGAAGTTCTCATTCACGGCACAAAGGATAAGGGCGTCCTGATCGGAATGACCGCAAAGTGCACAGCTGTAACAGGCAGCGCCGAAGATGTTTTTGCCGTTACCTATGACGCAATAGTAGAGGACGCAGACGGACAGAGCTATGTTTACACCGCCGATATGATAGAGGGCGGAAACGGCACCGCAACCGCAAGAAGAATAAATGTTGAAACAGGCTTTGAAAGCGACGCAGAGGTTGAAATTTTCTCCGACGAGCTTACCGAGGGTATGGAGCTTATCTCCAACGCAGGCGACGTGACCGACGGCGGAATGGTGATCATCACCAGCGCTCTTGGCGCAGCAGTACAGAGCGCAGCTGCGGCTGAATAATGCGGGGTGACTTGCAATGAAGAAAAACATCACCCCTCCCTCTTACAGCTACGGGAGCGCCACAGTACCAGAGGAAGCCTCAAAATACGTTATCTGTGCCAAGGATATCGTAAAAAGCTTCTATTTGGGCACACCCAACGAGCTGGAGATACTTCACGGTATGACCTTTAACGTCCCCAAGGGAGAATTTGTCTCTATCGTGGGACAGTCAGGTTCGGGAAAATCCACCCTTATGAATATAATCGGCGCCCTTGACCGTCCCACCTCGGGCAGCTATTTCCTTGACGGAGTGGACGTATCGAGAGCCAACGACAAGGAGCTTTCGGCTATCAGAAACAAGCAGATAGGATTTGTGTTCCAGACCTTCAACCTTATCGCAAGGACATCGGCACTCAAAAACATCGAGCTGCCTATGCTCTACGGCGGCATACCCGCAAAGCAGCGCCGTGAAAGAGCAAAAGAGCTGCTTGAGATAGTGGAGATGTCCGACCGTGCGGGTCATATGCCCAACGAGCTTTCGGGCGGTCAGAAACAGCGTATCGCCATTGCAAGAGCTATGGCGAATGACCCTGCAATAATCCTTGCCGATGAGCCTACGGGCGCTCTCGACAGCAAAACAGGCCGCCTTGTAATGGACCTTTTCCATAAGCTCCACAAGGAGCAGGGCAAGACTATCGTCCTCATCACCCATAACAATGAGCTTGCGGAGGAAACTGACAGGATAATCACCATCTCCGACGGCAACATCATCGGAGACACTGGAAACCGCAATAAACCTAAGGAGGCGGAGGCATAATGGGATTTCTTGAAAACATAGCTCTCGCTTTCTCGGGACTTCGCTCCAACAAAATGAGAGCATTCCTCACGATGCTGGGAATCATCATCGGCATCGGCTCGGTCATCGCCATAAGCACCCTGGGAAGCATTATGGAAAACAGTGTAATGGACATTTTCAACTCTCAGGGCGGTGCAAATCTTGTTGGCTTTCAGCTTTCTATGAAAGACGATGCCGCAAGAGATTATTATATGGCCGAGGACCTGATGACAGGTGAAATGGTAAAGGACGTTGAGCAGAAATTTGCCGATGATATTGACGTTACTATCCTTAATGCAGGCACATCATCGGGCAAAATGAATATCCGCCGCAAGGATTACGACATCACCCTTTACGGCGTAAATGCAGGCTACATCAAACAGAGCATGCAGAAAATGGTGGCAGGACGCTATGTCACCGCCAAGGACTGCGAGCAGTACCGCAGCACAGCCGTTATCTCCGACAAGCAGGCAAGAAAGCTTTTCGGCTCTGAAAGAGGTGCCGTGGGCAAGACCATATCCGTTACGGTAAGCGACGGAAATATGATAGACCTTACTATCGTAGGCGTTTATCAGTATCAGCTGTCGGGAATGATGTCGGCAATGGTCAATATGATGGGCGATGACTGGAACGGCGAAATTTATATGCCCTACACCACCTACAACCGTTTCCAAGGCATAAACGATGACCAATTTTTCTACTTCAACGTAAACACCAAGACAGGCGTTGACGCTGACAGCTTCTGTAAAGATGTTCAGGAATATCTTAACAATACCTACTACCGTGACAATGACTCGATGGAGATATTCTACCAGACAGCACAGTCACAGATGGATATGATAAGCGAAGTTCTCGGAATGCTCCAGCTTGCCATTTCGGTAATTGCGGGAATATCACTCCTTGTAGGCGGCATCGGCGTTATGAACATAATGCTTGTTTCGGTAACTGAGAGAACAAGGGAGATCGGCGTAAGAAAGGCTATGGGCGCACCCAATTCCGCTATCAGAATGCAGTTTATAGTTGAGTCCATAATCATCTGCCTTATCGGCGGCGTTATCGGAATACTCTTCGGAATACTGCTTGGAAACATCGCAGGACTTATCGTGGGAACAACAGCGTCCCCCACTCTCGGTTCCATAGTCCTTGCAGTAGGCTTCTCAATGGCAATAGGCGTATTCTTCGGCTATTACCCCGCAAATCGTGCTGCAAAGCTCGACCCCATTGAGGCTCTCAGATACGAATAAGCAGGCTGGCAGGCTGAGCCTGCAGCCAGACGTTCTATAATTTGTTCGGGCAGCAGGCGGGTGGCTCGGTAACGATACAAATACGTATCCCTGCCAAATCACTCAGACCCTTCCACCACTCCGCTCGTTAATTAAACGGGCGGAGTTTTTTGGGTCAAATCTATTGACATTTCCCACAAAATAATGTATAATAAAACACATAAATATGGCGGAACGCAACAAGCGTGTCTTCCAAAGGAAAGGGTGGTCATAATTATGGCTTCAAAATACGCAGGTACACAGACCGAAAAAAACCTTGAGGCAGCTTTCGCAGGCGAGTCTCAGGCAAGAAACAAGTATACATATTTTTCTTCCGTTGCAAAGAAAGAGGGCTTTGAGCAGATAGCTGCAATTTTCCTCAAGACCGCCGACAACGAGAAGGAGCACGCAAAAATGTGGTTCAAGGAGCTTCAGGGAATAGGCAATACCGCCGATAACCTTGCAGCCGCAGCCGACGGAGAGAATTACGAGTGGACAGATATGTACGAAGGATTTGCAAAGACTGCCGAGGAGGAAGGCTTCCCCGAGCTTGCAAAGAAATTCCGTATGGTTGGCGAGATCGAGAAGCGCCACGAGGAGCGTTACCGTGCTCTGCTTAAAAACGTTGAGACCGCCGCTGTATTTGAAAAGAGCGAGGTCAAGGTATGGGAGTGCCGCAACTGCGGACATATCGTAGTAGGCACCAAGGCACCCGAGGTCTGCCCCGTATGCAATCACCCCCAGAGCTACTTTGAGGTAAGCTGCGACAATTTCTAAATTAAAACGATTTATGCGTGTCTCTCCCCTTTGAAATGAACGGGGAGAGACTTTTTTCATTTGTGGCTCGGCAATGTTTGATATGATCGACATATTACAATTTATAGGGCAGCTCGTTTCTATCGTTACCGAGCCTTCAGCCTGCCGCCCGAAAAAATTACAGAACGTCTCGCTGCGGGTCGTCACCCGCCAGATTACAATTTGTAGGGCTGATAAACATCAAAAAGTCAAAAAAATCCGCACAGCATTAGGCTGTACGGACAAAAATATCCCGCAGGGAAACCCCTGCGGGATATCAGCTTGTCGATAAAGTGCTATTATAAAAAATATTGCACAAACAAGGTCATAGTAAAAGTTTCGTCCACCTTTTCAAAGGTGGCAGGGGTCAAGGGGGCTGCGCCCCCTTGTCGCCGTCCGCAGACGGCGAAATCTCCTTTATCCTTCAAGAACGGAGCAAGGGGTGAGAAATGCGACAGCATTTCGAGGGGAAGGCATATTGTGAAGCAAGCTTCACACGACCGCCTCCCCTTGTAGAGCGCTCAAACAAATTTGCCCTCAAAAACGTTCCGGTGGAACGTTTTTGACGAAGCAATTTCTGCATTGGTTTGTGCATATTATATAATTGTCGTTTCTTTTTCGACAGACTGATATCCCGCAGGGAAACCCCTGCGGGATATGTAAAAACTTAAAATTACTTTCTGAGCTTAAATCCGCCCACCAGCTTTTTAAGGATAAGAGCCTGACCTGAAAGCTCCTCGGAAGCGGCAGCGCTTTGCTCTGCAGTAGCTGAGTTTGTCTGAACAACGCCGGAGATCTGTTCCATACCCTGAGTGACCTGGGAGATCATATTCGCCTGAACTGTGCTTGCCTCAGCGATCTCAGCCACAATGTTTTTAACTTCTTCGGAACGCTGTGCCACATCGGCAACCGCTCTTGCAGTCTGCTCGGTGATGCCCGTGCCGTTTTCCACAGCGCTGATGGCACGTTCAATGAGAACCGTGGTCTCCTGAGCAGCGTCGGAGGATTTGGAAGCAAGGTTTCTTACCTCGTCCGCAACAACGGCAAAGCCCTTGCCTGCGTCGCCTGCTCTTGCCGCCTCAACAGCCGCATTGAGCGCCAGGATATTAGTCTGGAAGGCAATGTCCTCGATAGCCTTGATTATCCTGCTGAAGCCTCGCTGATGTCCTGCATAGCCTCGGTGAGCTTGCTCATACACTGAGAAGCCTCGTCAATGTACTCAGCCGACTCCTCGGTGAGCCGCTTGCCGTTGATACAATGCTCGGTAGTATCGCTGACCTTGTCGGAAATGGTGTGAATGGTGGAACTGAGTTCTTCAATAGAGGAAGCCTGCTCCGTAGCGCCCTGAGAAAGGCTCTGAGCGCCGCCCGAAACCTGATCCGAACCGTTAGATACCTGATCTGCGGAAGTGTTTATCTGAGAAAGAGTGTTGCTGAGCTTTCTGTTTATCTCGGTGACAGACTCGATGAGCACGTGGAAATCGCCCTTGTAAACGCCGTCGCCGCAGGAGGAGTTAACGTTGAAGTCGCCGTTAGCCATTGAACCCAGAATTCTGCCGATATCGCCGATAATGCTGTTCATATCGCCTACCAGCGTTTCGGTGGCGTCGGCAAGTATCTTTGTCTCGTGATTGGTATGTATTTCGGGAACAGGGCTTGAAAGATCGCCCTCGGAAAGCAGTTTCAGTCTTTCTGTGCAGAGGGCAATGGGATCGCCGATGTCACGTCCCATTCTTGCCGAGTTGATGGCAGAAACAATTGCAGAAATAACTGCTACAGCTATGGCGATAAACATACAGATAACTGCGTCTCTGATAAAATCCATTGAGGGAGCGCATATGCCGATAGACCAGCCGTCAGTTTCGGCAATGGGAGCATAACCCACAATGGTGGACTGTCCGTTAAATGTAACAGTCTCAGCACCCTGCTCGCCTGCGATCATCTTCTGATGAACAGCGGCAAAATCGGAATATTCGGGATACTCCTGCGCCATAGCAATAAGGTTCTGCTGTCTTTCCACGACCTCGGTCTCCAGATCGGCGATGACCGTGCCGTCCTTGCCGAGAATGTAAGCGGTGCTGTTGTCGCTGACTTTGAGTTCTCTTACGATATCGTTAAGAAATTCCTCGTGGGGAACGAAGTAAACGCAGCCGACAGTCTTTTTGCCCTTAACGCCGTTATCCCATATGGGAGCGGCAACGATAATGGACATCTTGCCGTTTGATTTAGCTATCATAGGCTCGGTAATGGTAGTTTTGCCGTTCATAGCGTTTTTGAAAAAGTCTGTATCGCTGTAGTCGATGCCGTTGAGACCTATACCTTTTTTGTCAATGATGCCGCCTCTGTCCATATTATACTGGAGGACTTTCAGGCTGATAATATCCTGCTTGCGCTTGTCGGCGGTGTCAGCATCGGCGAGCTCCACATTGCAGCCTGCTTCCTCTGTAATGATGCGAAAGCTTTCCAGCTCCCACTCAACACGCTGTGCGGCAAGCTCCGACATTTCTTCAACGCTTGTGGTTGCAAGATTGGTGGCGGAATACTGGTTAGATGTGCAGCAGAATACGCCAAGGATTATAAGCGGAATAAGTACGATCATCATCGTTACGATGATGATATGCTTCTTTATAGATTTTATTTTTGAATAGCTTTTTTTCATATGGCTTCGCCCTCTTTACGCTATGATTATATCTATGCTAATTATACCACGCTTTTGAAAATATTACAATATGATTGTCATATTTTCTCCAAAAATGTTAATTTGTGGCGTAATTTATTGTATATGCCGTACAATTTTTATAATTTTGTCATACCGCCTGCAATTTTTTTCATATCATCGGGAAGCGGCGAGGAAAGGGATATCTCCCTGCCGCTCACAGGGTGGATAAACCGCATTTCACCGCAGTGAAGCGCCTGCCTGCCAATATCCGACATATCGCCGCCGTAAAGGCTGTCACCCGCCAAAGGAAAGCCTGTGTGGCTCAGATGCACCCGTATCTGATGAGTACGTCCCGTCTCGAGTATTATTTTAAGCAGAGTGTAGCGCTCGTTTCCCGAAATCGGGCAAACATTTGTGACCGCCCGTTTTCCGTCGCTCCGAACAATTCGCCTTAACGCCGAGCCGTCCTCCCTGCCTATAGGCTCGTCTACCCGCATAGGAGCGGTTATTTTGCCGCAGCAGACCGCATAATACACCTTTGAGATATTCTCCCGTGAGATGTTCGCCCCTATCCTGCTTTTTGCCGCAAGGCACAGCCCCGTGGTGTCCTTGTCAAGCCTGTTCACCGCCCGAAAGGCGGTATCCGGAAACCCTGCGGCAAATACGTTTGCCAGACAATCCCCGTAATGCCCGGGCGACTGATGAACGGGCATACCGGGGGGCTTGTCATAAACAATTATATCCTCGTCCTCGAAAATTACGGGAACGCTTATATCGGAGTTCGGCTCAAGGTGACAGCCGCTTTTCTCGGGGATACGCAGCAGCACCCTGTCGCCCTTTCGCAGGATATCCACCGACCTGCAAAGCTCTCCGTTACGGGTAATGCCCAGAGAAGTGCGCTTTAGCATAACAAGGGTGCGGCGTGAAATGCCGTTTTGCCGCAGGAGCCTTTCAAGGGTGATCCCGTCATCATTGCAGATAAGCTCAAGTATCCGTTCCAGAAAAACTCCTCCCCGTAATTTACATATATCTGTCCCTCGCCATTATCCACAGCAGAGCGGCAGCAAAGAAACTCGTGTCCTTGTTTAATATTTTTATAGCCGACTGCAGAGCGCCGTATGCACTTTCCGCCTCGGAAGTATTGATACCGCCGCCGAAACGTGCCTTCATAGCGGTGTTCACCACCGTCTCCGTAAGTTCTTTGGAAACACCACGAGCTTCAAGCCTGCCTGCCAGCTCCTCGGGGATATTATCCGCTCCGGAAACATTCAGCAACATTTTGTATATATGCGCCGCCGCCTTGTCGGGGTCATTCGCCAGCCGCCTGCGCCGTGACTTAAAAATAAGCTTTCGGTACAAAAGCATTATCAGCACAACAGCCGCTGCCGAAAGAATGACCGTAAGCGTTCCAATAAGCGCCTTGGGAACTTCCTTTCTCGGAGCAAGCTCTGCAGAGCCGCTTTCCTCGGTCATAGTAATATCATTTCCGCTTTCCGAAGCCTCCACCGACTGCCCGTTATCCACATATGATACGGACGTGCCGACTGCCTCTCCGCCGTAAGCTCCCTCTGTCACATCTCCCTCACCGTAAGCAGTTTCGGACCTGTCGGGAAGCTTCGAAGCTTCATTCTCCGAGGACATAGTGACAGTAGTTTCATAATTTGTTTCGGTGACTGTTATTTCCGTTTCAATGCCCTCTTCCGCCACGTCCGTCTTTGAGACTGCGGGATTTTCCGTAAATGCGGGTGCTTCGGTGGAAACAGAGGTTATTTCCGAAATGGGAGCGTCCTCAAAGCTGTCTTCCGAGCCGTCAAGCTCAAGCATCATATTGCCGTAGCCGGGAGTTGCCTCAAAGGAAAGCCAGCCGAAGCCGTCAATATATACCTCCGTCCAGGCGTGCGCCCTGCTGTCGGGAACGCTGACGGTGGTGTAGCCGTCCGTTACGGGGAAGCTTTTAACGTCCTCCTCCTTGATAACAAAGCCCTCGCAGTATCTCGCAGGTATGCCCATACTTCTGCACAGAAGCGTCGCCGCCGAAGCGAAATGTGTGCAGCTGCCCTTTTTGTTTTCCGTTAAAAACCACTCTGCAAAATCTGCACCGAAGGGCTTCTTACCCGACTCAAGAGCATATTCGCACCTGTCCGCAAGCCCCCTGCGGATATATTTGAGAATTTCCTCCTCCGAGCCGCCCTCGAAGCCCTCAAAAAACTCCTCGTGAGCGGTGAATGTCTCGGGAACGTCAAGGCAGTATTTGTAAGCGTACTCACGCATTCTCAGTTCGTCCGCCGCCATATCGTCTTCAAGATAAATTTCATCGGCACTTGAGAGCACAACGCTCCGCCAGTCACCCTCGGGGAAGTAAACCCCGTACCGCCGCCTTACGCCGTCAGTCTCCAGCAGTCCTGCCGCATTAACGGGATAATATTTCACCCCTGCGCTTATGCCTGTGTTGCGGATAATAACGTCCTTTGACCTGAGAGAGGAAAAATCGTCAATCCGTTTCAGTACCCTTGCGCTGAAAAATTCGGGAGATGTTAGATCGGTCGCAAGTCTCGGCAGTTCAGCGCCCTTTTCCCACCTTGAGCCTGTGTAGTTAATTCCCGTAAAGCCCTTGAGATAAAGTCCGCCGCAGTCCGAGGGGAGAGTTACCTCCAGCATATTCTTTCCCGTAAATTCCACGCTTTCGGTGTTTCCGAGCTTGCCGTCGTGGGTGAGCTTTCCGTTATTCTCGGGGAACACCGTTTCTTTTATGTCACGGCAGAACTTGTCCCAGGAAAAGTCACGCATATAAAGCACAACGCCGTTTCTGAACTCCTTTACCGAGTCGGGGCGCTTAAAATCAACAGCGTCCGCATAAAGAGACGCTCCTATAAAGCTTGTCAGCATAATGACAGCCGCCGCAAAGCCGCTCTGAGCGCTTATTTTGGTGAATATCTTTTCGGCGCCCTTGTCGGAAAAAAGCCCCATTCTTGAGATATCCGCCGCTGCCGCACCGCACCAGCTTGCCGCCAGCAGCCCGAAAAAGAAGCTTTCGGGCACCATTCCGAAATAAAGGCAAAGTTCGGGCAGGGGAAAGGTGGCGCAGACAAAAATAAGGACATTTGGCCTTATGATAAAGCTGCAGGCGGCAAACGCCATTATGCCGATAACGCACACCGCAGCCAGACGGGCGCAGTATTCGTTCCGGTAATATTCTCCTTTGAAGTAAAAAACATCGGATAAAAAGAAATAGGGCGTATCGGCATATTTGCTGAAAGCAGCGCCCATAAAGCTGTTTATGATGTGCTGAAAGCCTCTGACGATAAACTGAAATTTGCAGGCGGCGAAAATTCCCAACCCGCCTATTATCACAGCGGAAATGCTTCGTGACGCTCTCGGAAATCTTCCTCTTAAAGCAAACAGCAGAGCAAACACCCCGTAAAAGCAGAGAACAGCCACAGCGGCAAATCCCTTTGACAAAACATACTGCCCCTTGCTTTCGCAGGCGGTGAGAAATGTGAACACCGAGCCTAACAGACCGCACAAAGGGATAAGGCTCAGCATTATAAGATATATGCCCCTTACTCTGCCTGCACCCACGTGCATACCGGGAGAAACAGTAATGGGGAATGCTCCGCCTGAAAAGCGGAGCAGTTTTTCGGTTTTATTTTTCAAAGCTCCGCCTCCTTTTTAAAAATCATCTCTCGCAGGACAGATCGTGATTTATAAATCCTCTTATTCCCTCTGCGGCAGGAAAACTTTCCCCGCAGAAAAGCCTTGCGGCGGCAAAATAATCTGAGCCGTCCTTTATCCTCACCGCCGAGAAGCCGTTTTCCCCCGTCAGCACCTCAAGTCCCTCAGAGCTGTGGGAAAATTGGTCAATGTGAGAAGGTACAGCTGCATATACCTCAGCATTCTGCAAAGCAAGATAATACGCCACGCTCATAAGCCGCTCGAGAGCATTGTCACGCTTGTCGTTATCCTCGGAAGTGAGGTCTGCGGTAAGGAGAAATCTTGTCTCGCCGCTTACGTTCAGTATCTTAACTATATCCTTGTCAAACCTTGCACTCAGCTTGTAGTGCATAAGGCTCAGCCTGTCTCCGGGAAGAAATTCCCTAAAACCGCATACGTCTCCGGGAGCGCCGTTTCCCCGTTCTCTCACAGTCTCCGAGTCCTCGGACATTTCTGTCCCAAAGCGGCTTAAAAGCTCTCTTGCTTCCTCGGCATAATTTTCTTTCAGCTTCGGGATAATATAAGCGGTGCATTTCATTTTCCTTTTAAAGCGCCTTGCGGAAAATATTCTGAGCAGGTCGTAAATTTTAACGCTCTCCACCGTTATTTCCGCCCTGCAGCAATGCTCCGAGCCGAGAGTAACGGTGACAGTCTCCGTCCGCAGAGCGGGCAGAGGGATATTCACAGTTGAAAAGCTTGTCTCACCGCTCGGATAGCATACGGTCTTTATCCGCAGCTTTGTGTTTGGCAGGGGAAATACGGAATTATTTGAAATGCAGAACGCTGCCTCGCAGGGTTCACCACGAAAGGCTGTGACCCTTCCGGTCTTTACCGAACATTTGAGAAATGCCGAGCTAATTATAAGCTCTACCAGCAGTATCACAGGCAGAATGATAAGTGATATGAGCAGCACAAAGGAAAGGGTATCGGCGAAAAGCAGGTAAAAAGCCGCTCCGCCGATAAGAATTAGAATATACAGAAATCTTGACATAAAAATTTCCTTTACAGCTTGGGAGCGGGCACTCCGCCGCAGATATTTTCAAGTATCTGCCGCACTTCCACGTCACCGGGCAGCCTGCCTTTCACCCTTGCAGGGATAACACGGTGGGCGCATACGTCGGTGTAAACATAGGTCACGTCCGAGGGGATAACATAGTTTCTTCCGCTGAACATTGCGGCAGATTTCGCCATCGCCGCCGCCGCAAGAGAACCTCTGGGACTTACGCCAAGCTCAAGGCGGCTGTCCTTTCTTGTAGCCGCCGAAAGCCTTGCGATATAGTCAAATATCTCGTCGCTGACAAAAACGCTGTCGGCAGCGTTTCTGAGCCTTACAAGGTCATCCGCAGTCATTACCGCTCTTACCTCGGGCAGACTGCTTTTCTGAGATTTTGCCTTTAAAATAGCTGCCTCGTCCGCTTCCTCGGGATATCCCATAGTAAGGCGTATCATAAATCTGTCAAGCTGGCTTTCGGGGAGCATCTGAGTGCCTGCCGAGCCGCAGGGGTTTTGTGTGGCAAGGACGATGAACGGGTCGGGGAGAGGTCTTGTAACGCTGTCAACGGTTACAGACCGTTCTTCCATTGCTTCAAGGAGCGCCGACTGTGTCTTGCTTGAGGTTCGGTTTATCTCGTCTGCCAGGAAAAGATTGCAGAACATCGCACCGGGTCTCCACTCAAATTCTCCCGTGGAGCGGCTTGGCATATTAAACCCCGTCACGTCCGCAGGCATAACGTCTGAGGTGAACTGCATACGGTTGTATTTCAGGCTCAGAGCCTTTGAAAAAGCCACCGCCATTGTGGTCTTTCCCACTCCGGGGATATCCTCAAGGAGGATATGGCCCCCTGCGCAGGCGGTCATAAGGATCTTGATGATTATCTGATCCTTGCCGATAACGGATCTCCTGATCTCGTCTGCGGCGCTTTTCAGCAGAGAAATAAGCTTCTTGTCAATGTCCATTCGTATTATACCAACCTTACTTAAAAGAAATTATCCTGTAGACAACAAAGCGGCAAGAGTGATGCTCCCGCCGCCGGATATGTTAATATGTGTAAATTTATCAGCTCATAGAGAGGATAGCCATATCGCCGTTGGTGGCAAGACCTTCCTTGGCGTTGGCTGCGGCAATGAGCTTTACAATGCTGCCCTTGGTCCTTCTGAGCGCCTTGTCAAATTCGGTGATGGCATTGATGAACGCCTCGTCCTTATCCTCAGCCTTGTAGGTAGCGCAGGTGAGGAGCACCTTTATAGTATTGAACAAAGTGTTGAAGAATATGAAATTATCCCACAGGTTTGAGGTGCAGTCCGCATAGGGCATACAGTATGTCCATACATAGTTCACCATTACCTGCTCAATGTAATGCTCTCTGCCGCTCTTCAGGAAGTCCTCGTAATAAGCCTTCTTCATAGGCATATAAACGTCCTTGTCGAACTTGAATTCCTTCATTGCTCTGTCGCAGTTTACGGAAGCAAATACGGTTTCAAGAAGCTTGTCGTATTCTTCCGATGTGGGCAGCGCACGGAGCAGTGAGAGACCGTCACAAAGGCTGTATGCAAAGTTGGGAGTGATGGACTCGAAATACTTCATAACAGCTTCCTGATTTTTGGGAACATTCATATCACGCAGGAAAGTGGCGATATACTTGTCCTGCTCCTCGCCCTCGGTCTTGTCGAGCATTCCCTGAAGGGTCTTGTAGGCATAGTTAAGGAGCAGCATACGCTTTTCAAAAACGAAGTTCCTGTTCTGGAGGATCTGCATAGTGAGAACCTTGAATTCCCAGTAGTGTTTCAGCTGAGGGTATTGTTCAACAATGGCAGCACCCTGCTTTGCAAATTCTTCCTCGTGCTCGGGCTTGAGGTTTGTCATCTTGAAGCTGAGCACATCGGTTATGCTCATAAGCTTTTTAAGAAGCGGCTTCTGATAGATGGGGAAAACGTACTCCACAGCGCTGGGAGAGGTCAGAATGTTGTACTGGACCTTTTCCTCGAGAGTTTTGTCCTCGGCAAGCTCCTGAAAATAAGACGGTGTAATAATAGGATATGGCATTATATTTCCTCCAGTCCGAGCCCTTTGGGGTCGGTTAATTTCAAAGTTAAAAATATTTTGTCCCAAATCGGTATGTCTTTATAAGTATATCACACATTCAACAAAAAATCAATGCTTTTAGTAAAAAATACTATATTTTGCACTAAAAATCATTTTCGGAATTGGTCAGTCCGTAGGATAAAAGCATAAGACTGTCCCCTAAATGGACGTTTTCCACCACAATATCCTTGTGCTTTGTGGCAAGGTCGTAGTGGGAGAAATTCCAGAATGCCTTTATTCCGCAGCCCACCAGCATATCGGCGCATTTCTCCGCCGACTCCTTCGGTATGCATAAAATAGCGGCAACGGGACATTCCCTGTTTATAAAGTCCTCGATGTCCTTCATAGGCAGTATCTTCATTCCCGCAACGGTAAGACCTGTCTTGTTTTCGTCATTGTCGAAAATGCCGCACAGCTCCAATCCGAAATTTTCAAACTTCATATGAATGGCTATGGCACGTCCCAGATTTCCTGCACCTATGAGCACCGCCTTCCTGTGGCGGTCAAGCCCTAAGATATGTCCTATCTCCGAATGAAGCTCGGGGAGGGAGTAGCCGCAGCCCGGCTGTCCGAAGCCGCCGAAGCAGTTAAGGTCCTGCCTTATCTGAGAGGCTGTGAGGGACATCTGCGACGCAAGGTCTGCGGAGGATATCCGTGTCCGTCCCTGATTTATAAGCTCCCCGATAAAGCGGTAATATCTGGGGAGCCGTTTTATTACCGAGGAGGATATATCCTCTTTTCTTGCCATAGATGACCATTCCTTTGCAACACATTCCGAATAAACTGCGGGCAGTCCGCAGCATTGCCGCCGACCCCCGCAGATACAGTATTTATTCTTTATTATTTTTTCTTTATTCTTTAAATTCGGTTCTTCATTATTAAAGAGTGAAGAATAAATTATAAAGCTTGTGGGACGGGAGACCCGTCCCATACAAGTTTTGAGTAATAAAACAACAAATTTCTGCCGTTACCGAGCCGCCCGCCTGTCGTCCGAATAAATTTCAGAACGAACGGCTGCAGGCTCAGCACGCTTTTTTGTGTGACAGCTTAATATGTATCGTTACCGAGCCGTCAGCCTGCCGCCCAAAATAAATTACAGAACGATTGGCTGCAGGCTCAACACGCTTTTTGTGTGACAGCTTAATATGTATCGTTACCGAGCCGCCCGTCTGCCGCCCAAAATAAATTACAGAACGATTGGCTGCAGGCTCAGCCTGCCTCAGCCTGCCTCAGCCTGCCATCAGAGCTGAAAGACGCTTGTTTATCTCAAGAAGGAAGTCCTCGGTGTTTACCTTCTTCTTGTTCTCAAGATGTGAGAGAACGTACAGGTCGCCTGTCATAACGCCCTCTTCAATGGTCTGGATAGTAGCCTTTTCAAGCTTCTCGGCATACTCGGAAAGCTCCTTGTTTCCGTCAAGCTCGCCTCTCTTCTTGAGAGCGCCCGACCACGCAAAAATGGTGGCAACGGAGTTTGTGGAGGTCTCCTCGCCCTTTAAGTGCTTGTAGTAGTGACGTGTAACGGTGCCGTGAGCTGCCTCGTACTCGTAAACTCCGTCGGGAGATACAAGAACGGAAGTCATCATACCCAGGCTGCCGAATGCGGTAGCGACCATATCGGACATAACATCGCCGTCATAGTTCTTGCACGCCCAGATGTAGCCGCCGTTTGAACGTACAACTCTTGCAACAGCGTCGTCAATGAGAGTGTAGAAATACTCAATGCCTGCAGCCTCGAACTTCTCCTTGTACTCTGCTTCGTAGATCTCGGCAAAGATGTCCTTGAAACGGTGGTCGTACTTCTTGGAAATGGTGTCCTTGGTAGCGAACCACAGATCCTGTTTTGTATCGAGAGCAAAGTTGAAGCAAGCCTTTGCAAAGCTTCTGATGGAGTTGTCCTTGTTATGGAGACCCTGGATAACGCCTGCGCTGTCCTTGAAATCGTAGATAAGGGAGCGTGTCTCGTTGCCCTCCTGGTCGGTGCATACCAGCTCGCACTTGGAACCTTCCGCAACCTGCATTTCGGTGTTCTTGTAAACATCGCCGTAAGCGTGACGGGCAATGGTGATGGGCTTTGTCCAGGTGGGGAGAAGGGGAGTGATGCCCTTTACGATGATGGGTGCTCTGAAAACAGTACCGTCAAGGATAGCTCTGATGGTGCCGTTGGGGGACTTCCACATCTCCTTCAGGTCATACTCGGTCATTCTCTGAGCGTTGGGGGTGATGGTAGCGCACTTAACGGCAACGCCATACTTCTTTGTAGCCTCTGCGGAGTCAATTGTTACCTGATCGTTTGTCTCGTTTCTGTGAACAAGGCCAAGATCGTAGTAATCGGTCTTGAGGTCAACATAAGGTGTGATAAGTATATCCTTTATCATCTTCCAGATGATTCGGGTCATTTCGTCTCCGTCCATTTCAACGAGGGGTGTGGTCATTTTGATCTTCTCAGACATTTTGGTTACCTCCAATAAAATTTTTCCATATGTACCTGATATATAGGGCTTGCGAAAATTATCATTTGTCACCCTTTGAAATGCCTGCAATGAAGCCGAGACCGATACCGCAGGCGAGCCCTGCGGCTGTCATCTGAGGGATTTCCCCTGTGATACAGCCGATAATGACGCCCGTTATAAGCCCCAGACACCCTCCCGTCAGGGGAGCGGTAAGCCTGCGCCTTTTCCGGCGGAATTCCTCGTCTTTTACAGCCTTGAGCCGCATAAGCCTGCTTCCGCCGTCTCCCGTTTCAGTGTCAAAGCTCACTTCTTTCAGAGCTTCGCAGGGAAATCCGGGGCATTTGCCGCAGTGCTCAAAGCCTTTTTCCTCCGCACATCTGCCCACCTCGCACTCCTCGTCCTCGAACAGCTTTTCACGCTCTTCGGGAGGGGTGCAGTAGGGACAGCCGGGGCAGTCATTTTCAAGGGCAAAGCGGCAGGAGGTGCAGTCCATACCGCATTTTGCCAAGGTCACGGTTTTCTGTTCCATTATTTTCTGATGACACAAAAGTACAGAAGTAAAATTAAGATGGTGGGAATGGAGGAAATTCCTCGTCTGAGTCTCAGGTTCATCTCCGGAAAGTTCTTTTTCAGCAAGCTGTCAACAGCCGTTGCTGCAGCTACGGCTAAAATGAATGCTATCCATTCGCCCGCAGTATCGGGACCTCTGCTCCTGCGTCTCAGTGCGAAAAGCTCCGTATCCATAAACCTATTCCCCATTCCAGAAGTTTATTTTTCTTACTTTAAAGACTCTCTTGTGTAGTCAAGCAGACCGCCTGCAAGAACGATATCCTTTGTTCTGCCTGTAAGCTCGCAGAGAACAGGGATCTCCTTGCCGTTTGTCTTGTTCACAACTGTAAGCTGGGTCTTGCCCTCGGAAACAGCCTTTCTTACATCTGCGATAACAAGCTCGTCGCCCTGAGCGATATTCTCGTAATCAGCCTCGTTTACGAATGTGAGAGGAAGAATGCCCGCATTGATGAGGTTTGCTCTGTGGATACGTGCAAAGCTCTTAACGAGAACAGCCTTAACGCCCAGATAAAGGGGAGCAAGTGCTGCGTGCTCACGAGAGGAGCCCTGACCGTAGTTGGAGCCGCCCACGATAATGCTCTTGCCCATAGACTTTGCTCTCTCGGGGAACTTCTCGTCACAGACGGTGAAGCAGTAATTTGAGATAGCGGGGATATTGGAGCGCAGGGGAAGGATCTTTGCGCCTGCAGGCATAATGTGGTCGGTGGTGATGTTGTCGCCAACCTTGAGAGAGCAGCCGCACTCGATAGTCTCGGAGAGAGGAGCGGTCTCGGGGAAAGGCTTGATGTTGGGACCTCTGAGAATTTCAACAGAGTCCATCTCTGCCTCGGCTGCGGGAGGAACCACCATATTGTCGTTGATAACGAACTCCTTGGGCATTGTGAATTCAAATGTACCCTCAAGAGTTCTGGGGTCTGTAAGATAGCCTGTGAGAGCGGAAGCTGCAGCCATTTCGGGAGATACAAGATATATCTGACCGTCCTTTGTGCCGCTTCTGCCTTCAAAGTTACGGTTGAATGTTCTGAGAGAAACGCCCTTTGAGTTGGGGGACTGACCCATTCCGATACAAGGACCGCAGGCAGACTCCAGAATTCTTGCGCCTGCGTCAATCATTACAGCAAGAGCGCCGTTCTGAGCCAGCATATTGAGGACCTGCTTGGAGCCGGGAGCGATGGAAAGGGAAACGTCGGGGTGAACGGTCTTGCCCTTTAAGATGTGGGCTACCTTCATCATATCCATAAGGGAGCTGTTTGTGCATGAGCCAATGCAGACCTGGTCTATCTTCAGCTTGCCGATCTCCTCGACAGTCTTAACATTGTCGGGAGAATGGGGACAAGCTGCAAGGGGAACCAGCTCGGAGAGGTTGATCTCAACTACCTCGTCATAAACCGCATCGGGGTCAGCAGACAGGGGAACGTAAACGTCCTCACGCTTCTGAGCCTTGAGGAATTCCCTTGTAGTCTCGTCGGAGGGGAAGATAGAAGTGGTTGCGCCAAGCTCTGCGCCCATATTTGTAATGGTAGCTCTCTCGGGCACGGAAAGGGTCTTAACGCCCTCGCCGCAGTATTCGATGACCTTGCCTACGCCGCCCTTAACGGAGAGACGTCTCAGCACTTCAAGGATAACGTCCTTTGCGGATACCCAGGGAGAAAGTTTGCCTGTAAGCTCAACCTTAACGATCTTGGGGTATGTAATATAGTATGCGCCGCCGCCCATTGCAACAGCAACATCGAGACCGCCTGCGCCGATAGCTATCATACCGATACCGCCGCCAGTGGGGGTGTGGCTGTCCGAACCGATAAGGGTCTTGCCGGGAGCGCCGAAACGCTCAAGGTGTACCTGGTGGCAGATACCGTTGCCGGGACGGGAGAAATATATGCCGTGCTTCTTGGCAACAGAGCCGATGAAGCGGTGGTCGTCGGCGTTTTCGAAGCCCGACTGGAGGGTGTTGTGGTCGATGTAAGCAACAGATCTCTCGGTTTTTACTCTGGGAACGCCCATAGCCTCAAACTCGAGATATGCCATAGTGCCTGTAGCGTCCTGTGTCAGTGTCTGGTCGATCCTGATGCCGATCTCGCTGCCCTTGACGAACTCGCCGTCAACAACGTGAGCCTTGAGGATCTTTTCGGTAAGTGTGAGTCCCATTTTAAAATCAATCCTTTCAAAGTGCGGGGCTTATCTCGCCGTCCGCACAGGGCGCCCGACGGAGATACAGCACCCTTGCTTTTTTATACTTTTTATTATAGCGTTTTTCTATGCCTTTGTCAATGAATATTTTTAGCTAAGCGGCGGTTTAAAGCGGTTTTTGGGAAAAGTTGCTTATATTGCACAAAAAAATAATCGGCTTTGGAAGATTTTTTTCTCAAAAAACACTTGACAGAGGCAGATTTGTGTGATATAATATAAAACGTCACTTGAGGTGAGTGCCAAAGAACGCCTTTTGTGACACCCCTCAATGCGGGTGTAGTTCAATGGTAGAACTCCAGCCTTCCAAGCTGGTCGCGTGGGTTCGATTCCCATCACCCGCTCCACAATCCCCGATGATCGGGGTTAAATATATGCGTCTTTAACTCAGCTGGATAGAGTAACTGCCTTCTAAGCAGTAAGCCACTGGTTCGAATCCAGTAAGACGCGCCAATTTCTTCCGAAGCCGTACAGCATTTTTGCTGTACAGTTTCATTTTCTTGGCAGTTCCTGGGCTTCTGCATATGGGAACGTATTTTATGTAACATCCTCAGATGTTACATTTTATATGGTGGGTGTAGCTTAGCTGGTTAAAGCGTCGGATTGTGGTCCCGAAGATCGTGGGTTCGAATCCCATCTCCCACCCCACAAAATAGCCTTCTTCTTACGAAGAGGGCTAAAATTATAAATACGAAAGAATTAAAGAATAAATTATAATGAATAAACGCAGGCATGGGCGCTGTAGCTTATTATTTATAATTTATTCTTTTTTTCTTTTTTTTCTTTTTTTCTTTTTACTTCCATCTCATTATGCAAAACCACCAAAATGAATTGAAAATATTTTTGTATAAAATACTCTAACTTCACGTTGACATACTTCCTTTTTTTTGTTATAATGTTAATAATATGATGCGGTAGAAGCCCCTTTCAACGATTTGAAGGGGTGAAAACGCAAAAAAGAAAAATAAGCTCCGCTCTGCTTTGAGCAGGCGGAAGTTTACAAACGGGAGGAATCAACTGTGGAAATTTTTAGGGATTACAGCCGCTTTAAGGCAGCCTGTGCAGAGTTCAGAGCCGAATTTACCGACAAGTATTTTACTGCCGGACGGCTTTTCTGTCACCCTTTTCTTGACGGGGTCATCTATGTTCCCTGCTCTCAGGATGAGGCTAAGAGCAACAGCGTTGACATATGCCGTATGTCCGATATGCTCCTTATGTCCGCCGACGGAGAGGAATTTGAGCCTTTTAAAATAGCCGAGGCAAGAGCGATCGCTGCACAGAACGGCAAAGTATATATATCTGATCTCCTTTTTAACGGCGCATTTGAAGCCGAGGACTGGATGATCGACGGCAAGCACGACACCCTCATCATCAGCGAGGAGCATATGAAGAAAGAGGGCAAGCCCTACGCTCCCGTTACTCCCCTTACAAACGTTATACAGCCCTTTAAGAAGCTCACAAACTTCTTCCTCTATAAAAAAGGCACTCCCGAGGAGCCTGCGGTGCTTTCGGACAAGGACGTTGCCGAGAAGATGGAAGGCTATCTTGACGAGCTTATGTCCGAGTTTGTTTCTCCCGAGATAATCGGCGAGACCGAGTTTGAGATATTCGGCACAAAGATATCCTGCGACAAGAACGAATCACGCTGCAAGGAGCTTGACAGAGGCCTTGAGCTGTGCGACAGGCTCAAAAACGATATGGAGCCTCACGCAGCTGCATTTAATTCCGCCGATATCGACTTTGATATAAAGGCATATACCGCCAAGCTTTTTGCAAAGCTTGGCAAAAAGTGCGGCGTTAGTGTGGACGAGAAGGAATATGCTTCCGATGATACAGCCGCTCTCAAGGAAAAATTCAGAAAGTTTGTTTCCGAAAAGAACAATTACGGCTTTAAGTACAGTGCTCCCGACAAGGAGAAATTTGCCGAGGGCTTAAAGGCTGCGGAGCTTTCTGCAGCTTCTCCCGAGGAGCTTAAAAAGGCTATTGCCGCTCTGCTCAGAGTTCGTCCGGCATACCCTGCGGTGTTCAATATGGCAAGAGCCGCTTCTCCCGCAGACGCCGAGGCTGTGGAGAACATTTCCCTGTTCTGGAACAGCTCAGCACTCACTCCTGCGGAGCTTGGAGAATATCTGGCGAAGTCCTACATTCCTGCCGACTGCCGTGACGCTGAGGGCAAGCTCAACTGCGGAGGAGCAAAGGCTGCGCTTATTTCCGAGGACCTGAGGGCTGCCGCAGCTAAATACAAGCTGAAAAATGCTCCCGTTTTAGACGAGCTTGATACATACTGCAAGGAGTACGAGATAGCTGCACGCACATATAACGGCACCGTTTTCGATACAGTTTCCGATATGGAGAAGGCTGTGAAGAACGAGGCTGAGCTTGCGGATAAATGCTCCGACCTTTCCGCTCTGAATGCAGACGAATTAAAGCAGCTCCGCAAGTACATCTACGATATGAAGCTCGACAAGAAAACTGCGGGCAAATATCTGCTGAAAATAAAGCTTGCAATGAATAACTGCGAGGAAAATCAGCTGAAGCTTCTCTGTACGGGTCTTACCCTTAAAACGCCGGAAGAGCTTGATGTTATACTGGGCAAGGTCTCCGATGATGAATATGACGAGGTAGTTGCCGCTCCTTATATCGCTCAGGTAAAGGACGCCATTCTCACCGCTCAGCTTAAAGAACTTTCGGAAATGTTCAAGGCTATCCCCGACAAGGCAAAGGCTGACGAGCTTGAAAAGGTGCTTGCATCGGACAAGTATGACAAGATGTTCACCCGTCACTTTACTGCAAAGATAAATGAAGCAAGAGACGGATTTGCAAAAACAGAGCTTGCAGCGCTTTGCAAGGACATTTCGCAGGCTGACAACAAGGCTCTCGACGATATGCTCTCAAAGCTTGACGCCGTTAAGTGCCGTGAGGCTCTCAAGGCTCCCTACAAAAAGGACATTGCCGCAAGAAAGCAGGAGCTTCTTGCCAAGGAAGTTGAGGGCGTTTTTGCAGGCATAAAGACTGCGGACAAGGCAAAGATAGACGGTCTCAGAGCCGTTATCGCTTCCGCAAAATATCCCGTTTCCCTTACCGACAAGTACAAGGCTCAGCTTGACGAGCGTGAGACCGAGATAAAGAATGCCGAATTTATCAAGAAGTGCGACACCATTCCTCAGATGAACAAGGCCGACCTTGATAAGATAGTAGGAGAACTGAAGGCTGAAAAGTGCCCCGAGGATATCGCAAAGAAGTATCTTCCTATGACCGAGGAAAGGGCAAAGGCTCTCCTCAAGGCAGAGCTTTCGGAAATGTGCAGGGATATCCCCTCTATGGACTTTGCAAAGCTTGACGCTCTTGAAAAGACTCTGAAGGAGGACAAATACCCCGAGGAACTTACATCGGGCTATTTCGACACCATCAAAGCACGCAGAAAGACTCTGTACAACAAGGAAGCCGACGACCTGTGCAAAAATATCGGCAATATGCAGAAGCCCGAGCTTGCTTCCCTTTCCGAGAAGCTTAAAGATGAGAAGTTCGACCCTGCATATGTGAAGAAGTATTTTGACGAGATCGACAAGCGATTCAACAAGATAGAGACCGACAAGCTTGACGCAATGTGCAAGGATATCGAAAAGCTTAAA
Source organism: Huintestinicola sp. (assembly GCF_050874005.1). Lineage (GTDB taxonomy): Bacteria > Bacillota > Clostridia > Oscillospirales > Ruminococcaceae > Huintestinicola. Next base: position 44,016 of record NZ_JBNMJV010000003.1, read on the forward strand.
AAGCCCGAGCTTGAAAAGCTTTCCGCAGATATTGCCGCTCTGGGCTTCAAGAAAGAGAACACCGCATCCTATCTGGAAAAGATAAGAAGCAGGGAGATAACCCTGATGAAGTCCGAGATGGAAAATCTCTGCAAGAATATCGCCACAACTCCCAGAAAGGAACTTTCCAAGCTCAGAGAGGCTCTTTCGGGCGGCGAATTCGACAAGGAGCTTTCCGCTAAGTACATCAAGCAGATAGACGAGCGCACCGAGACCCTTATCAAGCAGGAGCTTGCAGACCTGTGCAAGAATATCCAGAGCGCTCCCAAGGATAAGCTGATGAGCATGAAGATAGCCATCAGCGAAACTCCCGAATACAAGGAGCCGGGCAAGGCATATGCCGAGCAGATCGAGAGCCGTCTCAAGCAGATCGACAAGGCTGAGTTTGACAAGCAGATGGCATCTATCGAGAAGCTGACTGCAGAGGAGCTTGATAAATTCGAGGACGAGCTTGACAAGCGCAAGCCTGCCCTTGACCCGAAGCTTTACGAGGCTTCCGCTGCAAAGCTCCAGGAACGCAGAGAATTCCTCCAGAAGGAAGAGCTTGATATGCTCTGCGGCGATATTTCAAAGCAGGATATCAAGAAGCTTTCCGAGATAAAGGAGAAGATATCCGAGGGCGATTTCATTCCCGAGGTCACCTTCCCCTACATCAAGAAGATCGACGAGGCTGTCACAAACCTCCACGTTCAGTATTACACCAAGATCACCGAAAATATCAATTCTATGAGCCGTGCGGAGCTTATTGTCCTTCTTGAGAAGATCAATAAGAATGAAAATCACGCTCCCGATGATATGCTCCAGAGATATATCGGCAGAGTAAGATCCAAGATACGTGAGGCAGAAGCCAATATCCTTGCGGAAAAGTGCAAAAATCTCGGCAATGCAGGGGAACACCGCAGCTTCGAGCTTATCAAGGATATCAATGAAATGGATATCGACGAGGATAACAGAAAGCGCTTTATCACTCAGGTTGAGCTTCATATCACAAATATCAAGACTGTGGAGAGAGACGGCTACGTGCAGCTTCTTAAAAAGCTTATGGACGAGAACAATATCAGAGAGTCTCAGTTCTATATCCCCGGAATTTCCAAGTCATTTGAGAGCATTTATGTAAAGATTCAGAACACATATGCGAGAACAGAGCAGTTCGAGCTTCCCGTTGTGGCACACGAATTCACTCCGGGTCATCCCGAGGACTCCTACCTGCTCACCACAAACTTCCTTTACGGAATGGGCAAGACCAGCGGTCTGCTCCATATCCCTGTTGATCAGATTGAGAGATTTGAGGGTAAGGGAGGTCTGTTCGGTGCATCGCTCAAGGTCATCGAAAGAGGCGGAAAAGCAACAGAGCTTCCCGCCAATATCGAAAAGAAGCTTTTTGAAGCCACTGCAAAGGTATTGAACGGCGTTCTTGCCGCTATTCAGAAATCCAAGACCGATGCAAAGCTCAAGGAAGCCGAGGAGATCAAGGCTGCCGAGGAAGCAAAACTTCTTGAGCTTGAGCAGGAGCGCAAGGACATCGAAGAGGCAAGAAAGAGAGCCGAGGAAGCTGAAAAGGCTGCCGCAGCTCCCAAGCCTGAGCCTGAGAAGAAGGAGGCTGTCCCCGAAAAGAAGGAGCCTGTTCCCGAGAAGAAGCCCGAGCCTATCAAGCCCATAAAGCCCATTGAGGTAGTGGTTTCGCCTATTCCCGAGGTAAAGCCCATCAAGCCTATCGAGAGCGCAAAGCCTGCACAGCCTGCGCCTGCAAAGCCTGTTGAAACTGCAAAGCCCGCACAGCCTGCGCCCGCAAAGCCTGTCGAGCCTGCAAAGCCCGTACAGCCTGCGGCACCCAAGCCAGCCGAGCCTGCAAAGCCCGTACAGCCTGCGGCACCCAAGCCTGCTGAGCCTGCAAAGCCCGTACAGTCTGCGCCCGCAAAGCCTGTCGAGCCTGCAAAGCCTGTTCAGCCCGAGGCACCCAAGCCTGCCGAGCCTGCAAAGCCTGTTCAGCCCGAGGCACCCAAGTCTGCTGAACCTGCTAAGCCCAAGATCAAGTTCTGCGACCAGTGCGGTGCCAAGATCGTCAGCGAGACTGCAAAGTTCTGCGCCGAGTGCGGAAACAAGCTTGTTCACTAAAATTTATGCGAAAATAAACCATATGCCGCCGATCACGTATCGGCGGCTGTTGTTTTCGGTGAAATACAGGTCAATTTTTTATGAAAATTGCCAAAATAACATAAAAACCACTTGACAAAAGTGTGCATATGTTGTATCATAATAATGAAGCTGAATAGAGCGGACAGAATCCTCTGCCGAAAGGCAAAAAGGTCTGTTTTTTTGGGTATTAAAATGATACCGATTAAGTATAGTTTATCGGATCCCTTTTATGTGAACGCATAATACACGGGGGTCTGCTATAAAATTTTATGTGCAATTTTGTACATAACGGCATATCTAAACACTTTTAGCTTTGCACGTCCCATAAGGACGGCGCAGAAGATAGCTTCGCACAGCCTCATAAGGGCGGTGCGAAAGATTGAAGGAGGAAATTAAACTATGAATCAGATGCCACAGGAATGGGAAGGCTTCAATGGAGGCCAGTGGACTAAGGAGATCAATGTCCGTGACTTTATCCAGAGAAACTACACTCCCTATGACGGCGACGAAAGCTTCCTTGCAGACCCCACAGACGCTACCAAGAAGCTCTGGGCTGACGTAATGGAGCTTGCTAAGAAGGAAAGAGAAGCAGGCGGCGTTCTCGATATGGATACAAAGGTAGTATCCTCTCTCGTATCTCACGGCCCCGGCTATATTGAGAAGGATCTGGAGCAGATCGTTGGTCTCCAGACAGACAAGCCCTTTAAGAGAGCTCTTATGCCCTACGGCGGCCTCAGAATGGCTGAGAAGGCTTGCGCAGACAACGGTTACACCATTGACCCCGAGATCAAGCACATCTTCACCGAGTACCGCAAGACTCATAACGCAGGCGTATTCGATGTTTATACACCCGAAATGAGAGCTGCAAGAACAGCTCATATCCTCACAGGTCTTCCCGATGCATACGGCAGAGGAAGAATTATCGGCGACTACAGACGTGTTGCTCTGTACGGCGTTGACAGACTTATCGAGGACAAGAAGGAGCAGAAGGCTTTCTACACCTGCCCTATGACCGAGGAAAAGATCCGTGCAAGAGAGGAGATCGCAGAGCAGATTCGTGCTCTTGAGAACCTCAAGAAGATGGCTGAGATCTACGGCTGCGATATTTCCAAGCCCGCAGTTACAGCTAAGGAAGCAGTTCAGGCTGTTTACTTCGGCTACCTTGGCGCAGTTAAGGATCAGAACGGCGCAGCAATGTCCCTCGGACGTACATCTACATTCCTTGATATCTACTTCGAGAGAGACTTCAAGCTTGGCAGAATTACCGAGGTAGAGGCTCAGGAGCTTATCGACCACTTTATTATGAAGCTCCGTCTCGTAAGATTTGCAAGAACTCCCGAGTATAACGCACTCTTCTCCGGTGACCCCCAGTGGGTAACAGAGTCTCTCGGCGGTATGGGCATTGACGGCAGACATATGGTTACAAAGACCAGCTTCCGTTACCTCCACACTCTCGAGAACCTGGGCACATCTCCCGAGCCTAATATGACTGTTCTCTGGTCCACAAGACTCCCCGCTGCTTGGAAGGCATACTGTGCAAAGATCTCTATCAACACATCTTCCATTCAGTACGAGAACGATGACCTTATGAGAGTAACTCACGGCGATGACTATGCAATCGCTTGCTGCGTATCCTCTATGAGAGTCGGCAAGGAAATGCAGTTCTTCGGCGCAAGAGCAAACCTCGCAAAGTGCCTTCTTTACGCTATCAACGGCGGCGTAGACGAGATCAGCGGCGTTCAGGTAGCTACAAAGCTCAGACCCATTACCTCCGAGTACCTTGACTTTGACGAGGTTATGGAGAGATATGATGATATGATGACCTGGCTCGCAGAGCTTTATGTTAACACCCTTAACATCATTCACTATATGCACGATAAGTACTGCTACGAGAGCCTCCAGATGGCTCTTCACGACAGAGAGGTAAAGAGATACTTCGCAACAGGTATCGCCGGCATCTCCGTTGTAGCAGATTCCCTCTCCGCTATCAAGTATGCTAAGGTAAAGACCATCAGAAACGAGCAGGGTATTGTTGTTGACTACGAGATCGAGGGTGACTTCCCCAAGTACGGCAACGATGATGACCGTGTTGACGAGATCGCAGAAGATGTTCTCAACAGATTTATGAACAAGATCCGTCAGCAGCATACATACAGAAATGGTATTCCTACAACTTCTATCCTCACAATTACTTCCAATGTAGTTTACGGTAAGAAGACAGGTTCTACACCTGACGGACGTAAGCAGGGTGTGCCTCTTGCTCCCGGTGCTAATCCTATGCACGGCAGAGATACTCACGGTGCTTCCGCATCCCTCTCCTCTGTATCCAAGCTCCAGTTCTCCAATGCACAGGACGGTATCTCCAATACCTTCTCCATCATTCCCGATGCTCTCGGTAAGGACGGCGGCGTATTTGTGGGCGACATTGATATTGATGCTCTCTGCCCTACCTGCGCTAATATCCCCAACACCAGCGACAACGACAGATAAGATCTGAAAAGACAAGACTAATTGTTTGATTAAATGTTTTGAGCCGATAGTCTTTACAATATGTTAAGACTATCGGCACAAAAAGAACATATTTATATGCTATATTTAGCATATAGAAAGTACACCAACCAAGTATATTTTAACTTGTTTTATGAAAGGAGTTTTTACTATGGCAGCAAATGCACAGCAGATAAACAACCTCGTAGGTCTTCTTGACGGTTATGCAACCAAGGGAGGCCACCACCTCAATGTTAACGTTCTTACAAGAGATACTCTTCTCGATGCTCAGAAGCACCCCGAGAACTATCCCCAGCTCACTATCCGTGTTTCCGGATATGCAGTAAACTTCATCAAGCTTACTAAGGAGCAGCAGGACGACGTTATCTCCAGAACATTCCACGCAGCTCTTTGATTTAGCGATCATATGAACGGCTTCATTCACTCAACTGAATCGTTCGGAACAGTCGACGGACCCGGTATCAGGTTCGTCGTCTTTTTCCAGGGGTGCCCAATGAGGTGCCTTTACTGCCACAATCCCGACACCTGGGAGTTCCACACCGATACAAACGGCGTAGGAAAGGCAGTGACCGCCGAGGAGATACTGGATATGTACGAGGGAGTAAAGGAGTTCCTTAAAAACGGAGGAATTACCTGCACAGGCGGCGAGCCGATGGCGCAGCTGCCCTTCCTTACGGAGCTTTTTGAAAAGGCAAAGGCACGTGGCATACACACCTGCCTTGACACTTCGGGCATAACCTTCAATCCCTCAGACACTTCCGCTGTGGACAGGCTTATGGACGTTACGGACGTTATAATGCTTGATATCAAGCATATTGACGACGAGGAGCATAAGAAGCTCACAGGTCACAGCAACAAGAATATCCTTGCCTTTGCAAAATACGCAAGTGCAAAGAAAAAGGAGCTGTGGATACGTCACGTAGTAGTTCCGGGAATTACTCAGAACGATGAATATCTTCATCGTCTGGGCGAGTTTATTTCGGAACTGAAATCCGTCAAGGCACTTGATGTTCTTCCCTACCACGATATGGGCAAGGTAAAGTACAAAAATCTCGGCATCGACTATGCTCTTGCAGATGTTGAGCCACTTCCGAAGGAAGAGGCAGTCAAGGCAAGGGATATTATAATGCAGGGTATCAAGGACGGACTTGTGGCGGAACGAAACATCAAATAATTTATGCCGCACATCATTATTTTGTGATGTGCGGCATTTTTCTGCATATAAAAAAGCTCCGAACCTTTCGATTCGGAGCTTTAAAATTATTCCTTGTTATCCTCAGTCTTATCCTCGGACTTTTCTTCTGTCTTTACCTCAGCGTCAGCCTTGTCTTCGGGCTTATTCTCGTTCTTTTCCCACTTGAGTTCGCCCTTCATAAGCTTTTCAAAATCATTACCGTCTATCTTCTCGTATTCAATAAGATACTCCGCAAGCTCCTTCACCTTGTCATAATGCTCCTTGAGAAGCGCCTCGCACTCCTTGTAAGCCTTAGTGATAAGCCCCTTGACCTCCTCGTCAATGAGAGCAGCGGTAGACTCGCTGTAGTCGGTTGTGTGACCGTAATCTCTGCCAAGGAATACCTCATTGTTGCCGCCGCCGTACTGAACGGGACCCAGCTTCTCGGAGAAGCCGTACTGAGTGACCATGGCACGTGCACGCTTTGTAGCCTGCTGAATGTCGCCCGAAGCGCCTGTGCATACATCGTCAAAGCTCAGAGCCTCGGAAACACGGCCGCCCATAGTCATAATGATGTCCTGATACATCTTACCCTTAGTCACGTGATTATCATCGGTCTCGGGACGGCAAACCGTAAGACCTGCAGCCTGTCCTCTCTGAATTGTTGTGACCTGATGAACTTTTTCGCACTCGGGAAGATAATAAGCCGCAACAGCGTGACCTGCCTCGTGGAATGCAGTGATCTTCTTGTCACGGTCGGTAACAAGAGCGGATTTCTTTTCGGGACCTGCAATAACCTTCAGAGTAGCCTCTTCAATATCCTCCTCGGTGATAGCACGTCTGTCGTGACGGGCAGCAAGGAGAGCAGCCTCATTAAGCAGGTTTTCCAGATCGGCACCTGTGAAGAACTGAGTAGTCTTGGCAATTACCTTAAGGTCAACATCGGGAGCAAGGGGCTTGTTCTTTGCGTGTACCTTGAGGATTTCCTCTCTGCCCTTGACATCGGGATAACCCACCATAACCTCTCTGTCGAAACGTCCGGGACGAAGCAGTGCGGGGTCAAGGATATCACGTCTGTTTGCGGCAGCGATAACGATAACGCCCTCGTTGCCCTCAAAGCCGTCCATCTCAACAAGAAGCTGGTTAAGGGTCTGCTCACGCTCATCGTGACCACCGCCCAGTCCTGCACCTCTCTGACGGCCTACAGCGTCGATCTCGTCAATGAATACGATAGCGGGAGCATTTTTCTTAGCTGTCTCAAAAAGGTCTCTTACACGGCTTGCACCCACGCCCACGAACATTTCCACGAAGTCCGAACCGGAAATGGAGAAGAAGGGAACTCCTGCCTCGCCTGCAACAGCCTTTGCAAGCAGGGTCTTACCTGTACCCGGAGGACCCATAAGAAGAACGCCCTTGGGGATCCTTGCGCCTATGTCATTGTATTTCTTGGGATTTTTAAGGAAATCGACTATCTCCGCAAGCTCCTGCTTTTCCTCGTCAGCGCCTGCCACGTCCTTGAAGGTGTTTTTCTTCTTGGACTGATTTTTGATATTAGCCTTGCCGAAGTTGTTGAGCTTGGTGCCGCCGCCAGCCTGTCTCATCATAAAGATGAACAGCGCCACCATAAGGATAATGAGAACGAGAGAGGGCAGAACGTTGTAAAGCCAGGTGTTGTCCTGAATTTTGTAGTATTCCTGGCTGAGGGGAGCATCGGGGTGGAGCTTGTTGTAAGCCTCACGGTAATTGTCCTCGCCGCCGCTTGCGTACTGTATCTCGTCAATGAAAATGCTTACATTGGGAACTGTGTACTTGATCTCCTTGGTACCCTCGGCGGTGTTGACCGTCATTTCCAGGTCACCCGTACCCAGATCGAAGGTGTATTTTGATACCTCATAATTGTCAAAATATTCCATTATCTGGGAATATGTGTATTCCGATTTTGGCTGAGACGACTGTCTCAGGAAATAGACCATTGAAAACATCAGAACAATGGCTATTATAATGTAAATAAATAAACCGCTGCCTTTTTTCATCTGCTGATTTTCCTTTCTTGATACGGGAGATACCGCACCGACAATAAAATAAAGTTATAACTCTGCCTCTGCAATATATGGAAGATTTCTGAATTTCTCCCCGCAGTCCAGCCCGTAGCCCACCACGAACAGGTCGGGAACGGTAAACAGGCTGTAGTCCGCCGAAAAGTCAACTTCACGGCGAGAGGGCTTGTCTAAAAGAGTGTAAACGCTTAGGGAAAGGGGGTGCCGCTCACGAAGCAGCTCGCAGATGCTTGCGAGAGTTCTGCCCGTATCTATAATATCCTCAGCTATGACCACGTGATATTTTGAAATATCCCTGTCAAGGTCGAGAGTGATTTTCACATTTCCCGAGGAAACAGTGCTGTTTCCATAGCTTGAAGCGGACATAAAACCGATCTCGCAGGGTATCTCCACCGCCCTGCACAGGTCTGCAAGGAACACGAATGAACCCTTGAGAACGCTGATGAGCAAAAGGGGCTTGCCCCGGAAGTCTTGTGATAATTTCCTGCCCGCAATGTCAATTTTTTCCTTTATTTCGGCGGCGGAAAAAAGCTCACGCTTTATCCCGCTGTAGCCGAAGTTATTTAATGTTTCGGTAATCATTATCCGCCGTCTTTCTGACTGAAATTTCAAATATATTTTCGGTGCAGTCTGTGCTTTCGGTGAAAGCAATACTTTCGGGGAAAACTCTTTCCGCCGCACCGCCGTATTCGCACCAGAAAACCCCTGCCTCGTCCTCCATCACAAGAGCTAAGTTACGCTCTCTTTCGGAAAGCTTCAGGGCATTAAAGTGCTTTTTCAGCTTAGTGGTGACCCCCCTGTTATGAAAGCAGATCCTGTCGCCGTCACGCTTGTTTCGCAAAGTAACAACACCTTGTATTTTATCACAACTTACGAGGTGATTTGTTAATTTTCTTTGAACATTGCCGCCCCTTTGCAAAATATCATTGCAAAGTCTCCGAATTATCACCGTTTTATCAAATTCGGGAATGACAATCTCGTCATTTTGCAAAAAATCTATCTTTTTTTCAAAGGAAATTTTGTCATATGACGGAAGCGCTGTTATCTCCATAACGCCGCCCATAAATACGGCAAATACATCTCCTTTAAGCTGGTATTTTGCATTTTTTCCCGATACCATCATACCGTCAAGAATAGAAAGCCGCTCAAAGGAACATTCGATATTTGCCTCCGACAGCAGTTTTCTGATATATCTTTTCCGCACCGAAGGGGGATATCCGCATATCTCGTTATGGGGAATAGTTTCAAGAAGCTTTTCAAAATATTCCTCGTCCTCAGCGGCACTTTCAGACAACCGTGAAACCGCCTCGGTAAAATTTTCGTTTATCCCTTCAAGAACGGGAACTACCCTGTGCCTGATGATGTTGCGGGAATAGTCCTCGGTAAGATTGGTGCTGTCCGTCACATATCCCTGCCCAAGAGATGTAAGAAGAACCTCTATCTCCGCCCTTGTGACCCCAAGGAGCGGACGGATAATGCTGTCTCTTTTTGGGGGAATGCCCCGAAGCCCACGGATACCTGTGCCACGTGCAAGGTTAAAAATAACAGTCTCGCTGTTGTCCCCCTTGTTGTGAGCCGTTGCAATAAGAGCACCGCCAAGCTTTTCGGACTCCCTTTCAAAAACCCCGTACCGCAGAATGCGTGCCCCCTCCTCGGTGGACGTGCCCTTTTCCGCACAATAGCCCTTCACATCAACGTGATAAACGGACAGGGGAATGTCAAGACCTCTGCAAAGCTCCTCGCAGAACCGCATATCCCTGTCGCTTTCCTCGCCACGCAAACAGTGGTTCACGTGAACGGCAAAAAGGGAAAAACCAAGGTCATTTCGGAGCATTTCGAGAACTCTCAGCAGACAAACGCTGTCCGCCCCGCCCGAAAGGCAGGCGATCACCCTGCTTCCCCTCGGTATCATACCGTATCGTGAAATAGTTTCACGAACAGTCTCGCAAACGCCCATATCAGCTTTCAGACGGGGCAAACCGTCTGTCCTCGCTGAGGAACAGCGTGTACTGACCGTTCCATCTGAGATTTACCGTACCCGTCTCACCGTGACGGTTTTTCGCCACGATACATTCCGCCAGATTAACGTCCTCCACCTTGTCCTTGTTGTAATAACCGTCACGGTAGAGGAACATAACGATATCCGCATCCTGCTCGATAGAACCGGACTCACGAAGGTCTGAAAGCAAAGGTCTCTTGTCGGGACGGGACTCAACGGAACGTGAAAGCTGTGAAAGGGTGATAACAGGCACATTAAGCTCCTTTGCCATAAGCTTTAACTGTCTTGTAATGTCGGAAATTTCGTTAACACGGTTTTCAATGCGCTTGCTTGAGTTCATCAGCTGTAAATAGTCGATGATAACAAGCCCCACGTTTTTAAGACGTCTGAGCTTAGCCTTCATCTGCACAACGGTAATGCCCGCCGTATCGTCAAGATATAAATTCATACCCGCCATTCTGTCAGCGCCCTGAGCCAGCTTTTCCCAGTCCTTTTCGTCAATGTTGCCCTTGATAAGGTGGTCGCTGTCCACAAGGCTCTCCGCCGACAGCATACGTGTAACAAGCTGTTCCTTTGACATTTCCAGAGAGAATATGACAACTTCCTTGTCGGCGCTTCTCCTGCATACATTTGCGGCAATGTTCAGCGCAAACGAAGTCTTTCCCATACCGGGACGGGCAGCAAGGATCAGCAGGTCAGACTTGTTAAGACCGCTTATAACGTTATCCAGATCGGAATATCCGGACTTAGCGCCCTGATATTTCTCCTTGTCAACGCCGGAAATGCGGTTAAGGTGATCGTAGGTGTCAAGGAGCACCTCGTCCACCTTGGTAAGACCGTCAACCTCCTTGCCCTGCCTGATGTCATATATCATCTGCTCTGCGGAATCAAGTATCACCGAAGCAGGCTCGGAAGCCTCCGTGCAGTTTTCGATAATGTTTTTTGCAGCCTCAACAAGAGAGCGGAGATAATACTTTTCCTCAACTATCTTGCAGTAGCTTTCGATGTTCGCAAGGGTGGGAACGCCCTCCATAATGGCGGCAAGGTATTCCTTACCCGAGCCTGAATCCTCGAAAACGCCCTCTCTGACAGCCTCGTCAAGAACGGTGATGATGTCCGAATTTACGCCAAGGGTAAAAAGCCTTATGATAATTGCAAAAAGCTGCCTGTGCTTTGAAACATAGAAGCTTTCGGGTTTGACATAGTTCATCACCGTGCCTAAAAGCTCCGAATCCATAAGCACAGCGCCAAGAACGGTCTGTTCCGCCTCAACGCTGTGGGGCATTTCACGCCCTGCTATCTCTTCAAGATCCATATGGACACCTTATTCCTCGACCACGTTAACAGTGATCTTTTCGGAGATGCCGGGGTGAAGCTTGACCTCTGCGGAGTAACCTCCGAAAGCCTTTATTTCGGAGCTGAGAGCAATTTTCTTCTTCTCAACGGTAACGCCCAGCTGCTGTGAAACAGCCTCAGCCACGTGAGAAGCGGTAACAGCGCCGAAGAGCTTTCCGCCCGCACCTGCCTTAGCCTTTATGACAACATTCTTGCCCTTGAGCTTGGCAGCATTGTCAAGAGCCTCCTGACGAGCCACATCAGCCTTGTGCTGCTCGGAAGACTTTTTTCCTGCAAGGTCGGACATATTCTTTGCGCTTGCCTCTACAGCAAGACCCTTTCCGATAAGGAAATTTCTTGCGTAGCCGTCGGAGACCTCTTTTACCTCGCCCTTTTTGCCGGAGCCCTTAACGTCCTGTAAAAAAATTACCTTCATAGTGATTACCTCCAAAAATATTTATAAAGTATCAGATGCGTCTGTTCATACAAACGCTTTCTCTGTTGATATCGATCACAAGCTGGGAAAAGTCTGTGACCGTTTCCCCGAAAAGCCGCAGAAACAGCTCATTTCCGCCCTTTTCTTTCTTGAAATTCATCTCGTCCTCATACATCGGTATAAGGCATAGGAGATTGATGTATGCCCCGTCCTCCGTGCGGAAATTATTCAGCCTGTCGCCATATTTTCCTCCGAAGTCCCTCTCGTCCGAGTGAAGAAAGACCGCCGAGCAGAAGCCTGTGTTGTCCGCAAAGGGAGTGTTCTCCTCGGTAAACTGGAGAGAATGCATACTTCCGAGACAGCTTTTGCATTGATGAGGATACCTTGCCGCCTGTTTAAGAACGGTAATGACCCACAAATACCTCGCAGTCTCAGCTTTGTCCCCGAACCCGTCGAATTTCCAGTCGGGGGGCAGCAGACAGTAAAGCTCAGCTCTCTCGTTTATCTTCCTCTCGTCCCAGGAGCATTCCTTGGGGAGCGTCATAGGAAGGTCGCTCATTCCCGTGGTAAAGAGCAGATAGAAGTTCCGCTTTTCGCTTGGGGGAACGATATGAACATCAATGTGAACAAAGTCCGACATCAGCTCATGAAAAACTCTTGCTTCATCAGGCTTATATTCAAACACATCTGCGAAATGCTTTTCTATCTCTTCAAGATACAGCGTGGGAGCCACCTTGCCCGTGAGCCGTTTTACAGCTCCTGCGGCAGAGAAGAAAAGCTTTGAAAAAATACCCATTAAGATCAGTCCTCAGTAATATAAAACCGCCGCACTCAAATAGACTTCATAGCGGAGTCATATTCGTCAAGAGCGTTTCTGAGCATACCGCAGACATCTTCAAGGGACTTGTTTTTAATATCCACAGCCGCCATAGTGATGTGACCGCCGCCGCCCAGACGCTTAACGATATCCTGCACATTTGCGCCGCCGCTTACGGTGCCGTAGGAGCGGGCGGAAATCTTGATGTTATTGTCATTTGTCCTGAAAACGGCAAAGCTTGCCTTGATGTTCAGCGTGTTCAGCAGCTGGTCTGCCGCCTGAGCCGCCGCCACCTTGATAATGCCCGCCTTTTTGTCTGCAGCATATGATACCGCCGCCTTGTCAAGATCTGCTCCCGAGAGAAGCACGCCGTTTTGTGAGCTGCGCTCGGAAACTATTCTTCTGGCAGTCTCAAGCTCGTCGTCATTTATCAGACTATATTCCTTGAAAGTGTCCTCGCCGAGACAGGTAATTGCATAGTTGTTGTAATTTTCCGTGCCCTCCACCAGCTTTGACCGCAGCTTGTCAATGTCAAAGGAATTTGCAAACAGGAGCTTTACGGATACAGGGTCAGCGCCAAGGTCCTTGAGATAAGCCGCCGCTTCAAAGGTCCGCACACCGGTTTTCATAACAAAATCCTTTGTGTCAAGGGTAATGCCCGAAAGCAGAGCGTCTGCATAGTAGCAGGACAGCTTGTTTTTAAGATTGTTGTATCTGATGACCTCTGTGACTATTTCGCTGGCAGATGAAGCCTCCGAGTCGTGGTAGCGGTCGATGAAATTGTCGATAGGACATTGAGTCTGAATGTGGTGGTCAATGTAAATGACCTTTGCAGCCTTCTCATATATAGCAGGGCTGTCGATATTACGCTTGCCGTTTGTGTCAACGATAATTACGAGAGTGTCCTCTGTGATAAGCTCAAGAGCGTCCTCCTCGGAAATGAAAAGCTCCTTCGCCTCATTTTCGATATTGGCATAAAGACGTTCAATGAGGGACATAGCAAGGGTGGTCTCACGGTTAACATATACGTAAGCGGAAAATCCCAGAGCACGCAGAGCGCCGCCGAGACCGGAAGCTGCACCCACAGCGTCCATATCGCTGAAATTGTGACCCATAATGATGATCTTGTCCGAGGCTTTTGCGTGATCTTTCAGCCTGTCGCTGAAAAGCTTGACCTTGGACTGGGAATTTACCTCGGTTTTTGTGGAAGCGCCGCCGTAGGAAACATAGCTTGTGTCATTATTGCTGCTTTTGATAACAACGTGGTCTCCGCCCTGCTTCTGGGAAACGCTGAGAGCGCTGCGTGCGATCTCCTCGCTTTCCCTGAGACTGTTTCCGCCCCTGCCTATGCCCATAGAAAGGGAAACGTGAGTGCGTTCGGAAACGTGAATGCTGTGCATTTCTTCAAGGAGAGCAAGATAATCCTTTTCCTCCATATGCTTCAGCTCTTTTTCGCTGAGAATAGCGAAATACTTGTCATCAGACAGCTTCTTTAAAAGACCGTTGTGCTTTTCCACAAATTTCTCGGCGATCTTGTCGATCTTGATAACGACCTCGCTTCGTTTGGAGTCCTTCTCGTAGGAGAACAGCTCGTCGTACTCGTCAATAAGCAGGAGAGCCACATAATTTCTGCTGTCCTCCGCTTCCTCTCTGAGAATGTGTGCTTCGCTGAGATCCTTGAAAAAGAGAAAGGTAAAATATCTGCCCGTCTCACCCGTGTTTACTGCGGTAAAGTATTCCACACGGTAATGTTCCCACTCAAAGGTTTTCATTTCCCCGTTGCTGTCGGCAGTCAGGCTGTTCACATCAATAGGCGCACCCAGCATTTTAAGGTCTTTCAGTTCGGGGAGCAGCTCTGCCGCCCCCTTGGTCTTTGCCCTTACCGTTCCCGTCTCGTCCGCAACAATGGCAGGGATAGGGCAGTATTTCATAAAGTAGCGGCTTACGGTGGAGGTGTCGTCGGGCGAATCATCGGCTTTCTTTTTAGCCTCCTCAAGCTCCTTTTCGTTCTGCATAAAGAGTATCAGATAAGCAATACCGATAAGAGAAGTAATGCAGAGAGATATCCAGAACCTTACCTCACCGCCGCCAAGTATGCCGAATGCACAGTAAAGCGATGAAGCCACAAGAAGCATAGACACCAGCTTAAACAAATTCCTGCTTTTGCCCGTCATTTTAACCACCCGCCTTTTTATATCTTTCTCATATCTCCTCAATGATAGGGAGTATCATAGGATTGCGCTTTGTTTTCATATAGATATAGTCGCTGAGGGAGTCTCTGAGACCCGACTTGATGCTGTTCCAGTCTCTCACGCCGCCGGACAGGCAGGACTCGAGAGTCTTTCTGAGGATATCCCTTGCAGCCTCCATCATCTCCTCGTTTTCCCTCACGTAAACGAAGCCTCTTGAGAGAATGTCGGGACCTGCGAGAATGGTGCCGCTTTCGCTTTCAATGGTGGCGACCACAACGATAAGACCGTCCTCCGCAAGATGCTTTCTGTCTCTGAGAACAATGGAGCCAACGTCGCCCACGCCCAGACCGTCCACAAGCACTCTGCCTGCCTGGACCTTGCCCGTAACGCCAATGTTAACGCCGTCAGTCTCGATAACATCACCAATAGAGCCGATTATAACATTGCTCTCGGGAATGCCCATAGAGTATGCAAGAGCAGCACTCTTTTTAAGGTGCTTGTACTCGCCGTGAACGGGAATGAAGAAACGGGGACGGGTGAGAGACATAATAAGCTTTATCTCCTCCTGACAAGCGTGACCCGAAACGTGAACGTCATACATAGACTCGTAAATGACCTCAGCACCTGCTTTAAGCAGCTCGTTGACAACCTTTGTAACGTACTTCTCGTTTCCGGGGATTGGGTTGGCGCTGATGATGATATAGTCCATCGGAGTAATGGTAACGCTTCTGTGCTCATTCATCGCCATTCTTGTAAGAGCGGACATAGGCTCGCCCTGACTGCCTGTGGTGATGAGAACTATCTTCTCGGGGGGATACTTGTTCATCGTGTCAATGTCGATGATAACGCCCTCGGGAACGGAAAGGTAGCCAAGCTCCATAGCGGTGGAAATAACGTTCAGCATACTTCTGCCGAAAACAGCCACCTTTCTGTCGCTGCTCACAGCCTTGTTGATTATCTGCTGAATGCGGTGAATGTTTGAAGCAAAGGTGGCAATGATTATCCTCTTGCCCTCAGCCTTAGCAAAAAGCTTTTCAAAGGATTCGCCCACAGTGCGCTCGGAAGCGGTGTGACCGGGTCTTTCCGCATTGGTGGAGTCGGACATAAGAGCGAGAACGCCCCTGTTTCCAAGCTCGCCGAACCTTGCCAGGTCGATAATGCCTCCCTCAATGGGAGTAAAGTCCACCTTGAAGTCGCCTGTGTGGATAACAATGCCCGCAGGTGTGTGGATAGCCAGACCCACAGCGTCGGGAATGGAGTGATTAACTCTTATGAATTCCACCGCCATACAGCCCATCTTGACAGTCTGACGGGGAGTAACAACATTGAGCTTAGCCTGTCCCATAAGGTTATGCTCCTTGAGCTTGCCCTCGATAAGACCGATGGTAAGACGTGTAGCATAAACAGGAATGTTGCATTTTTTCAGAAGATAAGCAAGCGACCCGATGTGGTCCTCGTGACCGTGAGTAATAACGATACCCCTTACCTTGGAGATGTTCTGCTCCACATAGGAAAAATCGGGGATAACAAGGTCAACGCCGGGCATATCGCTGTCGGGAAATGCAAGACCGCAGTCCACAATGAACATATCATTGCCGCACTCAAAAACGGTCATATTCTTGCCGATCTCGTTGAGACCGCCAAGAGGGATAATTTTCAGAGGAGTGCGCTTTACCGCCCTGTGATTGGAGTGATAGCAGCCGAAGTCCTCCTGAGCAGGTACCTCGGGAACATTTTCCCCGGGAACGGCAGGGGGATTGTAGCTTCTGCGCTGATATCTGCTGCTTGACTGATATCTGCTTTCATCACGGTAGTTGTTTCTTGGATAGGATTTTTCGTAGCTTCTTTCAAAGGAGGTCTTTTCAAAAACGGAAGTATCGGCAGCAGGCTTGTCAGAGGTCTGCTCGGGTGATCTGTAGGGCTTGGTGTACTGCCTGTCATAGCTTCTGTTGTCATATGAGCGGTTATTGTAGCTTCTGTTATTGTTGTAATAGGGCTTGTTGTTATTGTAGTTTTTGTAAGGTCTGCGCTGCTCATAGGGACGGCTCTCGCCCTGAGAGTCCGACTGAGAAGCGGTACGGGGAGCACCCGAGCTCTGCTGTCTGTCGAAGCTTTCGGGAGAAACTCCTCTGGGGGGGAGCATAGGTCTGCGCTGATTGTAGGTGCGCTTGTTGTTCTGATAGCTGTTGTAGCGCCTGTTTTCGGAGGGAGCGGAGGTTTCTTTCCTCTCGCCCTTGGGAGCGATCTTTTCACCGTATTCGTTTACTGTGGGCTCATTTTCATTGTTTCGGTTTTCAGCCAATTTTGTTTACCTCATTTCATCAAATAATACCATTGTTTTCCCGATAAATTCTGCTTCGGGATCTGTGAATTGTAAAGTTATTGTGTGGACAAGCGCTTCGGAGAATATAATATTTTTATAATAAGCCGTCCCATAAAAATTAAGATCGTCTGTATTTATCCGAGTCCATATGCCTTTTAACGGCAAGCCCATTTTCGGCGGTAAGAGAAACAGACGGGAGCGTAAACGGCATTTTCTGTTTTTTGTAAGATCATTTGGGAATGTGAAAAAAAGAATTACAGAATAAGCGGTATGCAGCAAGCCGCATAAACGGTATGGGGCAGGCCCCCTGCCTGCCGAAAAAATATCCGACCGTTCTTTTTCAAAACACAAGCGCCCGCTGATTTTCTGCCGTAAAAAAATTTCCGAAAGCGGCAGATGTATATTTTTTCCGTTTCACCCGACTATATCGGGCGGTATTCCTTTTGCGGCGCAATTTTCAAACATTTCAGCAACGTCCCAAAGACCGGGTAAACAGTCTCCGTGCGTGGTCCGAACACAATAATTAAAATTATTATACCCCATCTGCGTCATATTGTCAAGACGAATTCTGTAAACTTATGGCGACAACTCAAAAAAATCTGCACCGCCCAAAATGGGGGATATAACATATTATAGCACATTTGTATCTATTTGTCAAGTGGTTTTAGAAAATTTGTTTTATTATACAAAGCCTTTCGGACAAACGGAAAAAATATCCGGAAAAGAATGCACTCTTTTCCGGGTATAAAGTCTATTATGTTTTTCTGCTGTTCGACAAAGCCTTCCGGATAAAGATAATGCCCGTAATATCCGCCAGCACCCACCCGATAGGCACAGCCCACCATATCCCTTTTACCCCGATAAATGGAACAGGCGAAAGCACATAAGCCAGCAGCACTCTCGTGCCAAGGGAAATCACCGTCAGTATCAGAGCCATTTCGGGCTTTTCTATACCTCTGTAAAAGCCGTACAGCAAAAACAGTATCCCAATGCCTATGTAAAAGCTGCCCTCAATGCGCAGATATCCCACGCCGATGCTAATGATATCCGTCTCCTCAGCCCTCACAAATATCTGCATAAGGCAGGTCGCAAGGAAAAAAATAATGACCGAAACGCCCAGACAAAAGACGGAGGATATCTTCACAGCCTTGCGAAGACCCTCTTTCACTCTGTCCTGCTTACCGCCGCCGTGATTTTGTGAAATGAAAAGGGAGAAAGCATTGCCGAATTCCTGCGCAGGCATATACGCAAAGGAGTCTATCTTCACAGCCGCCGCAAAAGCCGCCATAACAGCCGTGCCGAAGCTGTTCACAAGCCCCTGTATCATCAGAATGCCGAAATTCATCACCGACTGCTGAATGCAGGCGCCGAAGGAGTGACGCATCACTTCCGAAAGGGTCTTTCTGTCGGTTTTCACTTCATTCCTTTTCGGGAGAAGCCAAGTTTCCTTTATTAGCACATAAGCACTAAGCCCGATACCCGAAACAGCCTGAGCAATGACCGTAGCCAGCGCCGCCCCCTTTATTCCCATTCCGAAGCAGACCACGAACAGGATATCGAGCAGGATATTTATGACCGCCGCCGCCCCGAGAAACCACAGAGGTATCACCGAATTACCAACCGAGCGAAGCAGGAACGCAGAAAAGTTATACAGAAAAACAAAGAACACTCCGAAGAAAATTACCCACACATATTCTCTCATCGCCCCGTAAATATCCCGGGGTACGCTCAGAATATGTAAAATAATGTCAATTCCCCCGAAGATAAGCCCGTTTACAATAACCGTAAACGCTCCGATGAACAGGAAGGAAACGGCAATGCTGTTTCTGAGCTGTACCCTGTCATTCCTGCCGAACCAAACGGAAAAAACGCTGCCGCTGCCCATACACAGCCCGATAATAACGGAGGTTATGAAGGTCATAAGTGTGTATGCGGAGCCTACCGCCGCAAGTGCCCCCGAGCCTAAGAATTTTCCCACAATAAACGAATCGGCAATGTTATAGCATTGCTGCAGCAGATTTCCGAGTATCATCGGATAAGCAAACAGCAGCAAAGCTTTTGTAACATTGCCCTCAGTCAAGTCCTTTGTCATAACCCCTTACACGTCTTGTTATAAGCGATAAGCGCCGCAATGACGCAGATTATCTGAGCGGCATTCACCGAAAGGGTGAAGCCGAATGCCAGTTTGAAAACAATAAGGTCGAGGATAACGGGCGCACCCGTGTCAATGCCCACCGACATATCATAGGCAAGCCAGCCCAGATACGGCACACCGCTGCACACCCTTGCAATGACCGTGCCTAAAACTATGCCTGCCAGCAGAAAAAACAGAAAAGCGATAGTCCTCTTGAAATTTTCCTTCATCAGTTCCCTACATCCTTTCAAGGGGGTCTGCTCTCAGACTATCCCTCTGTAGTAAAGTCCCCGTGTGAATTTTCCCTCGGGGCTGTCCCGGCGGATATACCGCTTTATGACCTCTTCCGCCTGCTTCGGCGGCATATCTCCCATATCAAGAAGAGCGAAAGCAGCACCTCTGAACTCGGAAAGCCTGTCCGATGTCTCGAGAATATCGCAGTTTCTGATACGGGCGTATTTTTTGCTGTCACATTCAACGGGAAATTTCCTGCCCGTCCTGTCGGTAATAGCACCCGTACAGCCCTTGCAGCCTGCCTGCGCACGAATGGGGCAGTTCCGTGTTATCATCAGAGGGAGCCTGCCGTAGGCGTAAAAGCCTGTGGGAACAGCTTTTCCGAGAGCGGAAAACTGCGCCGCTTTAAGCTCAAATGAGGCGGTGATATCACATAAGCCAAGCTCCGCAAACCTCTTTACGGCATATGAGTTTGTGACATTAAGCCCCGTGCCCCCGTGAATGTGAACATCGCCCAGCTCATTCAGCACACCCATATGTGTGAAATTTCCGCATACAAGATCCGTAAAGCCCTTTGCTTTAAGTTCGGAGAGCTCACGTAAAAGCCCCTCCTCATCGGTAACGATATCGGGGAGCGACACAGCGATTTTCCCCTGCGGAATATCATCGGGAAGACCTTTGCAGATGTTAACGGGTGCAATGACCATTTCCGCATATTCTGCTGCCATTCGGACAGTATCAACATTGCTTGACATCACACGAATGGCAGGCTCGCCTTTATCATTTCGTGAAATGACTTTCCCGGGTGTAAAGTCCCTGATATCATAACGTGGAGTGTTCTTCTCCACAGTCAGCCTGTCGCATTCGGAGACCGCTTCTCTCCGCAGCCTGTTAAGCTCCGAAGCAGGGAGAGTGATACCCTCGTCAATGCTGCATTTAATGCCTGTCAGCTCATATCGTGTGCCCCCAAGCTTAGAAAGCTGCTTTGTCACATCATCGGGGGAAAGACTTCTGTTTCTTGCGGCTTCGGGTATCATACCGCATATCTCTCCGCAGATATCACCCGAGGAGAAACGCAGAGACGAGGGCTTTCCCGCTTCTGCGGAAAACTCAAAGCTTATGCCGCCGCTTTTCCTCTCGTCCTTATACATAGCGGCAAGCTCGGGCAGCACCCTGTCGGCGGAGACCACGTCCTCCTTCCGCCTGTGACCGAACATTTCCTTGCCCGTTTTCCCCGTAAGATATCCGTCAGTAAAGCCGCTTCGGGAGAAGACAGCTTCAAGCCTTGCGGTGTCCTCGGAAATATCGGTTTCCCCGTCGGCAGCTTTGCGTACAGCGATAACTGCCGCCGCCACATATTCGGGTCTTTTCATACGTCCTTCTATCTTGAAAGAAGCGCAGCCTGCCTCTGTAAGCTCACCGATATGGCTCACAAGGGACATATCCTTAAGGGACAGCGCATAATACTCCTCTTTGCCGAAAGAGGAAAAGGGCAGCCTGCACGCCTGGGCGCACTGCCCCCTGTTAGCGCTTCTTGAGCCGATAAGAGCGCTCATATAGCATTGCCCCGAAAGACACATACATTGTGCCCCGTGAACAAAAACCTCCGTCTCAACGCCCGTATCGCAGATTTTGCGTATCTCTGAAAGAGACAGCTCTCTTGCGGGAACGATCCTGCAAAAGCCTGCCTTTTCCGCAGCCTTAGCACCCAGAGGAGTGTGAACGGTCATCTGGGTAGAGCCGTGACGGGGCATAGAGGGAACTGCCGCAGCCGCAAGGTATGCCCCGCCTATATCCTGTATGATAAGCCCGTCAACGCCTGCTTCTGCGCTGAGCCTTACCTCTTTGCAGAACTCCTCCGCCTCGCTGTCAAATATGACCGTGTTCATCGCACGATATATTTTCACCCCGTGCAAATGACAGTATTTTACGGCAGCTTTCAGCTCCTCGTCCGAAAAATTGACGGCGTTCGCTCTGGCGGAAAAAAGCTTTCCGCCCGCATAAACTCCGTCAGCGCCGCACCTTACAGCGGCATAAACGCTTTCGAGACTGCCTGCGGGAGCAAGCACCTCGGGCTTTCCTGTTTTATTCATAGGTTTTTAACGCCTTTTCTTTCTGCTTTTCCTGTTCTGAGGGGGCGGTGTCACGTCATCATTTTGTGTATTACCGCCATCATTCTGAGCTTCTGCGCCTGCTCCTCCGTCAGTCCCTCCGTGTTCGCCGCTATCCTGTGTTTCTGTGCCTTTACTGGCGTCTGAGCCGCATTCGGCAGTCTGGGCGGGAGCTTTCTTTGATGTTTCTTCCGGTTTCACAGTCTCCGAGGACTTTGCAGGCTCTTCGGGCTTATCCTCGGGCTGAGCCGTATCCTTTTCGGGAGCGGTCTCCACGGACTTGTTCTCGGAAGACTTATCTTCCGCAGCAGGTTCGGAAACCGTCTCGGGAACATTCTCCTCCGCATAAATTGTCACCGCAGGAGAGATGGTGTTTTCAAGAACAAGCTGCTCGCACTCGTAGCTGGGACGCTTTTTCAGCTCCTTTATCTCCTTTTCGAGAGCGGCAATTTTCTCCTCGAGAGCCTTGTTTTTGTCCGCAAGCTTTTCCTTTTCTTTGCGTGCCTTTGCAGTCTCCTCCACGTAGGATTTGATCTGAGTGCGGACGTTCTCAATGCTGTCCGCAGCCTTCTGAGCCTCGTCAAGAGAGGTGAGGGCAACAAATACGGCGGCATTCTGCACACCGAAATTGGGCTTAGCCTTGACTAAGTCGCCGATCTCCTTGTCCACACGCTTTGCAAGGGAAATGAGATAATCGGGGGTCTCGTCCGTCTGGAGATTGTACTCCATTCCGCAGATCGTGACCGTAACCTTGTTTACAATGTTCATTTGTCCGTTCCTTTCGGCATTTATTTTTACATCTATATGTATTATACATCACTTACGGATAAATTTCAATACGGTAAAATGGATTTATTTATCCTCATCGGCAATACCTATCCCAAGCTCCGAAGTGTCAAGCCTGTCCATATCCTTTTTCGGCTCGGGATAAGGCTCCTCGGGGGTTTTAGGCTCTTCCCTGCGCACAGGACTGCCGAAAAATTCATCTGCGTCCGTGGGCTGTTTTAGCCTGCTCATTTCCTCCATAAGTCTTGCAGACTCTCCGCCGTCGGCAGGAGAGGAAACGCTGCCCGAAGCGGTGGTATTTCCGAAATTGCCCGTCCGGGGCGCATTGCCGTTAACGGGAGTATAAGCGGTGTAGGGCTGGGGCTGCGGCATGACCTGAACGGCCTCGCTTTGGCGTGTTCTGATATAAAGGAATATCATAATGCCGATGCCTGCAAGACCTATAATAGTAATGGTAATGCTGAAATTCATACTTCTGCCCACAGCCTCCGCCGAGTGTTCGGTTATGACATAGGGGCATATCATATCCTCATAATCCGCCCTTGTGCCGTCCACACCGTCGTTTGTGAGCCAGTCGTAAAGGTATTCCTCTATCTCTCCGTCAAGCCTTGAGACCTTTCCCTGTATGGGAAACTCGTTCCATACATCGGGTTCCTCGCCTGTGTCCTGATAATTCCAGGTCTGCTCCATAAGAAGCTCGGCGTTTTTTACTCCTGCCGCAGTTTTTATCTCAAGAGTGATAAACTTAGGCATATCCGAGTCAAAGCTGCCCGTTAGGGGAATGAGATAATAGTGGGAGGTAACGTGGGAATTGCTCTTTATGCCCAAAGTTTCATTATAGCTTTCCTCGTATGCAAATTCGCCGTAGACCTCAAAAACATCTCCCTCCACGAATTTGCCCTTGTAAAACTCGCTGTCCGAAAGAAAGTTGAAATCGTCAAGCCCCTTGTTTATCTGCTGCTGCTGTTTCGATGAGGTGATCATACCTCCTGCCCCTGCAAAAAGCATTACCGCAAAAATAATTACAGCATTTAACCGGTGTTGCTTTCTCATAATGTAATGTACCCCCATAAGATCTGATTTTTCGTCTGATTTCCCATTTTAATCTGATTATAATACAATACATCTTTTTTGTCAAGGAAAAATGGATTTGTCATCTGTCGGACAATTTCCCGACCTGCGCCGACGGACTTCGGAAAATTTATTTCCACAATAAGCTTTTTCGGGAGATATCTACGTTTTTCCCTAAATGGAAAATTAGATTTATTGCGCCCTTATGACCTTTTTCGCCCTATCGTAAGCGTATAATCGGAATATATATCCCGTGAAAAAGAAAGGAAGAGAAAAAGTATGGTGACAAAAGCGGAAAAGGCGGGGGAGGCGGCGCTCCGCTCCGCAGAGAATGCTTCGGAAAAAAGAAGCGGCAGGAAAACGGCTGCTGCGGCTGCAGTCTGGGCGATGGCAGGCTTTATCATTGCGGATATGCGGACAGGCGGCGGCACATCACCCTTCGGAGCCTCTCTTGCGGCGGCAGGAAGCCCTGTCTGCGCCGCTGCGGCGGTGTTCGGAATGTTCGGGGCGTGGGCTGCGGCAGGAAGTCTCTGGAGCCATATCGCAGAGCTGTCATCTGCGGCGGTGACTGCGCTGTTTATAAAGCTGTTCGGAAGAAAATGCACGGCAAGGACACGCTCTCTTGCGGCAGGTGCGGCATATTTCATAAGCTCGGCTGCGGTGAGCGCAGGAAACAATGGTGACTGGGTAATGTTCCTGGCGGTGTTTTTCAGGGCGGTGATGTGCTTCGGAGCGGCATACTGCCTCTGCGAAACGGTGCAGACGGTGAAAAACGGCTTCTATTCCGAAAACAGCTTGTGCAGCCGAGGCTGCACCGACTTCCGGGCAGCGGCAATGGGAATTACATATATGCTTCTGATATGCGCCCTCTGCTCCTCGGATACCGGCTTTATAAACCTCGGCAGGATAGCCGCAGGCTTCTGCACCGCTGCTGCCGCAAGGAAATTCGGGAAATCGGGCGGTGCGGCTGTGGGCATACTGTCCGCAGGAGCGTTTCTCCTGTCGGAGCAGACTCTCGGACGGAGCGGTGCAATGCTCGCCTTTGCGGGGCTTGTGACGGGAATGTACACGTCAAAGGGAAAATACGCCGTAAATGCCGCATTTATCCTTTCGGCATTTGGTATGACCGCAGCTGCGGGAATGCCTTCGGGAACTCCCGAATTTATTGCGGATATGGGCATTGCGGCGGCGCTGTACTGCCTTGTGCCCGAGGGACTTTATCTGCCGAAATTAAACGGGATTTTCGCCTCGGAGGAAAAGGCGGATATACGTTCGGACAAGCTTATGTTTGCGGCAAAGGTGCTTGAGGAGGTGGGCGAAGATGTTCAGATGGCTGCGGAGCTTTTTATGCGCCGTTCGGAAAAGGGTGACAGAGAGCCTTATGAGGATATCAAGAGGGACGTTTGCGGCGGTATTTGCACGCAGCGCAAGTGCAGTGCGGCTTGCGGCAGCATTTCGCCTGACGGTATCGAAGGCTGCTTCAAAGCCGCTCAGAACATTGCTTCGATGGCGGGCAGAATTACTGCAAAGGAGCTGCCGACGGGCTTCGAGGGCTGCCCGAAAAAGGATCAGATCGCTGACGGCTTCTGCAGAGCTGCGGGAGCGGAAAGGATATCCCGCCGCAGATCGGCGTACCTGCGGAGATTTTTAGAGGGGGCTTCCGAGCAGCTTTCCGCTTCCTGCGGAATGATATGGGAGCTTTCGGGGGGCGGCGAAGAGGAGCTTCGCCCCGATACAGAGCTTTCAAAATTTCTGAAAAGACTTCTTGAGGAGGAGGGCTTTGACGTCCGCTCGGTCCGGATAGCCTTTGACGGGGAGCGCAGACCCTTTGCTGAGGCTTTTATCCCTGCGCCCGAGGACTTTCGGGATATTCATCTGAGCGGCGTTTCCGACCGCCTTGCGGCACTTCTCGGAGTAAGACTTGCAAGACCCGTCACAATGCTCTGCGGCGGTGAGAACGACCGTCTGTGCCGCATAAGGTGGCGGCAGGAAGGCAGATTTGTTCCCGACTGCGAGATAGAGGCAGAGGCGGCGGAAGGCTGCTCCTGCGGCGACAGTCACACCTGCTTTGAGGACGGTCTGGGAAATTTCTACATAATCCTGTCCGACGGTATGGGCAGGGGCGGCAAGGCAGGCACAAGAAGCACACTTGCCGTAAATCTTCTCCGCCGTATGATAACCGGGGGCATTGGAAGGAAAAACGCCGTTAAAATGCTGAACGTCATTATGACCGCCGCTTCCTCGGAGGAAATTTTCACCACCGTTGATATCTTCGCCGCCGATCTATACACGGGGGAAGGCAGGCTCATTAAAATGGGAGCGGCTCCCACCGCCGTATTCAGCCGTGAGGAGGGGGAAAGCCCTGTAATGAGCGTCTACAGCGACAGCTCTGCCCCTGTGGGGATAATAAACGGCCTTTCCGTCACCGAGGAGAGAATATGCCTGAACGTCAGCTCACGTGTGCTTATGACCACCGACGGCATTGACATCACAAGCGCCGCCGTTGCCGCCGTGCTTGAAAACGAGGGGCTTACCTGCGGACAGATGTGCAGCAGGATAATGGCGGCTGCGGAGGAGACGGAGGGGGACAGACCCGACGACAGAACTGCCGCTGTTTTCAGATTATTTCCCGCATAATTTGAACTTAATCGTTTTATTCACCAATTATTTACATTTTTCTTGCCCATATAATGGAAATCTGTTGTTATATTGCACAAAGGGTATGTAAGAAATAAGTGAGATTTGTAAAACTTTTACAATACCTCTTGTAATCTAATGCATAATCTGTTAAAATATTAGTAAGATAAGCGGAGGTGTCCGCAAAAGCGAAAAACAGTCCGTTTTTTTAGAAAGTCTGAAAGGTGGATATATCTGTTATTATGAGTGAAAATAAGAAAAATTCTTCTATCGGAGATTACGACTTCCCGCTCTTTGTTTTCCACGAGGGCAGCAACTGCGAGGCATTCAATTTCTTCGGCGCTCACAAGGGCGTGAAGGACGGCAAAGAAGGCGTTTATTTCCGTGTTTGGGCGCCCAATGCCAAGTCCGTTTCCCTGGTGGGCGACTTCAACGACTGGGACAGACGGAAAAATCCTATGTACCGTCTGGACGACCCCACGGTGTGGGAGATATTCATTGAGGACGTTCCGCAGTATTTTGCATACAAATACAGCGTTGAGACCTCTCATATGAGCGTTGTGGACAAGGCAGACCCCTATGGAGCACATATGGAGCTTCGTCCCAATACTGCCACAAAATATTTCGATATCGACAATTACGAGTGGCACGACCAAAAGTGGTATGAGCACAAGAGAAAGACCAACGTCTACAAGAGTCCTATGAACATCTACGAGGCGCATCTGGGCTCCTGGAAACAGTATGAGGACGGTTCTCCCTTCGACTATGTGAAATTTGCCCACGAGATGTCGGATTACTTAAAGAATATGGGCTATACTCACCTGGAGCTTATGCCCCTTGCGGAGTATCCCTATGACGGCTCCTGGGGATATCAGGTCATAGGCTACTATGCCCCCACCTCACGCTACGGCACTCCCGAGCAGTTTATGCAGATGATAGACATTTTCCATCAGAACGGCATAGGCGTTATCCTTGACTGGGTGCCTGCACATTTCCCCAAGGATTCCGCAGGTCTTTTCGAGTTTGACGGCGACTGCTGCTATGAGTACAGCGACCCCCTCAAAAAGGAGCACGCTGCCTGGGGAACCAGAGTGTTCGACTACGGCAAGGGCGAAGTCAGAAGCTTCCTTATCTCAAACGCCATTTACTGGATAGAGAAATTCCACGTGGACGGTCTGAGAGTTGATGCTGTTGCTTCTATGCTTTACCTTGACTATGACAGACGTGAGTGGAGACCCAACAAGAACGGCGGCCACGAAAACCTTGAGGCTATCGAGTTCCTGCAGAAGCTCAATACTACCGTATTCTCCAGAAATCCCGACGTGCTGATGATAGCAGAGGAGTCCACCGCCTGGCCTATGGTCACAAAGCCTGCCGATGTTGGCGGACTTGGCTTTAACTTCAAGTGGAATATGGGCTGGATGAATGACACCCTTTCCTATATGCGCACCGACCCCATCTACAGAGCGGGAGACCACGGCAAGCTCACCTTCTCTTTCTTCTATGCCTTCAGCGAGAATTTCATTCTCCCCATCTCCCACGACGAGGTCGTTCACGGAAAGGCTTCACTTTTCAACAAGATGAGCAGCGGCACTATGGAGGGCAAATTTGCGAGCCAGAGAGCCTTTGCAGCCTATATGATAGCCCACCCCGGCAAAAAGCTGAACTTTATGGGCAACGACTTTGCGCAGGTCATCGAGTGGAATTACGAGAAGGAGCTTGACTGGATGCTTCTCGGCTTCGAGACCCACCGCAAGATGAACGATTTCTACAGAGACCTAAACAATCTCTATAAGAATACACCTGCCTTCTGGCACGACGACGATTCCTGGGACGGCTTCAAATGGATATGCGCCGACGATTACACTCAGAGCGTTATATCCTTCAGGCGAATTGACAATTCCGACCCCGAAAAGCCTGCCGAGATGATCGTTGTCTGCAACTTCGTTCCCGTCAAGAGGAGCGATTACAGGATAGGCGTTCCCTACGAGGGTACATACGAGCAGATATTCTCCACCGACGACGTTAAATACGGCGGCAGCGGAGAGGTGGACAACGGAAAGATAAAGGCAAAGGAATATTCAATGCACGGCTGCGATTATTCCATAAGCCTTACAATTCCCGGACTGTCTGCGATGTTCTTCAAGTATGTTCCCCCGAAGCGCAGGAAAAAGACAGGCGAGAAGATAGACGTTACCGAGACTGCCGCAGTCAAGGAAACAGCTTCCAAGAAGACCACGAAGAAAACCGCAGCAAAGTCTTCGGCGGCAAAGAAGCAGACTTCCACAAAAAAGACAGCGGAAAAGTCTCCCGAGGAGGCTCCCAAAAAGCGGGGCCGCAGACCCAAGAACGATAAATCAGCGGAATAATACCGCATAAAACCGAAAGGAAGGATTTTAAAGATGTACACGAAAAAAGAATGCGTCGCAATGCTTTTGGCAGGCGGACAGGGCAGCCGTCTGTATGCCCTCACTCAGGATATGGCAAAGCCTGCCGTTCCCTACGGAGGAAAATACAGGATCATTGACTTCCCCCTCTCAAACTGCGTTAACTCGGGTATTGATACAGTAGGCGTTCTCACCCAGTATCAGCCTCTGGTGCTTAACGATTATATCGGCAACGGTCAGCCCTGGGACCTTGACAAGCAGTACGGCGGCGCTCATTGCCTGCCTCCCTACCAGACCGCTCTGGGCGCAGAGTGGTACAAGGGCACCGCAAACGCCATTTATCAGAACATTGCTTTCGTTGACCGCTACAATCCCGATTATGTAGTCGTTCTTTCCGGCGACCACATCTACAAGATGGATTACAACGTAATGCTCAGCTACCACAAGGAGAAGAACGCTGCTGCTACTATCGCCGTTCTTGACGTTCCTATGGAGGAGGCTTCACGCTTCGGCATTATGATAACCGACGACGACGGCAATATCATCGACTTTGAGGAAAAGCCCAAGAACCCCCGTTCCACTCTTGCTTCAATGGGTATCTACATCTTTACCTGGAGCAAGCTGAGACAGTACCTCATCGACAATGAGAACAACCCCGACGAGGACAAGGATTTCGGAAAGGCTATCATTCCCAATATGATGAATGCAGGCGAAAAGCTTGTTGCCTGGACATTTGACGGCTACTGGAAGGACGTCGGAACTCTCGACTCCCTCTGGGAAGCTAATATGGACCTTCTTAACCCCAATATCCCCATTGACCTTTACGACCCCGACTGGAAGATGTATTCGAGAAACCCCGTTCTCCCTCCTCAGTACATAGGCGACAATGCAAATGTTGAGAACTCTATGATCGCAGAGGGCTGCAACATTGACGGAAATATCGACTTCTCCGTTATCTACGAAGGTGTTACTATTGAAAAGGGCGCTACCGTTACCGACTCCATCATTATGCCCGGCACCGTTATCAAGGAAGGCGCAGTTGTGGAGTATGCGATCGTTGGCGAGAACAGCGTTATCGAAAAGGGCGCACACGTGGGCGCACGTCCCGAAACGGTTGAAAACCGTGACGACTGGGGTATTGCAGTCATCGGAAACAAGATAACCATTTCCGAGGGTCAGGTCGTTGGTCCCAAGCAGATGGTTCCCGATATCAAGAAGAAGTAAGAGCTTCACGGAAGGAAGGTTAATATAAAATGAGCTTAAATAAAAAGATACTGGGCGTAATTTTCGCCAATATGCACGAGGACGTAGTTCCCGAGCTTACACGTCAGAGAACAATGGGCTCGGTCATGTTCGGCGGCAGATACAGACTTATCGACTTCACCCTCTCCAATATGGCAAATTCGGGCATTGACGAGGTGGGCGTTGTCACAAAGTCCAACTATCAGTCCCTCCTTGACCACTTAGGCTCCGGCAGAGAGTGGGATATGGCAAGAAAGAACGGCGGACTTCATCTGCTGCCTCCTTTCTCTAACCTCACCAGCGGTATGTACAGAGGCAGACTTGAGGCTCTTTACGGAATTTCCGATTTTATCCGTCATTCCGACGCAGACTATGTCATTATGTCCGACTGCGACGTTGTTACAAGCCTTGACTACAACAAGCTTTATGACGCTCACGTAAAGAGCGGCGCAGATATCACCGCTGTTTACGCAAAGTCCAACCTTGACCTTGACGCTGCTGCTCACACCAACGTTTTCGGCATTGACGCAGAAGGACGCATCAACAACGTCCTCATCAATCCCGAGATAAGCGGTGAGTGCAACATCTCCCTCAACACCTACATCATCTCCAAGCCCCTGCTTATGAGTATGATAACCGACGGTGCCGCTAAGGGTATCTACAGCTTTGCAAAGAGTATCCTTCAGGCTCAGTGCAGCAGATACAAGATAATGGCATACAAGCACGAGGGATATTTCTCCAAGATAACCTCCATCAAGAGCTACTATGACGCAAATATGGCTCTCCTCAACACAGAGAACAGAACTAAGCTCTTCCCCGACAACGCTCCCGTTTACACCAAGGTGCGTGATAATCCTCCCGCAAAATTCGCTATCGGTGCAAAGGTCAAGAACTCCCTTATTGCCGACGGCTGCATTATCGAGGGAACTGTGGAGAACTCCATTCTGTTCAGAGGCGCAAAGGTGGCAAAGGGCGCTGTTGTCAAGGACTCCATTATTATGCAGGACAGCATCATCGGCAAAAACTGCAGCATAAGCTGCGTTATCACCGACAAGGTCGTTCATATTTCCGACCAGAAGATACTTACAGGCTCTGCAAATTACCCGATCTACATCGGCAAGGGCGCAGAGATCTGATTTGAAGCTAAAGCCAAAACAGGCTTGATATCACAGTATGACGTCGAGCCTGCGGCTTATTCTCCGCAGGCTCGGTTTTTCTGAGAGAAAGATTTTTTGAAAAAATTACTTACGGCTATTATACCTTCCGAGAGAAAGGATTTGAATATATATGAGAATACTTTACACAGCTTCCGAAGCGCTTCCCTACGCTGCTTCGGGGGGACTGGCAGATGTTGCGGGCTCCCTGCCTGCGGCTCTGTGCAAGGCCGGACACGATTGTCGTGTGGTCCTGCCCCTTTACAAAAGCATTAAGCCCGAGCTGAGGGAAAAGCTTAAATTCGTTAAAAACTTCACCGTTGACGTTGGCTGGAGAAAGCAGTACTGCGGCGTTTTCGAGGGCAAGGCAAACGGAGTTACCTATTACCTTCTCGATAACGAGTATTACTACGCAAGAGACGGCCTTTACGGCTTCTACGATGACTGCGAGAGATTTGTTTTCCTCTCCCGTGCGGTGATGGAGCTTATCAGGCAGATAGACTGGAAACCTCAGATAATTAACTGCAACGACTGGCAGACTGCCCTTGTTCCCGTTTACTATCAGACCTACTACAAATTCCAGTACGGCTATGAGGACATCAAGACCGTATTCACCATTCACAATATCCAGTATCAGGGACGGTACGGTATGGACGTTATCAACGATATTATGGGCATACCTATGTACCACGCAAAGCTCCTTGAGTATGACGGTGCGGTGAACCTTATGAAGGCTGCCTTTGAGACTGCCGACAAGATAACAACCGTTTCCCCAAGCTATGCCTGGGAGATACTTGACCCCTGGTATTCACACGGCCTTGACAGAGCGCTTACAAACAAGCAGTACAAGCTCTGCGGCTTCTTAAACGGCATTGACACCACACTTTACGACCCTGAGCACGACCCACTTATCCCTGCGCATTTTACAGCCGATGATATTTCGGGCAAGGCAAAGTGCAAGACCGAGCTTATGAAGTCTTTGAAGCTTGCTTCGGGTGACGAACCACTTATCGGCATTATCACAAGATTTGTGTCACATAAGGGCATTGACCTTATCAAGTATGTGTTTGAGGAAATGCTGAGCCTGGGCTGCAAGTTTGCGGTGCTGGGCGCAGGAGAGAAGATATATGAGGACTTTTTCAAGGAAATGGCGTGGAGATATCCCGACAAGGTAAGCGTTACTCTTGGCTTTGTTCCCGAACTTGCAAGGAAGATATATGCAGGTGCGGATATGTTCCTTATGCCCTCCCAGAGCGAGCCCTGCGGTCTGGCGCAGATGATATCAATGCGCTACGGTACTTTGCCTATCGTAAGAGAGACGGGCGGTCTCAGAGACAGCGTAAGAGACGCAGGAGGAGAGAACGGCAACGGCTTTACCTTCAAGACCTATAACGCTCACGATATGCTGAACGCTGTAAACAGAGCCTGCGACTATTATCAGGACAAGGAAGCCTGGGCTAAGATAGTCAGCGAGACTATGAAAAACGACTTTAGCTGGGATAATTCCGCAAAGCTGTACATCGGTCTTTACAAGGAGCTTGCAGGGGAAGAATAATTCACATTTTTTTCAGACCCGGACGTCTCCCGTTCGGGTCTGATATTTTACTGCAATACCGCATTATGCGCTACAGCATTGAGACAAAGTATGACAAAATTAAGCAAATTGTCAATTGACAACGATTTCACACTATGATATAATTTAGCTGAAATCAAAGCAAATATCTCGGGCGTATCATAACATAATGAATTACGGAAGGGAAAATTGAAATGGAAAACTGTAATTTCTGCGGCGGGGTCCTGAAATTCTTTGAGAAGATAAATGAAAATGTTGATAATATTGACAATGCAATGGACAATATAACCATAGCGGCAGAGGCTGCGGCGGAGGGTATCAGACTGGGCAGGGTAACCTTGTCGCTCATTGCTCCCCCCAGCGAGCTTGAGCCTGAGGGGGTAAATAAATACGGCGAATTTTTTCTCAGTCCCGAAGGCTATGAAGAGAACGGAGTGGAAAAGCATTTTACCACAAAAGAAGGCGGCAGCGTCTGCATATCCTTTATGCCCGCCAAGGGAGAAAAATGGAACGACAGCGAAAAGTCTATGATAGGTATGCTTATCAAGAACTGCTACATAATCAGCGTCAGAGCCAGAGTTATGGGGCTTATGGAGAAAAGTATGTACCTTGACCGTATGACGGGAGTCTGCAATACAGAGGGCTTTATGAGGTACGGCGGTATGCTTATGGCGCAGGGAAAGCTTGTGGATTATGCCGCCGCTTTCATCAATATCAAGAATTTCAAATATGCAAATCAGCTTTTCGGAAACAGACAGGGCGATGCGCTTCTGAGAAAATTTGCTCAGGCTATGGACAGCTTTGTAAAGGACGACGGCAAGTTTGCAAGACTGGGCGGAGATAATTTTATTGTTATTATCAAAAAGGGCAGGATAACCGATCTCCGTGGATTTGTGGACGCTCTTTCCTTTGAGATGGGCGAGGGCGAAGCAAGGCAGCTTTATGATATAAGACTGCGTATGGGTATATATGAAGCTGTTGAGGGCGATACGATGTCCGATATTATGAACAAGTCCTCCATAGCCTTCAATGCTGCCAGAAGCGATGAGAGGCGTGACGTGGTTTTCTATTCGCCCCTGCATCTGGAGGCTGCTATACATAAAAAGGAGATCTCCACTCTGTTCCCCAAGGCTTTGGAAAACAGGGAATTTGTGGTCTATTATCAGCCTAAGGTGCGGCTTTCGGACAACAAGCTCTGCGGCTGCGAGGCGCTTTGCAGATGGGTGAGGGACGGCAAGGTCGTTCCGCCTATGGATTTTATTCCTATCCTCGAGACCGAGGGCACCATATGCAGGCTCGATTTTTACGTTTTTGAGGCGGTTTGTGCAGATATAAAGCGGTGGCTGGAAATGGGCATTGAGCCTGTAAGAGTATCGGTGAATTTCTCAAAGCGCCATCTTCACAACAAGCGCCTTGCAGATCAGATACTCGGAATAATCAGAAAGTACGAGATAGACGGCAAATATGTTGAGGTGGAGCTTACGGAAATGACGGGAGCGGAGGACCTTACCGCTATGAGCGTTTTCGTGGAGAGAATGAAGGAGAACGGCGTCGGCACATCTATCGACGATTTCGGAACGGGATATTCTTCCCTTAATCTCTTAAAAGACCTTGATGTGGACGTTATCAAGCTGGACAAGTCCTTTTTCACAAATATAAACGAGTCTGACGGCGGCATTTCCACCGACAGGATAGTTGTCAAGAACATTGTGAATATGGTGAATGAGCTGAATATGGAGGCAATTTCCGAGGGCGTTGAAACTCACGCACAGGCGGAGTTTTTACGTGAGACCCATTGCAGTATGGCGCAGGGCTTCCTCTTCGACCGCCCTCTTCCCAAGGACGAGTTTGAAAAAAGACTTTCCGACGGAAGCTTTTATGCGGATAAGGGCTGATATCGGATATGAAAAGATCCCCGAAATGCGGTTTGAACTGAACCGTATTTCGGGGATCTGCTTTTACAAATTATTCCATAGCGTCCTTGAGGCTCTTTACAAACTCGCCCACAGCCTTCGGGGAATTTACGCCGTTTGCTTCCATTATCCGCACAATGGCGCTGCCCACGATAACTCCGTCGCAGTAGGCGGACATTTTTTTTGCCTGCTCGGGGCTTGAAATGCCAAATCCAACGCAGCAGGGGCATTTTGCATTCTCCTTTATCAGTCCGAAAAATTCGTCAAAATCCGTCTTGAACTCGGAGCGGACGCCCGTAACGCCGTTTGAGGAAACGCAGTATAAAAATCCGTCGGAATCTGCGGCGATACGCTTTATCCTGTCGTGAGAAGCGGGGGACACAAGATTGATGTTATGCACGCCGTATTTCTGAGCCGCAGGAAGTATCTCCTCCCTCTCCTCATAGGGCATATCGGGAACAATTACGCCGTCAACGCCCTTTTCCTTGCACAGGGAGAAGAATTTATCTGTGCCGTACACGAAAATGGTGTTCAGATACATCATAAGGATAAGGGGCTTGTCGGTCTCTTTGCGTATCTCGTCTACAGCGGCGAATATCTTGTCAAGGGTGGTGCCGCCTTTCAGAGAGCGGAGAGAGGACTTCTGAATGGTAACGCCCTCGGCAATGGGGTCTGAGAAGGGAACACCCAGCTCGATTATATCTGCGCCCTTGTCGAACATTTCAAGAGCGGTCTTTACGGTGGTGTCCATATCGGGGTCGCCTGCGGTGATAAAGGTCACAAGAGCCTTTTTTCCCTGAGCTTTAAGCTCCCCGAAGCATTTATCTATACGGTTCATAGTTTGACCTGCCTTTCTTTGGAAGATTAAGAGTTTTCGATGTTATGACCTCTGTAGCGTGCAACGGAGTAAACGTCCTTGTCGCCTCTGCCCGAGAGATTGATGACGATTATCTGGTCCTTACCCATTGTGGGGGCAATTTTCATAGCCGCCGAAACTGCGTGGGCGGACTCGATTGCGGGGATAATGCCCTCGGTCTTGGAGAGATATTCAAATGCGCAGACAGCTTCTTCATCGGTAACGGGAACATATTCCGCTCTGCCTGTTTTCCACAAATTTGCGTGCTCGGGGCCTATTCCGGGGTAGTCAAGACCTGCGGAAATGGAGTAAACGGGAGCTATCTGACCGAATTTATCCTGCAGGAACATTGACTTCATTCCGTGGAAAATTCCAACGCTGCCGCAGGAGAGAGTTGCGGCGGTGTCAGCTGTGTTTATTCCTCTGCCTGCTGCCTCTGCGCCCACAAGTCTTACGGATGTGTCGGGGATAAAGTCATAGAATGCGCCCATTGCATTGGAGCCGCCGCCTACGCAGGCAACTACGCAGTCGGGAAGCTTTCCCTCACGCTCCATAAGCTCCGCCTTTATCTCCTCGCCCACTATCTTCTGGAAATCTCTTACCATTTCGGGATAGGGGTGGGGACCCATTACAGAGCCAATGCAGTAGAATGTGGTCTCGATGTTTGTACACCAGTCTCTCATAGCCTCGTTTATTGCGTCCTTGAGGGTGCAGGTGCCGCTGCTGACGGGGACAACCTTTGCGCCTAAAAGCTCCATTCGGTAAACGTTAAGGGACTGCCTTTTGGTGTCCTCCTCGCCCATATATACGCAGCACTCAAGTCCCATAAGAGCGCATACGGTGGCGGTGGCAACGCCGTGCTGACCTGCTCCCGTTTCTGCGATAATGCGCTTTTTGCCCATACGCTTTGCAAGGAGTATCTGTCCCAAGACGTTATTTATCTTGTGTGCGCCTGTGTGATTTAAGTCCTCACGCTTGATGTACACCTTTGCACCGCCCAGATCTTCCGTCATATGCTTTGCAAAGTAGAGCATTGAGGGGCGGTTTGCATAGTTTTTGTAGAGGTCTGCAAGCTCTGCCTTG
The DNA here is from genome assembly GCF_050874005.1 of Huintestinicola sp. Lineage (GTDB taxonomy): Bacteria > Bacillota > Clostridia > Oscillospirales > Ruminococcaceae > Huintestinicola. The sequence goes on from NZ_JBNMJV010000003.1 coordinate 80,213, forward strand.
AACTCGGGGTCATCTTTGTATTTATCATACGCCTCTTCAAGCTCGTGAACGGCGTTCATTACGGTCTCGGGAACGTACTGTCCGCCGAATTCTCCATATCTTCCTGTTTTATTCATATCTGTATTCCTTTCTGTGTTATATTGCGGTAAAGCTCTGTTATCCTGCGGATCTTTTCCCTGTCCTTGACCCCGTCCGTTTCAACGGAGCCGGAAAGGTCGATATGAGGACAAATTTCAAGAGCAGCCGCTATATTATCCTCGCCTATCCCTCCTGCAAGGAAATAGGGGAGAGAGATGTCCGTGTTTTTTATGATGTCCCAATCTGCCGTAACTCCCGTTCCGCCCACAGCATTTTTTACGAAGCTGTCAAGGAGCAGGCGGTCACAGCCAAGCTTTTCGGCGTTTACTATATCCTCTGACGAGCGCACCCTGACGGCTTTCCATATCTCGCATTTTACCGAGAGGGAGCGGATATATTCCCTGTCCTCATCGCCGTGAAGCTGTATAACTTGGAGGTCAAGCCTGCTTGCGGCTGACCGTACATTCTCTGCAGGCTCGTTTACAAATACGCCTACCTTTTTTATCCGCTTGTCAAGAAGCTCTGAAAGCTCTTCGGCGGTGTCCATATCCACCGTCCTGCGAAAGCCCTCGGTGAGTATCATTCCGATGAAGTCGGGGAGAAACTCGTTTACGATCTGAACGTCCTCACCCCGCCTTATTCCGCAAAGCTTTATCATACGCCCTCCCGAAGTGCCTTCATACATTCGGAAATGCCCGTCAGACCGCTTCTCATAAGAGTTTCACCGATAAGCACGCCGTCAGCGCCCCAGTTTTTGGCGGACTTCATATGCTCATTGTTTTTTATTCCGCTTTCGCACACAAGCAGGGTGTTTTCGGGGATAAGTGCCGCAAGGCGCTTAGTGTTTTCAATGTCCACCTCAAAGGTTTTAAGGTTTCGGTTGTTCACGCCTATTATGTCGCAGCCCATTCTCACAAGCCGCAGCACTTCCTCATCATCGTGCGCCTCGCAGAGAACGTCAAGTCCCAGAGAATGAGCAAGGTCATACAAAGGCTTGAATTCCTCGTCCGTCAGCAGGGCGGCAATGAGCAGGACTGCGTCTGCGCCTATTGCCTTTGCCTCATATATCTGATACTCGTCAAATATAAAATCCTTTCTGAGAACGGGAATGTTCACGTTATTTCGGATATCCGCAAGGTACTTTGACGAGCCCTGAAAATAATGCTCCTCGGTGAGGCAGGATATTGCCTTTGCACCTGCCTTTTCGTACTCCCGGGCAATTTTTACGGGTTCAAAATCGGGCTGGATAAGTCCCTTTGAGGGAGAAGCCTTTTTCACCTCGGCAATGACCGAAAGTCCCTCGTCTGCAATTGCATTTTTGAAGCTGTGAACGGGAAATGCGGCATTTGCTGCACGCTTTTTCATTTTAAGGGGGGAGACATCAGCCTTTTCCCTTTCAAGCTGGATTTTTCTCTTTGCGGCAATTTCATCAAGTATCATATCAAACCTCGTTGGTAAATGTTTTCATTTCGTTGAATTTTGCGATAGCCTTGCCGCTGTCTATCATCTCTGCGGCAATTTTAACGCCCTCTGAGATATCCTTTGCGCCCCCTGCACAGTAAATTGCACAGCCTGCATTAAGGAGAACTGTGTTTCGTTTAGCACCCTTGTCCTTTCCGCTTAAAATGTCAAGGGTTATCTGAGCGTTTTCCTCGGGTGTGCCGCCCTTTAAGTCATCGGGTGTGCAGTATTCAAAGCCGTAGTCGTGGGGGTCGATATCGTAGTTTGATATCTTTCCGTCCTTGACCTCGCACACGTGGGTCACGCCTGTCATTGTTATCTCGTCAAGACCGTCGCTGCCGTTTACCACCATCGCGCCCTTTATGCCAAGTCTGATAAGCACGTTTGCCATAAGGTCCGAGAGCTTTTCATCGTAAATTCCCAGAACGATATAATCGGCAAGGGCGGGATTTGTGAGGGGACCTAAGATATTGAAGAATGTGCGGCAGCCGATCTCCCTGCGGACGGGAGCCACAAATCTCATTGCCCCGTGGAAAACCTGTGCAAAGAGGAATGCAATGCCTGTTTTTTCAAGGCACTTTGAAGCATTTTCGGGGGAGAGCTTGATGTTTACGCCAAGAGCGTCAAGGCAGTCTGCTGCGCCGCTCTTGCTTGAAGCGGCTCTGTTGCCGTGCTTTGCCACGTTTATTCCTGCGGCGGCGATGACAAAGGAGGAGGTGGTGGAGATATTGAATGTTCCTGCCATATCTCCGCCTGTGCCGACAATATCAATTGCGGAGCGGAAGCCCTCGATAACAGCCGCCTTGCTTCTCATACCTCTTGCAAAGCCTGTTATTTCTGCGATGGTCTCGCCCTTCATTCTCATTCCCACAAGGAATGCGGATATCTGAGCGGGGGTTGCGGCGTCGCTCATAATGATGTTCATAGCGTCAAAGGCTTCTTCCTCGGTGAGGTCTGTTCTGTCAACGGCTTTGGCTATGTACTTTTTAAGTGCGCTTCTCTTTTCCATAGGAATGGGGGAAACTCCTGCGCCTGTGGTCTTGACTCCCACCACCTGTGTGAGGAAATTGGATATGATGTTCACGCCCATTTCCGCAAGAATTGACTCGGGGTGGAACTGCACGCCGTAAATGGGATATTCCTTATGGGCAACAGCCATTATCTCTCCGTCCTCGGTCTCGGCGGTTATTTTAAGGCAATCCGGAATAGATTCCTTTTCGATTATGAGAGAATGGTATCTTGCGGCGGTTATTTTATCGGGGAGACCCGAGAAAATGGGGCAGGAGCTGTCTATCTTTATTACGGAGGATTTTCCGTGCATAGGAGCCTTTGCTCTGACGATATTTCCGCCGAATGCCTCGCCTATGGACTGATGTCCGAGGCAGATGCCGAAAATGGGGAGCTTTCCTGCGAAATACTTTATTGCTTCAACGGAAATGCCTGCGTCCTTTGGATAGGAGGGACCCGGGGAGATGACAAGTGCTTCGGGAGACATTTTCTCGATCTCGGGAATGGTTATCTCGTCATTTCTGAAAACCTTGATATCGTTATAAAGGCTTGCCATTGCCTGATACACGTTATAGGTGAAGCTGTCGTAGTTATCTATCATTACTATCATAGTAGCAGATCCTTTCATTTATTTTAAGGGGATTTCGCAGATAAACTTTGTTTATCATTGCGGAAGGGCGACAAGGGAGCGGGGCTTGTTTGCAAGACCAATGCCCCCTTGACCCCTGCAAGCCTTTGGAAAAGGCTTGAGCGAAACTTTTGCCTTGGGGGTCAATTACATTTGAGAGGCTCCGTTAAGTGCGTTAAGCACTGCTGCTGCCTTACGTTTTGTTTCCTCATACTCGTTTTCGGGAACGCTGTCATAAACGATTCCTGCGCCTGCCTGGACATATGCCTTGCCGTTTCTGAAAAGCACCGTTCTGATAGCGATACAGGTGTCGATATCTCCAGAGAATGCCATATATCCCACTGTGCCGCCGTAAAGTCCACGCTTTACGTTCTCAAGGCTGTCGATTATTTCCATAGCCTTTACCTTGGGTGCGCCCGACAGCGTTCCTGCGGGGAGGACGGACATCAGGGCGTCAACGGGAGTTTTGCCCTCTGCAAGCTGTCCCTCAACGTCGGAAACAAGGTGCATTACCTTTGAGTAACGCTCCACTCTCATAAAGTCTGTTACCTTGACTGTTCCGGGAGCGCAGACTCTGCCCACATCGTTTCTGCCCAGGTCAACAAGCATTGTATGCTCGGCTCTTTCCTTGGGGTCGTTTTTGAGCTTCTTTTCAAACTCGATATCCTCGTCTGCCGTTGCACCTCTGGGATATGTGCCTGCAATGGGCTTATTGAGGACAACTCCGTCCGTAACGCTTACCAGCATTTCGGGAGATGCGCCTGCGATGCAGTAATCCTTATGGTCGAAGTAATAAAGGTAAGGCGAGGGATTTGTGGAGCGGAGCATTCTGTAAACATCAAAGGGGTCGGGGGGATTTTCCGCTTCAAACCGTTGGGAGATAACTATCTGGCTGATATCGCCGCCTATGATATGCTCTCTGCACTTTTCAACCATCTCGCAGAACTGCTCTTTGGTGTAATTTGATTTAACGGTTATCTCCGCAGGAGTGAGGACTTTCGGAGCAGGCTCGGGAACGTATCTGCAAAGGAGCTTTCCCAGCTTTTCGGCTCTGTCACCGAGGTTCTCGTACATCATTTCAGCCGCTTTGTCAAAGCTTTCGCCCGACTTCTCTGCAAGCTCCTCTATAGCTTCCTTATCCATATTGAGGATAATTACCGCCCTGTTTGAAAGGTGGTCGTAGGCAACTATCTCGTTGTAGATGAACATATTTGCGTCGGGCATATCCAGGTCATCGTTCGGGATATTTGTCAGCTTCTTTTCGTAATATCTCGCCATATCATAGCCGAAATATCCGATAAGTCCGCCTGTGAGCTTGGGGTAATTTATAAACTTGGGAGATTTGTACTTTTCCATAATTTCCGAGAAAAGCTTAACGGGGTCGGAGGCGTCCTTTACTTCCTTTCTGCCGTCGGAGTAAATGATATCCGCCTGCTTGTTCTTTACACGTATCTCCGCCTTGGGAGCGAGACCTATGTAGGAATATCTTCCCCAGCGGTTTGAGTTGTCTACCGACTCAAGGATAAAGCAGTTTTCGTAGTTTTCCTTGAGGATAGCGAACATTCTTACGGGAGTGAAGCTGTCTGTCAGCAGCTCGTAAAAAACGGGTACTGTGCCGTATGTCTTTAAATATTCTTTTGTCTCTTCAAGTGCGGGATACATCATAATGAACCTTCCTTTCCATAACAACAAAAAAGTCTGCCGTCCCGACAATACACACACGTGTATCATCAAGGGACGACAGACATAATTTACATTATCCGCCGTGGTGCCACCCAGGTTGCAAAGGAGATCATTTAAATCTCCATTGCCTCTTATCGGGTATCGGTGCCTGATAAAAAAAGCATTACCGAAAATTCGATAATGCTGTACTTTTTTTGACAAGAAATAAAAGTACGCAGCATTTCGCATCAATACCCTTTCCTTTTACGCAGGAAATACGGCTCAGGCTACTATCCAAAAACGGAATTCACCCTGCTCCTCACAAACCCATTCACATCTGCTGTTCATATCGGACTTCCACCAATGCCCGACTCTCTGTAATGCCGTCACAAATGCTACTTGCTTTTGTTCATAGGATTTAACTTCTATTAAATTGTAAGTTCAGTATATCACCTGAGCTTTATTTTGTCAATAGGCATAAAATCAATATTGTAACATCTCACAAAAATTCGCAGAAGATTTGTCGGATATTACAAAATTATGCCTGCCTTGCTTCATCGTTATTATGCTTGGGGTGGGCGCTCACAAGGTTTATTGCTTTGAGAATTTCAATATCAATATCCGCATTTTTCTGCGGGAGCATACTGTTTATTCTCTTGAACAGCATACCCTCCGCAGTATTTACGTATGCGGGCTTGATATTATTCAGGGCTATCGCCATCATATCGCAGACGCATTTCTCGCATTTGCAGCAGTCGTATTCCTTCAGAAGCTCGGGAAGTCTCTGTTTAACAATTTCCTCGTTAGCGTTTACCAGCATCGTTGCTGTCCCCTTTCAAGCTGTGATTTATGCGTCGATACCCCTGTTAATAAGTTCAATGCACATTCTGCCGTTGTGGTAAGGGCATTTCCACTCGTTTACCATTGTAAACTTTGGCATAGGCTTGCCGTTATAATCGACCTCAGCCCACCATTCGCTGCCGGGACGCTTGTCTATCTGAACGTCTCTTATCCAGCCCCAGATATGAGCCGCAGCATCAAGGAATTTCTTGTCGCCGCTGTGCTGATATGCATTCACAAAGCCAACAACGGACTCCGCCTGCACCCACCATACACGCTTCTTGTCTATCTCGGTCTTGTCACGCTCGTTGTTGAGAGAGTTGTTCTCATAGGCGATATCAAGGATATTATTTGAAATGCGCAGATCAATTCCTGCCCATTTATCTATGTACTCCTTTTCGCCCAGAACATCACAGGCACGGTCAATGAGCCAGCTTGCCTCGATATCGTGGCCGTAGGAATGGATATCGCCGATAACGTTCAGCTCTCTGTCAAAGAACACGAGAAGCTTATTGTTCGGGCTGTCGAATATCTTCTTTTCGGTGATGTCAAGGAGGAACTTGAGCCTTGCCTTGACTCTTTCGTCGCCGCTTGCTTCAAGGAGAACGGTGTAGCCCTCGATAAGGTGGAGGACGGTGTTCATTGTCTTGTCAGCCATAAGACCGTTCTCGCTGAGAGCGTCATTTTCGATAAGCTGCCAGTTTATGTCAAATGCTTCCATATATGCCACATCATCGGTACATTTTTCCTCAACTGTCTCGAAAAGCTCGAAAGCAAGGTCGAGAGCCTCCTTATCCTTGCAGGCAAGGTAATAGGTGGACAGGGCATAGATAGCAAATGCCTGATTATAGGTGTGCTTCATACTGTCCATAACGGTGCCGTCATAGTTCATCATCCAGTAAACGCCGCCGTTTTTGCGGTCAACGCACTTGTCTCTGAGAAACTCATAAGCGTGTTTAGCATTGTCAAGGTTCTTCTCGCCGCCCACGGTGCGGTAGCAGGAGGAATAGAACCAAAGTATTCTTGAATTGAGGATAACGCCCTTGCCGCCCTTTTTGTCAAGGTTAAGGTCGTTGTCCATCTGACCGTAAAATCCGCCGTATTCATCGTCTCTGAGAGCGTCCCAGAAGGGGATGATGTGGTTTAAAAGCTCATTTTTTGCTTCACTGATAAGCATTGATATTACCTTCCTATAATTTATTTTTTACTTGAGGTCTCTTCCGCAGCAGTTCTTGTATTTCTTGCCGCTGCCGCAGGGGCAGGGATCGTTTCTGCCTACCTTCTTGACACGTCTCGGCTCATTCGAGTAGCTGCCGTCGCCCTGAGTTTCCATAGGCTCGGCAACTCTTTCTCTCTTAGGCTCCTCGTTGCCCTTTACCTGAATGGTGAAGAGCAGTCTTACGGTGTCCTCACGGATAGACTCGATCATTGCGTCAAACATCTCAAAGCCCTCATAGCGGTATTCCACAACGGGGTTCTTCTGACCGAAGGCTCTGAGACCTATTCCTCTTCTCAGCTCCTCCATATCGTCAATGTGAGCCATCCACTTGAGGTCAACTACCTTGAGGAGGATAACTCTCTCAAGCTCTCTGAGCATATCGCTGCCCAGATCCTTTTCACGCTTCTCGTAATATGCCATTGCCCTTTCGGTGAGCATATTAACGATATCGTCCTTTTTAAGACCTCCAAGCTCCTCGGGAGTGTAGTGGAAATCATCGGGAGTAGTAAGGAGACCTGCAAAATGCTCTCGAAGCCCTGTCAGGTTCCATTCGTCCTGAACGGTGTTGTCGATGATATAAAGGTTTACGCCGTCGGCTACCCAGTCCTTTATCATCTTCTGAATGTATTCGTGGATATCTTCGCCGTTAAGGACTTTGGCTCTCTGCTCGTAAATGATAGCTCTCTGAGTGGACATAACGTCGTCGTAGTTCAGGACATTCTTTCTGATAGCGAAGTTTCTGCCCTCCACCTTTTTCTGAGAGGACTCGATCACCTTTGAGAGCATTTTGGACTCGATAGGCATATCCTCGTCGATGTTCATATTTGTCATCATCATCTGGAGACGCTCGCCGCCGAACAGTCTCATAAGATCGTCCTCAAGGGAGAGGAAGAAGCAGCTTTCGCCCTCGTCTCCCTGACGGCCTGCACGTCCACGGAGCTGATTGTCGATACGTCTTGATTCGTGGCGCTCTGTGCCGAGAATGTAAAGACCTCCTGCGGCTCTTACCTTGTCCGCCTGACCCTTTATCTCCTCCTGGTGCTTTGCGTAGAGCTTCTTGTACTCCTCACGAGCCACAAGAATTTCCTCGTCGTCGGTGTCGGCATAGCTTATAGCCTCGCTGATAAGCTCGTCCTCCATACCTTCACGCTTCATATCAGCCTTTGCAAGGAACTCGGCGTTACCTCCGAGCAGGATATCCGTACCACGGCCTGCCATATTGGTGGCGATGGTAACTGCTCCAAGCTGACCTGCCTGTGCAACTATCTCGGCTTCCTTTGCGTGCTGCTTTGCGTTCAGCACGTTGTGCTTGATGCCTCTCTTAGAGAGCATTTTTGAAAGTATCTCGGATTTTTCGATTGAAATTGTACCTACAAGAACAGGCTGACCCTTTTCGTGGCATTCAACGATACGGTCGATAACAGCGTTGAACTTGGCTTTCTCGGTCTTGTATACCACATCGGGGTGGTCGATACGCTGAACGGGACGGTTTGTGGGTATCTCGATAACGTCCAGCTTGTAAATTTCCCTGAACTCGTCCTCCTCGGTCATAGCCGTACCTGTCATACCCGACAGCTTGTGATAGAGACGGAAGAAGTTCTGGAATGTAATGGAAGCAAGGGTCTTGGACTCGTGAGCTACCTTTACGCCTTCCTTTGCTTCGATAGCCTGATGAAGACCGTCATTATAGCGGCGGCCCATCATAAGACGGCCTGTGAATTCGTCAACGATAACGATCTCGCCGTCGTTTACAACGTAGTCGATATCCTTTTTCATAACGCCGTTTGCTTTCAGCGCCTGATTTACGTGGTGGAGAAGTGTGGAGTTCTCTGCGTCGTAGAGGTTTACCACGTTAAAGTATTTCTCAGCCTTTTTTACGCCCTGACGGGTGATGGTGGCGGTCTTTGCCTTTTCGTCAATGATGTAGTCGCAGTCCTCGGCGATTTCCTCCTGGTCGGTCTTGGTGTCCATTTCGGTAACTATGAAAGGCTTTAATGTCTTTGCGAATTTATCCGCAAGGGTGTACCACTCGGTGGACTTGTCGCCTCTGCCCGAGATGATAAGAGGAGTTCTCGCTTCATCAATAAGAATGGAGTCCACCTCGTCCACGATGGCGAAATTAAATTCTCTCTGGACCTTCTCGCTCTTGTAGATGACCATATTGTCACGGAGGTAGTCAAAGCCGAATTCGTTGTTGGTACCGTATGTGATGTCGCAGTTATATGCTTCACGTCTCTCGTCATTGGAGAGGTCGTGGAGTATGCAGCCGATAGTAAGACCTAAGTATCTGTAGACCTTGCCCATTTCCTCGGACTGGGATTTTGCAAGGTAGTCATTTACCGTTACAACGTGAACGCCCTTGCCCTCGAGAGCGTTGAGATAGGAGGCACAGCAGGCAACAAGAGTTTTACCTTCACCTGTTCTCATCTCGGCAATTCTGCCCTGATGAAGAACGATGGCACCGATTATCTGTACGGGATAGGGCTTCTTGCCCAGAACTCTGTATGCCGCTTCTCTTACGGTGGCAAGAGCCTCGGGAAGGATATCGTCAAGGGTCTCGCCGTTTGCGAGCCTTTCCTTGAATTCGGGGGTCTTAGCTTTCAGCTCCTTTTCGCTGAGCTTTGTATATTCTTCGTCAAGGTCAAGTACCTTCTGCTTTATCGGGTCGATCTTTTTAAGCTCTCTCTTGCTGTAGTTTCCGAAAAGTCCGTCTAAAATTCCCATTCTTTTTATTCCACCTTATATATATAAAATTTTAATGCATATTTTATTGCATAAAAGTGATAATGCATAAATACGCACAACTATGCTTATATATTATTATAGCGCATAATTCAAGGCGTGTCAATATATTTTTTTGTTAAGAGCCATATACGGAAATGTGTCCGTCTCACGAATACAGCAGTATTTTCCAAAAGGACAAGGAGCAGGGAAGAAAAATTTGTCTTATATGGCAATTGACCAAAGATGAAAAATAGGATATAATGTAATAGTTGCATATTATATGTAATATTTATACGATAAAGGGTACGGCTCTTAAATAAAGCACCCCTTATATATATTCATAAAATGGAGAAGATATTATTATGGAAAACACCAAGGTTGTCAAGTTCGGCGGAAGCTCTCTTGCCGACGCAGGACAGTTCCGCAAGGTTGCGGATATCGTTCTTTCAGACCCCGCAAGAAGATTTGTTGTTGCTTCCGCACCCGGCAAGCGTTTCAGCGGAGATACAAAGGTCACCGATATGCTTTATAACTGCTACGACCTCGCCGTTAAGGGGGAAAGCTTCGACAAGGCTTTTGAAGCTATTGAGGAACGTTTCAACTCTATTATAAACGAGCTTGGCATCGAGCTTTCCTTAGCCGATGAGTTTGCAAACATCAAGAATGCTTTCGCTCACCGTGCGGGCAGAGACTATGCCGCAAGCCGTGGCGAATACCTGAACTCCATTGTTCTTGCAAAGTTTCTTGGATTTGATTTTATCGACCCTGCGGGATATATCCGTTTTGACGAAAAGGGTGCTTTTGACCTTGAGACAACACGCTCCCTGCTGGCTCCGAAGCTTGCTTCTTCCGCTCACGCAGTTATACCCGGTTTCTACGGCTCAATGCCCAACGATACCATTAAAACATTCTCAAGAGGCGGCTCGGACGTTACCGGTTCTATCGTTGCCAATGCGGCAAATGCAGTTATCTACGAGAACTGGACAGATGTAAGCGGCTTCCTTATCTGCGACCCCAGAGTTGTTGATAACCCCAAGCCTATCACCACCATCACCTACAGAGAGCTGAGAGAGCTTGCTTATATGGGTGCAGGCGTTCTTCACGAGGACGCTATTTTCCCCGTAAGAAAAGCAGGCATTCCCATAAACATCAAGAACACCAACCACCCCGAGGACAGAGGTACTTTCATCGTTGCCGAAACTGCTGAGACATCTCAGTACACCATTACGGGCATTGCAGGCAAAAAGGGCTTTTCCGTTATCCAGATAGAAAAGGATATGATGAACGCCGAGGTGGGCTTCGGCAGAAACGTTCTCAGAGTGCTGGAGAAAAACGGTCTCTGCTTCGAGCATATGCCTTCGGGTATCGACACAATGAGTGTTGTGGTAAATTCAGAGTCCCTTATCGGCAAGGAAAAGGCTATCATTGACGAGATAAATTTCCGCTGCCACCCCGACAAGCTTGAGATCGAAAATAATCTTGCTCTTATCGCCGTTGTTGGACGGAGTATGAGAAAGGCGAGAGGTACTGCAGGCAGACTGTTCAGCGCCCTTGCTCACGCAAGAGTCAATGTCAAGATGATAGACCAGGGCTCCTCCGAGCTTAACATCATCATCGGCGTTGAAGAGGAGGACTTCGAGACTGCCACAAGAGCTATCTACGATATGTTCGTGCTGCCTCAGGAGAAGTGACCCGAGTTCGGGAAAATGTATCGGTACAATGATGTGCAGGGGGTAATCTGAAACCGCTGCACATTTTGTCTATATTGAAAGGATTGATAAAATATGGATAAGCTCTATGCTGCCTACACGGAAAACAATAAGATCGACCCTAAATATTACGATAAATTCAGCGTTAAAAGAGGACTGAGAAACCCTGACGGCTCGGGCGTTATGGCGGGCGTTACCAACATATGCAACGTTCACGGATATGTGCTGAACGAGGGCGAAAAGTGTCCCGATGAAGGTAAGCTTGTGTTCAGAGGCTACAACATCAACGACCTTGTGGAGAACGTTGTTGCGGAAAACCGCTTCGGCTATGAGGAAATTGCATATCTTCTTCTGGGAGGCAAGCTCCCCGACAAGTCGGAGCTTGAGAATTTCGGCAGGCTCCTTGATGAAAACAGAGAGCTTCCCGACGGATTTTTTGAGGATATGATACTCAAGGCTCCCTCAAAGAACATTATGAACAAGATGTCCCGTTCGGTGCTGGCGCTTTATTCATATGACGACTGTCCCGATGACACGGGTGCAAAGCACGAGGTGGATACGGCTGTTTCCATCATTGCAAAGATGCCCGTTATTATGGTTGACGCTTACAATGTTAAGCAGAGATATTACAATCACGGCACAATGTTCATGCACCCTCTTATCCCCGGTCTGTCCACCGCCGAGACTATCCTTTCCCTGCTTCGTCCCGACAGGCAGTACACCGATGAAGAGGCAAAGCTGCTTGACATTATGCTTATGCTCCACGCCGAGCACGGCGGCGGAAACAACTCCACCTTTACCTGCCGTGTGCTCACATCTTCGGGCACAGACCCCTATGCGGCTTATTCCGCAGCTATCGGCTCACTGAAGGGTCCCCGTCACGGCGGCGCAAACCACAAGGTGCTTGAGATGCAGCGCTGCGTAATGGAAAACGTTCAGCACTGGGACAACGAGGGCGAGGTCGCAGATTTCCTTACAAAAATTCTGAAAAAGGAAGCGGGAGACGGCAGCGGACTTATTTACGGTATGGGTCACGCTGTGTACACCCTTTCCGACCCCAGAGCTGTTATCCTCAAGAAGAATGCGGAGAAAATGGCAATAGACAGCGAGTTCGAGCCTGAGTTCAGACTGCTTGAGACCATTGAGCGCCTTACTCCCGAGCTGTTTAAGACTGTCAGGGGCAACGACAAGAATATGTGCGCCAATGTGGATATGTACAGCGGCTTTGTTTACAAGATGCTGGGAATCCCCGAGGATCTGTACACGCCTTTGTTTGCTACTTCACGTATGGCAGGCTGGTGCGCTCACCGCTTTGAGGAGGCTATGACAGGCAAGAGGATAATCCGTCCTGCTTACAAGAGCGTAAACAAGGAAAAGAGCTATGTTAAGCTTTGCGACAGATGAGCTTTTGACACCTGAGAATGATATGTAAAATTTTCCCCTGCCTGCGGCGGGGGATTTTTATATGAATTTGTCTTGTCAACCCAAATGCATATTGACTTTAACAATTTGCCTTGATATAATATAACTAAACAATTTGTATTGCAGGAGTGGTGTTATGTTTAATGAGTATATGTGGCAGACCTACCTTAATGCAGGCGGAAAAAGAATTGTTAAAATGTTTGAAAATAATTTAGGCAAACAAATGACTTGTGAATATATTGACGAAATTTGTAAGCTTCATAAAGATATATGTGCAGCACCGGCTGTAAGCAGATGTGTTTGTGATGATTTGAAAATCTTAAAAGAAGATTTGGAGAACGATGATTTATTATATGGCTGCTATCCGCTTTTTAGTATGAAAGACGGAAGATACACAATTCCTGAAATTATGGATACTTTTTATAATGGGCTTAATAATACAGGGGAGCAGAAACCCAAATATATTTTCCAACAATTTGCCTTTGATATTGAATATTACTCAACCTTTTTGGCAATAAGATTTCCCGAAGCCTTTATTCCGTATTATTTCTGCAATAATTTTAATGTTCTTGAAAAGATTGCGAACGAGTTTGAGATTGAAATGCCGCCGATGCCTGTAAAAAAAGATTATGAAGGAAGATTTTTTTATTACGGAGAAATTTGCGATGTGCTGTGGGATTTCAGAGAAGAGCATAATATGTCACCTTATGAGCTGTGGGCTTTTTTATACGATTTTGCTCCGAAATATATCGGTGGAATTGACAGCTATATTATCAAGGATCTGCCTGAGCCAAAAAGTGCTTTCTTCATTGGCGGTTCAAAAGACGATATATTCCTTGATGAAAGCAAGGATATTGTGACCTGTTGGCAATGTGACCCCGATACAAGAGCAGGCGATATGATAGTTATGTATCTCAGAACGCCGATAAGTGCCGTTGACTCTGTATGGCGAAGCGTTTCCATAGGATTTAACGACCCCTTTTTCTATTATTACAGATGTACATACATTGCAAACCCTGTGGGAGTAAAGCGTATAACTCAAAAGCAGTTACAGCAGGACGAAGTCTTAAAGGATATGCCTATTGTGCGTAAAAATATGCAGGGAATAAACGGAGTTGAGCTTCTGCCGTCTCAGTATAATCATCTTATGGATATTTCAGAGGCAGATGTTCCTCGGTTTGAATTTATAGTGTCTGAGGGTAATGAAATATTTGAACGTGAGAAAGACGTTGAGAATAAGTTGATAATACCGCTTCTGAAAAAGCTTGGCTATGCCGAGAATGAGTATGTACAGCAGCTTTACATTGAGATAGGCAATCATAATCACGCACTTATTCCGGATTTTGTGCTTTTGCCGAAAGTGACTAAAGGACATTATTCTGCTTTTGCCTTGGTTGAAGCAAAACTCAACATTTTAAATCAAAAGGAAATGGAGGCTGTTAAGACACAAGCAAGGAGCTATGCTGTACAGCTTAAAGCAAAGTATGCTGTTATTGCAGATAAAAATAAAATTTGGGTACTTTCATTGGAAGATGATTATTCAGATGATATTTTTTCTGCTTCTTGGAACGAGCTTAACAATGCAGATGTTTTTTCAAAGCTATTAAAACTAATAGGTATCAATTCAATAAAATAATATAATTAGCACAAACATTTTTTTGGAATATTTGTGCTAAATGCATATTGACGATAAACAAACGTTTTGATATAATATGTTTGCGAACGTTTGTGTTAAAAAACGGAGCTGAACGTGGGTTCAGCTCCGAATGATCTTAGTGTGCGGAATTTAATTTGCTGCCCTTGTTTACATCTACGGCGGTGGCACCGAAATAGTTTACCACTTTTTTGCTCTTGGCGGTCTTGGTCATTTCGGCGTAGGTCTCGTCACGCATATTCTCAAGCCGCTCGATGGCAAGCTTGTCGTTTTTCTTGATGGTGTCGGTAAGCTCTTTCAGCTCCTCGATCTTTTTCGACAGCTCCAGCATAGAGCCTGACAGTCCGTCTATCTCCTGAAATGATAGCAGGGCATTTATGGTGTCCTTGCGCTCGATGGACTGGGAGTTTATCAGGCTCCGCATTTCCATTGAGATGCCGTCTACGGCGGTGACGATGTCCTGCCGCTGTCTGATGAGGTCACCTACTCCGTCGATGTCCTCGTATATTATTCTGGAGGTAATGTCGTTGTAGTGCCTGAGCTGCTCGATCTTTTTGTCCACCAGCCCTAAAAGCTTCGGGTCCATAGGCTGACCTCCCTTACTTCACTTGTTTGCCTGCTTCGTAAAATGCGTCTCTCAGCTCGGTTATCATCGGGAGGATCTCTTTGAGTATCTCCGGGTCCTTTTTTACGTTTGCCTGAACAAGTTTCTCACGGAAATACTGATACAGAGCGGCAAGATTGTCGGATATTTCGTATTTCACCTTGAGATGTGCGTCTAAGGCGTCGATGATGTCGCTTGCACGCATTATGGAATTGTGCGCCTTGGGAATGTCCTTGTCCTCGATGAAGATGATCGCCTTGTTTATCTCGGTGATCGCCTTGTCGTAGAGGGCGATAAGAAGCTGTGCGGGGGTCATTGTGTTGACCGACTGCTGCATATATTTCTGATAGGGGTTCATTTTTATGATTATCCTTTCTGGGGAATCCTGCTCCGAGGGCTTGCCTCAGAGCAGAACTCTGTTTGGAAATCCTTTTTATCAGCCTGTTGTGCTTGATGTGCCGAAGATGGAGGTGGACTGATTGTTCATTGTGGAAATGTAGGACTCAAGTGTCGAATACTTTGTCCACAGTCTCTCCTGCTCCTTTTCATACCTGTCATTCAAGGTATCAATAAGGCTCTGGAGATTTGATATCTGATTGTATATCATATTGTTGCGGTCGGAGCGGGTATTTGCCACGCCTGCCATTGCGGTGAGGGAGCCTTTGGGATAGCCGTTCTTGTTGGAGCTTGTGTCGATTGCAGCTGTAACGGCATTATTGAGGACTGTTCCCAGACCGTCCTTGGTATCGGTGAAGAAGTTTGCGATCTCATCGCCGTATTTCTCGATAGCTGCGTCAAGAACGCTTTCGTCCTCTATCTTCAGCTTTCCGTACTCGTTATAATCATCGGAGGTGTCGATACCCAGAGCCTGAATGGTCATTCCGCCTACATTTGCGCAGCCTACAGCCTGACGGATATTTGTGAACACCTTGGAAAGAGTGTTGTCGTGGTAGAGAAGACCTGTCTTTGCCTTTTCCTCCCACTTCTCTATCTCATCAGCTTCCATTTCGTCCTTCTGGTCGTCGGTGAGGGGATCGTAGTAATCTCCGTCGTCCTTGGGGCGCTTGGTATTAAGCTGCTCGTAGACCTTGTCAAGCATTTCGTTGTATGCTTCAACAAAGCTTAAAATAGTTTCCTTTATCTTGCTTGTGTCCTTGGAGACGTTGACGGTTATCTCCTCGGCATCGCCGTTTTCGATATCCTCTTCGGTAAACTCCTTCACATTGTTTATGCTGAAGGTTGTTCCCTGAATGGCAAAGCTGTTGGAAGCACTTTCAAGGGTAACGCCGTTGACAGTTATCTGAGCATTGGAGCCTCTGAGGGTCATACTGCCCACGTTGTCAACGCCGCTGAGGGTAGTTGTGCCGAAAAGCTTCTTTATTGCTTCTCCGCTTTCGCCTTCAAACTCAACGGTGTTCTTTCCTGTTACGGATAAAACGCCCTTATCCTCGTCATAGGTGAAATATCCCGAGCGGACAAGGTCGTTTATGGTCACCTTTCCGCCCTCGCCCGAGCCTGCCATATTAAAGGTCACGCCGCCGTTTACGGTGAAGGATATCTTGTCCATATCGGCTATGACACGGTCGCCTGCATAGGGAGTTTCGGTGTAGTTGGAGGAGGCTCCGTCAACGGTCACATTTCCCGAAGCTTCAACTGATACAGCCTCGCCTGCTGCGGGAGTGAACTTGATCTTTGCGCCTGTATCGTCAAACACCTGAACGGAAAAAGTGCCCTTTCCGCTGGGGAAGGATGCTTTGTATGCATCGTTCAGAGCGGTGGCTATTTCCTCGCTTGTGTATTTCTTATAATCCTTTTCAATGCCCATTGCACTAAGCTGATCTTCTTCGCTGACGCCCTCAAGATCGCTGCCGCCAACGTTTACCACGCCTTCGGCAGAAACGGTCATAACGGTCTCAAACTTATCATCTGCGTTCTTTTTTGCATAAACTGTGCCGCCGTCCTGAGAATAGCTGTATATCTGATTTCCGTCTGCATCGGTATAGAGCTTTGCATTTATTTCGGTGTCGTCAACAGTTATTTTCTCGGTCTTCTGCTTCTGAGTGAGACCTGTTATTGCAAGAGTTTTGCCGTTTACGGTTATACCGTCACCAGAGGCAAAGCCGCTTGCGGAGGCGGTGAAGTCAAAACTTGTGACAGAGTCATCAATGTTCTTGTCTGTAAGTGTGGCAATGGTGGGGTCAATGCCCAGCTCGTCACCCATATTGAAAAGGGAATTTAAAAGGTTGCCCGAGGTCTGGGATATTTTAAGCTCCTTGCCTGCGCCTGTTTCGTTGGTTTTAAGCTCGAAGGACTGGCTGAGTGCATTGAAGCTCATTGTAACGCCTGCATCGGACTTGTTTATGGTGCTCATCATTTCCTTGACGGTGGTATTTCTGTCAAAGGAGAAGCTTTCGCCGTTTATGGAAAATTCGAAGCTGCTGCCCGAAAGCTCTTGAACAAAGTCAAGGCTGCCAAGCTTTGAGGTGGAAGATATCATATTGGAAGCGTCGTTTTTAAGACCTACAGCTGAGTTGTAGCCAACGGTGAAGATATGTGACACCTTATCGCTTGCGGCATTTTCGATAGTAAGCTTATTGGTGCCGTCCTTGAAGGAAAATCTTGCGGCGCTTATCTCTCCGAATGACTCATTTAATGCGGTGAGGAAATTGTCCTTGGCATTTTCGCCGCCCTCGAATGTGATGTTTCGTGCGGAACCGTCAAGCGTTACGGTAACGGTATTGCTGCCTGCGGAGGCTTCGGAAAAATCAAGCTCTACAGTACCCGCAGAGGCTCTTTGTCCCGAAAGGGTGGCTGCCTTTGCGGTTTTGATGGAGGTGATGGAGTATTTTCCGGGGACTGCGCTTGTGGAAGCGGCCACAATGAGAGAGTCGTCCGAAGACTCTGCCTTGTTGGACTTCATTACCGCATTTGCTCTGATAGAGGAAGAAGACTCGATATTAAGATACTTTTTCTTAAAATCGGACAATGTGGTTATAACGCTTCTGTAAGCTTCCTGCTTCCACTGGAGAGTCTGGAGCTTCTGCTTTCTTTTATCGAGAGAGTTTTTGGTATTGGCAACGCCTGCCTTCACTAAGGACTCGATATCGAGACCCGAGGCGAGACCTGTCATTCTTGTTATTTCGTGTGTTGTTGCCATCTGAATGACCGTCCTTTCAAAATTATGTTATGATCTATTTGATCTCATTTAACTGAGTGGGGGTATCGGTAAGGAACTTGTTCATAAAGTCGGCGGAAACTTTATTTACTGCCGCCTGAACGTTAAAGCCCCGTGACTCGAACATTTCCGAGCGGATTATCTTAACGTCCTTGGGAGCACTTATTCCCAGCCTGACCTTGTCCTTGCCCGCTTCGACCACGTTTACAACAACGTCATCGCCGATATGTATCCCCTCGCCCGTTTTTCGGGTGATTATCAGCATAATCTTAGTCCTCCTTCTTGGCGAATACGGGGAATTTTATGGGGTAATCGTCGGCGGCTATGACCTGCGCCGCTTTGTTGTTTTTTGTATTGATGATAATTGGGCTTTTGAGGTTTACGGTGGCGTCCATATTATTCTCGGGGATAACGGCGATAACGTAGAATTTTGCGTCATTGTCGTCCTCCATATCGAGCACCGCCACGTCCTCGTCGGCTACTGTTACACGATAGTCGGAACAGAATTCAAGGGGGTCGAAGAGGATAAAGCAAAGGTTGGGATTTTCCGTGCTCTGGAGCCACACAGGGCATTTTCCGCTGCCTAAGGGGGAGATGAGGATATAATCCTTATAGTCCTCAAATGCGAATATGCCCTGGGGGAAGGTTATTATCTCGGAGGGGGAAACCTCGATCTCGTCAAAATCTCTTGTTTTTACGGTTATTCTGCTGATAGTATCGTTCATAATCATTCCTCAAATCCGGGAGCGGCGCTTCTGGGGAAATAGATAGGCTCGCCCGTATATTCGATCTCTACCTTGGGGCGCTGGTTTACGATAAACTCAACGGTTCCCGGAACAAACTCAAGCTGTGCGGTGGGATTGGTGTTCCAGTCCATACTAAGCTGTTCTGCCTTGTAGTTTATGCTGAGTGTATTGCCCGACCAGCTTATATCGGGTCCCTCCTTGGGGAGAAACTCCATTATCGTTTCCATTGTTCTGCTTGCCTTGGAGGCGGCGATGGAAGCGGGGGTGGCTTCAAAATTTCCGAGAGCGTTGCCCTCGTTTACGATGTTGGCAACTGCCTGATATGCTACTTTTATGCCTTTCTGTGCTTCGTCCTTTGCAAAGGTGTCAATGTTTTTGTGACCGTAGCCCAGACTTTCTCTGGCGGCGGTATTGTCGATATGCACCTGAATGGGGTCTGCGGTTATCTGCATTCCTCCGTGGCTTTTGGATATCTGTACGGTGGGAGCAGGAGTATCGAGCTTCAGCTCCGCACGGGTAACGTTGATCTCCACATTTATTGGAACAGATGTGATATTAAGAAGCTGATCCATAACTTGGTCCTCCTTTGTTCAGTATTATACAAAATCAAAAATGCTCTTGGGGATAATGCCCGAGCCCAGGGAAAGGGAAGCGTTGTATGCCGCTTCGATAGACTTCATATTGGTGATCTCCTCTTCGATGTCCACGCCCTCTATGGTGTTCTGCTTTTCGGAGAGGTTGATGCGGTAGACCTCGTTTCGGTCGATGTACATCTGCATATTGTTCTGCTTTACGCCAAGTGTGGTGATGGCGTCAAGAACCTTGGAGTTTGCTTCGTCAAGCTTGTCGATATAGCGGTTTACCGATTCGGTGTCGCCCTTTCTGAGAGCGGCTGCTGCGTCGTAAACAAGCTGAATGAGATTAAGGGAGTCATTATCCTTATCTGTGCCGCAGCCTGTTATCTCAGCGCCGTTAAGTCCCATATCAAGAGCGGTGGCAGGGTTTATAGTGCCGTTTTCGTCATATTTTACGCCAAGCCCGATGTCCACATAAATAGGATTTGTTCCCGGGAAGCCGTCTGCTCCGCCGCTGTCGGAGGGGCAGTTTATGGTTTTTGTTTCGGCAAGCTTGCCTTCCTTATCGTAATACTTGATAGTGCCGCCGTTTACTGCATTTTTGAGATCGTCGCCCATAAGGTTTACGGGGATATCGTTGAAGCAGACTATTCTTTCGGTGGGGGCAGAGCTGAAATCGGGGCTGCCGTTAACGGTGAATTTTACGGTGTCGGCTGCGGTCTTGTCGGGGCTGCTGTAATAGGTCTCGCCCTCAAAATCGTTGAGGTCGGTTATCTCGTTGCCGTCGGCATCGTAAAATTTATCAAAGGTATATGTATTTCCTGCGCCGTCGGTATAGCTGCCGTCCGCTGCAGGGGTGAGAGCTGCGCCGCCCAGCTCGGCGGTATCGTACTCGTTGCCGAATATCTTGACTGTGCCGTCGGGCATTTCCACCTCAACTCTGGAGTAAACGGTGAAAGGGGTCTTGTCGTTGCTTGCTGAGCCGAACATCTGCCTTGTGGCGAAATCGGTGTTCATATCCTGCACCATATGCTCTGCCTGCTGCTCAAGCTCAAGAGCAATGGTGTTAAGCTCGGTCTGGTTCATAGTGTCCTGTACGGAAACTATTTTTGTCTTTACGTTAAGATAGGTCTTGTCTGCGATATCGTAAAGAGCGTCCTCGGCTGCGTAGAAAAAATCCTTTGCGGTCTTGAGGTTTTCATCGTAGATATCAAGATTTTCAAGGGATTTTCTTACGTGAGCAGCCTTTGCTGCCGAGGAAGAGTCCTCGCTGGCACGGTTGTATTTTCTCTGGGTGAGTATTTTAGTCTGAGATTTCAGATAGCTTGAGAGAAGACTGTTATAGCTGTTTAAAAACGCTCCGCTGAACGCATTGTTTGTGACTCTCATTGGAATTCAGCTCCTTTTATTATCAAAGTCCTACTTTGCCCGTGCCGTTTATCAGCTTGTCAAGGCACTCGTCAAGGGCGGATATCATTCTGGAAATGGCGTTGTACCATTTCTGATAGTTCATCATATTTACGCCTTCTTCGTCCATACTTACGCCCATTACCTCGTCTCTTGCATCGGAAACGCTTTTAAGCATAATGTTTGTGGAGTCGAAGCTTCCCAGCTCATATTCAAGGTCACCGCCTACGGTCTGACCGTAGTACTGGATAAAGCCCTCAAAGGTGTATTCATCGGGCTCGTTTCCGAACTTGTACTTGCCCTCGAAAGCGGAGAGGATCTTGTTTATGTAGGTGTTGTCAAGCTCATCGTAGTTATAATCAAGGTTGCCGTCTGCGTCAACTGCAGGGTGAACACAGCGGAGGACGTTGTTTTTCCAGCTGTCTGCGATCTTCAGATCGGAAATGCTTCCGTCTGTAAGTGCGCCGTCCTCAAATTCAAACATTTTGAACTGGCTGCCTTGTGCTATTGCTTCGGGAGAGCTGTTGTAATCATCATACAGAGAGTTGAAAGTCTTGACCATTGTGTTGGCGAAGGCTCTCATAGTTTCCTGATAATATTTGATGCCGTTGTAGCCGTTTTCGTCGCCCACGGCATAACAGCCCTTGCCGTTGTACATATCGAAAAGACCTTTTATTGAACCGCCTGTGAGGGTGTCGGTCTCCTCGGTAACGGTTATTGCATAGGAGGGAGCTGCTTTTAACTGCTCATCGGTCATATTGTTTGTAAAGATGGGATCGTAAGCGTCTCCCGCTGCAGCAATGATCTTCTTTTCAAGCTCGCACGCCTGCTTCACCTTGCCGTTGTAGATATATGAGTTAAGAGTTTTAACCATTTCCGTAAGGTCGGGGTCTGCCATTATTGCATCGGTTATCTCACGCTCGCACTTTGTCCATTCCTTGTCGGTGTTGAGGCTGCTTACGTGAAGCTCGGCAAAGTCGTTCCTTGCGTCCTGAACGTCAGAGAAGATAACTTCTGCTTTGGCATAAGCGTCATTCTTAACGAGAGCCACGTCTCCGAAGTATACATCATAACCGCCGTCAGCCTGCTGCTCAACGTTGATGTTCACATACTGTGAAAGCTCGTCGCAGAGCTTGTTGAAGCTGTCTTTGAGTTCCAGCGGACCGTACTCTATCTCTGCCTGATAGCCGTCTCTGGTGGCGTAAACGTTGTTCATCTGGACGTAGGAGTCCTTTATCTGCTTGTTAAGGGAAGCAAGCTGCTTGAGGATAGTGTTCACTCTGTCGTTGGTGACGAGAATGTCCTCTCTGGTGGAAAGCTCTACATCGTTAAGTCTCAGGTCAAAGTTCTTGAGAACGTTGATGACCGAGTCTGCGGCGTTCATAGCAACGGTGGAAAGATCCTGTCTGTCAGCGCCTGTGGCGGAGAAAGACTGGAAAGCAGCCTTTAAGTTTCCGAAAATAGCGGAAAGACCTGCTTCTTCATTCTCCACGTCATCGAGGATATCTTCGATGTCCGCAAGTACGGTGGTCTTGGCGCCTGTGTCGCAAAGCTCGGCGCTGTATCTTCTCACCTTTGTATCAAGGAGCTTGTCTCTTATCTGTGTAACGCCTACGGCGTCTGCACCCTTTCCTGCAAGATTTACCTGGCTGTTGTAGCCCAGACACCCTGCGGTGTTTGCAACTGATACTATGTCGAGGCGCTGTCTGGTGTAGCCCTCGGTCTTTATATTTGTGATGTTGTGTCCTGTTATATCAAGACCCTTCTGTGCAAGCTGGAGACCGTCTCTCTGCACATAAAGCCCAAAAAACGATGAAGCCATTTTTATATCTTCCTTTCATCAAGCGTTTGTAAGAATAGTCGAACCTGCGGTGCTTTCTTTTTTTACAGCGCCCCTGTCGTTATATGTATCAAGCTCGCCAACGGTGCTGCGTATTTTCTTCAGCCTTTCGGATACGATGATGTTGGCGGTGTCGTTGATTTCCTTTATTTTATAGACCATCTCGGAAAGGGAGGTGCGCTGCTCGTCAAGGCGGGACTTGTATTCCTCGGGAGCTTCGCTTACTATCTGCTCAAAGGTCTTTGAACTGTTATCGCCCAAAAGAGCAAGCCGCTGCTTCTCAAGGGAATTGCTTTTCATAATAAATGCCTGCTCGGTGGACAGGGAAGCGGAAAGCTCTTCAATATTGCCTTTGTTCAGCATATCCATTTTGGAATATTCAAATTTAAGAAAGCTTCTGAAATGAGCGTTATACTCATCAAAGAAAGCGATAAGCGCATTGTAATCCATAAGATCAATTCCTTTCACGAGGAAACCGGTACTTTAAAGTCCGAGAATAGAGTCAGCTATATCTTCTGAAGATACCCTGTAGCTGCCGTCAGCTATCTGTGCGGAAAGCTCGGCGAGCCTTTCAGCGGAAGCAGAGCTGTCTGCGACTGCCTTTGCGGCGGTTTTCAGAGTGTCCGAGAAGCTTGCTCTTGCCGATACGGAAAACTCTGCCTTGTCGGTATTTCTTCCCTTGTTTTTCTGAGTTTTGCCTGCCGTGGGTCTTGAAGCGGATTCGCTTGCGTATCTGTATGCATTGATCGCTGATGTGTAATTCTTTATTTCCATAAAATCTCCGCCTTTCTTTAGGGGTATGCCCTTTTTTCTGTGATTTTACATAGTTATCCCAATGCTCTACTATATATATCGGCAGGAAGATAATAAAAATTTAGCAATTCAGAGTATCTTTTTTGTATAAATAAATTTATTTTTATACTTATAGTATAATATAAAATATAATTACATAAAGTAAAAGGCGAAGCACAATGCTCCGCCATAATTTCTTATTTTACGCCGTCCATATAATCTCCGATAGCTTCTATCATTGATTCGGTGAGCAGCAGCTCAGGCTCGATTATCATAATAATTTTGCCGTCAGCCTTATAGACTCCCTTGATGTATTTGCCTGTAGAGCCTGATATAGATGGAGCAGGGGATATCTCGTTCGTATCGAAATCAACCACAGCGCATACCGAATCCACAATAAATCCCAGATAATCGGACTTTGCGCTGCCCTTTGACTCGGTCACGATAACGCATATCTTGTCTGTGACCTCCATAGGGGGCTGATGGAAACGCACTCTCATATCAATAATGGGGACGATATCCCCTCTGAGATTTATTACGCCCTTGCCGTACTCGGGAAATTCGGGAACGGGAGAAATGCTTCCGCAGCCGTTAAGTATCTCCTTTACACAGCTTATTTCAATTGCGAAGGTCTGCCCCGACAGCTCAAAGGTCAGGTATTTTTCTTCCTCCACAAAGCTCAGCTCCTTTCGGGATAGTTCATTTTCTTTTTAAGCAGACTGCTTATCTCCTCAAGGGGAGCCTCCTCGCAGACTGCGCCTAATTTGTACGCTTCCATAGGCATACCGTATACCACGCAGGTCTCCTTGTTCTGACCTATGGTATAACCTCCTGCCTGACGTATGAGCAGAAGTCCCTTTGCACCGTCTGCGCCCATTCCCGTAAGGAGAGCCGCAGCCGCAGCTTTTCCTGCACATTTTGCCACGCTTGTGAACATAACGTCCACCGATGGGCAGTGTCCCGAGACTTTGTCGCCCTCCCTGCTGGATATGTAATATCCCTTGGAGTCCTTGTGAAGCTCCATATGGAAGCCTCCTGCGGCGATAACGCACATACCCTTGTTAAGCCTCATTCCGTCCGTCGCTTCAAATACCGCCAGAGGAGCGCTGCGGTTGAGACGTTCGGCGTACATTTTGGTGAACACAGGGGGCATATGCTGGGTGATAATAACGGGTGGGCAGTCCTCGGGAAGTCCCAGAACTACCTTTTCCAGAGCGTCTGTGCCGCCTGTAGATGCGCCAAGAGCTACGATCTCAACGCCGCCTCTGTTATATTCGGCGGATCTGCCGCTGTTATTTTTTCCCGAAGCTGCGCCGCTTCTGGGCAGCTCAGAGTGGAATGAGGACGAATTTCTTGCACAGAGCTTTGTAATGTCCGAAGCAACATCACGGATAAAGCCGTTAACCTTTGCAGGGTCTGAAACGTCGGGTTTGACACGGAATGAAGCCGCTCCTGCCATTACCGCTTCATCTGCCTTATCCTCACGGGAGGAGATCATAATAACGGGCAATGGATACTGGGGGAGAAGCCTTTTTAAAAATTTCAGACCGTCCATACGGGGCATTTCTATATCCAGAGTCATTATGTCGGGCTCCAGTTCAAGGATCTTGTCTCTTGCCTCGTAGGGATCTGCGGCAGTTCCGACTATTTTAATGCCGCTGTATTCGGAAAGCTTTTTTTTCAGCAGCTCTGAAAAAACCAGAGAGTCGTCTACTATGAGAACCTTGATCATAGCTTTGATATACCTCGCTGCCTGTCAGAATTTACTTTTCCCGCCTGTAAATGGCGGGCTTGATGTATGAATATCTTGTGTCTCTCGATACGTTTTCGGCGTGACCGATGAAAAGGTAGCCGCCTTTTTTGGTAACGTCGTAAAAACGTTCGATAAGTGCATTTTTTGTGTCGGCGTCAAAATAGATCATAACGTTCCGGCAGCTTATGAGATCGAAGGGCTTCTTACAGACGATAGGATCCATAAGATTGAACTTTTTGAAAACCACTTCGCTTCTTATCCTGTCGATGACCTGATAATTCTCGCCGTCAATGCGCTGAAAGTATTTATCCACCCATTTTGAGGGCAGTCCCTCCAGCATTTCCTTGGAGTAAACACCTGCTTTTGCGGTGCGGAGAACGTCGGTGTCAAGGTCGGTGGCGAGGATAGTGGTGTCCCAGCCGTCCTTTCTTCCGCCGAAGTATTCGTCAATGGTCATAGCGATGGTGTACGGCTCCTGACCTGTGGAGGAGGCAGCACACCATATGCGTGCGTCTCTGTCTTTAACGGAGGACTCTATGTAAGGCAGCACGGTGCTTTCAAGAAATTTGAAATGCTCAGGCTCACGCATAAAGAAGGTGTGGTTGGTGGTGAGCTTGTTTACAAGGCGGATAGTTTCCTTGCCGCTGCTGTCGCTGAGTGCGTAGTTTATGTAGTCGGTGAAGTTGTCGAAGCCGCTTGAAGAAACTATGCCCGTAAGCCGTCCCTCAATAAGCACACGCTTTTTTTCCAGATTTATTCCGTAGTTTGTTTTTATAAATTCCACAAGGCGAAGAAAATCATCATCTGTAAGCTTCAGCATTGTTTCTTAAACCCTGTCCTTTCTCTGCGAAAACGGGAATTACTGCTCCATAACGAGCTTTTCGCAGTTAAGGAGAAGCTTTATTCCCTCGGAGTTCTCGATAATATTTTTGATATAGTGATTAGCGTTCACATTCTTGTTGGCAGGAGTAGCGCAGATCTCCTCAGGCTTAGCCTGAGTGACCTCTCTCACCCTGTCAACGATAATGCCCGCCTGATTGCCCCCGTCAAATTCGAGAACGATGATGCAGGTGCGCTCGTCATAGGGTATCTCCTCCTTGCCGAAACGCTTTCTCACGCTGATGATGGGCACAGTTTTGCCGCGGAGATTTATGATGCCCTTGATATAATCGGGGACCTTGGGGACCACGGTTATCTGCTCTATGCCGATTATCTCGTTGATGTATTTTATCTCAATTCCGTAAACCACGTCGTCGATGGTAAAGAGAAGCACCTCGCCGCCTGTGGTAATGAAATCCTTGGTATCTTCCTTGGTGTAATTGCTCATTGCTTAAACCTCCCCTGACTTAAAAATCCGAAATAATGTTGCTGATGTCAAGAATGATGGTAATGGAGCCGTCGCCCAGAATGGAGCAGCCCGACATACCGTTCTGCTTGACGTTGAAGTTGTTGAGCAGGGGCGGGAAAGGCTTTACAACGACCTGCTGCTCACCGATAAGCTCGTCTGCAAGGAGGCAGGCGCACTTTCCGTCTGACTCCACGAGAATGATTATTCCCGAATATAGATCGGTCACTGCACCGTCTAAGTCATAAAGCTCGTAAAGGCGGATAAGGGGATAACATTCGCCTCTTATCATGATCATTTCTCTGCCGTCGGTGTCTCTGAGTATCTGGTTTGGTCTCAGCTTGAAGGATTCCTTGATGTAGCTTATGGGAATGGTGAATATGGAGTTTCCTACGGAAACTTCCATTCCGTCAACGATAGAAAGTGAAAGGGGTATCTTTATAATGAAGCTTGTGCCCTCGCCGATCTTGGACTCAACGGAAACGGTGCCGCCGCACTTTTCGATGTTCTGGCGGACAACGTCCATACCAACGCCTCTGCCCGAATATTCGGTAACTGTCTCGTTGGTGGAGAAGCCGGGGAGCATAATGAGGTTAAGAGCTTCCTTTTCGGTGTATTCGGAACGGGGCTTTGTAAGGATACCGTTTCTCTCAGCCTTGTCAAGAAGCTTTTCGGGGTTCATACCCATACCGTCGTCGGCAACAACGATAACGACCTCTCCCGAGGAGCTGTATGCAGAAAGGGTGATCTTGCCCTTGGGGCTCTTGCCGGCAGCAATACGGTCTTCGACATTTTCCTCAATGCCGTGGTCCATAGAGTTTCTTACCATATGCATAAGGGGATCGTTCAGATTGTCGATGATGGACTTGTCCACCTCGGTCTCCTCGCCCTCAAATACAAGGTCAACGTCCTTGTTAAGCTTTACTTTCATATCACGGACGATACGTGTCATTTTGTTGAATGCGCCCGAAATGGGGACCATTCGGATAGACATAACGATATCCTGAAGCTCGGAATTGAGCTTTCTGAGCTGTCTTGCAGCCTTCTGGAAATTATCGAGCCTCAGACCCTTGAGGTCGGGGTTGGAGGTGACCATAGCCTCTGTGATAACTATCTCGCCCACCATATCGAGAAGCTGGTCGAGTTTGTAAAGATTTACGCTGATAAGGGACTGCTTCGCACCGCCCGACGCTTTGTTTTCGGCAGGCTTTTTCTCTGCAGGCTTGCTTTCGGGCTTGGGAGCAGGCTTTGCTTCCGCATGAGGGGCAGGAGCGGGCTTTTCCTCCGCCTTGGGGGCGGCAGACTGAGAAGCAGGAGCGGGAGCTGCAGCAGGAGGAGTGTCCGAACCGTTTTTAAGAACGGTAACGCTTGCAACATTTGCAGTCTCGCCGATAATTTTAAGTATAGCGTCATCACCGTAGCCCGACTTGAAATGGATAATAAATCCGTTGTCTCTTATAGTCTGAGCGGTGGACTGGTTCGTCTCAATGTCCGCAGGCACGAAAGCCAGCTCGTCGCACTCCTCACGGATATTGTTGATAACAAGGAGGGCACGGAGATTTTCCATCTTGCAGTCCTCAACAAACTCTACCTTTGCAGTAGTGAGGGTGTAAGCAGGCACCTCTGCGGTCTTTTCGCCGCCCATAGAAAGGACTTCGCAGGTCTTTACGTTCATAGTGCTGCCGATAAGGCTGATAATATCCTCCGCAGTAGTCTGTGCAGGAGTGAAATGAATGATAAATCCGTTTTCCACAATGACCTTTGCGGTCTCGGAATTATCCTCGATGTCCTCAGGCTCAAATTTGAGCATAGAGCATTCGTTTCTGATGTTGTTGATAACGAGGAGGGCACGGAGATTTTCCATCTTGCAGTCCTCTTCAAATGTTACCTTGACTGTGGTGCTGTTGTCGCCGCCGCCCATAGTAACGGTTATCATTTCCCCGGGGTCAGCCGCAGGAGCGGGCTTTTCGGGAGCGGGAGCGGAGGCCTGTGCAGGAGCAGCTGCAGGGGCGGAAGCTCCTTCGCCGTTTTTGAGCATAGCGGCAAAATCCTTTATCTTGGTCATCTGCTCGCTGAAATCCGTAGGTTCGCTGTCCTCGTCCTGGATAAGGTCTATCTCCGCCTTGAGAAGGTCGGAAGCTGTGAAAACCAGGTCATAAAGGGAGCGCATATCGGAAATAACGGGATTGTCCTCTCTTATGATGTAGAACATATCCTCGATAGCGTGGGCGAGGTGGGACATATTGTCAAGCCCCATCATAGCCGAGGAGCCTTTGATAGTATGCATTATACGGAATATCTCGTTGATCTCATCTTCACCGAAGCTGTTCTCGTTTTCGGTCTTCATTAAGATCTGGTCAAGCTGCTCCAGGAGCGAAGTGGTTTCAAATATGTACATATCCACCATTGATTCCATACCTGCTTCAAACCGAGCCATTATGTTTACCGTCCTTTCTGTGGGGAGTGACTGCATTATAGTGCAGTACAAGACCCTTTACGCAGAGATTTTTATTATGCAATATAGTATTATAACGGCAGACCGTTATATAAACGGCAAGCTGCATTATTCTGACAAACATTTGTCCGACCGAAGTGATATACGGGTCGGCAAAACTATACATTTATATTATACAATAAAAATTCTTTAACTACAAGCGGATTTTTAAAGATAATGTTCATAAGACTTGAAAAAAAATGTGGCGATTTTCGGCTATTTTTAACAAAAATTAAAAAACAGGCCCTATAAACGTTGAAAAATGTGATCAATATGTGATAGAATTAAGCTGAATATTTATTTATAAAGATAAGGGGGGATAATAATGTCCGAGCTTATTCAGATAACCACGCCCACCGCCCCGAGAGACTATGCCCAGAACAATAATAATAACCGTCATAACGAAGTCCAGCAGAACCCCACGGGGCAGGTGTTTGATCTTGGAAATCAGACCCGGGTAGTCAAGACAAATGACCGAGGGGGAGAGAATGCCGAGCGGAACTTAAAGGACGAAAGCGGCGGAGTGCTTATGCGTTCCTCTGCGGACGCAGTAAAAAATCCGTCTTCTGCCCTTAACGCCGCCAAGGAGCTTATCTCCACGGAAGCGCTTGATCTTGTAAAGGAAAGCGGAGACGCCGAAGCTCTCAGCAAGCTGACTGAGTTTGCCTCCGAGGTAATGCTCACTCCATCAAATCTTGCCGCAGATATGACGGCTCAGCAGAAAAACGCCACCATTTTCGGAGATAAGCTCTGGGGCGTATTAAAGGACATAGTGGACTTTTCCGCCAAAGATAACTTTGGGGGAGCGGAGGAGCTGAAAGCAGCTGTGGCTGACTTTGCCAAGGCGGCGGCGAATGTTTCTTCAAAGGACGAGATACTAAGGTCTCTTTCCGCAAATTTCAAGTTTCTTTCTCTTGAAGCGGCACCCAGCAAGGCGGTTTCTGATGAACTGGCAGCAGCTTCAAAAGCCATTTCGGGACCCGATGCAGCCGCAAATTTTGCCTCTCTGAAGCCCACTCTGCTAAAGCTTTTAGGCTTTACCGAGCACAGTCTCCTTTTAAATGACAATACGAAAAATCTTCTTCCCCTTATCGTCCATAATATGTCACGTTATAACGACGACCCCGAAGCCCTGAGAGAAAGCTTTGACTCACTTTTAATGATGACCGAAAGTCTTAACGTCCCACCCGATACAATGGAAAAAATGGGACTTGACAAAACTCAGACACTTACTGAAAATCTGGAAAAGCTTTTTGACAGCTATATAAAGGACAACGAGTATCTTCCCCCCGAAGCAAAGCAGGCTTCTCTGATAAGCACGGAGACTTCTTCCCACGAAGCGGGACTGCGTTCGGCGGTAAATCTCCTGGCGGCAGGAGCGAAGCATATGGCAGCACGTATCCCCGAGGAAACTCTTACAAGAGTGCTTTCAACGGTGGATTTTACCGAGGGAGACGAAGCTGTCCGAAAACTGCTGGGCGCCGTTATCCCCAATACGCCTGCAATGAGGAACGCCCTCCAGACCATATTCGACGAACTTGAAGCCACAAAAGACCTTGACGCACTTATCGACCGACTTAACGTTATCCTTGAGAATATTGACGGAGAAAACAGCGAAAAAATGATAAGCCTTGCACAAGGACTAAACACCGCCCTGGGTGAAATGGCTCAGAGCGGCGAGTATAAAATATCCGCCGCAACCTCAATGGAAACTCTTACTGATTTCCTTTCCAAAAACATAAACAGCAATATCCTCCATTCTCTTTCGGGGGTCACCAAAAGCGATATGGTCCAGAATATGCTGACCGCTCCGGGAGTATTTACCCCCCTGCTCCACCAGTTTGTCCCTCTCGACGCATTCGGCATAAGAGCCTTTGGTGAACTGTGGGTGGACCCTAAAGCGGAGGAGCTTATCGAGAATAAGAAAAAAGGCTCCCAGAGCAGCGGCGAAGCAGGTTCGCATATGCTTCTCTGCTTTGATATCGAGGACACAGGCTATTTCGAGCTTGAGATATACGAAAAGGACAGGAATATGACTGTAATGCTCCTATGTCCCGAAAAGCTTGAAAGCACATTTACGCCAATAAAAGAAACCATACCGAAAATAGCGGAGGCAAACGGATATCACGTTTCCGCAGCACTTGTGGAGGGGCTGAGAGCCAAAAGGTCTCTGGATCAGGTGTTTCCGAAGCTTGGCAGTCAAAGGGGTGGACTGAATGTCAAAGTCTGATTTGAAAAAAAGTGCGGCGGTGGCGCTGAAATACAATCCCGAAAAGGACTACAGCCCCATTGTTGTCGCCGCAGGACACGGCCACGCCGCCGAAAGGATAATCTCCCTTGCGGACGAAAGCGGCGTTCCCATCTACAGGGACGACAGCGCAGCGGCGGTGCTTACAATGCTTGACGTAGGTCAGGGCATACCCCCCGAAATGTATTCGGTGGTAGCAGCTATCTATGTTGAGGTAATGAAGCTTGCGAAGGAGAAAAAAGACGGCGACAGGGAATAATAACATTATAGCACATCTGTGCCGAAATGTCAATAGCTTTCAAGAACATAATTTCTGAAAAAAATAAATCTGTATATCTGCACAAAAATTTGACAATAAATCTGTATAATTTTATCACATATAATTTTTCCCGTCTTTGACCCAAAGGCGGATATTTTTTTGCAAAGGTTTAACACAGCATAGTAAAAAATTTTAACTTCCCCCAAAATCCACTCACAAAAGTTGAAAAATCACGCAGGCATAGGAAAAATGGGCAAAAAAATTTTGAAAAAGGTCAAAAAAATAGTGCAATATCAGCTCCGATATGGTATAATGTTAATAACCACAAAAAC
>NZ_JBNMJV010000004.1:0-111385 GCF_050874005.1 Huintestinicola sp.
ATATTCTTTTACCGCTTTCAGCTTTAGTTCTGTTGAATACTTCTTGTTCTTATGACTTCTTCTTGGCATAAAATTACCCCCTTAGTGTAGTCTCGAAATTTTTGTTTTTTCGAGTGTCTACTCTAAGGGGATTATATCAGTTCGTGTCAGAGGCGGCTTTTTGTTTTATATATGATACAATATTTTTTTCCAAAAGGTCTTGACAAATTAAAACAGATGTGCTATAATGTATTCGGAACTAAAGTTCCAGTTTATTTCTCTATCCGTATGTTCATATCCACAAGCCCTTCTATCCCGTCCACAACTCCCGAGCAGGAATACTGCCACATTCTGTAGTCATAGGTAAAATTGCAGGTGCGGTTATAGTCTGCAAGCCAGAGGGGTATGTCAGAAAGCTCGCCCATATCATAGCGGAAAATTGCGGTGTTGATGGTAGAGTAGTACATCGGCTCATAGCCTGCTTCTATTATTCTGTCACAGAAAGCACGGCAGCAGGCGGTCTGTATCTCACCCGAAAGCCCCTCGGTACGGGCAGGGTCCTCATCGGTGGGAAATTCCCAGTCGAACACTACGGGGTATGTCAGCTCCGCTCCCGTTTCCGAAAGGAGGGATATCACATAGTCTGCTTCTTCCAGAGCTTCTTCGGGGGTAAGCGCCTGGGAAAAGAAATACACGCCCGTTTCTATCCCTGCCGCCTTTGCGCCTTCAAGATTTCTTCTGAAATATTTATCCTCGGTGAGCTGGCCGGTTTCATATCCACGATAGCCTATGCGGAGAATGGCAAATTCCACTCCGTCTGCTTTAACCGCCTGCCAGTCGATATTCTGCTGATAGGAGGACACGTCTATTCCGAAACGGCTGCGCTTGTTTCCGCTTTCGTCATACAGGGTCTTATGCTTTTTTTCGTCAGTTTCAAGGAGGGTCATATCATAATCATTGAAAATTGCGCCGTTTATTTCGGGGTATTCTATTACGTCTATGCCGTTATCGTATATGTAGACGGTATTTTCGTCCCGTGCATCAAGGAAAGCTGCCGTTCCGAGAACGGCTTCGGTTTCGGGAATTGCTGTCTCAAGAGCCGCATTCAGACGGGATATTTCTGCTTCCGCCATAGTTGCCGACGCTCTGAGGCTTTCATTGTCTTTACTTAGCCCCGAGGCTCTTGCGATAAACAGGCAGGCTGTTCCGAGGGTAAGTGCGGTCATTGCCGAAAGTATGATACAGGGGGCTGTAAGGGGGTTTTTACTCATTTGTGAATATTCCTTTCGTGAGAATTTTGTGTTTTCCGTAAGGAAATCTTTGTCGGCAGACAAAGAAACAAAATTCGGTTTGAAAATCTTTGATTTTGAAACATTTCTCCTTTATTTTGAGATGGCGATAAGGGGAATTGTCATTTCGTCTTCGGTGAGACCTGCGTGGCTGCCTTTGAAACGACTTTCGGAATTTACTATCTGCATATCTCCGATGGCTATGGCAAGGAAATCTCCAAGCATTCTCTCAAGCTTGGGGTGGTTTTGTCCTGAGCCTAAAAGCTGCTTTTGAAGAAGCTCTTCCTTTGTGAGCAGGATAAACTCGTCTCCGAAATGCTCATTGAATGCCGATTTGAAGCGGTCTTTCATTCCGTCTTTTACAAAGAGGTTCAACGCTCTCGGCTCCATTGAGGGCATTCGCACAAGACATTCGGTAAGGTCGGGATAATCGGTCAGGAGATTATTTTTTATATTTATATGCCCGTGGTCGGCGGTGACGATGAGCAGGGTATCGTCAAGGTCTGCGGCAAGCTGCTCGGTAGTTTTTTCCATATCCATAAGAAGCTTCTTTATTTCCTCACCGTCTACGCCGCTTTTATGCATTGTGCAGTCGGGCTCGTCCCAGTAAGCATAGATGTAGTTTCGGTTCGGTTCAAGGCAATGCCTTTTGATATTACCGCATAACTCGCTGTAGGTCTGAGGACATTCTCCCCAGAATTTGGCAAGGTAATGGGCAGTTACTCCCGTTTTGCTTATTCTGTCACGGATATTTTCATAGGGAACATAGGTCCAAGCGGCGTTTATGTCAAGCTGCTCCCCCGTATCGCCGTCCGTGCCGAAAAAATACACGATATTCCTGTCAAGCTCCTCAAAATAGCCCGTCCAGCCAAGCCACGCTGACTGATTTGGGAAAAGTCCGCTGTCCATAGCGGTGGTGGCGGCAACGGTGGTCGAGGGAAAAGTGGAGGAGTATTTCGTTATGAAATGTTTGCGGAAAAAGCCCTTGGGGGAAAGGTGCTTTTCCACAGAGCTTGCTCCCATTCCATCAAGGAGTATGATGACCACGTTTTTATATGGTCTGTTTAAAAGCCTGTCTGCTTGGGGCAGGGTGGGATTTGGCGGCTCTATGCCGTAATATTTCAGTACCGAACAGGCTAAATTCGCTATGCTGTTTTTGTAGTCGGGGTATTTTATGTTCACTTTTCTGCTCCTTGTGTTTTTTTGAAAATCATCTTCTTTATTATATCAGACAAGCAAGGTTATGTCAACTAAATGCAAAAACCGCCCTCGTATCTGACACAAGGTCGGATACAAGAACGTTTTATTGCAGGGAGATGGCGGACGGGGCTTCAGGGACAAACCCTGTCCGCCTGTGAGTATATGCATACGTTTGACCGTATGCAGCAGAAAATAGAAGTAAGCGTTAATAATACGGTGAAATGACAAACAGCGCTCCCCGTAACGGGCAGCGCTGCCTTCAATAAAATCAAACTCTGAACATAAGATCGCCGTATGTGGGGAAGGGCCAGATGGTCTCGGGAGTAATGGTCTCAAGCTCGTCTGCCACTGCTCTGAGACTCTGCATTGCTGCAAATACTGTGTTTCTATAGTATTTTGCGGTTGCTTCTGCATCGCCTGCGTCACCTGCGCCGATAAGCTTTGTATCAAGCTCGTCGATTGCTTCGGAAATGCCTGCGTTAAGGGCTGTTACCTTATCTGCAAGCTTCTTCTCGAGGTCTGCGGATACACCTGCGGACTTCTTGGCATTTACGCTGTCGCAAAGCTCCTTGGCAAATTCCATACCTGCGGGAAGTATCTGCTTCTTTGCCATATCAAGCATTGTGAGTGCTTCGATATTGATGACCTTGGAGTAGTTCTCAAGAATGATCTCAGTTCTGGACTCAAGCTCTGTTCTTGTGTATACCTTGAACATCTCGAACATCTTGACGTTCTTCTCATCTGTATAGTGAGGAACTGCATCAACGGTGGAAACATAGTTGGGAAGTCCTCTTCTTGCTGCTTCCTCTACCCAGCTTGCATCATAGCCGTTGCCGTTGAAGATAACTCTCTTGTGCTTCTTGATGGTCTCAACAAGGAGCTTATTGAGCTCGGAGGTGAAGTCCTCTGCACCCTCGAGTCTGTCGGCAAATTCCTTGAGGGAGTTTGCTACGATGGTATTCAGTATGCAGTTTGTGCAGGCGATAGTCTCGGAAGAACCAAGGCTTCTGAACTCGAACTTATTGCCTGTGAATGCAAAGGGAGATGTTCTGTTTCTATCGGTGGTATCCTTGGGGAAGTTGGGAAGGGCTTCAACGCCGATAACAAATTCCTCGTTGGCACCGGACTTGATCATTTCGCCTGTCTCGAGAGCGTCAAGGATCTGCTGAAGCTCGGAGCCTACGAAAATGGACATAATTGCGGGAGGTGCTTCGTTTGCGCCCAGACGGTGGTCATTGCCTGCGGAAGCAACTGAAAGTCTCAGCAGGTCTGCATTTTCATCAACTGCCTTGATGATAGCGGCAAGGAAGGTAAGGAACTGGATATTGTCCTTGGGGTTCTTGCCGGGGTCAAGAAGATTCTGACCGTCGTTGGTGGAAATGGACCAGTTATTGTGCTTACCGGAACCGTTAACGCCTGCAAAGGGCTTTTCGTGGAGGAGGCATACAAGACCGTGCTTGAGCGCTACCTTCTTCATAATTTCCATTGTGAGGGCGTTCTGGTCGGCTGCTACGTTAGATGTTGTAAAGATAGGAGCCATCTCGTGCTGTGCGGGAGCAACTTCGTTATGCTCGGTCTTGGAGTAGATTCCAAGCTTCCACAGCTCTTCGTCCAGCTCGGTCATATAATCGTGAACTCTTGTCTTGATATTTCCGAAGTAGTGATCCTCAAGCTCCTGACCCTTGGGTGCCTTTGCACCGAAAAGGGTTCTGCCTGTGTAGATAAGGTCTTTACGCTGATCGTAAAGCTTCTTGTCTACGAGGAAGTATTCCTGCTCGGGTCCTACGGTGGTGGTTACTCTTGTTGCCTTGGAGCCGAAAAGCTTCAGAACTCTTACAGCCTGCTCGGAAATTACCTCCATTGAACGGAGAAGAGGAGTTTTCTTATCAAGTGTTTCACCTGTGTAGGAGCAGAATGCTGTGGGTATGTAGAGGGTCTTATCCTTGATAAATGCAGGAGATGTGGGGTCCCAGGCTGTATAGCCTCTTGCCTCAAAGGTGGCTCTCAGACCGCCAGAGGGGAAAGAAGACGCATCGGGCTCGCCCTTGATAAGCTCCTTGCCGGAAAATTCCATTATTACCTTGCCGTCATCTGTGGGAGAGATAAAGGAATCGTGCTTCTCGGCGGACAGACCGGTCATAGGGTGGAACCAGTGGGTATAGTGGGTAACACCCTTTTCCACTGCCCAATCCTTCATTGTTGCGGCGATAACGTCCGCTACATCGGGATCGAGAGCTGTTCCCATTGTCTTTGTTTTAAGCAGGGACTTGTACACATTCTTAGGAAGTCTCTGCTTCATTGTTTCCTCATTAAAAACGTTGCAGCCGAAATAATCGGGCACGTTCTTAATTCCCTGAACTGTTGACTCTGACATATTATATTCCTCCCAATTCATCAAAAACAAAAGACGCCGAAGCACAGCTCACATATAAAATGAACTGTCCATCGGCGCCGTTGCCTTTGAATTATTAACTTGTTTCTGAGTACAGTATTATAATACACTATATATTTTAGTTTGTCAAGACCTTTTTTGAATTTTTTGCAAGATTTATAAATTATCCTGCATTTTGTGGCAGTTTTTTCATAATTCAGCCTATTTTATAAGGGATATTATGAATTTGCAGCCGCAAGTTGTTTCAAAATGCTTACGGAAGCAGACGGTTAAGGTCTCTGGGGAACATTGAAGCCTGACGGACATTCTGTGCGCCGATAAGCTTCATTACAAGTCTCTCAAGTCCAATTCCAAGACCGCCGTGAGGAGGAAGTCCGTACTTATGGCTCTCAAGATAGCTCTTGAAATCATCGGGGTCCAGTCCCTGAGCCTTCATCTTCTCGATCTGCTCGTTGTAATCGTGGATACGCTGACCGCCTGTGGTTATCTCAAGTCCTCTGAAAAGAAGGTCGAACTTGCAGGCTGTTCTGGGGTCTTCCTTGTCGTTCATTGCATAGAAAGGAGGCTTGGAGGAGGGGAAGTTTGTTACGAAAATAAACTCTGTGCCGTAGTTTTCCTTTGCATAGTTGCAGAGGAACACCTCGTCCTCGGGTTCAAGGTCAAACTTGTTCTTTGCCTTGCTGCCCTTGATGAGAGCAACTGCGTCCTCGAACTTTATTGCAGGTATCTCGGTTATCTCGGGGATATCTGCGCCGAGAATGTTTATCTCCTGTGCATAGTTTTCCTTGAGATATGCCATAAGATAACGGAGCATTGCTGTCTCCATATTCATAACGTCGTACATATCGTTGATGAAGCCCATCTCAAAGTCAAGTCCGATATACTCGTTCAGATGACGGGAGGTGGAGTGGCGCTCTGCACGGTAAACGGGAGCTATCTCGAATACTCTGTCAAAGAATGCCACCGCTGCCTGCTTATAGAACTGGGGGGACTGATTGAGGAATGCCTCGTTGTCAAAATAATCGAGACGGAAAATGTTTGCTCCGCCCTCAGCGCCCTGTGCTACGATCTTGGGGGTGTGTATCTCGGTGAATTTATTTTTAAGCATAAACTCTCTGAAGCCCGAAACTACGCCCTCCTGGAATTTGAAAACGGCTCTTTCATACGGATTTCTGAGAGAAACGCTTCTGTTGTCAAGATTTACGTCCAGACTGCAGCCCAGCTTCCTTGCGGAAACGTGGAGAGGATAATCATAATCGGGCTTATGGATAAGCTTTATGCCTGTAAGGGAAAGCTCAATGCCGTTATATGCTCTGTCGTCATTTTTAACAACGCCCTTTGCGGTCACAAAGCAGCCTTCCTTGATACCGTCGATGCTGTCGGGGCAGGTATCGGGGGAATAGACTGTCTGGATAAGATATCTTGCGGTCCTGAGAATTACAAAGGCGAAACCGCCCATCTTCTTTACCTTATGAACGCAGGCGGAAATTTCGATCTCTTTGCCCTCGCTGCTCTTTGCTTCGTCGAGATCAAACTCGTTTATCAGCGTTTTTCCGTCGATTTTCTCCATTTAGAATTACCATCCTTTCTGAGCCTTGCGAAAACACAAGACCCGTCCGAAAGTCAGCGCCTTCGGACTTTACGGCATTGGGACACTCCCTGCCGTCTTTTCCATAAAAATGATTATATCATACCTTTTAACGGTTGTCAATATGCTTATTCCATAAGCTTTTCGGTCACGGGACCGAATTTTGATACTATATCTATAATATAGACTGCAAGCAGCACCCAGAAGCTTACGCAGGATACCATTATGGGAAATGTTCTCTTGCGGTGATACTCCGTGCTTCGGGGAAGCTCTATGCTGTGACGTGCAAGAAGTATGACAAGGGTCACGATGCCTATTACAAAAAATACTCCAAGTACGCACAGCCAATAGGTATTTGCAGTTTCGTCATCGGTAAGGAATGTGAGTATACTGCACGAGACTGCAAAGAAATTGATGAAAATATGTCCCGCTATGGGCAGCAGCAGCGAGCCTGTTTTAACTGCGGCATAGCCGAACACCAGTCCTACGCAGAAGCCAAGTATCATCTGGAGAAGATTTCCGTGCATCAGTCCGAAAATAGCTGCAGACGCAAATATGGCAAAGCGCTGACTCACGGTACTGAGACGCCTCAGTATAACTCCTCTGAACATAAGCTCCTCGCCTATGGGAGCAAGTATTGCGGTCATTATTATATCCCAGACAAGATATGGAACGGACAGCTCTTCCTCCGACAGATACTCCTCTTTTATGGGTGAAAAGCCTGCCGAAAAGCAGCCGCTTATGACTACCTGCTGGAGTATAACGCTGACGGAGTAAAACAGCATCACCATTCCGAAAAATGCAAACACCCTGCCTGCAGTTATGTCCTCTGTGCGGAAATATTCCGAAAGCTTTTTCCTGCCTGAACTCTTGTCATAAAGGAATATACCGAGACAGAAAAGAATGGACGGCAAAGACCCTGCTATGGCATAGGGAATATCCACTATCTGGGTATTATCTTCGTTTACCCTGAATTCATAGCCAAACAGCATCATTATCACAAATATGACATTTGCAAGGACAACACTGCCTATGTTGTGGATAATGGCTTCGGTAAATGCGGTGCGGTAATTGCGTTTGATGGCTCTGCGCTCGTTTTCCGAAACGGGTGCCTCGCTCCTGTAATATCCGCCGCCCGGGGTATAGGGCTGATATGCGGGATATGGAGCGTGGCTTTGTCCTAAGGGGTCATTTCGATTTTCTTCCATTAAATGCTCCGTTCTCAGCCTAAGTAACGCATTACTCCAACTACCTTTCCGATAATGGTGCACTCGTCGGAAATAATAGGCTGCATTGTGTCATTTTCGGGCTGGAGACGGTAATGTCCGTCTTCCTTGTAAAAACGCTTTACGGTGGCTTCCTCGTCCCCTACCATAACTGCTGCAATCTCGCCGTTTTCAACGTATTCGGACTTTTCTACGATAACGAAATCGCCGTCTAAGATACCTGCGTTTATCATACTTTCGCCTCTGATCTTGAGAGCAAAAAGCTCGCCTGTGTAGGTCTTGTTGGGCAGGAAGGATATGTATTCCGAAATATCCTCAAAGGCTGTAACAGGCTGACCTGCGGTGATGGTGCCCACAACGGGAAGTCTCATTATGCCGTTTCCTGCAAGCTTTACGGCACGGTTCTTGCCCTCTATCTTCTCAAGATATCCCTGATCTACAAGGAAATTTACATATCTTGCGGCGGTGGAGGTGGAAGCGATGTCAAGGTCACGGCAGATCTCTCTTATAGAGGGGGAATAGCCGTCCTCTGTTCTCTGCTTGATGTACTCGTATACCTTCTTGTGGATCTCTTTCATTTTCATAATGATCTTCCTTTCATATTTTAAATATTATTGTTTATATTTTGCCTTCAGCTTATCAAGGATAAGCCAGGCGCATTTGTTTACATCTCCGCAGCCCATTGTAAGGATAAGGTCTCCGCTTTGGGCGTGTTCTGCGGCATATTCGGCGCAAAGCTCAAAGTTGGCGTCGTGTTCCTGTTCCTCGAACCATACTGCTCCGGGAACTTTTTCACCGATGTCCTTATCATAAATGTTGTAGGTGTTCTTCTCACGTGAGCCCATTATGGCGGTGATTATGCACCTATCGGGAATGGACAGCACCCGTATGAAATCGTCAAGGAGCAGGGCTGTTCGGGAGAAGGTGAAGGGCTGGAACACCGCCCAGACCTTATTAAAGCCCATATCGGCAGCAGCTCTGAGGGTAGCTTCAAGCTCTGCGGGGTGATGACCGTAATCGTCGCATACGGTTATGCCGTTTACCTCGCCGTACTTTTCAAAGCGGCGCTTTGCCCCACGGAAGCTGTCAAGACCTGCGGATATCATATCTGCGTCCGCTCCCGACATATATGCTGCAGCTGCTGCAGCTACGGCATTAAGCACATTGTGGATACCCGGAATATGGAGCCTTGCATGAGTAAAAAGCTCTCCCTTATGATAAATATCGAACTCGGTGAGAAGTCCGTTTACCCTGCTTACATTCTTCGGGTACCAGTCGTTTTCCTCGGAATTTCCGAAGGTGACTGTTTCCTTGTCAAGACCGCTTATAGCTTTGCGTGTGTTTTCATCGTCCCCGTTGGCGATTATCCTGCCTGCAAGGGAGCAGAATTTGTTAAAGGAGGCGATAACGTTGTCAAGGGTCTTGAAATAGTCAAGATGGTCGGCGTCAACGTTCAGCACTACGGCTATATCGGGAGACAGCTTCAGAAAATGATCCACAAACTCGCAGGCTTCGCACACCATTGTATCGGAAGTGCCTACACAGCCGCTTCCCCCTATTATGGGCAGTTTTCCGCCGATATATGCGGTGATGTCCATTCCGCCCTGCTTTAAGATCTGGGTTATCATCGAGGTAACGGTGGTCTTGCCGTGAGTTCCGCTTACGCAGACTGCATTTTTATACCAGGAAGTGACTATTCCCAGCAGGTCGCTTCTTTCAAGAACAGGGACTCCGCTCGCCTTTGCTGCAATAAGCTCGGGATTATCCTGCATAATTGCGGCAGTGTGGATTATAAGGTCGGCGCCCTTTATATTCTCCGCACGCTGACCGAGGAACACCTCTATGCCCATTGCTCTGACGGCTTTAAGGGTGTCTGTCTCGTTATTGTCCGAACCTGTTATGTGATAGCCCTTTGCCTTTAGTATCTGTGCAAGGGGATACATTCCGCTGCCGCCTATGCCTATCATATGAATGTGATGCTTATCCTTTAAGACATCATCATCAAATTTACGCATATAGTTATTCAAAAGTTTCACCTCTGTTTATAAAATTTTAAGAGTCATATATTATAATTGAATTACGGATTGGAAAAACTTTCATTTTCCAAATTTCTGAATATTGCAGCGCAGCGGAAACATACTACTATTATCCGAATGCCGCAGATTTTAAGGAGGACATATAAAATGACAATCACCGATATCAAGATCCGCAAGATCATTCCCGAGGGCCGTCTGAGAGCTGTTATTTCCATCACTATTGACGACCAGATCGCCATCCACGACATCAAGGTAGTCCAGGGCGACGCAAGACTTTTCGTTGCAATGCCCAGCAGAAAGGACGAGAACGGCGTTTTCAGAGATATCGTTCACCCCATCTCCCCCGACGCAAGACAGTCCATTGAGGGTCAGATCCTTGACGCTTACACACGCCACATCGAAATGATGCAGGCTGAGGCAGAAGCAGAGCAGGCAGGCCTTATCTGATCATATCAGCTATCCGGGATATCAGATGTCTCTCCCCCGTTTCTTACCGGAAACGGGGATTTTTATTTGCCCTCATCAATGAGCATTTTTGTTTTGAGAAGGGCGATCTGGGTCTTGGCGTCGGGAATTTCCCCACGCATTACCATCCGGACCGCTTCGTCAAGAGGTATGCGGAGCACATCAAGATACTCGCCCTCGTCGGTATGGGCTTTGCCGAAGCTCAGACCCCTTGCAAGATACATATGTATCTTTTCTGTGAGATATGCAACCGAGGGGTAGCAGACCCCCAGATAATCAAAGCTTTCGCACTTTGCTCCCGTTTCCTCCTCAAGCTCTCTGAGGGCAGCTGATCTGTGATCTTCACCTATCTCAAGCTTGCCTGCGGGTATTTCAAGAAGAGGCTCGCCGAAAGCGTATCTGAACTGCCGCACCATTATGACCTCATTTTCATCGGTGAGAGGAACAACACACACGCCGCCCGAGTGGATAACAAGCTCTCTGGGGGCAACGGTACCGTCCTCAAGCTCCGCCTTATCCTTTCTGACGGTGATTATCCGTCCCTCGAACACGACTTCCTTTTCTATAGTTTTCTCACTTAAATGCATTTTTAAGCAAACCTCCGTTAATTTGACCGAAAATCGCACTATTTCAGCGAAAGTCTGTTTCACTAAATTTATTATATCACATATTGAACAATTTAACAAGTCAAAATTCAGAATTTTTTTTATTTATTTCTGCTGATTTTTCTTGTTTTTTATTAGTAAAAATATTATAATAGTATATGTATATGTATTTTAAGCCAATCAGCCACACTTTTCATAACAAAGAACGGAGACTTTACGGATATGGAAGAAAATGTAAACATTCAGGGCCAGCCCGAAAACAACGGCTCCGAAGGGGAAACTTCCTTAGGAGAGATGGACGTTAAAAAGATAAACGTTAACATCATCGACGGCGGACGTGACGGCTCAAACATAAAGGAGCCTAAGAAGGAAAATAAATTTCTGAGCGGGATAGTCAGCTTTATAAAATCAAAGAGAAGCTATATATTTGCCTTTTTTATCCCTGCCCTGCTGCTTTTTGCCGCATACGCCTGCTTCGGCGTTCACCCCTTCGGGGATATGTCCGTGCTGGTACTCGACCTGAACGGACAATATGTTTATTACTTTGAAAATCTCCGTGATATCCTTCACGGTAACGGCAGTCCCTTTATCTCCTGGAGCCGTAACCTTACGGGAGAAATAATGGGAATATTCGCCTATTATCTGGCAAGCCCCTTCACCTTGATACCGATGATACTCCCTCGCTCGATGATGACCGAGTCTCTGCTTATAATGCAGCTTTGCAAGGTGGGTACGGCTTCGGTGACATTTAACTATTATCTCAGGCGCTCAAAGGGCTGCAAAGGCTCTACAGCTATGCTTTTCGGCATACTTTACTCCCTTATGGGCTATATGATAGTACAGCTTATGAACCCGATGTGGCTGGACGGTCTTATCTATCTGCCCCTTATCGTTTACGGCATTGAAAAGATAATCGACGACAACTGCTGGCTCCGCTTTATCATTCCCCTTGCGCTTATGTATATGGCGCATTTCTACATCGGCTGGATGATAAC
This sequence comes from Huintestinicola sp., assembly GCF_050874005.1. Lineage (GTDB taxonomy): Bacteria > Bacillota > Clostridia > Oscillospirales > Ruminococcaceae > Huintestinicola. The sequence goes on from NZ_JBNMJV010000004.1 coordinate 11,776, forward strand.
CTTCTTCTCTATCATCTATTTCCTTTACTACTATTTTGCAGGCAAGAAAAATTACACCCATTCCTTTAAGTCCTTTTTCTTTGCGGGAGTGAAATTTGCCGTTGGCGGTGTTATTGCGGCAATGTCCGCCGCCTGGGTGCTTCTGCCTCTGTACAACTCCTTAAAGCTCGGCAAATTTGAATTTTCAGACCCAAGCTACGCTCTTAAAACTCAGTTTGACTTCATTGATTTCTTTAAAAATCTCCTGCCGAACGTGTATGACACCTGCCGCCCCGAAGGTTCTCCCGTTGTTTACTGCGGCGTACTTACGGTGATACTCATTCCTTTGTTTTTCTTAAACAGCAAGATACGTTTCAGGCAAAAAATGGGTCTGGGCGCTGTGCTGATGTCTGTTCTCCTGTCAATGTATCTCTCCACCGCAGACCTTGCGTGGCACGGATTTCAGGTGCCGAACTGGCTCCCCTACCGCTACAGCTTCACATTCAGCTTTGTTCTCCTTGTAATGGCGGCTATGACCTTTGAGCGCCTTGAGGGCATTACCATTAAGGAAATCGGCGTTACGGGCTTCGGACTTATGCTCTATGCCTTCTATGTGGGCAGACAGGATTTCAAGGGCGTTGACCTTACTATGTCCGTATGGTACACGGTGCTTTTCACACTCATTTACTGCATCGTTCTCAGAAGCATAAAAATGTCCGACAAATCCAAAAGGGCAGTTCTCACCTTTGTTATAGGTATTTTCACAGCAGGCGAACTTTTCGGCTCCACACTTTCCACTATGGAGGCTATAAACAAGGACGTTGTTTATTCAAAATACTCCTCCTACAACAGATATATCACTCTCGGACGTGACACCGTAAAGAAAATTCTCGATCAGGACAGCTTTGATGAAGGCGGCGTTTACAGGATAGAGAAAAATTACCACCGAACCGTAAATGACGCTATGGCAATGGGCAGCTTCGGCATTTCACACTCAAGCTCCACCCTTAATGCCGCTCCCATACAGTTTTTGCGACGTCTGGGCTTCTCCTACGGCGGTCACTACATCAAATACAAAGGCTCCACCTATGTCACCGACTCGATCCTCGGCATTAAATATGTAATGGAAAAGGAGTCTATCGCAAGCGACGAGGCAGACGAAAACATCTCCGCAGAGGAAAAGATACCCGAAAACAAGCACTATGACAAGCTCGTCCTTACAAACAAGGACGAAAAGGATATATTTGCGGTCTATGAAAATCCCAATGCCCTGCCCATCGCATTTATGGCGGACAGCTCCATTCTCGACGTGGAGTTCGGAACGGACAATCCCTTTGAAAACCAGAACAAGCTTCTCAGCCACCTGGTTTCCGATGAATACACCCAGTATTTCAAGCAGATATCCGTTGACAAGACCATTCCCGAAAATGCAAAGCAGACAAGCTATGGCGCACATACCAAATATGTTCCCGTAGAACAGGGGAAAAATTCTCACATTGAGTTTATTTTTGACGCTCCCACCGAGGATATGATATATATGTATCTACCCTCAAGCTACGAGAGAAAGGTAAATCTCTGGCTTAACAAGGAGTTCCTCGATTACTATTTTGAGGGCGGAAATATGGTCATTCAGACTCTTGGCAGGTTTGACAAGGGCGAGGAAATTTCCCTTATCGTCACCATCACCGAGGAAAAAAATGAGGTGCTTTTCAAGGACAAGCTTTTCTATTATCTTGACGAGGAAAAGTTCACCGAGGACATAAACAAGCTCAAAGAACACGGTCTTAAAATGACCCACTTTGAGGAAGACCACATCAAGGGCGAGATAACCGCCGAAAAGGACGGTGTGATGTTCACCACCATAAGCTGGGAGCCGGGCTGGACTATCAAGGTGGACGGCGAAAAGGTGGAGCCTGTTAAGGTATGCGACGCTCTTATCGGCGTTGAGCTTACCGCAGGCACTCACGAGATAGAAATGACCTTCTTCCCCGCAGGACTGAGCGCAGGCATAATCATCTCTCTCTGCGGCATTATCGCAATTATCATAATCGCTGTTACCGAAAAGAAAAGCGATAAGATACTTCTGGACAGACTGAACGATTAAAGAAAGGCGGCAAAATGGCTCAGACAGTTATAATAACAGGCGCATCCCGTGGAATAGGCAGGGAATGTGCAAAACAGTTTGCAAAGGCAGGCTACAATGTTGCCGCTGTATATCACAAAAGCAAGGCGGAAGCGGAAAGTCTCAAGGCTGAGATAGGCTGTGAGATATTCAGATGCGACTGCGCCGTATACAGCGAGGTATGCGAGGCTGTTGTGGAAATCAGCTCAGTTTTCGGCGGCGCCGATGTGCTCATAAACAACGCAGGCATTGCCGAACAGGCTTTGTTTTCGGATATTACCGAGGCAATGTGGGACAATATGTTTAACGTGAATGTTAAAAGCGTTTACAGCTTCACACACGCCGCTCTCCCCTATATGATACACAACAAGTACGGCAGGATAATAAACATCTCCTCTATGTGGGGACAGGCAGGAGCCTCCTGCGAGGTGCATTACAGTGCCGCAAAGGCGGCGGTGATCGGCTTTACAAAGGCTCTGGCAAAGGAAGTGGGGCTGTCGGGAATCACGGTAAACTGCATTGCCCCGGGGGTCATTGATACGGATATGAACGCTCATCTTGACGAAGAAACAATGGCATATCTCAAGGAGGAAACGCCTATGAACAGGATAGGCACTCCCGAGGATATTGCAAGAACTGCCCTTTTCCTTGCGGACAAAGGCTCCGATTTTATTACGGGACAGATAATAGGCGTTAACGGCGGATTTATTATTTAAGGGATTTCCCGGGGAGGACTGAAATGAACGAGATACAGCTTACGGGCATATGCGCCGAGATCGCCCGTCTGATGATAATATACGGCGCTGAGATATATCGTGTGGAGGACACCATTACCCGTATCTGCCGTGCCTACAAGCACGAGGAGGCGGAGATATACGCAACCCCCGCAAACTTCATAATCACCGTCAAGGACAAAAACAGCGTGCCATATACCGATTCAAAAAGCATTTCGGGACGGGACACAAACCTTGACAGGGTGGGAAAAATAAACGAGCTTTCCCGTTTCATCTGCACCGAAAAGCCCGAAGCGGAGGTCATACTCCACAAGCTTCAGCAGATAAAGGAGCGTAAGACCTACAGCCCTGCTGTTATCTATTTAAGCTATTTCATAACGGGAGCGGCGTTCACTCTTTTCTTCAAGGGCGAGCCTCTCGAAGCGCTGTTCGGCGGACTGTTGGGACTTGTGATAAATTTCATTACCGTAAGGCTCCGGAAGGTCAACGCCAGCGCATTTCTGAACGCTGTGGTATGCTCAATGGCAGTGTCGCTTTTAGCGGTGATAATAAGCTCCATCGGCTTTGTTCCCAGATTTGACAAGATGATAATAGGCGCATCAATGGCTCTTGTCCCGGGAGTTGCCCTTACAAACTGTATGAGAGACTTTATCTCGGGGGACTTCATTTCCGGCATATACACCCTTACCGAAGCGCTTCTTATCGCTGTCGGAATGGCGGTGGGAGCAGGCTCGGCGGTAGCTGCTGTAATAAAATTCTGAAAGACGGTTTTAATTTATGGATATCACAAACGATATTGTTATTCCCTGCATATGCAGTTTTGTGGCGTGCGCCGCATTCGGTGTGCAGTTCAATATCCGCTTCAAGCACCTGATAGCCGCCTCGGTAGGGTCGCTGGTGAGCCAGCTTATCTATACGCTCCTCATTATGAACGAATTCGGGGAGATACAGACCTGCTTTATCTCGGCGGCGGCGGTGGCGCTGTTTTCCGAGGTAATGGCAAAGATAAACAAAGCTCCCGTTAATATGTATCTTATCGTGGGCATAATCCCTCTTGTGCCGGGCGGACTCACCTATTACGCAATGCTGGCTCTCGTTATGGGCGATAACGACACCTTCCTTGACAGGGCGATAGACGCATTCGGAATGGCGGGAGCAATTGCAATGGGCATATTCTTTGTTTCCTCGGCGGTAAGGCTCTACAAGGATTTCAGGCGGCATTACAGGCAAAATCTTAAAAAGGCATACAAGAAGCTGTCCTCAAAGGACGGAAGAAGCGTTAAAAAATTTTAAGCGGGTGCGGGTGACGACCCGCGGCGGCGGGGGACGCCCCGCAGCGAGGTCGCGCTGTCAGTTTTGCGGATTTTTTAGCTTTGTCTCCGCGCCGACAGATATGTTATTGCTCAACAAAGATAAATCATGATTTAGCAGGCTCAGCCCTCTTCTGATTCTTGAGGGGCTTATTTCTACAGTTACCGAGCCGCATATATAACGTCCCAAATAAACTATAGAACGATTGGCTGCAGGCTCAGCCTGCCCTGCTGAAAGGATAATTATAATGAACATAAAAAGAGATTTTCCAAAAGTAACAGTAACCGAAAAATGCCGCAAGCGTACCTCGGGCGGTCACCCGTGGATATACGATAACGAAATAACCGCCGCCGATAATATCACAGATGGTGCACTTGCCGATGTCATTTCCGAAAAAGGTCGGTATATGGGCACAGGCTTTTTCAACTCAAACTCAAAAATTCGTGTAAGGATAATTTCCCGAAATGCCAATGACACCTTTGACGAAGGCTTCTGGAAACGCCGCCTGGAGTATGCCTACAGCTACAGAAAGACGGTAATGACCGAGGAGGATATGAACGCCTGCCGACTTATTTTCGGAGAAGCAGACGGTTTCCCGGGGCTTACGGTGGATAAATTTAACGACCTGCTCTCAGTTCAGATACTTTCCCTCGGAATTGAGCAAAGACGGGATATAATTCTCCCCGCACTTATGGATATTCTCAAAGCCGACGGTGTAAAAATAAGGGGCATTTATCTGAGAAACGATGTAAATATCCGCACCCTTGAGGGAATGAGCGAGGAAAAGGGCTGGTATTTCCGAGAGGAAAACACCTCTCCCCTGACCGAAATAGTTGAAAACGGCATACGCTACAGCGTTGATGTGGAAAACGGTCAGAAAACAGGCTTTTTCCTTGACCAGAAATACAACCGCCGTGCCGCCGCTTCTATCGCAAAGGGCAAAAACGTTATCGACTGCTGCACACACACAGGATCTTTTGCACTTAACTGCGCAAAAGCGGGTGCGGCTCACGTAACGGCGGTGGACGTTTCCGCACAGGCGGTGGAAATGGCACGTTCAAATGCAGCACTCAACGGTCTTGAGGGAAATATGACCTTTGTGCAGAGCGATGTTTTCGATTTTCTGAAAGCACGTATCGAAGCTCACGACAGGAGTGCGGATTACATAATCCTTGACCCTCCTGCATTCACCAAGTCACGAAAGACTGTGGGAAACGCCCGAAACGGCTATCTTGAGCTGAACACCCTTGCAATGCGCCTGCTCCCCCGAGGCGGCTATCTTGCCACAGCCTCCTGCTCCCACTTTATGACCGAGGAGCTTTTTGCTCAGATGCTTAAAGATGCGGCAAAGGCGGCGGGAGTTGAGCTCCGTCTCATAGAGCTTCGCCGTCAGGCTCCCGACCACCCTATTCTTATGTCGGTTGATGAAACGGAATATCTGAAATTTTTCCTTTTGCAGATAATATAGGCGGGTGACGGCGGGTGACGACCTGCGGCGAGGTCACGAAGTTACTTTACGGGAATTTGTTACTTTGTCACCGCATCGTGTTTTATGTCACAAGACTAAATTATTTTTGATTAACAAAATTTAGTTTTTCTTAAACCTGTTAGCGAGTATGCAAAGGGACAACCTAAGGGGAGGGGGGAAGAACTAAACCCAACAAAAATGCGGACTTCCCCCCTCCCCTACGGTTTTCCCTCTGCACACTCTTTCCCTACCCCCTCTCCCCTTTCCGCATTTTTACAGATAGATAGGGATTGAGATTTTTTCTTGCTGTAATAAAATTTTGTTCGGGTCATTTCACATCGTCATTCCTTTTTTGCGGTTTCCCACGTTCTGTTATGGAGCATACGCCCATTCTGCTTAGACTTGAGGTTGGAATTTTTTTATTGGCGCAAAGCCGCAGACCTAAACCGCATAGGCGTATGCCCCATAATAGGCTACGGAAAACCGCAAAAAAGGAATGACGAGGTGAAATGCCTCGAACAAAACCAAATATAAGGCTCAAAACTTTAAGGCTCAAGCATAACTGTAAAAATGCGGGAAAGGGGAGGGGGTAGGGAAAGAGGTCGCAAGGGGAAAACCGTAGGGGAGGGGAAAATCCGCATTTTTGTTGGGTTTATTTCTTTCCCCTCCCCTTAGGTTGTCCCTTTGCTTACTCGCTAACAGGGTTAAGTAAAATAAACATAATAAATAAGCAAAATATACAGCCCGTCATATTCCAATTTATCGGGCTGACAAACGTTACCGAGCCGCCAAAATAAATTATATAACAAGCGGCTGCAAGCTCAGCCCGCTATGTAAAGCTGCCCGTTTCAAAAGCGGACAGCTTTTTTCATTTTTCCTTTGATTTACAGCACAGTCCCATAATAAGACCGAATATCATAGCCGCCGTAATGCCTGCGGAAGCGGCAGCCAGACCTCCCGTAAATACGCCGATAAAGCCCTTGGTGTCAACAGCCTCTCTCACGCCCTCCGCAAGGGCGTTGCCGAAGCCCGTCAGGGGAACTGCCGCTCCCGCCCCCGCAAACTCGATAAGGGGACGGTATATCTTAAATGCGCCAAGCACCACTCCCGCAACCACATAGGTAACGAGTATCCTTGCAGGAGTAAGCTTTGTGTAGTCGATGAGCAGCTGTCCCACAGCGCAGAGTGCACCGCCTATGATAAACGCCCATAAATATTCCATTTTGTTTTCCTCCTTGTTTGGTCAGTCTCGTGAAATATGCACAGCGTGGGATATTCCGGGAATGCTCTCCCCCTGCTGGGACATTGTGGGCGACATAAGCGCACCCGTGGCGCAGAAAAGGATATTCTTGTATTCACCCGACCTTACCTTGTCAAGAAAATATCCGCACAGCACCGCAGCGCTGCAGCCGCAGCCCGAGCCGCCTGCGTGAACGTCCTGCTTCTCATAGTCAAACATCATAGTTCCGCAGTCCTTGTATCTGGGCGCAATGTTCAGCCCGTCTCCCGCAAGAAGCTCGATAAGGAGCGTGCCGCCCACTCTGCCTAAGTCTCCCGTGATGATAAGGTCGAAATCCTCGGGCTTCATTCCCGTGTCGTTGAGATAGCTTTCGATAACATATGCCGCCGCAGGAGCCATTGCCGCACCCATATTGTTTGCGTCGCATACGCCCATATCAACTATCCTTCCGATGGTCACGCCCTTGATATGGGGTCCCTGCTTCTCGTGAGGAGTTACCACCGCCGCACCCGAAGCGGTGCAGGTCCATTGAGCCGTAGGAGTCCGCACGCCGCCGTAGGAAAGCGGAAATCTGAACTGTCTTTCAGCCGAGCAGAAGTGAGATGATGTGGCGGCAACCACATTTCCCCCAATGCCGCTGTCGGTCATAAGCGCCGCCAGAAGCAGGCTCTCCGCCATTGTTGAGCAGGCTCCGTAAACGCACAAAACGGGTATTTCCAGGTCTCTCAGCCCGTAGGAAGTGGTGGTGCATTGATTAAGAAGGTCACCCGCAAACATATAGTTTACGTCCTCCTTTGAAATATTTCCCTTTTCGAGAGCCTTCATCACCGTAAGTCTAAGAAGCTCGCTCTCCGCCTTTTCCCATGAGTCCTGCCCGAAATGAGTGTCCTGATAGATCTGATCGAAATGCCTGTGAAGAGGGCCGTCTCCCTCCTTCTTTCCCACAATCGCCGCATAGCTGTGGATAGTGGGCGGCATGTCCATTTTAAAAGTGTTACGTGAAATTCTCTGAGCCATATTAAAACCGCCTTTCCGAAGATAGACTCTGTTTGTAATATTTCACACGGGAACATAATTATTCAAAAAGGCTCATAAAATATATTTTGATAAGCAAATCAATGCTGCCGTGCAATATTTATAAATATTTAATCATTTTCATCTCAGGATATGGTAAAATAGAAGTATAATTTTTTTGAAATTGGAGCTGATTTGATGGATTTTGACAGTCTGCTTACCAAAATCGACGACGCCGTGTGGGGCGTCCCCCTCATCGTCCTTATCCTGTCCGCAGGTATCCTGCTTTCGATACGCACAGGATTTATCCAGATACGCCACCTGCCCAGGGCACTCAGGTATCTTTTTAAAGAGGAAGAGGACGAAGCTCACGGCGAAGTATCGGGCTTTGCGTCTCTCTGCACCGCCCTTTCCGCCACCATAGGAACGGGAAATATCGTAGGCGTTGCAACGGCGGTAGGTATTTTGGCAGGCGGTCCGGGAGCGCTTTTCTGGATGTGGATAGCCGCATTTTTCGGAATGGCAACAAAATTTGCCGAGGGCTTTCTTGCTGTCAAATACCGTACCATCGACGAGGAAGGACACGTTCTCGGCGGTCCCTTCTACTACATAGAAAACGGTATGGGCAAAAAATGGAAATGGCTCGCAAAGATATTTGCATTTTTCGGTGCCTGCGTTGGACTTATGGGTATCGGCACATTCTCTCAGGTTAACGGTATCTCCTCTGCGGTAACGGGATTTTTTGACCCCAACTGCGAAAACACCGTTACCATTCTGGGAAATACATATTCTATCGTCACCGTTATCTCGGGCATTATCATAGCCCTCTGCGCAGGACTTGTTATCATCGGCGGCATTAAGCGCATAAGCAGCGTTTCACAGGTGGTCGTGCCCTTTATGGCGATACTCTATATTCTCGCAGTCGTAACGCTCCTTATCTGCAATATCACAAAAATTCCTGCCGCTCTTGCCGAAATAATTCAAGGCGCTTTTGGAATAAAGCCCATTGCGGGGGGAATGCTCGCTTCAATGATGATATCTATGAGAAGCGGCGTTGCAAGAGGAATTTTCTCCAACGAGTCGGGTCTCGGCTCTGCGCCTATTGCGGCTGCGGCGGCTAAGACCAAAGAGCCTGTAAGACAGGGTCTTATCTCTATGACAGGCACATTTATCGACACCATCGTCATCTGCACAATGACGGGACTTTCCATAATAATGATGGGCTCCTGGGCAGACCCGAACCTTCAGGGCGTTCAGGTCACAACAGACGCATTCCGGAAGGGACTGCATTTTCTCCCCTCTCAGGCAGCTTCCTTTATTCTTATGATATGCCTTGTTTTCTTTGCATTCACCACTATCCTCGGTTGGAACTACTACGGCGAGCGCTGCCTTGAATATCTCAGCGGCAAAAACAAGGCGGCTGTTATGATATACCGTATCCTCTACATTGCGGCAGTTTTCATCGGTCCCTATATGACCGTTTCCGCAGTATGGACCATCGCAGACATATTCAACGGACTTATGGCGTTCCCGAATATTATCGCACTCTTTGCTTTAAACGGCGTGGTTGCACGGGACACCAAGGATTACTTTGCACGGCTTAAAAAGGGTGAGATAAGCGACTAAGCTTTTCGGCGGTACACATATTATTGTAAAAGCTGTCAAATCAGCACATACACCTCAAATCTGCGGCAGGGAGCCGAAAAGCTTCCTGCCTTTTTTATTTGCAAAAATGAAATTACAGAGCCTCGGAAATTCATTTTACTTCCGATTTTTACAATTATTATGTTTATTTTGAGACTATAATGAAATTGAACAAAGGAGTTCAGGTCAAAAATGACGTGAACTCCTTTTTATATTTTATATCCGAAAGGACGGTTGCCTTATGGCTTATCCAAAAGTTGAATTTCTGTATCTGAACGAAGAAGATATGATCGCAGCAGGTGTTAAGGATATGGCAGGCTGCATTGAAACTATGGAAGAAATGTTCAAGCTTATGAAGGTGGGCAACTACCGTATGGGCGGAGCAAACGGAAACTCTCACGGCTGTATGGTAATGTTCCCTCAGTCCTCACCCTTTCCCGAAATGCCGGTAGACGGCCCCGACAGACGTTTTATGGCAATGCCTGCATATCTGGGCGGCAAGTTTGATATGGCAGGAATGAAGTGGTACGGCTCAAACTGTGCGAACAAGGAAAAAGGTCTCCCCCGCTCCATTCTTATGCTCACCCTTAACGACAAGGACACGGGAGCGCCCCTTGCATATATGTCCGCAAATATCCTTTCCGCATACCGCACGGGAGCCGTTCCGGGAGTTGGTTACAAGCACCTTTCAAAGCAGGATTCAAAGGTGGTGGGCATTATCGGCCCCGGAGTTATGAGCAAGACCGCTCTTGCGGCAATTATGGCAGTCCGCCCCGGCATTGAGACCATAAAGGTAAAGGGCAGAGGCGCCGCTTCTCTTGAAAATTTCATCGCTCACGTTAAAAAGGAATACCCCGGCGTTGATGTTTACGCTGTTGATACTATTGAAGAAGCTGTAAGAGATTCGGACATCGTTTCCGCAAGCACCTCCACTCCCACGGGAGACCCCGAGCTTTATCCCTACATTGCCGAGGAATGGATAAAACCGGGAGCGCTTATCAGCTCCACGGCGGCTCTCAGATTTGACGATGATTTCATCATCAACCGTGCAAGAACGGTGACGGACAATATTATGCTCTACGAGGCGTGGGAGGAAGAAATGAAGCCCAATGCCTACAACACCGTTCCCATTCCTGCGGTGCGTGTTATGGACCTTATCGCCGAGGGAAAAATGTCCGAGGACAAGATAGACGACCTGGGAGATATCCTTATGGGCAAGATACCCCTTCACAGGGACGAAAACGAGATCATAGTGTATTCCATAGGCGGTATGCCTGTGGAAGATGTGGCGTGGGGCACGGTAGTTTACCGCAATGCTCTTGCCAAGGGCATAGGCACAAAGCTTACGCTCTGGGACAAGCCGCAGATGATCTGATGACAAACGGAGGAGATCGTTATGAGAATAGATGAGCATCCGATACTGGGTACATACGAAAAGGGCAGGACAGTATCCTTTACCTTTGACGGAAAAACGCTTGAAGGCTGCGAGGGCGAGCCTATTGCAATGGCTCTGAAAAATGCAGGGGTAATGGTACACAGATACACCAAAAAGCAGCATAAGCCCCGAGGAATTTTCTGCGCCATAGGGCGATGCACCGACTGCGTAATGGTAGTAAACGGTCAGCCCAATGTCCGCACCTGCATAACCCCCCTTGAAGAAGGAATGGACGTAAGAACGCAGTACGGAGTAACAGCAGAGCCGAAGGAGGAGCAGAAGATATGAAAAGATATGATATGGTCATAGTCGGCGCCGGCCCTGCAGGACTTTCGGCTGCCATAGAAGCGGCAAAGCGTGGAATGAAGGTGGCTGTTTTCGATGAAAACGCAAAGCCCGGCGGACAGCTTTTCAAGCAGATACATAAATTTTTCGGTTCCAAGGAGCATAAGGCAAAGATAAGAGGCTTTCATATCGGTGAGGAGCTTCTTGCGGAGGCAAGCGAGCTGGGCGTAGAGGTGGTCCTGAACGCTATCGTTATCGGCATTTTCCCCGAAAAAGAGGTAACGGTAAAAATAGGCGAGCACGTTGAGCATATAAAGGGCGATACCATTCTCATTGCAACGGGTGCAAGCGAAAATATGGTCACATTCCCAGGCTGGACGCTTCCCGGCGTTATCGGCGCAGGAGCGGCTCAGACAATGATGAACCTTCACGGAATACTTCCCGGAAAAAAAGTGCTTATGCTTGGCTCGGGAAATGTTGGTCTTGTGGTCAGCTTTCAGCTTATGCAGGCAGGCTGCGAGGTAGTGGCACTTGCAGACGCCGCTCCACGTGTGGGCGGATACGGCGTTCACGCCGCAAAGGTGGCACGCTGCGGCGTTCCCTTCTACCTTTCCCATACCATAGTTGCAGCCGAGGGCGATGAGTATGTTACAGGCGTTACCATCGGCGAGGTGGATAAAAACTGGCAGGTCATCAAGGGAACGGAAAAGCATTTTGATGTTGATACCATCTGTCTTGCTGTGGGACTTTCGCCTATGTCAAAGCTTTGCGATATGGCAGGCTGCGAAATGAAGGACGACCCCGCAAAGGCAGGCTTTGTTCCCGTAGTGGACGAGTACGGGGAGACCTCGGTAAAGGGCATATTTGCCGCAGGAGATGTTTCGGGAATTGAAGAAGCCTCCAGCGCAATGATAGAAGGACGTATCGCAGGAATTGCCGCTGCCGCCCGTCTGGGATATATCACAGAAGAAGAATGCAAGGCAGCCGTTTCCGAACAGGAAGCCGCCCTTGACGGACTCAGACAGGGAATGTTTGCCCCGGGAATGAGAGGAAAGGCTATCACCGAAACGGAAGAAGGCATTGCAATTTCACAGAACCTTCTGAAGCACGGATTTGTTTCCGATGACGAGATAGGACGTTTCCCGGGAGTGACCCACCAAACAGGTATCCACCCCGTTATCGAATGTACTCAGAATATCCCCTGCAACCCTTGTCAGGACGCTTGTCCAAAGCACTGCATAAAGATAGGCAGCAAAATCACCGCCCTCCCTGCGGCAGACCCCGAGGTAAAATGCACAGGCTGCGGAATGTGCGTAGCCTCCTGCTCGGGACAGGCAATATTCCTTGTAAACGAGGACTGCGGCGACGGTACGGCAGAGATAACATTGCCTTATGAGTTCCTGCCTCTGCCCAAGCAGGGCGATAAGGGCAAGGCGCTGAGCAGATCGGGCAAGCCCGTCTGTGATGCGGAAGTAGTGGGCGTCAGAAGCGCAAAGGCGTTTGACTGCACCAATCTTCTGACAATGAAGGTGCCGAAGGAATTTGCTATGCAGGCAAGATTTTTCCGTGAGAAAGGAATATGATTATGAACGACAGAAACAGAGATATAGGCGAGTTTATCCCTCAGCCCGATGACGATATGATAGTCTGCCGCTGTGAAGAGATCACCAAAGGCGAGATCAGAAAAGCTGTTCACGACGGAATGTTCACCCTTACCGAAATACGCCGTTATCTCAGGACGGGAATGGGACTTTGCCAGGGACAGACCTGCACAAAGCTTGTAAAGGCTATCGTTTCGAGGGAGCTGGGAGTAAAACCCTCCGAGCTTGAGCCTGCAACGGGCAGAGCACCTATGAGACCCATTGAGATGTATATTCTTGCACGGGATAAGGAGGAAACGAAATGAATGCGGACGTAATTATCATAGGCGGCGGTATCATAGGCTCTGCGGCGGCTTATAACCTTGCCGCAAAGGGCGTTTCCGTAATTGTCCTTGAGGGCAGCTCCAATATCGGAAACGGCGGCTCCACAAGAAACGGCGGCGGCGTTCGTCAGTCGGGACGTGACCCCAGAGAGCTTCCCCTTGTTATGTATGCTATAAAAAATATATGGCCTAATCTTTCGGAAATGCTTGATACCAATGTGGAATATCATCAGCAGGGAAATCTCCGTCTCGGCAGCACCGAGAAGCACAGGCAGATACTTGAAGGACTTACCGACAGAGCCGTTAAATGCGGTCTTGATGTGAGAATGATAAGCGGCGACGAGGCAAGAGAGATCAACCCCTATCTTTCCGACGCTGTCACCTGTGCAAGCTGGTGCCCCACAGACGGTCACGCAAATCCCCTTACGGCAACAATGGGATATTACAAGGCTGCACGCAGACTGGGTGCACACTTTATATCGGACGAAAAGGTAATCGAACTGAAAAAATACAAGGGCGCTGTAAGGCAAGTCATTACAGCTTCGGGCAATGTTTACGAGGGCGACAGAGTTATCCTCTGTGCAGGCTTTGAAAGCAGAGCAATAGCCAATACCGTGGGCATTGATATCCCGATGCAGCACGTGCTTCTGGAAACTCTTGTAACGGAAGCCGCCGCTCCGATGTTCTGGCAGATGCTTGGTACCGCCGACGCCGATTTCTACGGACATCAGACGGAACACGGTTCCTTCGTGTTCGGACTGAACTCGGGTCTTGAGCCTTATGCAAAGCCGGGAAAGCCCTTATCTTCAAGCATTGCCGCATCGGCAGCCTGCAGAGGCATAATGAACTACTTCCCGTCCCTTGCAAATATAAAGGTGGTAAGAAGCTGGGCAGGCTGGATGGACTCCTGCGCCGACCACGTTCCCGTTATCAGCAAAATTGACGAAGTACCCGGGCTTATAGCAGCCTGCGGATTTACGGGTCACGGCTTCGGAATAGCCCCTGCTGTGGGACTTGTTCTTTCACAGCTTGCCACCGACGAGGAAACTGCCGTTGATCTGTCGGCTCTCAGATATGACAGATTTTAAGGAAATTTTTTTGTATTTAAGAGAGGAGAATTTATTATGGAACTTGCAAGAGTAGAGATCATCACAGGCATTTCAAAGATCGAGCCGCTTAAAAAGGCGCTGAGCCGCTTCAACATAAGCGGAATGACCGTTTATCAGGTGCTTGGCTGCGGCGTTCAGCACGGCACTCAGGAGTTTGAGACCGATGAAAATAAGAAGGAGATAAGCCTCCTTCCCAAAGAAGTGGTAATGATGGTCGTTCCCAAAAACGAGCTTGACGAGCTGCTTGAATTTGTGAAAAAGGAGCTTTACACAGGTCATATCGGCGACGGAAAGATATTCGTTTCCGACGTGACAAACGTTATCCGTATCCGCACAGGCGAGGAGGGCGTTGAAGCTGTTATGGAGGGAGACAAGTAACTCCCGTAAAAAAGCAACCGTAATGGGGTGAAAATTTATGGAGAATAAAAAACTCGGCCTGCCCAGCGCCATAGCTACGGGCGTGGGACTTATCATAGCCACCAGCTGTCTGCTTTCCATAGGACAGGGAGCGGCGGCTATCGGAACTCCCTTTATCATTACAATGGTCATCGCCTGTCTTTTCAACATCCTTACAGCACTTTCCATATGCGAGCTGAATGCGCTTATGCCTAACCTTTCGGGCGGTATGGCGCAGTACACCCTTGCCTGTCTCGGACCCTTTGCTTCAATAGTTGTGAACGTGGGCGGATATCTTACCTGCCAGACCATAATGGGCAGCACAGAGGTCGCAATGTTCGGAAATACTATGAGCAGCGTGTTCTCGGACATTCCAATCTCGGGAACTGTGTATTCGATAATCCTGATACTTATCCTTATGTGCTTTAATCTTTTCGGCGTGGATATGTTTGCAAAGATACAGAATGTTGTTGCCTACGGTCTTATAGGCTCGCTTGCGATACTTGGCATACTTGGAACGCTGAAGCTCGGCACAGGCGAGGTAGTCGAGCAGCCTGCGGTGATATCTTCGGATATCGGAGATATTTTCTCCCTGCTGGGTCTTGCCTTCTTCCTCTTTATCGGAGCAGAATTTATCGTGCCCATTTCAACACAGGTAAAGAATGCTCGCAGAAACGTTCCTCTCGGAATGGTCATCAGTCTGCTTGCGATACTTGTAATGCAGATATTCGTGACTATCGGATTCAGCCACTATACCCCCTGGGAAGAGCTTGGATCGAGCACCGTTCCCCATATCCTCTACGGAAGCCTTCTCTACGGCAAATTCGGCACCGCCTGGATGACGATAATATCCCTTTTAGCTGTTATCAGTACGGTAAACACGGCTATGTTCTCCATTTCACAGATATGCTGCGGAATGGCAAAGATAAAGCTGCTGCCCTCCGTATTTATGCGTAAGAATAAATACGGCACGCCTTATGTTGGTCTGCTGATAGTTTCCGCCGCAATGATAATCATCAACGCAACGGGACTTTCCACCAGCGACCAGGTAACATTCCTGATACTTACAGGCTGTACCTTCTGGATATTCTCCTACATCATTCTGCATATCGACGTGCTGGTGCTGAGAAAAACAATGCCCAAGGCTCCCAGAACCTTCAAGGTGCCCTTAGGTCCGGTTATCCCCGTTATCGGCGTTATCGGAAACGCATTTATGATATGGAACATCGACCCCAGTATGGAGGTCAAGACAAAGATATACGCTATTTTCCTCATCACCTTTGCTATCCTGTCCGTATATGCGGTCATCTGGACAAAACTTGTGATAAAGCGCCCTCTTTTCAAGCCCTATCCCATTAAGGAAGTTATGGCTATGGAAAGCGACCTGTACCAGATAAACCACGATCCCGAAATGGCAAGAAAGCTTCATCTTTCCGCCGAACCCGAGATCGTCAGCGTGAGAGCCGATACCAACACAGGCACACGTCCCGAGGAATAAATTTTAAAAGACAGCTCTTTAGGGAAGTACCGATAAAGAAGTTTTAACGGTACAAAGCGGCAAACTTTGCTCATTTCGCTGTTTATCTAACGAAATGACAAAGGGGCCGCCCCTTTGCGGGCTGTCTTTTTTCATAATGAGTATAAAGAATAGTGATGAAATGCCTTATGTAATATGATATAATGCTTACGGTGATGATATATGGAAGAACTGTTGTATATTACTCCGAAGCAGCCGTTCTTTGTAACGGCATCAAGGTCTTATCTGAAATATGTTCTCAACAAATTCGGCATAGTCCATTTTTACCAATGCGTCACAGGTGAAGAACCTGTCTGCGTTATCCCCGACGGAAGTGCGGATATGCTTTTCTGCTGCGACCCCGCAGCCCCCTGCGCCGAGCTTTGCGGAACCGTTCTTTCTATGAATTATACTGTAATGAAGCCCTGCACCCTTTATTTCGGCGTACGATTTCTCCCGGGCTTTAATCCCGTTATCGGTCAGGTCGGGATCATGCAGGAGCTTGTGAACAATAAAATTGATCTGAGCGAACTTATCCACGACGAGCGTATGATGGAGGGAATTTTTACGAGCCGTGATTTCAAGGAGCAGATAAACTGTTTTATGCGGTCATATCTCAGCATTTACCGCCGTGTCTGTCCCCAGGAGTACGGCAATCTTCTTGTGCGCCACTCTGCGATCACGCTTTTTAGAATGTACGGAAATGTTTCGGTGGAGGAGATGGCTTCCGATACGGGCTATTCGGTAAGATACATAAACCAGTGCTTCAAGGACGAGATGGGTCTTAGCCCAAAACAGCTTGCACGGATAATCAGATTTCAGACTGCTGTCTCGGCGCTGAATGACCCACGGGAACGGTCTCTGACCGAAATAGCCGCAGACCTGGGATATTTCGACCAGGCGCATTTCGTCCACGATTTCAAATCATATACGGGGCTGACCCCTAAAAAATATCAGTCATTTCTGAAAGAAGAAGAATTCAGAGCAAGGCTCAATGTTATAAAATAATGCTGTAATACCTTTTGCCATTTGACCTTACCGCAATATGGTACCCTATTATTTTAAAAATTCAACGATCATTTCTTTTTCTTTTTCGGTAAGTTCATTCATATGTCCCCTGCCCTCAAGCATATATGTATCACATTGCTTCCATACCTTGCGAGCCCGGGGCAGGACCTTATGAGCAGGGAAAAGGCAGTCCTTTTCCGCCGCCATCACAAGTACGGGACTGCGGTATTTTTTCAGTTCCGACTCCTTTTCGTCCTGAGGCATAATTGATTTGATCTTAGCGTTGTCAATACTGCACCTTGCGGTGATAAGAATGTCCTCGGAAATGTTCTTTTCTTCGACCGCCATAGGCAGAAGGCATTTTCTGAACCATTTTTCCTTGTGGGTAATATAGTACATAATCATCGGGAACATCATATTTATGCTTTTTATTGACAAAGCGTTCTTTATAGCCGACGGAACCAGCAGCACGCTTCTCTCAACTGTTTCGGGCGCCGCACACATTGTTTTGACCAGCACTCCTGCGCCGAATGAACCGCCGAAGCAAGCCAATTTTTCATATCCCAGCTGTCTTATGACCTCGCCTGCCCATTTTCCGTAATCCTGATTATAGGGGGACAGAGATACTTCCGCACTCTTTCCCGGGTGACCAATGGTGTCCACCGCATAAATATGAAAATGAGGCAGAAGAAAATCACAGTATTTCAGATTATAAGCAGTAGTCGCATTGCCGCCGTGAAACACAAGCAGCGGCTTTTTGTCCATATCTCCGCACTCTATGAGATGGGTACTGCCGAAGCTTGTCTCAACATAAATATCCTTAAACGGTATCCCAAGTGCCTCAAGCTGCCTGTCGTACAGTTCGAGGACTGCTTTTTTTGCATTTTCATTTCTGTAAATCGAGCTCATATACGATCTCCCGTTATTTTTTCTCATTATACCACTCCCCGCCCCCTTTTGTCAACCAAACAAAAAAAATCGAGCTGCCCCGAAAAGCAGCCCGACCAAACATATAAAAACTCACTCGCCCATCATCGTAAGAAAATACTCATAAACATACATATCATCGCAAAGCTCGGGGTGAAAGGCAGTTACAAGCTGATTTTCATACCTTGCCGCAACTATCTTGCCGCCCGTCTCCGCAAGTATCTCCGCAGAGCCGATGTCGCTGATGTAGGGCGCACGGATAAAGCTCATAGGAATTTCCCTGCCGTTAAAATTATCCCTTGTAAAGAAGCTGCCAAGCTGCCTGCCGTATGCATTGCGCTTGACCGTAACGGGCATTGTGGCAAGATGTGACTGCTCCCCTCCCTCAATGCTCTGTGCAAGAAGTATCATTCCCGCACAGGTGCCGAAAACGGGCAACCCGCCTTCTATACGCTTTTTTATGGGGTCAAAAAGTCCTAAGTCTCTGAGCAGCTTGCCCTGAACGGTGCTCTCTCCCCCGGGGATAATAAGCCCGTCAAAAGACCTGTCAATATCGGGCAGCCGCCTTATCTCAAAGCTTTCGATACCAAGCTCCGAAAGCTTTTTTTCGTGCTCCGCAAAAGCGCCCTGCAATGCCAGAACGGCAATTACCTTTGACATTACTTACCACGCTCCGCCATAAGCAGAGCTATCTCCTGCTCGTTTATTCCTACCATAGCCTCGCCTAAGTCCTCCGAAAGCTCCGCAAGAAGCCCCGGGTCATTGTAGTTTGTGACAGCCTTGACAATAGCAGCCGCACGCTTTTCGGGATTGCCCGACTTGAAAATACCCGAGCCAACGAAAACGCCCTCTGCACCCAGCTGCATCATAAGAGCGGCGTCTGCAGGAGTGGCAACTCCGCCTGCCGCAAAATTAACAACGGGCAGCTTCTTGTTCACCGCAACAAATTCGATAAGGTTGTAGGGCACCTGCAGCTGCTTTGCAGCCTCGTAAAGCTCGTCCTTGGACATTGAGGAAATTCTTCTTATCTCCGACTGCATCATTCTCATATGGCGCACCGCCTGAACAACATCGCCCGTACCCGGCTCGCCCTTTGTCCGTATCATAGAAGCACCCTCGTTAATGCGTCTCAGCGCCTCGCCCAGATCTTTTGCTCCGCACACAAAGGGAACATCAAACTGGGTCTTATCAATGTGATACTTGTCATCTGCGGGAGAAAGCACCTCGGACTCGTCAATGTAGTCTATCTCGATAGCCTGGAGTATCTGTGCCTCTGCAAAATGACCGATCCTGCACTTTGCCATTACGGGAATAGACACCGCCGCCTGTATGCCCTTTATCATCTTGGGGTCGCTCATTCTCGAAACGCCGCCTGCCGCTCTGATATCCGCAGGGATACGCTCCAGCGCCATTACCGCACAAGCGCCTGCAGCCTCTGCGATTTTTGCCTGCTCGGGTGTGGTAACGTCCATAATAACTCCGCCCTTGAGCATCTGGGCAAGGTTTCTGTTAAGCTCTGCTCTGTTTTCACTCATTAAAATAACCGTCCTTTCATAGAGAGTTTTGTATTTTTCGTTAGAAAATTTCGGACAAAGTCCGAAAAACAAAACTCGGAAGTTTGAAAATCTTTGATTTTCAAACTTATATCGTTCCTTTCGGCTGAATTTTTCCTTATTATAATCCTGTCGGGTATTTTTTTCAAGCTGAGAACTTCTTTGCTTTCGTGCGTTAAAGTTATAGATATATACCACATATAAAAAGAAAAGGCGCCGGATATCTGTGAATTTCTCACAAAGATAATCCGACGCATTATTTTCCCAAAAACGTTATTGGCAAAATTGCACAATACAGTGAATTTCAGCAAAAAGCAAACTGTGCATATCGCAAATTTTTATAAAATCTATTTCCCGACAAACAGCTGACATTGCTTTTTTGTACAGAAGAGGAGAATTGTATCTGCAAGGCATTATTGTGATAAAAAAGCTGTTCACTTTATAATTCACATCTGAGCCGACATTGCCTTTTTCCTCTCGCTTTTGTTGCGATACATCTTCTCGTCGGCAAGCTTCAGCAAAGCGTCAGTATCCGTCTCTCCCTTGGTCATACAATACCCGAAGGAAAATCTCAAAGAAACTGTCAGACCGTCACCCAGGTCGGCGCTGCCATTTTGCTGAATGAAAGCCAGCTTGTCAATATCCTCCCGAAGCTCCTTTTCATCGGGATAGTTATACAAAAACAGCACAAATTCATCGCCGCCCTGACGAGCGCATACAGTACCATTGCTTCCTACTGAGCTGATGGCGTCTGCAATGCTTCTGAGATACATATCACCCTTGTCGTGACCGTATCTGTCGTTTATTTCCTTGAGTCCGTCAGCGTCTATCATAGCAATAGCGCCATAGCCTGTCTTTTCAGACTCGGCAAACAGCTCTGAAAGCCTGTTCTGAAGCCCACGCCTATTGTAAAGCCCCGTCAGCAGGTCAATGTCTCTTTCCGCCTCTATCTTGCGGCGTTTCAGCGTTTCCTCGGTCACGTCAATGACAATTCCCAGATTTTCCCTGCCATTTGATATTTCTTTCAGCTTGATGAAATGCTCTGTTTCTCCTCCAAGCCGATAAACCGAATTTTCGCCGTCCACAGGGTCATCAAGGATATCTGCGATATACTGCCTGAACAGAGCTTGATCCGCAAAGAGCATTTCGGACTTTTCCCTGTCAAGAGCAAGTATTTCGGGGACCTGCTCCGTAAATCGCACACGCTTCATTTTTTCGCTGTATTCGTAAACGCCGATATGTACGTCTGTGCTGTTAAGAACATAGGATATTTTGTCCGTACTCGACAGCAGGCTTTCTATCATTTCGTTAATGTGACTGCTGAGCTCCGAAAATTCAAGGCTTGTGTCAACGGAAATTTTCTCGTCCAGATCGCCCTCGGTTATCATTCTCAGCTTGCTGTTAACATCGTAAATGCCGTCAATGACAAACTTGTTAATGCAGCGCAGGAACGCCTGCACAAGTATAGCGGAGATAAGCAGCAGACCTGCCGCAAGCACGCATATGCTGTAGGGGATATTTCTGTAAAGCTCCTTGTTTGTGATTATCCTGCCGATAAGTATTCCGTCCGTCTCACGGAAAATGCAGTAACACTTCACACCGTTCACCGAAGCGTCAAATCCGCTCTCAGCGTCCTTTGCCTTTGAGAGAGAGATACCGATATCCTCAAGATCTTTTCCCACGTCCTCCGTGTCGGTGGAGCCTATGATAACGCCGCTTTCCAATTCTGCGGCATAAAGGTCGATCTCGGGGTCGGATCTCAGCATAGAGAAAATATAAGACAGCTCGTTTTTCTCTGTTACCTTCATTACGTTCACAGGCTGCATACCGATCTGCACGATAAATTCACCGTTCTCGCTCCACAGAGCGGAATACTGCATAAGCTTGCTTTCAGCAGTATTGGGAGTAACGTCCTGGCACAGCCTGAGGGTTTTATCCGTAAGCATAGGCTTGAAAAAACTCAGCTGCTCTCCCGAATCAAAGGTCAAGCCGTAGTATTCGGGGTGAGTGCCCGAAATTATCCTGCCCGTCTTGTCAAAGATGTGTATCTCGTCAACTTCCATAAATTCGGCAATTTTTTTGAGATCGTCAATGCTGTATATGGCATCGGGATATCTTTGGAGGATATAAGCAATGCCCTCGGCGTCTAAAAGGCAGGTATTGCGGTACTGCTCCTTAACGTCCGCAAGCTCCTGTTTGTTTTCCGAAAGGAGCTGTTCGATGTGATAAAACGATATCTCGGAGCTTTCCACGGCATAGTGTCTGGCATTTGATATCTGAATAACAGTGGAAAATATAAGGAGCGCCGCCACCATTCCCAGAGTGATGCCATACAGGCGGCTCGTAATGATCTTCTTTATGTTCTGCATTTTAGTCCTCTTGATAAAAATGTATGAAGTAGGGACAATATGATCTGTCCATTGTCTTGTTCAAATATTACATCAGTTTATATTATATTAGACAAGTGTGAATTTTTCAAGAGCTATTTTTTAAAAAGCGGACTTTTATTGACTAAATATCCGCAAATGAGCAGGGGATCTGATATCCTGCTGTAAAAAATACAATGCCCCTCCGGCACAGAGGGGCGTGTGATCATTATTATTCGGTCATAAGCTGCCTTATGGTATCGTGGTCAGCTTCATTCCTGCCTCCCTTGAAAACTATCTCACCCTTTTCCATAACGTAAATATCCTCTGCATTCTCAAGAACAAAGTCAAGATACTGCTCCACAAGAAGGACGGTAATGCCCTTCCATTCGTTTATCTTCCGTATCGCCGCACCGATATCCTGAATAATGGAGGGCTGTATACCCTCGGTAGGCTCGTCGAGAATGATTATCTTGGGGTCTGCCGCCAGCGCCCTTGCAATGGCAAGCTGCTGCTGCTGACCGCCCGAAAGGTCGCCGCCCTTTCTTTTGGCAAATTTAGGCAGAATGGGAAACAGGTCGTAAATGTAATCGGGCACAGTTCCCTTGCCGCCCTTGGGCTGGAGTCCCAGCTCAATATTTTCCTGCACCGTCATCTGAGGAAAAATGTCTCTTCCCTGAGGAACATAGCCTATGCCAAGGCGCACTCTCTCATAAGCGGGCATCTTTATCATTTCCTGACCGTCCATAAGAATACTGCCCGTAGGCGTTTTCACAAGTCCCATAATGCTCTTAAGAGTGGTGGTCTTGCCAACGCCGTTTCTGCCTATGAGACTTACTATCTTACCCTTGGGCACTTCAAAGGAAAGCCCTTTTATAACGCAGCTCTCACCGTAGTATGAATCAACGTTCTGAATTTTCAGCATCAAATATCAACCCTTCGACTTTATTTCGGGATATCACTCCGCACCTCTGCCCAGATAAACCGCCTGAACGGTCTTGTCCGCCAGCACATCGGAGATATTGCCCTCCATAAGGATTTTTCCCTCGTGGAGAACGGTAACGATATCCGCCGCCTGCTTTACGAAATCCATATCGTGCTCAATGACGATAACGGTACATTCCTTTTTTATCTCCTTGAGAATTTCACCTGTGCGGAATGTCTCGGGCTTGCCCATACCTGCGGCAGGCTCGTCAAGCATAATTATCTCGGGCTTTGACACAAGCTGCATACCTATCTCAAGCCATTGCTTCTGACCGTGTGCAAGGCTGCCTGCCCTTACGTCCTTTTTATCCGCAAGCCCCACTCTTTCAAGGACGCTGTCGATGTTTTCCATATCCTCCTTTGAAGGCTTGCCGAATATGGAATCGAGAATTCCCTTGTGACCCTTGAGGGACAGTATCATATTGTCAAGGACGGTGAGGTTCACAAACACCGAAGGCACCTGAAATTTTCTTCCGATACCCTCTTCCACTATCTTGTACTCTTTCATACCCGTAAGTCTTATGCCCTCTCTGCCCTCGGGGTAATACATAATATTTCCCGAGGTAGGCTTGGTTTTTGCACAGATAATGTCAAGGAGAGTGGTCTTGCCTGCGCCGTTGGGACCTATGAAGAAATGCACCGTGTGGCGCTTTACGTTTGTCCGCACATCGGTAAGGGCGTAGAAGCCGTCAAAGCAGACGGAGATGTTCTTTATTTCAAGAATATTTTCGTTACTCATACCTTTGCCTCCTCAGTCTTTGCCTGCGCTGCGGGGGCAGCTTTCTTATCGCCCAGGAAATGATCCTTTACAAATCCCACGATTCCGCCCTTGAAGAAAAGAATTGTAATGCAGAACAGCGCACCGATAAGGTACTGCCAAACCTCAACCATTGCTCCGGAGCTGAGATTATACTCGCAGAGGTTGATGAGGAACGCTCCGATGACTGCGCCGATTATGGTTCCTCTGCCGCCGATAGCCACCCATATGACCATTGTGATGGAATATGCTATGGTCATCTGAGAAGGAGTGATGCTGCCGTTGAAGTTAACGAATACCGCACCTGCTATGGCAGCAATAACAGCGGAAAGAACATATACAAATGTCTTGTAGCGGCTTACTCTGTAGCCGGAGAAATAAGTGCGGTTCTCGCCGTCTCTTATAGCGATAAGGAGTTTGCCGAATTTTCTGCCCACAAGGAATTTGCAGAGAGCGTAAATAAGTATCATAATTCCAAGGGAGATGTAGAACAGCAGGAACATATTGTCCCTGTTAGCCTCGCCTTTGATGCTGCCGAACACCGACTTTATCTCGGTAATGCCAACATTTCCGTTGGTGTAGGGAGAAAGGGCGATAAACATTGAATACGCCGCCCAGGTGAGCGCCTGAGAGATGATGGAAAAGTAAACGCCCTTGACTCTGCTCTTGAAGATGAAATAGCCGATAACTCCCGAAACAACGGCAGGAACGAGTATTATCATAATTATGGAGAGGGGCAGGTTCAGAAATGGCTTCCACACAAGGGGCAGTTCATCAAGTCCGCCTGTGTGCATAAAGTCGGTTATCTTGCCGCCTGTGCTCTGGAGTTTAAGGTACATTGCCATTGCGTAGCCGCCCAGAGCAAAGTACAGTCCGTGACCGAGGCTCAGTATGCCTGTGTAGCCCCAGATAAGGTCAAGTCCCATTGCCACCACAGCAAATGCAATGCATTTGCCTAAAAACAGCACCGTTGAGCTGTTCATCAGCCCTGCCGAAAACATTACGGGAACAAGGGCGAGGAGAAGAACTATAAATGCAAAGCAGATATTGCTGCCCTGCTTCTTTAGCAGATTTTTCACGTGAGAAAACTCCTTTCCCTGTTATTCGTCTAAGTTTCTGCTCTTGATAACGAAGAGACCCTGAGGACGCTTCTGCAAGAACACGATAACGATAAGAAGAACGATAGCCTTTGCAATGGTGGACGAGGTGTAATTTTCGGTAAATATGCTTGCCGAGCCGATTATGGTGGAGCCTAAAACGGTGCCTGCAAGCTTGCCCACGCCGCCCAGAACTACAGCCATAAAGGAGTTAACGATGTAGCTTTGACCAACGGTGGAGTCAATTGAGCCGAGAAGAGCCACCGAGCAGCCTGCAATTCCCGCAAGACCCGAGCCGAGAGCGAAGGTGATATTATCCACACGTCTGGAATTTATTCCCATACACTGAGCCATAGGTCTGTTCTGCATAACCGCTCTCATTTGCTTACCGAAGTTTGACTTGTACATTATGACCCATACCATAAGCAGGCAGAGCAGGATCATTACAAAGATAAAGATACGGTTGTAGGAAAATGTGCAGCCGCCTATCTGTATGCCGCCTTTCAGGAAGGAGGGAGCGGTGACATTCACGCCCTGAGTACCGAAAATGCTTCTTGCAGCCTGCTGGAGAATAAGGCTTATTCCCCAGGTGGCAAGGAGACTGTCTATCTCTCTGCCGTAAAGCCTTGAGATAACAAATCTCTCCAGGAGACTTCCAAGCAAAAATGCCACACCGAATGCGGAGGGAATGGAAACTATGTAGTAAATATCCCGAACACTCTCGGGGAAGAATTTCACGAATATCTGCTGCACCACATAGGTCATATAGGCTCCTATCATAACAAATTCGCCGTGAGCCATATTGATAACTCTCATAAGTCCGAATGTAACGGCAAGTCCCAGGGACGTGAGAAGTATTATGGAGCTGAGACTAAGTCCGTTGAACAGGGTGGTGATAAACTGTTCCATAAAAATACTCATCCTTTCGGGGAAATTCATAAGCTTCGGAATATCGGGTATTATTCCGAAGCTTACGAAACAATATCACGGGAGGAGCGAAGTAGGATGCTCCTCCCTGGGATATTTGTTAAAACGTTTTACTCGATAGGCTGAATGCCTGCTGCAACAGCCCAGTCATATGTAGTGAGATAGGGGTCGGGGTCAACCGCTGCGGGAGTTGAATAAACCTCGTAGATAAGACCGTCCTCTCTTACCTCGCCAATTCTTACAGGCTTTGTAAGGTGCTGGTTCTCGCCGTTGATGGTAACTGTGCCTTCGGGAGCGTTAAAGGAGATCTCGCCTGTGCGGATAGCGCCGAGCACATCGTCTACCTCAAAGCTTCCTGCCTTTTCGCAGGCTGCCTTCCAGAGATAAACAGCGTCATATGCTGCCTCTGCAGGGTCGGAGGTAACTCTTGTATCGCCGAACTTTGCCTTGTAAGCCGCAACGAAGGACTTGTTCACATCGGTCTCTGTGGTCTGGTAATAGTTCCAGGATACCATATGACCCTTGAGGATATCTGCGCCGATAGTTGCAACTTCTTCCTCTGCAATGGAGAAGGACATTGTCATATAATTCTCACTGGTGTAGTTCTTCTCAGCCATCTGCTTGAAGAAGGAAACGTTGCCTGTGCCGTTCAATGTGTTGATAATGACCTCGGGCTGAGCGGCTTCGATCTTGCCGATGATAGCAGCAAAATCGGTCTGATCCATATCCGCATATTCCTCGCCGACTACTTCACAGCCTGCGGCATTTACCTGAGCGGTGATTATCATATTTGCTGTTCTGGGGAATACATAATCCGAGCCTAAAAGGAAGAATTTCTTGTAGCCCTTGTCAATGAGATATTCGATAGCGGGAACGATCTGCTGATTGGGAGCTGCGCCTGTGTAAACGATGTTGGGCGACTGCTCCATACCCTCATACTGAACGGGATACCAGAGCAGAGAATTGTAATCCTCGAATACGGGCTTTACAGCCTTTCTTGAAGAAGAAGTCCAGCAGCCGAAAACTGTCTTTACCTTTTCGCTGTCCACCAGCTTTTCTGCCTTTGTGGCGAAGGTTGAAGGCTCGGATGCGCCGTCCTCTTCAACATATACTATCTGCTTGCCCAGAACTCCGCCTGCGGCATTTATTTCTTCAATTGCAAGCACCTCGGCATCTCTTACAGCCTTTTCGCTTATTGCCATTGAGCCTGTGAGAGAGTGGAGAAGTCCCACCTTGACGGTATCATCTCCCGAAGCCGCAGGAGCCGCAGAGCCGTCGGTGCTTTCCGATCCGCCCGACGATGTGCCTGCGCTGCCGCCGCAGCCTGCAAGGCTCAGAGCCATCATTCCTGCCGCAGCAAGGGCGGCGATCATTTTCATACTGAATTTTTTCATAAAATTTTCCTCTCTTCTTTTTATGAATAACTATACAAAAAAGCCGGCGGAGACTCTTTCCACATCTCCGTCGGCTCCGTTGCCGAAATTAAATTAAATTGAGCGCTGCAAGCGCCTTGTCATTTTCGATAGTTCCCTTTTTCTCGAGAATGTCGCTGCCAAGCTTTATTTTTAGATATTCCACGATAAGCTCGGCGCATTTGTCTCTGCCGATACGGGCGGTGTTAAGGGTCATATCGTAGAGAACGGGATTTGTCCAGTTCTCGCCGCCTGTGTAGTATTTGTAGTAATCAGCCCTGTATCTGTCGGTCTGATAGATAAGCTTGTTTGCATCGTCCTCGGTAACGCCGAGAAGATTTACGATAGACTCCACACATTCCTTGCGGGGGGCTTCCACATACACGCTGACCACATTGTCATAATCTCTGAGAACGTGATTTGCACACTTTCCGATTATAATGCAGGACTGGTTTTTGCCCAGCTCCCTGATTATCCTCGCCTGAATGTTGTAGAGGTTAACATCGGAAATGAAGCTTTTGTCGGTGGGCTGGACGACTTCGTCGGTGTTTGGAGTCTTCATCAGCCGTTTAAGGAGATGATAGCCTCTCAGCTTTTCGTCCACCTGAACGAACAGATCCTTGCTTATCCCGCTGTAATTTGAAGCCATTGCAAGTATCTGGCTGTCATAGCAGGGGATACCGAGCCGCTTTGAAAGAGCCATTCCGATATGCTTTCCTCCGCTGCCGAAGCCTCGGGCAATGGTTATAACGTAATTATCCATAGGGCTTCCCCTTTCGCAGAACATTTTGCATATCCTTTATACGGATTTTTCTTTTGCAAATAAAATATACCATAAAAATCCACCGTTTGCTACGGTAAAAATCAGATATAATACGGTAAATATCAGAGAAATTCTGTAAAATATGCAATTTGCAAATCATAAACTTGCATTTTGTTCATAATTGAAAAGTCTGTGCGGAATTCTGAAGCACAAAAAAGGTCTCCCCCCTTGTAAGGAGGAGAGACGCATCAAGATCATCGCAGCCTTATAGCAAACGGATATCCGGTCCCGAATTTACGCCGATACAAAACGGGACTGCAAACCGTCTGACAGACTGAACCTGCCATATTTCAATTTATATGCTAAACCATAAGCTTTCACAAAAATATTTACATCTCAGCTATTATCCGAGCTGCCGTTCTCTCCGGCATTTTCCACAGTCTCCTGCTGAACGGAAGTATTATCATCGGGAGATGTCGGGGCGGCATTGTCCTCCGAGCGTATTTCTTCCGAATTCTCGGAAGAAATTTCCCCGTCAAGCCTGCGGTGAACATCGTTTTCAAGGAGCTTATAAACAGTTGCCGCCATAGGCACGCCCAGCAGCATTCCGCCGATGCCTCCAAGTCCGCCGCCCACGGTAACAGCCGCCAGCACCCACATTCCGGGCAGTCCGATCGAGGAGCCTACCACCTTCGGGTATATCACATTGCCCTCTACCTGCTGGAGTATCACAAGGAAAATAAGGAACCAAAGTGCTTTCATAGGGTCTACCACTACGATCATAAGCGCACCTATAGCCGCTCCCAGGTATGCTCCCACAATGGGGATAAGGGCGGTGGCGCCGATAAGGGTGCCGATAGTGGATGCATAGGGTATACGGAGAATTGTCATTCCCAGAGCGCAGAGCAGTCCTAAGATGACAGCTTCTGTGCATTGTCCCACGATAAAGCTTGAAAAGCATTTATCCGCTGTAGCGCAGAAATAGCGGAATCGGCGCTCGCTTTCGGGCTTCATATAGCTTTTCATAAGCCTGCCCACCTGCTCCGCCAGCTTCTCCTTGCTGAGAAGAATGTATATGGCAAAGATAAGTCCCACCGCAAAGTTTACTATTCCCCCGAAAAATGAGGAGATAACGGTGAGAGCAGAGGTCAGCGCTCCGCCCATTCCGTTCATTGCAAAATCAATGACCGTCTGGGATATGGTTTTCCAGTCAAAGTTTTTCAGGTCAATATTTTCCCTTATCAGCTCAGCCGCCTCGGGGTATTTCACCTCCGCTTCGGCAAGCCATTGCTGAACAGTCGCCGCATAGACGGGGAAGGAATCGCTCAGCACACGGAAGATATTTCCTATCTCAGGAACGATTATCACCATTATGAGAGCCAGCGCAAGAATTACCGTCAGCAGTGAAAGTATAAGGCAGACGGGACGGCGTGTTGCGATGACTGCACGTTTCCGGGAATTCGGGAAATATGTCTTCTCTATCCTGCGCATTATGATGTTAAGTATATATGCCAGCACACAGCCGATAAGCAGGGGGCTGAATATGCCCAGCACCGCTTTCAGAGCGGAGGCGACTGTGCCGAAATACATCACAAGGAGCACCGCCGCCGCCGAGAGGAGCAAAAAAGGTACAAACCGTTTTAATCTGCTTTTGTCTCTTTGGTTCATTTACATACTTCCTTTCTTGTTTACAGCAGAGGAGCGATAAGACGGAGCAGAGCGTCAAACATCGTTCCACGGTAATACTGCGTTATATTCTGAAGAGTTATCTCTCTGCTTTTCTCAAATGTGTCAAGGCAGTCTTTTTTAAGGTCTGCCACAGCCTTGTTGCCGTACAAAAGAGTGCCGCACTCGAAATGCAGGAACAGGCTGCGGTAATCAAGGTTTATGGTTCCCACAACGCCTATCTTATCGTCGCTCACAAAGCTCTTTGCGTGGATAAATCCGGGGGTGTACTCAAATATACGGACGCCTGCTTTAAGGAGCGGAGTGTAATTTGCCCTGGTCATACGGTAGATTATCTTCTTGTCGGGTATGCCGGGGGTGACGAGACGGACGTCCACTCCCCTTTTCGCCGCAAGGCAGAGGGCGTTTTTCATTATATCGTCAAGGATAAGATAGGGGGTGTAGATATATACGTATTTTTCCGCACGGCTAAGTATTTCGATATAGACGTTCTCGCTGAGTGCTTCCCTGTCAAGAGGTGTGTCATAAAAGGGCTGCACATAGCCGTCCGAGGGGTATTTCTCGCCGTAGACCTCGGGAGCGTATTTCACGATATCCGCCTTGACTTCGGTATCCTTGAAGCTGTGCCACAGCTCCAGGAACATTTCCGTAAGGTTCATCACAGCGTCTCCACGAAGCATTACGCCTGTGTCTTTCCAATGACCGTAGGGAGCAGTCTCGTTTATATATTCGTCAGAAACATTTATGCCGCCGTTGAAGCCCGTATGTCCGTCTATTACCAGTATTTTGCGGTGGTCACGGTTGTTCATCACAAGGGAGAGGACGGGTACTACGGGATTGAAGGCAAGGCATTTGATGTTGGGGTGGATCTTTTCCAGCACCTTGAAATATTTCGGGGGCAAAAGTGCCACACAGCCCATATCATCGTAAATTATCCGTATCTCAACGCCGTGCTCCGCTCTGTCAACAAGCGCCTCCAGCATTTCGTCCCACATTTTTCCAAGACCGATTATGAAATATTCAAGGAAAATGAAATGCTCCGCCTTTCGTATCTCCGCAAGCATATCCTTGAACATCAGCTCGCCTACGGGGTAGTATTTCACCTGGGTATTGGAATAGACAGGATAACCGCTGAGGTTATTGATATAGCGGCAGACGGCATAGGCTCTTGGGTCTGTCTCCTCCAGAGCTTTTCCCTTTTCACCGAAGCTTTTAAGCATTGGCAGATATTTTTCCTTTGTTGCCTGTATCTTGTGGTGCATATGCTTGGAGGGCTTTTTGTTGCCTGCAAAAAGGTAGAGCAGCCCGCCGAAAATGGGCAGCACCATTATCAGGATTATCCATATCATTTTGTAGGACGGATTGTCCTCCTTGCAGACAATGTAAAGCACTATGAGCAGGCTCAGCGCCCGAAGCGATGCGTTTATTATGCCCGAAAAGGCTGAAAGCTTTACTATGCAAAGCGCAAACCAGGCAATTTGCAGGATAAGGAACAAAGCTGTTATGAATATCCTGTTTACTATGATCCTGCGGCATTTGATCTTAAATTCCGAACTGCTCATTTTCCGACTATCCTTTCTTTATCTTTCAGGGGTTTCCTTGTTTATTTCTGTTCCTTTAGCTCGTTTATCTTGTCTCTCAGATAAGCGGCGTGCTCAAATTCAAGCAGCTTTGCGGCTTCCTTCATCTGGGCGGTGAGCTTTGTTATAAGCTCGTCACGCTCCTTTTTGGTGAGCTTCTTTTCGCTCGTCTTGCCGTTTACCTCCTCCTTGGTGGATATCTCGATAACATCACGAACGTCCTTGATAATTGTCTTCGGCACGATCCCGTGTTCCTCGTTGTATTTTAGCTGCAGCTCCCTGCGGCGGTTTGTTTCGGCAATGGCACGCTCCATTGAGCCTGTTACGCTGTCGGCGTACATTATTACCTTGCCCTCGCTGTTTCGGGCAGCTCGTCCGATGGTCTGTATAAGCGATGACTCGGAGCGGAGGAAGCCCTCCTTGTCCGCATCAAGAATTGCCACAAGTGAAACCTCGGGGATATCAAGTCCCTCTCGGAGCAGGTTTATTCCCACAAGCACGTCAAATTCGCCCAGTCTCAGGTCCCGGATAATTTCCATTCGCTCGATGGTGTCGATATCGTGATGAAGATATCTCACTCTTACCCCTGCATTGGTAAGGAATGCTGTTAAGTCCTCCGCCATTTTCTTTGTAAGGGTGGTGACAAGGACTCTCTCATTCTTCTCCGCACGTATATTTATCTGGCTGAGAAGGTCCTCAATTTGTCCCTCAACGGGCTTAACGATAATTTCGGGGTCCACAAGACCTGTGGGACGAATTACCTGCTCAACTATCTGAGCGGACTTCTCCCTTTCGATAGGACCCGGGGTGGCGGATACGTATATCGCCTGATTTATTTTTGAGTCAAACTCGTCAAAATTAAGTGGACGGTTATCGTATGCCGAGGGGAGACGGAAGCCGTAGTCGATAAGAACGGTCTTTCTGCCTCTGTCTCCTGCGCTCATTCCTCTTACCTGCGGGAGGGACACGTGGCTCTCGTCCACGAAAAGAAGGTAATCCTTGGGAAAATGGTCAAGGAGAGTATAGGGTGTGCTGCCCGGCTGTCTGCCCGCAAGTATGCGTGAATAGTTTTCTATCCCTTTGCAGAAGCCTATTTCCTCAAGCATTTCGATATCGTAAAGGGTGCGCTGTTTAAGTCTCTGTGCTTCCACAAGCTTGCCCTGCTTTTCAAACCACTCCACACGCTCTCCAAGCTCCCTTTCTATCTCAAGGACAGCCTCGTGGATATGGTCTTTCGAAACTACATAGTGAGAAGCGGGATAAATTGCCGTGTGAGCAAGGGTGGAGATAACATTTCCCGTAAGCACCTGTATCTCGGAAATGCGGTCTATCTCGTCTCCGAAAAATTCCACACGAATGGCATTCTCGGTGGAGCCTGCGGGGAATATTTCCACCACATCTCCTCTTACACGGAATTTGTTGCGGACAAAATTTATGTCGTTTCGCTCATACTGTATATCCACAAGCCTCTTCAGAAGCTCCTCACGGGACATTTCCATTCCCTTGCGGAGAGAAATGACGTTGCTGCGGTATTCCTCGGGTGCGCCCAGAGAATATATGCAGGATACCGACGCCACGATTATAACGTCCCTGCGCTCGGCAAGGGCAAGTGTGGCGCTGTGGCGGAGCTTGTCTATCTCGTCGTTTATGGCGCTGTCCTTTTCAATATAGGAGTCGGTGGAGGGGATATATGCCTCGGGCTGGTAATAATCATAGTAGGAAACGAAATATTCCACGGCATTATGGGGAAAAAACTCCCTGAACTCGGAGCAGAGCTGCGCCGCAAGAATTTTGTTATGGGCGAGAACGATGGTGGGGCGGTTCATTCGGGCAATGACATTCGCCATTGTGAAAGTCTTTCCCGAACCTGTTACACCCAGCAGGGTCTGGTCTCTGTACCCCTTTTCAAGTCCTTCCACAAGCTTGTCTATCGCCTGTGGCTGGTCTCCCGATGGCTTGTAGGGGGACACAAGTTCAAATTTATCCATAGCGGTCTCCTTATAATATCATCTATATGTTTTTGTTTATCACGTTTTTAAGACATCTGACAAATGCAGCGGTGTATTCGTCGGGCTTATATCCCGATGGAGTGATAAGGCAGTCGGCAAATCCTCCGCCGCCCTGTATTTCTCTTTGGACAAGTCCGTATTTTTTCAGTCTGCTCTCAGGGACGGGTGCGGCAAGCATATAAGCTTCGGGGATAAGTGACAGCAGTTCAAAGGGGTCTGAGCCGTTTCGTAAAACTATCCTTTTTTCTGTCGGACTGCCGCTTTTGAAGTCATCTCCCGAGGTTATCCGAATGAGTTCAGAAAGGGCTTCGGGAGGCAGATCATCTTTTTCCGAAATGGGGCTGTTTTCTGAGACTGTGAGCTTGTACTTTCCCGAAAAAAGCTGCTCCGAGCGGAGATTTTTCTCGTTAATGAGCGCCGCAAAAAAGTCCCTGCAGTCGTCGGGGCAGCGGACTGCGGCAATTTTGCATATCCCCTCGCTCACATTTTCTGCCGCAAGATAAAAAGGAGCGGTCACACACTCGATATTTACGGACAGACTTTGTGCAAGCTCCGCAAGAAGCTCGGGCACATATTCTGCACCGGGAACACATAGGGTGAAAAGCTCGGGGACATTATCCTGCTTGTACAGAGCTTCAAGCTTTCCCATTTCCTCAAGCACCGCCTTTGCCCGTGAAAGGAAACGCTCTCCCTCGGGGGTGGGATATACCCCCTTTGCGCTTCTGCGGAAAACCGTTATGCCTATCTCGTTTTCCACTTCCTTTATTGCCTTGCTGAGGTTCGGCTGTCCCATAAAGAGGTTTGCCGCCGCCTTTGTTACCGAGCCTGTGCGCTCTACTTCTGTCATATATTTCAGATGCTGTAAATTCACTTCGGTTATTCACTTCCCCCATAGCGTCATATAGAAAAGCACATATTATATTATACTACCTTTATATGGATTTGTCTATATTTTTCGGCATAAAAATTCCCCCTATGATATTTTTATTATACCATAGGAGGAGATGTTTATAGTATCATTTTACGGCAATGTTTTCAAGCCGTTTATCCAAGATCGTTTCAAGCTTTTTAAAATCACAGCACCTTCGTGTAAGGCTGCGCATTTTTTCGGGCGTTTCGGTCACAAGATGATAAAGCTTATTTGCCTTTTTACATATAAGCTCCTTATTTTTATTGCACCAGTCAAGCTGAATATTCATAATTTTCTTCCGCCCGATCTGAGCAGGGGGGTCGGAGCGGTTCGGACGAATATCTATAGGCGTAATGACTTCTTGACATACGGGTATCATATTATTAAAATTAAGCACGCCTATTATCCTTCCGTTATTGTCAATGATCCTTGAGAAGTCCTCTCTGTTTTTCATCGTTTCGTGCTTCTTTTTCGGAGATGATAACGGAACACAATAAGTCCTGTTTCCACAGACAAGAATAACTCCCACAAACGGACGTGTCTGCTTGTTATCCTGCGGCGAAACGGACAGCACATTGCTGTCCGCATTGGCAAGATCACGTATATATTTCATATCAACATAATAAAAATTCAGTTTTTCCAATTTTTTACACCCATTCTTTTCATAAAAAAAAGCTGTGCCGAAAAACACAGCTTTTTATAAATCCCACTTAAACGGCAGGGTCCTCCTGCTTTAATACTCCCACTTAACGGCAGGGTCCTCCTACTTTAATACTCCCACTTAGCGGCAGGGTCCTCCTGCTTTTTACAAGAGCAAAGCTCTCATATATGACAGGCTTTCACCTGTCTGTATATATTATACCATAGCCTGCATAGCTTGTCAAGCACAAAAAGATCCCCTGCGGAAATTGCAGAGGATCTTTTTGACAGTATCACTTTACGGCGATCTGCGCCTTTTCATTCTTTTTGTATTTGAGTCTGAGATTGTCGGTTATCAGAGCGATGAACTCGCTGTTTGTGGGCTTGCCCTTGCCTACGCTTACGGTGTAGCCGAAAAGGTTCTGAATGGTGTCAAGGTCGCCCCTGTCCCAGGCAGTCTCGATAGCGTGGCGGATAGCTCTCTCCACACGTGAGGCGGTGGTGTTGAAGCGCTTTGCCACAGTCGGATAGAGAAGCTTTGTTACGCTCTCAAGCATTTCCTCGTCGTCAAGGCTCAGGAGAATTGCTTCTCTCAGATAATGATAGCCCTTGATATGGGCAGGTATGCCTATCTGGTGGATTATTTCCGTGACCACCATCTTCATATCCTCTTTAAGTCTGGGGTCGTCGGGGGGCAGCTCCATCTGTGCGGCGCTGCGGATAACGTTCACCAGCATATCGCAGTCGAAGGGCTTGAGCATAAAATATGCATTCTCCATCGACATTATCTGCCGCTCGGCAAACATATTCCTGTAGGCGGAGGTGACTATGAAAAAGGGCTTATGTACAAAGCTGCCGCAGCGCTTGATAAGCTCTGCTGCATCTATTCCCGGGATTATGCTGTCAACTATTACCACATCGGGCTCCTCGCTGCGGATAGCTTCAAGAAGCGCAAGTCCGTCGCTGTCTCTCGTTACCGCAAAAAATCCTCTTCCTCTCAGGGAATTTGCAAGCATACAGCCAAACTCCTTGCTTTCGTCTCCGATGATAACCTTGATTTTTTCATTCATTTTCGGTCGTCCTTTCTTTTTTATGTTTTTTACTTGTGATTTATTCACCCGTTGACATAATATTATCACGTTTTTTTTAAATTTGCAATAGTTTTTGCGTTATTTTGGGGGTATAACAAATCCCGTATATTTTTGATAAACAGCGCTTATTTTAAGCATTCCAACAGCCTCTGACGGCAATTAAAGCAATTCGTCAAAAGCTGAGTGTCGACATTTATAAAATTTTAGGCTTGCCTGACAATTACGGCATTTTTTCCGTGTTTGCCGTCAATCACAGCGGTTTTTCAAGGCAAAATGCAATTTTTTGCAGCAGGAAACTTGCAATCCTGCAAAAATTCATTGACATTGCAGGAATTGTGATGTATAATTTAATTATGTGCACCCGGGAATATTTCCGCATTAAACAGAGATAATAGGTATATTATGAATTGCGGGAGGTATTTTCGGTGTCGGATGAAAAATACAGCCGGAGCACGGAGGACGATGAAAACTCAGCCGCTTCGGAGCTTATCGACAAGGCGGAGCTTATTGAACGGGCGGGACAGGCGGTCTCGGAAAATTCCAAGCACCTTATCCATTGTCTGACCATTATCGGACAGATTGAGGGGCATTACGCCGCTCCCCCGGGAACGAAGACCACAAAGTACGAGCATATTATGCCTGCGCTGGTGGCTATAGAACAGGACCGCTCCATTGAGGGACTGCTTATCATTCTGAATACCGTAGGCGGCGATGTGGAGGCAGGGCTTGCCATTGCGGAGCTTATCTCGGGTATGAAGACGCCTACGGTCTCGGTGGTACTTGGGGGCGGTCACTCTATCGGCGTGCCGCTGGCGGTATCGGCTAAGCTTTCCTATATCGTTCCCAGCGCTACTATGACCATTCACCCTGTGCGTATGAACGGGCTTGTGCTGGGCGTTCCTCAGACGCTTTCCTATTTCGAGGCTATGCAGAAGCGGATAACCGATTTTGTGTGCCGGAACAGCCGCATCTCTCCCGAGAGATTTTCTGAGCTGATGATGAACACGGGTGAGCTTGTACTTGATATGGGTACAGTCATTGACGGGGAAACGGCGGTAAAAGAGGGGCTTATCGACAGGCTGGGCGGTCTTTCGGACGCTGTTGAGGCGCTGTATGAGCTTATTGAGACGAGTGAGCAGCGTTATCCCGATGAGAACAAGAACAAGTAACGTTACGCACACGTATCCGTATAACTTTATTATTTATTCTTTATTATTTATTCTTTATTCTTTAAAGTGTTAAATTGAAAATGTCCTATGGGCTGTGTTTTTCATTTTCCACTTTAAAAGAATAAAGAAACAATTTATCGGGTTACTTATATGTGCCGTTACCGATCCGACAGTATGATGCCCAAATAAACTATAGAACGAGTGGCTGCAGGCTCAGCCTGCCGTTACCGAGCCGACAGTTCGTCGCCCAAATAAACTATAGAACGAGTGGCTGCAGGCTCAGCCTGCCGTTACCGAGCCGACAGTTCGTCGCCCAAGTAAATTACAGAACGTCTCGCTGCGGGTCGTCACCCGCATATGAAAGGATCTTACATAATGACAATTTTTGAAGCTATCATTCAGGGAATTATTCAGGGAGCTACGGAGTTTCTGCCCGTTTCAAGCTCGGGTCATCTCTCGCTTTTTCAGCATTTCACGGGGGTGACGGGAGATGAGGCGGTGTTTACCACCATTGCTCTCCACATCGGCACCCTTATCGCCGTTTTCATTGCCTTTCGTGAGAAGATATGGGCGCTTATTCTTGAAGCGCTGGCTATGCTCAAAGATATTTTTACGGGCAAGTTCACCTTTAAGGTGGGAGACGGAAACAGGCGTATGATACTTATGATAATCGTGTCCATACTGCCCCTGTTTGCATTTTACATATTCAAGGACTTCTTTACAGCGGTGTCCTCGGACAGCGATATCATTGCGGAGGGTATATGCTTCCTTTACACGGCAGCTATCCTCACTATGGGCGACAGAGCTGCCCGTAAGACTGCAAAGAAGGGCGACGGCAAAACAGGCGGCGAGACTACTGTGACGGACGCTCTTGTTATCGGATTTTTCCAGGGAGTGGCGCTGCTGCCCGGCGTGTCAAGGTCGGGTTCCACTATTTCCGCAGGGCTGATGTCGGGGCTTAAAAGGGAGGACGCTGTGGAGTACAGCTTCATTTTAGGCATTCCCGTAATTTTAGCGGGTGCTTTATCGGAGCTTATGGATATGGGCAGCGGCGATATGAGCTTTGAGCCTGTTCCCCTGCTTATCGGTATGGCTGTGGCGGCGGTTTCGGGCTACTTTGCTATCAGGCTCATAAAGTGGCTGATGAAGTCGGACAAATTCGGCATTTTTGCGGTGTACACTTTTATTCTCGGTATTCTCGTCATCGGTGCGGGAATTTATGAGCGTGTGACCGGCAGCCCTATTATTATCGACTGATAGATACAAATGTTCTTAACTTTTAGGGATAAATTCGTATGAAATGTCCATTGATTTTTAGAAACGATTGTGCTATAATATTTATATAATATATTCGGACGGTAAAATAAAGAAAGGAAGATAAAAAAGTGGCAGCTCCCAAAAAAGCTTCATCATCGGGTAAATCAAGGTCAACCACTAAGGGGAGAACGACCAAGGCAGAACAGGAGGCAAAACGTGCCAACGACAGGGTGCTGTGGTCTACGGTCATTTTCGCCGCAGGAATACTCATTCTTGCGTTTCTCCTCTTCGAGGGCGAGTCGGCGTGGCTTGCGATACATAACATCATTTTAGGCCTTTTCGGCGTGGGTGCGGTGCTGGTGCCCCCTATTCTCATTTATGCCTCGGTGATGATATCAAAGGACACCGAGCGTGAGACAGTCTCGGGAAAGGTGGCTCAGGGCATACTGTTGGTACTGCTTTGCTGTGCGGTCATTCAGATATTTTTCTCGGAGCCTATTGACCCCGACATCACTCTCGGAAAGCTTCTTACCGACCTTTTCGAGGACGGCAAGGCTATGCACGGCGGCGGTCTTTTCAGCGCTGTCATTGCTCTCCCTCTGCTGAAACTTTTCGGCAAGACAGGTGCGGCTATTATCGTTATTATCCTTGCATTTGTTTTCACAATGCTCCTTGCCAATAAAACTATTGTGGACGTTTTCAGGGCGATAAAGAATATTTTTGCCGCTGCTGACGCTGCCCGTCCCGAATATGAGGAAGTTGAGGAGTTCGTTCCTCCTCCCGGAGCAAAAAAACAGCCTAAGAAGGCAGTTCCCGCAAGTTCTCAGCCGAATTTGAAAAAAGTTCCCAATGCGGACGTTCCCGAAGCGGCTGCCGAAGAAAAGCGGAAGGAATTCAACATTGACATTCCCCTGCCCTTCGGCAAGAAAAAGGCTGCCGAGGCGGCAAAAGCGGTGGAAGAAAAGCCTGCGGAAGCTGCTGCCGAGCCTGAGAAGCCTAAAAGCGCTGTGGAGCTTGAGGCAGATGCCATTGCTCGTTCCGTTGAGGAAAATGAGGCTCAGAGACAGGCGGCTAAAGCGGCTGCGGCAAATGAGGCTAAGGCTGCTGCAAATGAAGCCGAAAGCAAGCAGGACGATCTTGCTTCTATAATCAAAAAGGCGGTCAAGCCTGCGGCAAAGGGTGAGCCTGCTCCCGTTTCGGGCGGTGGTAATGAGCCTGCAAGATCTTCGGGCGGTATTCCTTTGTTTAAGAAGAATGACAAGGTGAAGGGTTCAACTCTTGCTTCAAACAAAATTGGCGATGACGAGGATCTTGATATGCCCGAGACTACGGCGCAGGACATTCAGAACGAAATTGCCGAAAATGTTACTGCTCCTGCGGAATATGTCATTCCTCCTATGGATCTTCTGAAAAAGTCCTCCAACGAGCTTAACGCCGAGGAGGCAGAGGCTGAGATGAAGCAGAATGCGGAC
Source organism: Huintestinicola sp. (assembly GCF_050874005.1). GTDB lineage: Bacteria > Bacillota > Clostridia > Oscillospirales > Ruminococcaceae > Huintestinicola. The sequence continues at coordinate 51,560 of NZ_JBNMJV010000004.1, forward strand.
ACTCTTGTGGAGACGCTGAAGAGCTTCGGAGTTATGACCAGGATAGTTGACATTCATCGTGGTCCTACGGTCACACGTTATGAGCTGCAGCCGAATGCAGGCGTTAAGATATCCAAAATTACGGGTCTGGCGGACGACATCGCTCTTAACCTTGCGGCGGCAGGTGTTCGTATACAGGCGCCTATCCCCGGCAAGGCGGCGGTGGGAATTGAAGTCCCCAACAAGATAAAGGACATCGTTACTCTGAGAGATGTTATCGACACCGAGGAGTTCAGAAACGCCGAGAGCAAGCTTACCTTTGCGGTGGGCAAGAATATTGACGGCGAGATCATTCTCGGCGACATTGCAAAGCTGCCTCACGTTATTATTGCAGGTACTACGGGTTCGGGTAAGTCCGTATGCACAAACGGAATTATTATGAGCATTCTTTACAATGCTACTCCCGACGAGGTAAGGCTGGTGCTTATTGACCCGAAGGTGGTTGAGTTTAAGATCTATGACGGTATCCCTCATCTGCTCATTCCCGTTGTTACAGACCCACGAAAGGCGGCGGGTGCGCTTGCCTGGGCGGTGCAGGAAATGCTCAAGAGATACAAGCTTTTTGCGGACAACAATGTGCGTGACCTGAAGGGTTACAATGAGATGGCGGCGGAGACTGAGGGTGTTGAACCGCTCCCCCGTATCGTTATTGTTATTGATGAGCTTGCCGACCTGATGATGGCAGCGGCGGGTGAGGTCGAGGACAGCATTTGCCGCTTGGCTCAGATGGCACGTGCGGCAGGTATGCACCTTATCATTGCTACGCAGAGACCTACGGTTGATGTTATCACGGGTCTTATCAAGGCAAACATTCCTTCACGTATTGCCCTCAAGGTGGCTTCGGGTATTGACTCACGTTCTATTATCAATGAAATTGGTGCTGAGAAGCTGCTTGGAAACGGCGACCTTTTATATTTCCCTACGGGCTATGCAAAGCCTGTACGTGTTCAGAACTGCTTTACTTCCGACAAGGAGGTTACTGCGGTTGTCAACTTCATAAAGAACGGTGCGGGTGATGTTACATACAGCGATGACATTATGAAGGAAATTGAGCAGAACATTCCTCAGCCTAAGGGCGAAAAGGAACGTCCTGCGGACAATGACAAGAGCTATGACAACTCAGATGACAAGATCATCGAAAGTGCTATTGAATGTGCGGTGGACGCAGGAGGTGCGGGTGTTTCCGTTTCCTATTTCCAGAGAAAATTAAAGCTTGGCTATGCGAGGGCTGCCCGCATTATGGACGAGCTTGAGGAACTGGGGGTTGTTGGTCCCTTTGAGGGGGCTAAGCCCAGACAGGTGCTTATGACAAGAGAGATGTTTTTGCAGAGAAAACTCAGCGGAAACGGCGGAGGTGCTGCTCCTGCGGAGGTAGCGGAGGACGATGTGCCTTTTGAGGAGTGATACGGGCAGCCGTACTTACTGAAATTAGGAAGGTGAAAGCTATGAAGCCGCCTGCGGAGGTCATTTCCATTGAAAAAAAGCCCGAGAAGCCTAAGACTCCATTTCCCATAGGAAGGGCAGTCAAGACAGCGATGGACTGGGGATATCTGCTGTTTCTGGTTCTGTTCGTATATTTTGCAAAAAGAGAAAATGTCGGGCTGCCACCTGCCGCTGCATTTATACTTCTGGCTCCGTTTACGGTAGGGCAATACTGCGATATCCACGCAAAGGGCAATGGCACATATGCTTACATCGAACGGTTCGTGTCTGTGGGGATAACCGTTTTTGAAACGGTTATTATGTTTTCGGCGGTGATGATATTTTTTACATCTCGGGCAAGGCTCAATGGACCTACCGAAACAGATCTGCCTAAGAGTTATTCGGCGGCGGATATTTCACGCCTGAGCGTTGAGATATCCACCGGCAGCAATGCTCCGCACTACTACGTTTACACGGTGGATATGGAAAACAGAACGGCGAAAAAAGAGACATATTCATTCAATCGGGGCGGAGAATATCAGGTTTCCGAGACGATAAGCAATGCTTTTTCGGAGGAAAAGGCGGCTGATTTTACAGAGTTCTGCGACGAGGTACTTATCACAAAATGGGACGACTTTTATATGCCCGAGAGGGAAATATATGACGGTCTTGACGAGGTGCAGAGCTTTGAGGTTCAGTATTACGGCATATCCCGTGGCGGTTACAGGAAATTTTCCCTTGAGTACAATGACGGCGGTTCGGACAGCACGATAATGTATGACCACGCTAAAGATGTGCCGAAAGACAGCAGTTTGGTCATTTCACGTATTTACGGGCTTCTGACTAAGGAGAAATAAATTTTTTGCAGGAGAATTTATATGCCATTTTTACCAATTTCAAAAGAGGATATGAATGAAAGAGGGATAGAGCAGCTGGACTTTATCTGCATTACGGGTGACAGTTATGTGGATCACCCCTCTTTCGGCATTTCCATTATTTCACGAATGATAGAAGATCAGGGCTTTACTGTGGGCATTATTGCTCAGCCCGACTGGAAAAGTGACAGGGATTTTAAAAAATTGGGTGAGCCGAAATATGCTTTCCTCATTACGGGGGGAAATATTGACTCGATGGTGGCGCATTACACAAGTGCAAAGAAAAAGCGTTCCGATGACGCTTACACTGCAGGGGGCAAGGCGGGAAAACGTCCCGACAGGGCGACTATCGTTTATTCAAAGGCTATCAAGCGTATTTTCGGCAAAGATATGCCTGTTGCTATCGGGGGGCTTGAGGCTTCTCTCAGACGGTTTGCTCATTATGATTACTGGGACGATGCTGTGCGGCCGTCTATTCTCGAGGACAGCGGTGCAGACCTGCTTATGTACGGAATGAGCGAGCATCAGATAGTGGAAATTTGCACAAGGCTTGCAAAGGGCGAGAAAATTTCAGAGCTTCGGGATATAAGAGGTACGGCGTATCTTTGTGACCCGAGGGAAACGCCTTACGGGGCGGCGGAATGTCCTTCTCTTATGCAGGTGAGGGAACACAAGGAAGAGTATGCTAAGGCTTGCAAAATTCAGTATGACTGGCAGGACGAGATCTACGGCAAGACTATAATTCAGCGGCAGACGGACAAAATGCTGGTGCAGCTGCCTCCTGCTTATTCTCTGACTACTCCCGAGCTTGACCACGTGTATGAGCTGCCTTATATGCGGACTTATCACCCTGTTTATGAGAAAGAGGGCGGCGTTCCCGGGATTCAGGAGGTGGAGTTTTCCATTACCCACAACAGAGGGTGCTTCGGAAACTGCAATTTCTGCTCCATTGCTCTTCATCAGGGACGGAGAATTTCGGTGAGAAGCAAGGAGAGTATTCTGAGGGAAGCGGAGCTTTTGACAAAGCTGCCTAATTTCAAGGGATATATCCACGATGTGGGAGGCCCTACGGCAAATTTCCGTGCACCCTCCTGCACGCATCAGCTGACTCACGGGCTTTGCAAGGGAAAAAAATGCCTTGCGCCCGAGCCTTGCAAAAATCTTGAGGTGGATCACACAGAGTATCTTGATATCCTGAGAGAAATTCGGAAGATAAAGGGCGTTAAAAAGGTCTTTATCAGAAGCGGTATCCGATATGATTATCTTATTGAGGACAAGAACGAGGAGTTTATGCGTGAGCTTATCGAGCATCACGTGAGCGGTCAGCTGAAAGTGGCTCCCGAGCATTGTTCGGCGGCGGTGCTTGATATGATGGGAAAGCCGCATATTGAGGCGTATAAAAAGTTCCAGGACAAATTTTATAAAATGACGGGAAAAATTGGCAAGGAGCAGTATCTTGTTCCCTATCTTATGTCCTCTCACCCCGGAAGTACGCTGAATGAGGCGGTGGAGCTGGCGCTGTTTCTCAAGAGCCTTAAAATGCGTCCAGAGCAGGTACAGGATTTTTATCCCACTCCCGGAACTATTTCCACTTGTATGTTTTACACGGGTCTTGACCCTTACACAATGAAAAAGGTGTATGTTCCGAGAACTGCGGAGGAAAAGGGTATGCAGAGGGCGCTCTTGCAGTATTTTCGTCTCCAAAATCAGAGAAAATGCATTGAGGCGCTTATCAAGGCGCACCGCACCGACCTTATCGGCAACGGAAAGGAATGTCTTGTTCGTCCCGATGAGCAGTACAATGCTTATCTGAGAGAAAAGGCAGCGAAAAACGGCGGCAAAAACAGCGGAAGAAATTCGACCGGCAGAAATGCTTCTCGTTCAAAAGGCAGGAATGACAGATGGCAAAAGGAAAAAGGCAGACGGGGTCGGTAAGCAGACTTCTTAAAATACTTCCCACCGCTTTGCTCATTATGGTGATGTGTATAGGCGTATGTCTCGGCGTTCTTATTGAAACGGGATGGGTGTCGCTGACGGACGTTCAGCAGGCGATCGGTTTTACGCTCCCCGATATGCCCGACGGGGGAACTGTTCCAAAAGAGGCGAGAGATTTTGCCGTTCACGTTATTGATGTTGGGCAGGGTGACAGTATCCTCATTTTGGCAGGTGGGAAAAGCGTTCTTATTGACGCAGGCGAAAAGGAATACGGCGGCAAAGTGGTTTCCTTTCTGAAAGACAAGGGCATTACGGGGCTTGATTACATCATTGCCACGCACCCTCATTCAGACCACATCGGCGGTATGGCGGAGGTAGTCTCGGAGATAGGAGCTGAGAAGATAATCGTTCCCAAGCTGCCCGATGATAAAGTTCCCACCACTAAGGTCTATGAAAATTTCCTCAAGGCTGTGAAAAACGGCGGAATGAAGCTGACGGCAGCTAAGGCGGGAAAGGTTTATGACATTGCCGAAATTGATGGTCTGCCTGTGACTATGACTATTCTTGCTCCCGGTGAGGGTGCGGAGTTTGAGGACTTGAACGACTGGTCTGTTTGTGTTAGAATTGACTATAACCGCATTTCCTGGCTCTTTACGGGTGATCTCTCCGAGGAGGGGGAAAAGGCGCTTATAAAAAGCGGTCAGGATATTGATGTTACGGCGTACAAGGTGGGACATCACGGCAGCTCAACTTCTTCTTCGGAGGAGCTGCTTGAAAGGGTCACGCCGAGACTTTGCGTTATTTCCTGCGGCGAGGGCAATTCCTACGGGCACCCACACGAAGAGGCGCTGAAAAGGCTTGAGGAATACACGGGCAGCATTTACCGAACAGACCTTTGCGGTTCAGTTTCCGTTTATTCCGACGGAGAAAAGCTGTATGTTTCAAAACAGGGAGGCGGCTCATAATGCTTATTCTTGAAAAGCTTCGGGGTGATATGGCGGTCATTTCGGGTGACAGCGGAGAATTTTCCGTTTCGGCGGATATGGTCAAGGGCTGTCGTGAGGGTGATGTTATTATACTCTCGGGTGACGTTTATATTACCGATGAAACTGCCACCGAAATGCGGCGGAAAGAAATATTATCGCTTCAAAATTCCCTTTGGGATGAATGATATATCAAATGAATTGAAAGAGGGGCTTAAAATGCAGAATAATCTGCCTGCTATGCTTACGGAAAGACTTCCGAAATTATCCAAGGGTCACAAGAAAATCGCCGAATATATTCTCGGTCACTACGACAAGGCTGCCTTTATGACGGCTTCTAAGCTGGGAAATATCGTTGGCGTCAGCGAGTCCACGGTTGTCCGCTTCGCTACGGAGCTGGGCTTTGAGGGTTATCCCGAAATGCAGAAGGCACTAAAAGAATTTACCAGCAACAAGCTTACCACCGTTCAGCGTATGAATGTGATGAACGACCAGCTTGCGGGCGAGGACGTTCTTAACAGAGTTCTGAATTTCGACATTGAGCAGATAAGAAAGACCCTTGAGGAAATTGACAAGGACAGCTTCTACACTACGGTTGACGCTCTTGTTTCCGCTAAGAACATTTACGTTATCGGCGCAAGATCGGCTTCGGTGCTGGCTCGTTTTATCGTTTTCTACTTTAACATTATGTTTGACAACGTTAAAATTATCCACACCACAAGTACAAGCGAAATGTTCGAGCAGATACTCGGTATCGGCGAGGGGGACATTATGATAGGTGTCAGCTTCCCCAGATATTCAAAGCACACCGTAAAGGCGTTCAGATACGCTCACGAGAACGGCGCAACGGTAATCGGCATTACCGACAGCAAGGCTTCTCCTCTTGCTCAGTATGCGGATCATCTGCTGCTGGCACACAGCGATATGGCTTCCTTTGCGGATTCCCTGGTGGCTCCTATGAGCCTTATAAATGCGCTTATCTCGGCGGTGGGAATGAGAAAGCAGGAGTATGTTTCCAAAAACTTGGAGCGTCTTGAGGGGATATGGGAGAAATACGAGGTCTACGAAAAGACCGATGACAAGGATTTCAGCTTATAATTCGGGAGTGGTGAGATGAAAAAGCTTATCGGGTTATTTTTTGAAAAGGCTCTTATGACGGTTGGTGTGCTGTGGTCTGCTTTCTGTATTCTCGGAATATTTGCCAGCGCCGCAAGAGAGGAACACAGAGATAATGTTCCATTCGCCTGCGCTTGTCTCGGTATCGGCATTGCTATGATACTTTCCTCTAAGCACAAGAGAAAGCTTCGTAACCGTGCGGAGGTCTATGCTATGTGCCTTGCGGACAAGCCCGAATCCGAGCTTGCGGAAATTGCAAGGACTATGAACATTCCCCTTGAGCAGGCTGTAAGAGAGCTTGAGGAGCTTATTGACAAGGATTACCTTAACAACATCTACATTGACAGAGCTGAGGGCAGGGTCAAAATATTATCCCGTGAAAAAGGCGGACTGAAGCTCATTAACGGCTATCGGTTCGTTACCTGCAAAAGCTGCGGCGGTTCTAACAGGATAACAGGCGGTACAGAGGGCAAGAGGTGCAGCTACTGCAAGGCTCCTCTTACCGAAAATTCGGAAGCAACAAAATAAATTCGAAAGGCAGCATTTTTTATGGCAGACTGCATTATTATCGGCGGCGGCGCTGCAGGGCTTATGGCTGCGGTGACTGCGGCGGACTGGGGCAAGACCGTTATCCTTTTTGAGAAAAATCCCCGTGTGGGCAAAAAGCTGCTCATTACGGGAAAAGGTCGCTGCAATGTTACGAACAACTGCATCAAAGAGGATTTTTTTGCTAATATCCCCTGCAACGGCAGGTTTCTCTATTCCTCCTACGCCGCTTTTGACTGCTCGGACACTATGAGTTTTTTTGAAAACCTTGGCGTTCCCCTTAAAACCGAACGGGGCAACAGGGTATTTCCCGTAAGCGACAGGGCAGAGGACATTGTTATCGCTTTTGAGAGGGCTATCAAGGAGCGTTCGGACAGGATAACCGTCAAAAATGCAAAGGTCACGAGGATACTTACGGAAAACGGCGCTGTCACGGGCGTTTCCGCCGATGGTGCGGCTTATCACGCAAATTCGGTGCTTATTGCTTCGGGCGGACGCTCCTATCCGAAAACAGGTTCGGACGGGGACGGTTATCGTTTTGCAAAGGAGCTGGGGCACAAGGTAGTTCCGCTCAGACCTTCTCTTGTTCCGATGGTGAGCGAGGAGGAGTGGTGCAGAGAGGCTATGGGGCTTTCCCTTAAAAATGTTACTCTCACCCTTGTGGACGGGGCTGACGGCAAAAAGCTTTTCTCGGAAATGGGGGAAATGCTGTTTACACATTTCGGTGTGTCGGGGCCTTTGGTATTATCGGCTTCGGGGCATATAAGAAAAATGGAACGTGGTCGGTACAAGCTGATAATCGACTTAAAGCCTGCTCTGGACGAGAAAACCCTGGACAGCAGGCTTCAGAGGGATTTTGCCGAAAATGCAAACAGGGATTTTATAAACAGCCTGGGAAAGCTTCTTCCAGCAAAGCTTATTCCCGTTATTGTAAGGCTTTCGGGTATCCCTGCAGAGAAAAAGGTCAATCAGATATCAAAAAAAGAGCGGACGGAGCTTTTACATCTGCTTAAAAATCTGACGGTGACCATAAAGGATTTTCGCTCCATTGACGAGGCTATAGTTACGGGGGGCGGCGTGGATATCAGCGAGATAAATCCCAAAACTATGGAGTCAAAGAAAGTATCCGGGCTTTATTTTGCGGGAGAGGTCATTGACGTTGACGCTTACACAGGGGGATTTAATTTACAGATCGCTTTTTCTACAGGCTATGCCGCAGGAGTTAATATGTGAAAAAAATCCGCCGCAGTACGGCTTTATGAGCTGTATTGCGGCGGAGCTTTCTTTATTTGAAATTAAGTGAGGCTACGGAGTCTTTAAAGATTATCTTCCCCTTGACCTGTATCATTCCCAGCTGCTCGGAGGGGGTCTTTATCTTTGAAAGCAGGGCATCTACGGCGATGGCGGACATTTTTTCCGTATTTACCTCAAAGGTGGTGATGTTCGGGACGGTAATGCTGCTGTAAACTGAATTATCAAAGCCTGTCACGGAAATATCATCGGGAACACGATATCCCTTTTCCGAAAGCAGGGACATAAGTCTGCTTGCCGCTTCGTCGCAGTTGCAGACAAAGGCGGTGGGCATTACAAGAGGAAGCTCAAGGGGGATAAACTCGCCCGTTTCCGTTTTTCGGTCGCTTATAAGATAATAGTCGGATAAACGGATATTATGCTCGATAAGGGATTTGGCATAGCCTAAATATCTGTCCTGGATACTGCTGGTGGCGTGGATATTGCCCACAAAGGCGATATCACGGTGTCCGTTGTCGATAAGGTAATTCGTTAGCTCATAGGCTGCATAAAAGCTGTCCCCCACCACGCAGCTCTCGGCTGTGAGCTGATTGTAGAAATCAAGGAACACTACCGGTATCTTGGTGTTGAGAACGGCGTTTATATATTTATCCGCTATCTGTCCGAGAATGATGATGCCGTCCACCCTCTGGTGGAAAAATATATCGGGAAGCACAGCTTTTTCCTCGTTTCCAGATGTGAGAGTGTGGAAAAATGCATAATGCTTGCGCTGCTGGAGAGCGGTGGATATCCCTCGCATAAATTTAAAGTAAAAGCTGTTTTCCGACATATACCGCTCGGCTACGATGATACCGATATTTCCGCTGAGAGTCTTTTTCTTTTTTGCTTCCGTACCATATTTATAGCCCATTGTTTCGGCTGTCTTGAGTATTTTCTGCCTCAGCTCGCTGCTGACGCCGCTTTGTCCCGAAAAGGCTTTTGACACGGAAACGACGCTTATTCCAAGCTTTGCCGCTATATCACGCATAGTAACGCTTTTTGCCAATTGTTTCGCCTCCCGTGCGCTGTCTGAAAGTAAATTTACAGACTAATTTTAACACATTCTCCCGAACTTTTCAAGTATTATTTTTAGCTTAAATTAGTAAGCAGTTTTTAGACTAAATTATGTTGCATTTGCAATTTGTTAGCTTATTTATGAAGCTAAATTATTTTTTAATTCTTAATATTATATGGATATAATATTTCGTAAAAGTAAATATGAAGCGTGCAATCGTTTTCTATTTTTATCAAAAATTTATGTTTCGCAAAAAGAACTTAATTTTTACAAGCAAAATGTATAATCCGGGCAGCCCTGATTTATCATATTTAACAAAGATTTGTGATAGCTTTCTGAAATTTGTGAAAAATTTACAAAGCTAACAAAATTACGCTGTGTGAAATGCCGCTATTTCATTTTTCCCTTGACTTATGACGGAAATTAACTATAATAAAACTATCGCAGAAAACCATAGGCAATGAATAACACACAATGCTAATTTTTTAATGGAGGTCATTAAAATGAACACTAAGTTTAAAAGAACTGCGGCTATGTGTGCCGCAGTTGTAATGGCAGGTTCAGTTCTTACCGCTTGCGGAGGTTCCAACAGCGGTTCTACCGCAACAACAACTGCTGCTGCAGGCGAGACAACAACCGCAGCAGAAGGCGGCGACACAGCTGCTGCTGACACAGAAGCTGCTCCCGCCGGCGACTCCTCTTCCGAGATCAGCGGTTCCATCAAGGTTCTCCACCACCGTACCGACAGAGATCAGGACGGAACAATGGCTAAGCTCACCGAGGGCTTCAATGCTCTTTATCCTAATGTAACAGTTGAGTATCAGTCATTCACAAACTATGCTGACGATATCGCTACAATGATGCAGTCCGATAACTACGGCGACGTTGTTATGACTCCTCAGGCTCTGAAGCAGGCTGATCTTCCTAACTTCTTCGCTTCCTTCGGTTCCTACAGCGACCTTTCTCAGAAGTACTACTGGCTTGAGAATTACACCGTTGACGGTCAGGTTTATGCACTTCCTACAGGCGGTACAGCTTCCGGTGTTCTTTACAACAAGAAGGTATGGGCTGACGCAGGCATCACTTCTCTCCCCACAACTACTGACGAGTTCCTTGCTTGCCTCAAGCAGATCGCTGAAAATACCGACGCTATTCCTTACTACACCAACTACAACGCAAGCTGGTGCATCACTCAGTGGCAGTCCCTCGTAGTAGGCGCTTCCGGTGATCCCGATTACAACACCAAGCTCCTCACCGAAAAGACTGACCTCTTCTCTAAGGGCAGCCCCTATGACGCTGTTTACGGCACACTCTTTGATATCTACGCTGATCCTACTCTCCACGAGGAAGATCCTATGACAACTGACTGGGAAGGCTGCAAGCCCGCATTCGCACAGGGCAAGATCGCAACTATGGTTCTCGGTTCTTGGGCAATCAGCCAGTTCCAGGAGGCTGCTGTTCAGGTTGGCTCCGATCCTGCTGATGTTGGATATATGCCTTTCCCCAACAGCATTGACGGCAAGATCTACTCCGTATCTTCCAACGACTATATGATGAGCGTTAACAAGAACACCGCTAATATGGACGCAGCTATGGCTTATGCTACTTGGTTCTGCACAGACTCCGGCTTTGCTCAGAACGAGGGCGAGATCTCCGGTCTTAAGGGAGCTGCAATGCCTGAGACCCTTTCTTCCTTCGACGAGCTCGGTGTTCAGCTCTTCGTTGAGAACGCATTCCCCGAGGAACTCATCGGTAAGTGGGATGAGATTGCTAAGGCTTCTGAGGTTGATCCTTGGGGCGACGCTTCCACAAACTACAAGTTCAGAATGGCAGAGGCTGCATTCGACGGCAAGGGCAGAGATGAGTATGACAAGATTGCTGCTGACGTTAACGCTGCCTGGGCTGCTTCCAGAGATGAAATTCTCGGCTAATCCACACTTTCTTCTTTAAATTTTTCTTTCTCTCCGATACTGTATTTTTCTGCGGCGCCTTCTTCACGCCGCAGAATGATACGGTATATTCATACCCGTGGGTATGATGTACGCTTAAATCACGAAAATAACCCGAAAACGAGGGATATGCTTTGACTAAAAAAACTATTCAGCCCGAGCGTCTTGCTCCAAAGAACAAGCTTTCCAAATCTTACATTGAAAAGATGGTTACCGTTTGTCTTTTCCTGCTTATTCCCACACTCCTTCTTGTCATATTCACCTACATTCCCGCCGCTGAAATGGTTAAGTTCAGCTTTGAGGAAAGAGACCAGTTCGGTGTAAATGTCAAGTTCGTGGGCCTTGAGAACTACAAGACAGTTTTTTCGACACCTGAGTATTTTGCTGCTTTCAAAAACAGTATTTACTACCTTATAGGTTCATTTATCCAGCTTGGACTTGCTCTTTTTCTTGCAACGATCCTCTGCTCGAAGATCAGATTTTCCAATTTCTTTAAGGGAGTTGTTTTCTTCCCTTATATGATCAATACTGTTGCAGTTGCCCTTATTTTCCGCAGATTTTTCCAGAAGGGCGACGGCATCACCAATACTGACGGTACTCTTAATTCCATAATCACCCTGCTGGGAGGAGACCCCGTAAAATTCCTCTCCACAGAGGGACTTGTCAACATCTGCCTCGTGTTCGTTTCCATATGGAGATATATCGGATTTGATATTGTAATGTTCATAGGCGCTATTCAGTCTATATCCCCCGATATTTACGAAGCCGCAGATCTTGACGGCGCAAACCGCTTCCAGGTATTCCGCTACATAATCGCTCCCGGTATCAGACCCATTATCCTTCTTCAGATGATACTTGCGGTAAAGGGTGCCATCAGCGTTTACGAAATTCCCTTTATCATCACAGGCGGACGATTTGGTTCAAGCACATTCGTTATCCAGACAACAGAAACGGCATTCAAGTTCCAGAAAGTCGGGCTTGCCTCGGCGATGGCTGTGGTACTGTTCCTGATAATAGTCGTCGTCACGGTAATACAAAAACTGGTTCTCAAGGAGGAAAAGTAAAATGGCTGATACAGCAATCAAAAAGGACTACAGCACTTTTGTCCCTAAGCTTTTCACCTTCCTGAAATATGCCGTTCTCGTAATTGCCTGCCTGTTAGTTTTCATTCCCCTTGTAGTCGTATTTTTAGGATCTTTCAAGAACAACACAGAATTCCTTTCATCAAACGTTTTTGCGCGTCCCACAAAGTTTGAATGGTCGAACTACAAGACCGCTTTCATTGACGGTAAGGTTCTTTTAGGTCTGAAAAACACAGCGATCATCATCGTGATCTCCTGTACGGGAACTATAATCGTAGGTACAATGACTGCTTACGTTCTCCAGCGTTTCAAGACTGTTCTCGGCAAAGTCCTCAAGGCAGCGTTCCTTCTTGCGACACTTTTCCCTGCTATTTCAATGCAGGTAACGGTTTACCGCATTATGAACAATTTCCACCTTGTCGGCACTATGGCTGCTCCCATCATCCTCTACATAGGAACTGATATTGTTTCCATTTACATCTTTATGCAGTTTCTGGACAACATCTCCTACTCCCTTGACGAGAGCGCCATCATCGACGGAGCAAACTACTTCACAGTTTTCTTCAAGATCATTCTTCCCCTGCTAAAACCCGCTATCGCAACAGTTCTTATCATCAAGGTAATAAGCATTTACAACGACTTCTATACTCCTCAGCTTTATATGCCCAGCGAAGAGCTGTCGGTGGTTTCCACATCGCTCTACCGCTTTATGGGCCCCTACGGAGCTAAGTGGGAAATAATCTTTGCAGGTATCGTTATTTGTATCATTCCTGCTCTGGTCATCTTCCTCGCACTTCAGAAGCAGATCTACGCAGGTCTGGTAAACGGCGCCGTTAAGGAATAATCAAGTTAAAGATATATCCCGTCAGGCTTGAAAAATGAGCCTGACGGGATATATTTTGTTATGCATAAATAAGTTTGCGGCTCCTCCCGTCATATCCGGGAAGAGCCGTACTCATTCATATAACATAATCATAATCTTCGCCGCTTTGGATAAGGCTTGCAATGGTAATGCTGTCAAAGTAATCATTTGTCAGCTTGTAGAAATCCTCCCACATCTTCATAGTCCTGTTATCCTGAGAAGGATTGTTTTCCTTCATAGATGACACGGGAACAAGATTGCCCTCCGCGACACGGAGTATCTCTCCCACGCTGTATTTCTCGGGAGGCCTTTTAAGACGGTAGCCCCCGTTTTTGCCGTGAACGCCGAATACAAGGTCGCCTTTGGTGAGAACGGGCATTATCTGCTCAAGATATTTTATTGACAGCTCCTGCCGTCCCGCAATGTCCTTAACGGGTATGCATTTGCCGCTGTAATGCTCGGCAAGGTCGATCATTACCTGCAGAGCATATCTTCCTTTTGTTGTGACGAGCATTACTTTCACCTCTGTAGTTTATTATGACTTTACGATCACCTTTCTGTACTCGTCAAAGCGCACCCACTTTGCGAAAAATGCGCTCTGATCCTTCGGGTCGGTCTCGGAGTATTCCTTTAAGAACTGCTTTACTTCGCTGTCGGAATGTGCCTTTACGCCGAAGCCTCTGCCGTTTATTACGGGAACGTCTCCGTAAACGTAATCTGCGGTGGGAATTATTTCTGTTATGACCTTGTTTCTTACCTTTACCGAAACGCCGTCTCTCAGAACGATGATATCAAAGCTGTCGGGATAGCTGTAACTGTCGCCCGATGTGGGTATCTCGTCTCCTACGGTATATGTAGCCTTTACGGGCTGATATTTCAGAACATTCAGGCTGCTTGTATCATAGTAGAATTCCTCGAAAATGTCTCCTCTTGCAGTAAGCTCGCCATACTTGAAGGAAGCCTTGTCAGCGGCTCCTCCGCCTCTCTCGCTGAGTTCCTCGACTACACCGCAGGCAGATGTCATATTCGTTACACGGTCAATAAGAATAAGCTCCCCGAGAGTTTTGTGAGATCTGAATTTATCTGCCACAATAGCTTCTGTAAGAAGTATATCGCAGAGAGCAATGCCGTTTTTGGAAAGCTTGTCGGTCTTAATATGCTCGCCCGTATTAACGTCAACGGCATATTCCACACCTGCAAGTATTCCGGGAATGGTCTTTGTGCCAAGCTTTACAAGGTAATCCTTGCCGATAACAAGCTCCTCGTCGTCCATCCAGAGAACAGAAGCTTTCAGACGCTTGTATACGCCGATGTCCGTATCCTTTACGAGAACGCAGCCCCTTGAAACGTCCACCTCTTTATCAAGGGAAATGGTAACAGGCTGACCCTTGTATGCGGTATCTGCGGACTTGTCGGTAACAAGTATTCCCTTTACCGCCGCCTTTTCACCGCTGGGGAGAGCGGTTATTTCGTCGCCCACGCTTATGCTGCCCGATTCGATCTGTCCCTGAAATCCTCTGAAAGTATGGTCGGGACGGCAGACTCTCTGAACGGGCATATAGAAGCCTTGCTCATTATCCTCGGAAATATCCACATTTTCAAGGTATGTAAGAAGCGCAGGACCTGTATACCACTTGATATTGTCCGACTTTTTGGTAACGTTGTCGCCCTCGGTGGCGGAAAGAGGTATTATCTGAATATTTTCAAGAGAAAGCTCTGCCGAAAGCTCGGAGATCTGCTTTTCTATCTCATTAAACCGCTCCCGGCTGTAGCCCACCAGGTCCATCTTATTTACGGCAAAAACGAAATACTTGATGCCCATAAGGCTGCATATCCTTGCGTGACGTCTTGTCTGAACAAGAACGCCCTGTGAAGCGTCCACCAGAATTACCGCAAGGTCTGCAAAGGAAGCTCCCACCGCCATATTGCGGGTGTATTCCTCGTGACCCGGAGTATCGGCAACAATGAAGCTGCGGTTATCGGTGGTAAAATATCTGTATGCCACGTCAATGGTAATTCCCTGCTCACGCTCTGCCATAAGTCCGTCAAGGAGCAGAGAATAGTCTATCTTTCCGCTTCTGCTGCCCACCTTGCTGTCCAGCTCGAGAGCCTTTTCCTGATCGGCGTAAAGCAGCTTTGAGTCATAGAGAATATGACCGATAAGAGTTGATTTGCCGTCGTCCACGCTGCCGCAGGTTATAAATTTTAGTAAGCCTTTCATTAAAAATAGCCCTCCCTTTTGCGGCGCTCCATACTTCCTGCCGCTTCGTTGTCGATAACTCTTGATGTGCGCTCCGATGAAACTGCGCTGAGGGTCTCGGAGATTATTTCGTCAAGAGTATGAGCAGTAGACTCAATTCCGCCCGTAAGAGGATAGCAGCCAAGTGTTCTGAAACGAACCGACTTCATCTGCGGAACTTCTCCCTCTTTAAGCGGGAAACGGTCATCGTCCACCATAATAAGATTGCCGTCACGCTCCACAACAGGGCGCTCCGCCGCAAAATACAAGGGCACGATATCAATGTTCTCACGCTTAATGTACTGCCAGATATCCTTTTCCGTCCAGTTGGAAATGGGGAAAACTCTTATGCTCTCGCCCTTGTTAATTTTGGCGTTGTAAAGCTTCCACATTTCGGGGCGCTGATTTTTGGGGTCCCAGGCGTGAGCGGCATTTCTGAATGAGAAAATTCTCTCCTTTGCACGGGACTTCTCCTCGTCACGTCTGCCGCCGCCAAATGCAGCGGTGAAGCCGTATTTGTTGAGCGCCTGTTTAAGCGCCTGAGTTTTCATAATATCGGTGTATGCAGAGCCGTGGTCAAAGGGATTTATGCCCTGCTTAACGCCGTCCTCGTTTATGTATTCAAGCATTTCAATGCCAAGCTCCTTTGCGGTCTTGTCACGAAACTCTATCATCTCCTTGAATTTCCACGTTGTGTTTACGTGAAGGAAAGGGAATGGCGGCTTTTCGGGATAAAATGCCTTCATCGCCAGATGAAGCATTACCGAGCTGTCCTTTCCGATGGAATAGAGCATTACGGGCTTTTCACACTCCGCCGCAACCTCTCTGATTATGTATATAGCTTCCGCTTCAAGCTCGTCAAGATGTGAAAGATCACTCACGCTGATTACCTGCCTTTCGTATATCAGTATTTATTTGACTCCTTGGGGTCGATGTCGATATTGGTAACGTTCCCCGTGGGGCTTTCTATCACCCAGCGCAGGAGACCGTCCTTTTTCTCGGTATGCACCATACTGCCCCTGCCGCCCATATCCGCTCCCAGAAAGAAGCTTATGGCATATACGGGACATTCCTT
Organism: Huintestinicola sp.; assembly: GCF_050874005.1. Classification (GTDB taxonomy): domain Bacteria; phylum Bacillota; class Clostridia; order Oscillospirales; family Ruminococcaceae; genus Huintestinicola. The sequence goes on from NZ_JBNMJV010000004.1 coordinate 67,988, forward strand.
TATGCAGGAGGTGCAGCCCCAGCAGTCCTTGGGATATTTTATGTAAGCTTTCCCGTCATCGTCCTGCTTTATCAGAGTGCCGGGACAAACATTTCGGCATTTTCCGCAGCCTATGCATTTGCTTTTGTCAATTGCTATGCTCATAAGTTCTCTGTCCCTCCTCCGTCAGCTCTCTGAGAATAATTTTTATCTCACCGTTTTCCATTCGGGAATTAACATATTTGCGCCAGTTTATATTATCCCTATGTGGATAGTCGAGATTTTCCGCAAAGGAATGCCACCTTGTCTCGTGACGGGCTTTCAGATGTGCAATAACGCTTCTGCATACCGTAAGCCGCTCACGAAGCTCATATATGTACATAAGCTCCTGAAAATCCTCTGCGTGAAGTCTGTCTGACAGCTTTTCTATCTGCCGTATCTTCATATCCGCAATGTCAAGCTGCTTTTCATTAAAGCGGTAGCTTGTTTTTATGCCCCCTGCGTAGGAGTCCATAACAGTCTGCATAGCCTCCTCAAGCTGCTCTGCGGTAAATGGAGAGGTGCCCTTGCTCATAAATCCCTCGATCTCTGCACTGTGAGCCTTTATTTCAATCTCATCAATGGGAGAAGCCTTGCTTTCGGATATGAATTTTACTGCTGACAGGGCAGCTATCTCACCCTCTGCAAGCGCACCCGTAACATACTTCTGAGGACAGCCTCCTGCCACATCTCCTGCGGCATATAAGCCCTTTATGGTGGTCTGACGGGCTGTGTCCACCCAGTATCCGCTTGCGGTATGACCGCCGACTATGTAAGGCTCTGTACCCTCTATCTCAACATTCTGCTCGGAAATTTTACTGCCGCTTTCTATCCACTTAATGGTCTGAGAGGGAGCCATATTCAGATATGCTTTTATAAGCGAGTCCTCCGTTTCGGGAGATACGCCCTCGGTTTTCAGATAGCAGGGACCTCTGCCCTCAAGGTTTTCGCAAACCGTACCGTAAACTCTTTCGGAGGTGGTAAGGCCGTATTTCGTCTCGTATACATCTCCGAGAGAATTTATCTGCTTTGCCCCCGCTCCCTGTGCAAGTGTTCCTGTAGGAGCAATGGTGTCCTTGCAGCGAAGAGCGATAAAGCGCATCTCGAAGGTGGTCATCTCTGCACCGTGCTTTATGCCCATTGCATAGCCTGCACCCGTATTAAAGGGCGGATACCACATCTTGTGCCTTGAAAAGCCGGGATTGTTAGGTCTGTAAAGTCCTGCCGCTCCGCCTGTGGCAACGATAACTGCGTCTGCTTCAATGGTATAAAATGTGTCGTTTTCAATGCCAATTGCAAATGCACCCTTTATCCTGTTGTCCGAAACGGAAAAATCAATGACATTAACACGGTTCAGTATGGTAACATTCGGCAGCTTTTCAACAGCCGAAGCAAGAATGGGCTTTATATTTTCGCCGTTTATCTTGATATTGCGGTTTCCTCTTGCCACATATTTACCGTTCTCGTCCTTGAGGATAACAAGACCCATATCCTCAAGCCGCTTTGTCACCTTGTTAAGGCGCTCGCACATCGAATAAAGCAGATCGTCTCTTACAATGCCGTCAGCGTCCTTTCGGGCATATTCCACATAATCCTCGGGAGTATGTCCCTCGGTGATGTAAGCGTTAAGAGCATTTACTCCTGCCGCAAGACAGCCGCTTCTTTTGATATGCGCCTTTTCGCATATAAGTATCTTAACATCGGAATTTTCCGAAGCCGTCAGAGCCGCATAGCAGCCTGCCGTACCGCCGCCGATTATAAGCAGGTCGGTTTTGATTTTTTCATATTTCACGGAAAGCTCCTCCGTTTTCGCTTAAATATTTTTCTGCGGAATATACGCTGTTTGCACCGTCTGCCGCAGCGGTAACTACCTGCCTGAGAGGCTTTGAGCGCACATCACCTGCGGCAAAAATGCCCTTTGCCGAGGTAACGCAGTCCTCTCCTGCAATGATATATCCGCCCTTGTCCATATCTGCAACGCCCTTTAAAGGCTCGCTGCCCGGAACAGTTCCAACAGCCACAAATACTCCGTTAACAGCAAGCGTTTCCTCCCTGCCGTTACGCTCGATCCTAATACCCTCCACACGATTTTCTCCAATAATTTCGGTGGGAACAGCACTCATCACCGTTTCAATATTTCCTGCCTCAGCCACCTTTCTGCAAAGGGACTTGTTTGCACGGAACTCATCTCTGCGGTGGATAAGATAGACCTTGCTTGCTATCTTTGAAAGATAAACAGCGTCGCCGAGAGCCGTATCTCCTCCGCCTATCACGGCAGCCACCTTGTTTTTGTAAAAAGCTCCGTCGCATACGGCGCAGTAGGAAACTCCCCTGCCCGACAGTTCTTCCTCACCCTTTATGCCAAGCTTGCGGTGAGAAGCACCTGCGGCATAGATAACAGTCTTAGTCTCAAACTCGCTGCCGTCCTCCAAAGAAACGACGTATATTCCCTTTTGGGGAGCGATTTTTGTGACTTCACCCTCGATAAATCTCGCTCCGAGCGCTTCTGCGTGGCTGCGGAATTTATCGCCCAGGTCATATCCGCTTTCGCCGTAAAGCCCCGGGTAATTATCCACCCGTTCGCTCTCGGCTATCTGCCCCGTGCCCATAAAGAGCTTCTCGATAACGATAAAGTCCAGTTCCGCACGTGAGGCATATATTGCCGCCGAAAGACCTGCCGCTCCGCTTCCGATTATTATGGTATCATAGATCATTTAAGTATCATTCCCCGAAAAATTATTCCGTAATTATTATACCCTCATTCTCCGCATTATCCCCCGTAATTTTAAAAGAGTTCAGAACGGGGTTTTCCCTGTCCATCAGCGAAAGGATAAGATAGCTTGCCTTGCTGTCATATGCAAGGCGCTTGTCCTCCTCGGAGGGACGAGAGGGAGACTCGGGGTGGGAATGCCAGTTTCCCAGCGGAACAAGACCGTTTGCACGCATATCCTTAACCGCCGCAAGCTGTTCTTTGGGGTCAAGGGAAAAATGCTCGTTGGAGTGGTCGATGTTCGTAAGGATATAGACCTTTTTTATCTCCTTGCCGCTTTCGGTTATCTCGCCTGCAATAAGTCCGCATGCCTCTTCGGGAAGAACGCTTTCTGCGTGCTTCAGAATGGTATTGAAATCAGCTCTTTTTAAGGTTATCATAGGAAATCAGTCCTCATTTGTAAGATGAACGCCGTCGCATTCGTGCTGCTCATAGTCGATAAGCTCCGTAATGGTGGGGTGCTCGCCGCAGACAGCGCACTTTGAAGTGTCCGAAGGAAGCTTAACCTTGCGGAATTCCATTGTAAGTGCGTCATAGGTAAGCAGATATCCCGTAAGAAGCTCGCCCTGACCGATAATGTACTTAACAGCCTCCATAGCCTGCAGGCTGCCGATAACGCCGCCCATCGCACCGATAACGCCTGCCTGCTTGCAGGTGGGAACAGCGTCCTTTGGAGGGGGATTTTTGAAAACGCAGCGGTAGCAGGGGCCCTGTCCGGGAACATAGGTCATAAGCTGACCCTTGAAGCGGATAATTCCTGCGTGGGAGAAAGGCTTTTTCGCCATAACACAAGCGTCGTTTATGAGAAACTTTGCAGGAAAATTGTCCGTGCCGTCAATGATGAAATCATAGTCCGCAATAAGCTTGGAAATGTTCTCGCTTGTAACGAAGGTGCGGTAGGTCTTGACGGTAACATCGGGGTTTATAGCCTCCATAGTTTCCTTTGCGGACTGCACCTTAGCCTTGCCGATATCGGCGGTGGAGTGGATTATCTGCCGCTGGAGATTGGAAAGATCGACCTCGTCAGCATCAGCGATACCGATAGTGCCTACGCCTGCCGCCGCAAGATACATTGCCGCAGGAGCGCCAAGTCCGCCTGCGCCGATGATAAGGACCTTTGCATTAAGAAGCTTTTTCTGTCCCTTTGCACCAACCTCTTTGAGGATTATGTGACGGGAATATCTTTCAAGCTGTTCGTTTGTAAATGCCATTTTCGTTTCCTCCGTTTATTAAATTAAAGGGAACCTCCGCCCATAAAATACAGAAATTCAACGCTGTCCCCGTCCTTTAAAACGGTGCTTTCAAAAGCGCCGCTCTCAACAAATTCATCGTTTATTGTAACTGTAACATATTCGGGAGTCTCCACCTTTTCGTCAATAACAAGCTGTGCAACGGTAAGACCGTCCTTAACCTCTTTTTTCTCTCCTGCAACTGTGATATTCATAGCATTTTTCTCCTTATATTATGGTCAGATTTTTTCTATTTCCGAAACTATCTCGGATTTTTTCACCGCACCATTTATGCGGGAAACTTCCTCTCCGTCCTTGAAGAATATGAGTGTGGGAACGGACATCACACCGTATTTTTCAGCAAGCTCTGCATCGAAATTTATGTTTATCTTAACAAGCTTTACCTTGTCTCCCTGCTCTTCCTCTATCTCGGCAAGAACAGGAGAAAGCCTTTTGCAGGGAACGCAGCTGTCGGAATAAAAATCCGCAATAACAGCCCCTCCTGCATTTTTTACCTCAGTATCAAAGGTATCTCCGCTTACACGAACCGCCATCTCAGTCACCGACCTTCTGTACAATGAGAGTGAATGTGCCGTCCTCATTGTTAATGAGCTTCAGTATCTTGTGACCCTCTTCCTTAATGCTTCGTGGAACGTTCTGAACAGGCTCGCCGTCATTCATCTTCACCGCAAGGATCTGTCCGTCATCAAGCTCCTCAAGAGCCACCTTTGCTTTTACAAAGGTTGTGGGGCAAACCACATCGGTAATATCCACATTATCGTCAATATTAAAATCTATATCAGCCATTGTAAACCTCCAGAATTTTCTTTTCAAATTTATCTCTGCCTACCCTGTCAAGGGTGAACTTAAACCGCTCACCGGCATTTGCATTTTCCGCAAAAAATTCAATTGCAGCGTCGCATATTTTCAGAAGCTTTTCCTTGTCCTCGATAAAGGGGATAACAGCCTCGCCCTTGCTTATGCTGTTTCCGAAAAGTCCGCCGAAAGAAACGATATATCCGTGAACAGCGTCCCAGGCGTCTGTGGGACAGGCTTTGACGCATCTGCCGCAGAAATTGCACTTACCTTCATCAACGGAAATTTTTCCGTCCTTTATCTCGATCGCACCCACACGGCACGCCTTTTCGCAAACGCCGCAGTTAATGCAGTCGCTCTCACGCCATTTTACCTTGATACCGCCCTTAATGCCCAGGTCGTTTTCCTCGGCTTTAAGGCAGTTGTTCTGACAGCCCGTAATGCCGAATTTGAACTTGTGGGGAAGCTCCCTTGCGAAATATCTCTCGTCAAGCTCCTTTGCAAGAGCGTAGGTATCAATACAGCCCGAGGGACATATAGCCTCACCCTGACAGGCGGTGACCGTTCTTACACGAGGACCGCATACTCCGGGTTCAACACCGCCCTCAGCAAGCGCCGCCTTTACCTCGTCAATATCGTCAAGCTTGATAAAGGGTATCTCAACGCTCTGACGGGAAGTAAGATGAACGTGACCGTCGCCGTATTTCTCCGATACCTCAGCAATTTTCGCAAGCTGAGCAGCTGTAACATTTCCGCCCACAACACGAAGTCTCAAAGAGAAGTTGTTCTTCTGCTTCTGGCGCATAAATCCGCCCTTTTTAAGAGTTGCATAATCGACTGCCATATTAAATAACCTCCGTTTTATCAATAGCCTGCCTGAAATCGGCAATAAGATCGTCAATATCCTCAATGCCCACGCTTATGCGAATGGTGTCATCATAAACTCCCGCATTTACCTGCTGCTCGGTGGTGCTGTGAGTGTAAATGGTGCTTGCAGGGTGGATAACAAGGGTTCTCACATCTCCGATGTTGGTGGCTATACAGGCGTATTTAAGACTGTTAATAAGCTTGAACGCCTTTTCCTTGCTTCCTGCCCTAATGGTGATTATCGCACCGCCCATTCCTTTCAGCTGTTTTTCCGTAAGCTCGTGATATGGATTGGAATCAAGCGCAGGATAATTTACCGTTACCCTGCCGTCCTCCTCAAAAAATTCCGCAAGCCTTTTGGCATTAAAGCATAGCCTTTCCATTCTGAGTCCTAAGGTCTCAAGTCCGACAGAATTCAGATATGCGTTCATCGGTGCAAGACAAGCTCCCACATTTCTCCATATGCCGTTTCTGAGTTTAGCAAGATATGCGAATTTACCGAATTTCTTATATTCCTCAAAGCCCTTGTACCGCTTTGTGTCCCACTTGAAATTGCCGCTGTCGATTATAACTCCGCTGATGGAGTTTCCGCTGCCGTTTATGTATTTTGACGAGGAGTGAACGACAATGTCCGCCCCGAACTCAAAAGGATTTATGAGATAAGGCGTTGCGGTGGTGCTGTCGATAATAAGGGGAATGCCACGTTTGTGAGCCGCCTCGGAAACTGCTTTTATGTCCGTAACATTAAGCTTCGGATTTCCGATAAGCTCCGTAAAGACTGCCTTTGTCCTGTCTGTAGCAAGCTTTTCCACGCTTTCCGCCGTGACCTCGTCGGTGAAAACGGTCTTTATGCCGAAAGCCTCAAGATCACCGAAAAGGTCAATAGTCCCTCCGAAAAGAGCCGAGCCTGCGATAATTTCGTCTCCCGACTCCAAGATGTTTAAAAGCGACATCGTGACCGCCGCCATACCCGAGGAACAGGCAACAGCGCCTATCCCCTTTTCCATTGCGGCAACTCGCTTTTCAAAGGAGTCAACGGTAGGATTGCTTATTCTCGTGTAAGCAAATCCGGGAGCCTTGTTGTTAAATACCGCCTCAAGCTTTTCCGCCGACTCGTGAGCGAAAGCGCTTGACTGATAAACGGGAACAAGAGTAGAGCCTGTGGCTTTTTCTCCGTCAAAGCTCTGATGAAGCAGAGCGGTGTTAAAATTCATACTATCACCGGTTTCCTTTTAAATGAATACGGATTCTTCCGTGAGCGCCTCATTTTCAAGCAGCTGCGCCCTGCCGCCCGAAGTGACGAACATTCGGTAAACGAAAACGTAGACCTTTTCGCCAACAGAAACGCTCTGCTCGTCAAATCCCCGCCTTGCGGTAAGAAGAACGCCGTTTACCCTGACGGATATCTCAACGCTGCTTCCTCTGAACGCCGTTCTCTCAACGATCCCCTCGGAAACGGAGCTTTTGAATTTAAGGGGCTCGTTTTCCTTGAATATCTTAACAAACTCGGGACGGATAACAGCCTTGTCTGCATTTTCGATCTTTTCAAAGGTGTGAAATCCGCTGTAATCCTCAACCACCGCAGGCTGACCGAAGAAAGTAGCCGTAAAATCCGTTTCGGGGGAGCTGTAGACCTGCTCGGGAGTGCCCACCTGCTCTATCCGACCTTTGTTTGTAATGATTATCTCGTCTGCCACCTCAATAGCCTCGTCCTGATCGTGGGTAACGAAAATGCTCGTAACGCCAAGCTTTCTTATCATATCCTTGAGCCAGCTGCGAAGCTCCTGCCTTACCTTTGCGTCAATTGCGGCAAAAGGCTCGTCAAGTAAAAGCAGCTGAGGATTAGGAGCCAGCGCCCTTGCAAAAGCCACTCTCTGCCGCTGACCGCCCGAAAGCTGACTGGGAAAGCGCTTCTCAAGTCCCTCAAGACCGATAAGCTTTACAAGCTCCATAACCCTCTCCCGTATCTGCTCCTTGTCCTGCTTCATAACTTTAAGTCCGAAAGCAATATTGTCATAAACCGTCATATACCTGAAAAGCGCATAGCTCTGAAACACAAAGCCGATACCTCTCTGACTTGCAGGCACATCGTTTACCACCCTGCCGTCAATGATTATCTCGCCGCTGTCAGGATTTTCAAGTCCCGCTATCATTCTGAGAATGGTGGTCTTTCCGCTTCCGCTTGGACCTAAAAGACCGATAAGCTTGCCCTTTTCAATGCCGAAGCTCACATTATCGGAGGCTTTGAAGCTGCCGAAGCTTTTGTTAATATTTTTAAGCTCAATGTACATTCTCCGACTCTCTCTTTCCTATGTATTCCACAACGCTTCTTATAACAAGAATGATTATCGCCATCATCACGAGAATTGACGAGACCGCAAATGCAGGCACATACTTGAATTCGTTAAAAAGTATCTCAACGTGAAGGGGCAATGTGTTTGTCTTACCTCTCAGATGACCCGAAAGTACGGAAACCGCACCGAACTCTCCCATTGCTCTTGCGGCGCAGAGCACCACGCCGTATAAAAATGCCCATTTGATATGAGGAAAAGTTATCTTCCGGAAAATGGTGAATCCGTCAGCGCCCATAAGAGCCGCAGCCTCTTCCTCATCAGTACCCTCCGCCTCAAGAACGGGAATAAGCTCTCTTGAGATAAAGGGGAAAGTCACGAAAATAGTTGCAAGTATGATTCCGGGAACTGCAAAAACTATCTTTATGTCAAGCTCCTCAAGCAGAGGATAAATGGGGCTCTGCCTGCCGAATGTAAGCACGAATATGAGACCTGCGATTATGGGGGACACCGTTACGGGAAGATCAATAAGCGAACCTAAAAGCTTCTTTCCCTTAAAGTGAAACTTTGTAATGAGCCACGCCGCAAACAAACCAAAAACCGTATTTATGGCAGTAGCCGCCAGAGTAGCCTCCACAGTAAGTATCATAGCCTTGACTGTGTATTTGTCCGTTATCGCCTCAGCATAAACGGAAAATCCCTGCTTCAGAGCCTCGGTAATTACCGCAATAAGGGGCAGAACAAGCATAACGAAAATAAAGAAGAAGCTTATCCCGATAAGCAGCCAATTGACTGCCTTTGATTCCTTATGCACTCTTTCCGCCTCCCCTCAGTATCTTTGCATTTCTTATCTGAATAAGATTAACAAGGAAAAGAATGATAAACGAAGCCGCAAGCATTACAAGTGCGATCGCCGTAGCACTTGCGTAATCGTATTCCTGAAGCTCCGACATAATAATGAGAGGAGTTATCTCCGTCTCAAAGGGCTGATTTCCCGCAATGAAAACCACGCTGCCGTATTCACCCAGGCATCTTCCGAAAGCAAGCCCGAAGCCCGTAAACACCGCAGGCATTATCTCGGGAAATATGACCTTCCAGAAAGTCCTGCGCCTGCTTGCGCCCAGAGTAGCCGCCGCCTCTTCAAGAGAAGGGTCAAGCTTTTCAAGAACAGGCTGGACCGCCCTTACCACAAAGGGAATGCCTATAAAAACCAGCGCCACCGTGATACCGATTCGGGTGTATGCTATCTTTATCCCGAACTTTGCAAAAATGCTTCCGATAATACCCGTGTCCGCCGTAAGGGAGGTAAGAGCAATGCCTGCGACTGCGGTAGGAAGTGCAAAGGGCAGCTCTATCATACCGTCCAAAAGCCTTTTAAAGGGGAAATCATATCTCACCAGAACCCAGGCGAGCACCACGCCCATAACAGCATTGATAAGCGAGGCAATAAGCGCAGTCAGAAAGCTTACCTCAAAGCTTGCAAGTACCCTGTCTCTTGTGATAGTCTTGATAATATCGCTAAAGCTCATCTGAGCCGTAAATATCACAAGAGACGCCAGCGGTATCAGAACGATAACGCCGAGTATCGCAAGGGTCACGCCCATTGACAGCCCGAAACCGGGAATAATTCTTTTGTTTGACCTTTTCATAACCGTGCTAACGCCTCGCCTTTAAATATTACTTTTCTTCGTATATCTCGTCAAATACGCCGCCGTCAGCAAAATGCTTTGTCTGAGCCTCGTCCCAGCCGCCGAACTGCGCAATGGTAACAAGATTTACATTAAGGTCGAAAACGTCTGCATACTCATTCAGAATAGCCTCATTTGAAGGTCTGTAGTAATTGTCGCCCGCAATTCTCTGAGCCTCATCGGAATAAAGGTAATTCAGATACTCTGTAGCAGCCTCTCTTGTTCCTCTCTTGTCAACCACCTTGTCAACGATAGCCACAGAAGGCTGAGCAAGGATACTAACACTCGGTGTGATAATCTCGTAATCATCGGGATAATCCTTGATGGATAAGTAAGCCTCGTTTTCCCAGGCAAGAAGCACATCGCCCTGACCGTTCTCAACGAATGTGGTGGTAGCTCCTCTTGCGCCCGAGTCAAGAACCAAAACGTTCTGATAAAGCTTCTTAATAAACTCCTTTATCTGAGTCTCATCGCCGTTATAAAGCTTGTCTGCGTAAGCCCACGCCGCAAGGTAATTCCATCTTGCGCCGCCCGAGGTCTTGGGATTGGGTGTGATAACGCCCACACCGTCCTTCACAATATCGTCCCAGTCCTGAATGTTCTTGGGATTGCCCTTTCTTACAAGGAAAACAATGGTAGATGTGTAAGGAGCGCTGTCATTAGCAAATTCGCTTACCCAACCGTCCTCGATAAGACCTGCGTCTCTTACAGCGTTCACATCATACTCAAGAGCAAGAGTAACAACATCAGCCTCAAGACCGTTTGCAACTTCAAGAGCCTGCTTGCCCGAACCGCCGTGGGACTGAGTTATCTCAATGTCCTGACCGGTCGTTTCTTTCCAATGCTCTGCAAATACCTTGTTGTAAGCCTCATAAAGCTCTCTTGTGGGGTCGTAGGAAACATTTGTCAGGGTAACAATTCCGCCCGATGTACTGCTCTCAGAACCGCTCTCCGAGCTTGCCTCAGCCTTTGAGCAGCCTGCAAATGAAGTAAGTCCCACAGCCGCAGCGGATATTGCAATAAGTGATCTGTAAATATATGATCTAAAATTCTTTTTCATAGTAAATAACCTCTTTCTGTTTTTTATATGTGTTTAGCAAAGATCCGAAAAAGGTTAATTAACATCGTCCGAACCGGAAATTGGCTCTCACCAGACCTTCAAAATAACCGATCATAATATCAGCTCCGTAAAATCAAGTTTTACCGTCTTTTTTAAGACTAACGATATTATATCACGTTATTCCTACTATGTCAATAGGTTTTATATACTTTTGGCAATTTTATACAGAATAATCAAATAATCCCAAAAATTATATCCTTAATCGACAAATTTTTCCGTCCTGTCAAAGAAATACCGCCCCGTTTTATCGCAATATTCCGCCTTAATGCCTAAAGCCTCACCTAAAGCCGTACCCGAGGCTATTTTTTCGGGACTGTCAAATGCAATAAGCCTGCCCTCTTTCATAACTGCGATCCTGTCGGAAAATTTAAAAGCAAGCTCCGGGTCGTGCATTACCGTCACAATGGTCTTTCCCATATCCCGAAGCCTTGCAATAAGCTCTGAGATCTCAAGCTTGTGCCTGAAATCAAGATACGTAAGCGGCTCGTCAAGCAGTATGATATCAGCGTCCTGAGCCAGGGTCATAGCAATGCGTGCCTTCTGCTGCTGACCGCCCGAAAGCTCGTTCATCATACAGTCTGCAATGTCCGACGCTCCCGCCAGCTCAAGCGCCTCGTCCACCTTTGAAATGTCCTCCGCCGTATATCTCCTCGGATATCCAAGATAAGGAAATCTCCCGTGAGAAACCAACGACCTCACAGAAATACTGCCCACATTTTTCATCTGCTCAAGATAGGAAATTTTCCTTGCCAGGGCATTTCTCGTCATATTTTTAATATCCGTCCCGTCCGCAAAAACCGCCCCCGAGGCGCAGGGCATAAGACCTGCACACAGCAGCAGCAGCGTGCTTTTGCCGCAGCCGTTTGCGCCAATGACAGAGGTAATGCCGCCCTCGGGAAAAACTGCGCTTACGTCCGAAACAATAATGCGTTTCCCATATCCGCCGCTCACATTTTTCAGCTCAAGCATTATGCCTTGCCTCCTTTTTTCTGATAAGAAGCCATAAGAAAAAGGGCACTCCGATGTAAGAGACCACAATTCCCAAAGGTATCTCATAAGGGTCAAATATCGTCCTTGCAATTATGTCGCATAAAGCAAGGAACGCCGCCCCGATGACTGCGCAAAGGGGCAGCACGGCGGTATTCTCCGAGCTGCCTGCAATTTTTCTTGAAATATGAGGAACTACAAGTCCAACAAAACCGATAAGTCCCGAAAAGCTCACCGCCGCACCCGCAAGCACCGCCGCCGCAACAAGACAGATAAACCTCACAAGTCCCACATTCATACCAAGACTTCCTGCGGTATTTTCCCCGAGAGAAAGCACATCAAGGTCGTGGCTCAGCATAATTGAGACTGCAAGTCCTGCGATGATAAATATCCACGCAGGAAAAAGAGAGTTAAGATTAACTCCCGAAACGCCCCCCGCCTTAAAGGAAGCCACTCCCACCATAACATCGGGATAAAGCGCCGTCACCGTGTCAATGAAAGCATTCAGAAGACTTGAAACACCAATTCCCGTAAGCACAATGGTCATTCGTGAAGCCCCTGTCTTGCGAGCAATGCCGTAAACCAGCAGCACCGCCGCAAGGGCACCTAAAAATGCGGCAGCGGGAAGAAGCCCTGCCGCCGTCGGGAACAAAGAGGCGCAAAGCACAGTAAAAAGACCCGCACCCGAATTAACTCCGATAATGTTAGGAGCCGCAAGAGGATTTCCAAGCACCGCCTGAATGACCGCACCCGACACCGCCAGCGCCGACCCTGCAAGCATAGCCGCAATGAGTCTCGGCAGCCTTATGTACAGCACTATCCTCTCATCGGCAGACATTCCGGGGCTAAAAATATCCGCCGCCAGACTCACAGGCGATAACCACTTAGTGCCTGCGCAAAGTCCCAGCACCGCCGAAAGGAGCAAAACACATAAGCATATAAGAAGCTTTGGCGCAAAAGCCTTTTTCTTATTCATACAAAATTCCCTCAAGATATTCGTAAGCCTCTCCCCAGCGTTCATTTGGCTTGTAGTGGAACATATCCTTAGGCAGGAAATAAACCTTGCCGTTCTTAACAGCAGTCATCTCCTCCCACGCCTTGTTTGAGCCGAGAACAGCCTCATATGAAGCCACCGCAGCCTCCTCGTCCGCACCCATAGTGGTAACGAATACAAAATCGGGGTCAGCTCTCACAATAGCCTCAAGGCTCAGCTCCTCAAGGAGCGAGGTATCGCTGTCCGCAATGTTTACGCAGCCCAGGTCCGCAAGCATTTTTCCCGTCATATTATCGCTGTTTCTTGCCTTCACGCCTGTAGAATAAGCTCTGAGCAGCAGTATCTTCGGCTCACCCTTACCCTCCGAGCGCTTTACAGCCTCCTCGCAGCGTTCCCGAACAGCCTCGCCGTTTTTCTCATAAAGATCGGGTCGTCCGGTAATATCGGTAAAAATTTTCAGAGCGGAAAGATAGTCCTCAAAATCCTCAACATCAAAATAAGCGGTGGTAACTCCCGCAGGCTCAAGAGTATCCGCAAGCTCCACCTGATCGGCAATAGTGCTTGAAAGCACCGCAAAGTCCACCCCGTCCCCGATGATATTTTCAGCAGAAAGGATATGCACACCGCCATAAATCTTCACATCGTCCGAAAGCGTGAGAGTATCCCTGTCCACAGCGTCGCTTGTAACGCCGTAAAGCTCGCCCCCCGCAAGCTGCCATATCTCCGCCAGACTTCCCGAAAGAACGGCAGTCCTCTCAAAGCTTTTGACCTGAACCTCCCTGTTAAGGGAATCGGTAAAGGTGTAAACCGTCTCCCTGCTCTCATTATTTTCCCCGCAGCCCGAAAGCATAATTAACATTGCCGCAGCAAAAGGTATGAATGATAATTTCTTCATAATAAACCGCCTTTACATTTTATAATAAAAAGCTCCCGACCCTGCCGGAAAGCTCCGACAGGGTCGAGCAGAATTATTCGGAATATTTTCAAATCAGAATATAGCCACAACCGCACCGTTGTAAGTATCCTCAATGTACTTCTTTACCTTGTCGGTCTTGAGAGCATTAACAAGAGCGGTGGTCTTGGGGCTGTTTTCATCGCCGTTTCTTACAGCAATGATGTTTGCATAGGTCTGAGCAGCGCTGCCCGAAGCGTCCTCAACAGCAAGAGCGTCTGCAATGTTAAGACCTGCTGCAAGAGCATAGTTACCGTTTATAACAGCAAGAGAACCTGTATCGCTGTTTCCGAACTGAGCCGCAACGGTGTCAGCCTGAACGGTAATGATGTTGTAGCCCTTGTTGTCCACAATGTCAAGTGTAGTAACACCGTCAACCGCATTAGCGCCCTCGGGAAGATCAATAAGGTCTTCCTGCTCAAGAAGCAGAAGTGCTCTTGTCTCGTTGCTGTCGTCAGCAGGGATAATGATGGTCGCACCCTCGGGAACTTCCGAGATCGAGGCAACACCGTTTCCGTAAAGTCCGAAAGGCTCATAGTGGATAGAAGCGGCGGAAACAATGTCCGTTCCGTTAGCCTCGTTAAAGCTGTTCAGATAAGGAGTGTGCTGGAAATAGTTAGCGTCAAGAGAACCTTCATTAAGGGAAGTGTTGGGCAGTACATAGTCATCAAAAATAACTATCTCAAGCTCATACCCCTGAGCGGCAAGATCGTCCTTTACCTGCTCAAGTATCTCTCCGTGAGGAGTAGAAGTAGCGCCGACCACGATCTTTTCAAGAGCACCTGAAGCTGCTTCTGTTTCAGCAGCCTCCGAAGCAGCGCTCTGAGTTTCCGAAGCAGATGTCTGAGTTTCCGTATTGCCTGTCGAAGCGCCGCAGCCTGTTACAGCAGCGGAAAGAGCGAGAGTGAAGATAAATGCAAAAGTTTTTCTGAGATTTTTCATAATAGTGATTTCCTTTCATAAATAACAAGTTTTAGTTTTTCCGATAACAGCAAATGTCAACATCGCCGCATTCGGCCGAACCTGAAATTTGCTCTTACGAGCGTCTCAAGATCCCGTTTCATATTCTGTGTTTCCTTTCTATCTGATACGCTTGTCGGTCTTTCTTGCGATAAGCATACCCACTTCCTGAATTATCTGTACAATGACAATGGTAAGCAGAACGCATACCCAGATAATATCATCGTTAAATCTCTGATAACCGAAGCTTACAGCGATCATACCCAGACCGCCGCCGCCGATAGTGCCCGCCATAGCCGAGTAACCGAGAATAGTCACCAGCGAAATAACGCTGCCCACAATAAGCGAAGGCTTAGCCTCGGGGATAAGCACCCTGCAGATTATCCGCATATCCGAAGCGCCCATAGACTTAGCCGCCTCGATAACGCCGCCCCCCACTTCCTTAAAGGAGGACTCCGCCATTCTCGCCACATAAGGCGCAGCGGCAATAATAAGCGTAACTATCATAGCCCTGTTTCCGAGACTTGTTCCCGTAATGAGCTTCGCCACAGGGAGCATAGCCACCATCAGAATAACAAAGGGAATACTTCTGAAAATGTTCACCCCGATGCTTAAAATGCGGTATAACCAGGGCATAGGGTGAATGCCGTCCTTGTCCGATACATTCAGCAGAATACCCAGAGGCAGTCCGATAAGGTAGGAGAAGAATGCGGATATAAATGTCATATAAACCGTTTCCCATATACCCTTCTGAATAGTACCCGACTCCCAGAGCTTAATGAGAAGCTCAGACATTCTTATCCACCTCACTTTCGCTGTAGCTGTACTTGATATTATTATCCTCAAGATACCGTATCACCCTGTCGGCAACAGCCTTGTCATCGGGCAGACCGAGAATGATATGACCGCAGGCAACGCCGCCTATATCCTCCGTGTCCGCTTTCAGAATGTTAAGAGGAGCCTGACAGGTGAGGATAAGATTTGCAACAGTAGGCTTGAAGGAATTTTCCCCGTCAAAGGTAATTCGTATCACTCTGCTGCCCTTTATCTCGTCTGCGGTGTTCAACGAGGGAAGAATAAGCTTTTTGGCAATGTCCGACTTCGGCGAAGCAAAAAGTTCGCTTACCGGCGCAAGCTCGGCAATATGTCCCCCGTCAATAACAGCCGCCCTGTCGCAAATGCTTTCTATGACCTTCATCTCGTGGGTGATAACGATTATGGTAACACCCAGCTCCCTGTTCACCTTTTTGAGAAGCTCAAGAATAGAGCGTGTGGTGTCGGGGTCAAGTGCGCTTGTAGCCTCGTCGCAGAGCAGATATTTGGTCTCTGCCGCCAGCGCTCTTGCAATGGCAACACGCTGCTTCTGACCGCCCGAAAGCTGAGAGGGATAAGAATTTTCCTTGTCCGCAAGTCCCACCAGCGCAAGAAGCTCTCTTGCCCTTTTCACAGCGTCGCTTTTCGGCATCTTTGCTATCTCAAGGGGAAAGCAGACATTTTTTAAAACCGTTCTCTGCTCCAGAAGATTAAAGCCCTGAAATATCATTCCAATGCCCCGTCTTTTGATAAGCAGTTCCTTTTTTGAAAGCTTTCCAAGCTCGTCGCCGTCAATGACCACCCTGCCGCCTGTAGGGACTTCAAGGTAATTTATACACCTGACCAGCGTGCTTTTGCCCGCACCGGACAGTCCGATGATACCAAAAATCTCACCATCATTCACCGTTAAATTCACATCTGAAAGAGCGGTGAAATCTCCGGCTGCAGTATGAAATGTCTTTGAAAGATCTTCAATCTGTATCAATTATACAGCCTCCCGAATTTTTCCGAATATGGCACTTGCAAGCTGCCTGTGACCTGCCCTGTCAAGGTGTTCCCTGTCAGCAACTGAGGGAGAAGCAAATTCCGAAGCCGCAAGAAAATCGCAGCCTGTTTTCTGCGCAACCGAGAGGTACGCATCCCTCAGCCCCTTTGAGACCTTCACAGAGTTTTCGTCAAACGCCTCGTCATAGCCCTTTTCGCCAACGCCCTCCGCAAGATGAATGGGCGAGACGATGAGAATTTTAACATTCCCGTTATATTCCCTGACCTGGCGAACCAGCTTTTCCACCCCTGCCGCAATGTCGTCGGGGCTGTTCTTATAGCAGCTCTTGCAGTCATTTGTGCCGAGCATAATTATCACATACCCGGGAGTGTGGCTCTCAAGGAGAATGGGGAGAACATCGCTGCCCTTCCTGCCGGGGCGGTACAGATCGTCAAAATCCGTAGTCCTGCCGCACAGTCCCTCCTCGTCCACGTGAACTCCGAGCGGAAGGAGACTGCGGCTCAGAATACCCGTCCACCGCTCGCTGAAATCATATCTCAGCTTTGTTTCGGGGTCGTAGCCGTATGTATTTGAATCACCGAAGCATAAAAGATTTTTCATACCGCCTGCCGTCCTTTCTATCGGAGTTTTCCTTTGGTCTATGTATGTATTATATCACAGCTTTTCATATAAGTGAAATTCATATTTTCTATACTTAGCTATAAATTTTATTTATAGCCGACCTTGACTTCAGCAATAAAAAAGCTTATAATGTAATTACAAAAGCATTGCAGGAAACGGAAAAACCGCCCCCTGCGCCGCTCTTAATTATGCAGTATTATTATAGCACATTTGACCCGATTTGTCAACATATTTTCGGAACATTAGTTTTAACACAATGATTTTTGTACACCTGCATAAAAAAATCGACACCGATGCCGGCAATTTTAGGCACATTCGTGTTGACATAATTACAAAGGAGTGAACCGAAAACAATGACCCTTCAGCAGATAAAATACGCCATAACCATTGCGGACACAGGCTCGATGAATAGATCGGCAGAGCAGCTTTTCGTCTCCCAGCCCTCCCTGACAAGCGCCGTAAAGGAGCTTGAAAAGGAAATAGGCATAATGATATTCCGCCGCACCAGCAAGGGCGTAGTTCCCACAAACGAAGGTGCCGATTTTCTCATACGTGCAAGGCAGCTCTATCAGCAGTATGAGCTTCTGACAGACAGATACACCGCCACAGGAGCCTTCAAGCGCAAATTCGGCGTCTCCACCCAGCACTATTCCTTTGCGGTAAAGGCATTCGTGGAAACGGTGAAAAAATACGACACCATAAACTTTGAATTTGCCATTCGTGAGACAAAAACACTTGAGGTCATATCCGACGTGGGCACTCTCAGAAGCGAGATAGGCATACTCTACAAAAGCGACTACAACCGAAAAATAATCGGCAAGCTGCTGAATGAAAACGACCTTGAATTTTCCCCCCTGATAAACTGCCGTGCCTATGTCTACCTCTGGAAAAACCACCCTCTCGCAAAGGAGCCGTCAATTTCTCTTGAGCAGCTCAGAGACTTTCCCCGCCTGTCCTTTGAGCAGGGCGCCCAAAGCTCTGTTTTCCTTGCGGAGGAGATACTCAGCGAAAACGACTATCCCCGTACCATCACCGCCAATGACCGTGCCACCCAGCTAAATCTTATGGTGGGACTTAACGGCTACACTCTCTGCTCGGGAATAATCTGCGAGGAGCTCAACGGCTCGGAGTTCACCGCTGTTCCATTCCGTGAGGACGAAAACAACAGAAACGCCACAATGGAAATAGGCTACATCACCAAAAAACACAGCCGCCTCAGCGACATAGCGGAGGACTATATCGCAAACGTGAAAAAATATCTTGAAGGCGTAGAAGTCTGATAACATAAAATTGCGGCTCTCCTCAAAGGGAAAGCCGCAAATTCAGCTTGTCGATAAAGTGGAGAAATGAAAAAAGTTGCACAAATAAACATAACACTAAAAGTTTCGCTCAAGCCTTTTTCAAAGGCTTGCAGGTTTCCAAAGGGCGGCGCCCTTTGGTCGCCCTCCGCAGAGGGCGAAACCTCCTTTTATCCTTCAAAACGGAGCAAGGGGTGAGAAATGCGACAGCATTTCGAGGGGAGGCGAACACGACCGCCTCCCCTTGTAGAGCGATTGAGATAACTTACCCTCAAAAACGTTCCGGTGGAACGTTTTTGACGAAGCAATTTCTGCATTGATTTGTGCATATTATATGATTGTCGTTTCTTTTTCGACAGACTGAAATTGCGGCTCTCCTCAAAGGGAAAGCCGCAATTTTTTGATCAGTCATAATAGGGATACTGCGTGAAAGCCTCACCGCCCCTTCTATACTCACTCATCATAAAGCCCCTGCCGTATCACAGCCCCCGAATAAACGGGAAATCTCCCCGTCCGCTCAACAGTCTGCCCATTTATCATACCCGTATGAAATGAAATATGCCGAAACTGCAAAAGCACAAGCTCAAAGCGGGTGAAACTGCAATTACCGGGCTTTTCATAAAGCATACCGTCCGTAAGCCCCTCAAGATAATCACGAGTCTTCAGCCGTACTTCATTCAGATAACAAAGCAGTTCCTCATCGCTTAAAACCACATCACAAGGATCGTCGGGATTATCCATTCCCTCCTCGTGAAAGGAAGGCTCCTCGTATTCATTCGGATCAAAAAACCACTTGTCCGCCGAATGAATGGTGTGATAGGCATATCTCCACCCCGGTGCACCGCAGACAGGCGCATTTCTGTCATATGTCTTTAAAGCCGTTTCAAGATTTAAAAAATTTATCTCCGCCTGCTCTTTTATATAGCCGCATAACTTGTTCATTGTAAATTCTCCCCTCTGCTCAGAATTTCAGCCGTCAATTTTCTTAGAAAGTATCAGCTCATAAGGCTCTCCTGAAGGAGCAAATCCCCCGACGGTCTTGTAGCCCAGCCTGTTATAAAAATGCTGTGCATATTCATCGGAAGCGGTTGAAGTCATTACTATGACATAGCCATACTCAGCCATTTTCCGCTCCCGGAACAGGACAAGCTTTTTTCCAAAGCCCCTGCCACGATACTCCTCAAGCAGAAAAAGCATATTCATAAAAGGAGTGTTATCCCGGAACAGACCATATCTCAGCCACCCCGCAAAGCTTCCGCCGCACTCAAGAATAAATACCCGACCAAGCCCGATAATGCTTTCAAGCTCCGACCTGCTTATATGCCTGTCGAATGACAAAAGCAGCTCGGCGTCCGACTTGTTGGCAGTCCTGATAATTACACTTTTATCTTCCGGAATGCCCATAAATCTCACCCCTTAACATTTTTACCACATTTAAGATTATATCACAGATCTCACCGCTCTGCAATAATTGAAGCAAAAAAGCACAAACAAAAAAGGCGCAGAAAAGACCTCTGCGCCCTTATGTTCAAAAAATGCGACTAAGCCGATAAGCCGGGTTTTGTCGTGTGCGGAAATCTATCTGAGCGAATCGTCGCCGAAACGCTTTAGCCGTCATTACGGTACGCCTGCCGAGCAGACATTGACGTACACGTACCAATAGACGTTGCATCGGATAGGGTTTACACGGCAGCGGCGTCTCCGCCGCTCCGGTGAGCTCTTACCTCACCTTTCCACCCTTACCCCAAAGGGGGAAATATCCCGACAGGGGGAAATATCCCGACAGGGGGAAATATCCCGAAAGGGGGAAATATCCCGAAAGGGGGAAATATCCCGAAAGGGGCGGTATATTTCTGTTGCACTTTCCCTAAGGTCGCCCTCGGCTGCCGTTAGCAGCTACCCTGCTCTGTGATGCCCGGACTTTCCTAACTCAAAATGAGTTCAACCGCATAGCTTACTCGCAAGGATATTTTAACATATTTTTTTGAGCTGTCAAGAGGAAAAATCACGTATCAGCCGGATATCAGCTTCGGCCCTCTGTCAGGCTCTCAAGAACAATCACCCCCATTGTCAGAGGCAAAGTAAAGCTCACACTTCCCGACATAAAAAAGAACACCGCCGCAGTAATGCCGAACATAACATCTGCTGTTCGGAAAGCAGGAGACACATCTTTTAAAGGGCATAGCCATTCTGCGGCAGCGGACATTATCCTTCCACCGTCAAGCGCCGACAAAGGGAGCAGGTTAAAGAGCAAAAGGGATATGTTGATACCCGTGAATATCCTGTTACCGAAAAGGCAGCCTGCCGCACCGAGAAGAAGATTTACAAAGGGACCTGCCGCAAGCACGGATATCTCCGACAAAGTGTTTCTGAGAGACAGAGGTTCGCTTTTAAGCTTTACTCCGCCGCTGTAGAAGGTCAGTCCCCGTATTTTTATTTTAAGCGCTTTCATCGCTGCTATATGTCCAAGCTCGTGAAGAGCGCAGCACAAAGCCGCCATTGCCGCCGTTTCGGAAAATGCGCTTTGCAGAAGCAAAAGTGCCCACACCGAAAAAAATCCGAAGGTAAATCTGAAATGTATTCCACCTGCATAAAAATCAAGGCCGCTGTCCATATAAAAAATTTATCCTTTCGGGAAAATGATAGAAATAATATGCTTTTGCGGGGTAAAATATGACTGTGCGCTTTTATGCTTTCCGCTGCTGCAAAGGTCAAAGGAGTGCCCGCAAAAGCTTTGATATATGCGGTTTTGCAGGCAAAGCTTTGTTACATTTGCCAAAGCGGAAAAGACAAACCGCCAAAAGGTAACAAAACAGTTACGCAAAAGCGTGATTATTACAAATTAGTTACAAAAATCACCCCTCGGTTTTTACCGAAAAAAAGAAGACGGGTATTTTTTTGTACAGAATGACATTTATTTCAAATGTTCACAGAAAATTTCCGTCAGATTTATTAGAGAAAAATGCTTTTAATTTGACTTGCAATGTGCTATAATAGTTATTGCAATATAAATATTGCGTGCAATAAAATATTGCCGCAGAACAAAATTTGCGGCTACAGGAGATTTTACTTTGGAAAAGTTTATTATAAAAGGCGGCAGACGTCTTGAGGGAGAGGTCGTTATAAGCGGCGCAAAGAACGCTGTTGTGGCTATTATCCCCGCAGTTATACTGGCTGACGGTCCCTGCGTGCTTGAAAATATTCCGAATATCAGCGACGTTTCCATATCCCTGCGTATACTTTACGAAATGGGTGCGGACGTTCAGAAGCTTGACAAAAATACTTACCGCATTGACGCAGGCAACATCAAGGACCCTGTTGTTCCCTATGAGCTTGCACGTCATATGAGAGCTTCCTATTATTTCCTGGGAACTCTTTTAGGCAAATTCGGCAGAGCAAGAGTTTCTATGCCCGGCGGCTGTTACCTGGGCGACCGTCCCATTGACCAGCATCTCAAGGCTTTTTCGGCTCTGGGAGCCACCTGCACTCTGGATAACGGTATGATCGACATATGTGCCGATTCCCTTATCGGTGCACAGATATATTTTGATAAGATAACCGTGGGCGCTACCATCAATGCTATGCTCGCTGCCGTAAAGGCTACGGGTCTCACCGTTATCGAGAATGCCGCAAAAGAGCCTCATATCGTCGATCTCGCCAATTTCCTCAATTCTATGGGCGCCGATATTATGGGCGCAGGCACCGACGTTATCAAGATAAGAGGCGTTAAGCACCTTAAAGGCACAAGCTACGCCATTATCCCCGATCAGATCGAGGCAGGCACATATATGGTTGCGGCGGCTGCCACAAAGGGAAATGTGCTCATTAAAAATGTTATCCCCAAGCACCTTGAGTCTATTACTCAGAAGCTTGCCAAAATAGGTGTTAATGTGGAGGAGTTTGACGACAGCGTGAGAATTTCCGTTGACGGTCCTCTCGTTAAGACAAGCATCAAGACTATGCCCCACCCCGGTTTCCCTACGGATATGCAGCCGCAGATATCTACCCTTCTCTGTCTTGCGGAGGGCACGAGCATCGTTACGGACGAAATATTCAACAACCGTTTCCGCTACGTGGACGAGCTGAGACGTATGGGTGCGGATATTTCCGTTGAGGGCAGAGTTGCCGTTATCGAGGGTGTGGGAAAGCTTATGGGTGCTCCCGTTACCGCTCCCGATCTCAGAGCAGGCGCAGCTCTTATCATTGCGGGTCTTGCCGCAGGGGGCGTTACCGAGATAGACGATATTTACCACATTGAACGTGGCTACGAGGATATTGAGCACAAGCTCAGAGCGTTGGGTGCTGATATCGAGAAAAAGACTGTTCCGGGCAGCTCGGTGCGCAAGGTGGCGCTGTAAGAAGAATTATTTTTGCTGAAATAAAACGGCTCTCTCCGATTTTGGAGGGAGCCGTTTGAACATTCCAAACTCTTATTTGATAAATAATAGGATCGGGACTGCACCCACAAAATCGGCAGTCCCGCTATTTTATCAGTACAAAAATCCCCCTAAATGGGAAAGAGTCTCCGAAGCGGCGGCGGAGCCTGCGTTCATTGCCGCTGTAATGTCCCCGTCCTTTGCGTGGGAGCAGATGAATGCGGCGTGATAGCTGTCGCCGCAGCCTGTGGTGTCCTCCACTCTGCGGACGGGTACGGCTTTTACACGGTACTTTCTGCCCTTATGATATGTAACGCTGTCCTCTGCACCGAGGGTCACGTTGATGATACTGTGGTATTTTTCCGACCACCTCTCAAATACGGGCAGGATATCCTCGCTGCCGCTTATAAGGAAATAGTCGATATTTGGCAGGAGCTTTTCCATATTTTCAAAATCACGTCTTACATCAAGATCTGCCGCAAGCTTAAAGTCCGAATTTTCTTTGAGGGATACGACATCACCGAAATTGGGGCTGTGACAGTTGATAAAGACTATATCCGACGAACAGACCCTCTGCCTGTCCTCTTCGGACATCTGAAAGGTTCCGTAAACGCCGTTGTCCCAGGAATCTTCCTTGAAATATCTGTCACCCTCTGCGGTGAGGTAAATGCGGTTGGAGGCTGTCCTGCCGCCCTTTATAACGTGGACGGAGCTTGTGTCAACAGGCTTGTTTTCCACCGAGCGAAGTATCTCACGTCCGCATTCGTCGTCACCTATGGCTCCTAAAAGCCCCACCCTTATGTAGGGGAATTTGCAGGCGGCTGCGGCAAAATTCAGCGCTTCTCCGCCGGGAAATATCTTTCCGCTCCCGTCAAACACATCGGCGCACATTGTGGTCATTGCAGTTATTTTTATCATAGAGTTTTTTCTCTACTGTTTCGGGATTTTATTTATTATAATATATTTTGAAAGCTTTTGCAAGTGAAAAAATGCGGCTCAGTTGACATCGGAATAAAAAAGTATCGCCGGGAAAACAACGCTTTCCCGGCGATACCTGTCTGCTTCCGGAATTATTTATCCGTATTGATATAGCTTTTATAGCCGTTAAGATATATGGCTCCCGAAATAACGGTGAGGGCAGTCGATATCCAGATAAGTGTCTGTTCAACAGCCGTTACCCACATTTCATAGGAAGAGCTGTCCTTGCCGAAAATAACAGCAAAGAGGAGTATCACAACGATAGCCACCATCGTGAATGCAGTCTTGAGCTTGCCCCATATGCCTGCGGCGACTACAACTCCCTCTCCTGCGGTCACAAGTCTCAGTCCCGAGACCATAAATTCTCTTGCGATGATGATTATTACGGGCACCGCTCCCGCAAGTCCCATATCCACAAAGCAGACAAGTGCGGAGATAACAAGCACCTTATCCGCAAGGGGGTCTAAAAATTTTCCGAAATTCGTAACGAGATTTCTGCTTCTTGCTATATGTCCGTCAAGGGCGTCGGTTATGGAAGCAAGTGCAAATACAACAAGCGCCCAGAGACTGCTGAGCGGCACTATATCCGTAAGCAGGAAGAAAATGAAAAAGGGCACCAGCACTACTCTTGCAACGGTAAGCTTATTCGGCAGATTCATCTACAACATCTCCTATCAGGTCGTAGTCCATTATATCGTTTATATGCACGTTTACGAAAATGCCCGGAACAAGGCGGCGCTTTTTGGAGTTGAAGAATATCTTGCCGTCAATATCGGGAGCGTCTGCCGCACTTCTGCCAAAGTAACATTCGCCGTAGCGGTCATAGCCCTCCACTACTACCTCGATGGTCTTGTCACGAAGCTTCTGGTTTTTCTCGGTCATAATGACCATCTGCTGTTCCATAATGATATCCGAACGGCGCTCCTTTGTCTCCTCGTCAAGCTGTCCGTCCATAAGGGCAGCCTTTGTGCCTTCCTCTGCGGAATAGGGGAAGCAGCCCAAGCGGTCAAATTCCATATCCTTTACAAAGTGGGCAAGACGGTCAAACTGCTCCTCGGTCTCACCGGGGAAACCTGTTATAAGGGTGGTCCTGAGGATTATGCCCGGGATACGCTCTCTGAGCTTTGCAATAAGCGCTCTCAGAGTTTCCTCATTTCCGGGACGGTTCATTTTTGAGAGTATCTCACCGTCACAATGCTGAATGGGCATATCTATGTACTTGACTATCTTGTCCTCTTTTGCCATTACATCGATAAGCTCGTCTGTTATCCTTTCGGGATAGCAGTAGAGGACACGTATCCATTTGAGCTGGGGTATCTGACAGAGCCTTGTGAGAAGCTCGGGGAGCATTGGCTTGCCGTAGATATCCTCGCCGTAGCGTGTGCTGTCCTGGGCAATGACGATAAGCTCTCTTACGCCGTTTACCGCAAGCTCTGAAGCCTCAGCGCAGAGTGCTTCCATAGGCACGCTCCGCATTTTTCCTCTTATGGAGGGGATAGCGCAGTAGGAGCAGCAGTTTGAGCAGCCGTCCGCAATTTTCAGATATGAGTAGAATGACAGGGTGGTCTGAACTCTGCCGCCTGTCAGTCCTAAATTTAACTTATCGTCAAAGCTTGTGAGCTGATTGCCGCCCATTACCTTTTCAACGATATCGCAGATATGGTCATTTGAGCCTATGCCCACAACGGCGTCTGCTTCGGGTATCTCGGAAAGCACCTCGTCCTTGTAGCGCTCGGCAAGGCAGCCTGTGATGATTATCTTCTTTATCCTGCCCTCTTTTTTCAGTGTTGCAAACTCGAGAATTGTTTCTATTGCCTCCTGCTTTGCGGACTCGATAAATCCGCAGGTGTTAATGATGGCAACGTCCGCAAGGGCAGCGTCTCCCACAAGCTGATAGCCTTTTTCATTAAGCTTATATAACATTCTCTCTGCGTCCACCTGATTTTTGGAGCAGCCCAGAGAGACCATTCCTACTCTTATTGACATTTATATCATTCCTTTTTATGTGATATGGTCGCATACATTTTTAATTATACTACATCTCCCGGGCATTTGCAAGGGCTGAGAGAAAATTTTCATCAAATTTTCTTTTACGATTTTACGGAAATTTTCTATATCTCCATTGAAAAATAATATCGTATAGAGTATAATCAATTATAAATACCCAAAAAAGGAACGATGAAAATGATTATCAGAAAAGCTGCTGAAACGGACATTCCAAGACTGCTGGAAATTTACAATTACGAGGTCATAAACGGAGTATCCACTCTCGACCTCACGCCAAAGACCCTTGAGGAGTGGAAGGAGTGGTTTGCCCTGCATCAAACTGCGGAGCACCCATTGCTTGCTGCCGAAACAGACGGCGTAGTTTCGGGCTATGCCACTCTTTCGCCCTACAGGCAGAAGGAAGCCTACAAGACCACCGCCGAGCTGTCGGTATACATTGCTCCCGAATTCCGCAGGCAGGGTGTGGCTTCTGCGCTTATGAGGGAGATACTGAAGCTTGCCCGTGAGAACGGCTCTCTTCATCTTATCGTTTCGGTCATAACCTCGGGAAATGCCGCCAGCGAGGCTCTGCACCAAAAATTCGGCTTTTCCTACTGCGGCACTATCCACGAAGCAGGCTTCAAGCACGGGGAATATCGGAGCATTGACAATTACGAGCTGATGATCCGCTGACCGCATTTATCTTACCGTCAGGGGTT
This sequence comes from Huintestinicola sp., assembly GCF_050874005.1. GTDB lineage: Bacteria > Bacillota > Clostridia > Oscillospirales > Ruminococcaceae > Huintestinicola. The sequence continues at coordinate 94,477 of NZ_JBNMJV010000004.1, forward strand.
GACATTCAAAACAAACTGTGATATAATAAGAGCCGAATTATACTAAACTATTCAGTATCAGAGGTCGGGTTTATGTTCCGGAAAAACGCAAATCTTCAGTTAAGCAAAGGCAGCATTTTTACCTCCTGTGGGGATAGTGCGCCCTTTTGCAGGAGGATTTGTTATAAATATGCCCGATCGTAAACAGACTGAGCGGTAAATGAACACAAATCAAATAAAAGCTGCGCACTATCTCCTTAACGACTATTATCTGTTAAGGAGATCTTTTTATGAATAAATTTAAAATAGAAAAACAATTAAGGGGATTATATTCCTCGTCGGTGCTGAGCAATTTATCGCTTACGGGTGCCTGGGTGGCAATTCTGGCGGCGAGAGGCTACAGCTTGGTGGAAATAGGCATTGCAGAAACGGTGTTCCATATCGTAAGCCTTATTTTTGAGATACCCTCGGGCATATTCGCAGATGTGTTTGGCAGGAAAAAGATGCTTATGGTCAGCACAGTTATGAGAATGATAGGCAACATTATAATGATATTCTCACGCAATTTGTTTATGGTCTGCCTGTCAATAGCCTTTCAGGCACTGAGCTTCAATTTTTCCTCCGGCTCGGGAGACGCTCTTGCATATGACTCTCTGAAAATGGCAGAAAGAGAGAACGAGTTTGAGAAGTACGAGTCAAATCAGCTTATCATCTATCGCCTTTGCGGCGGCATTTCGACCCTGTGCGCAGGCTTTGCCCTTTATCTCGGGCATATGATATCCTACGGAACAGACCTTGTCACAGGAGTGATACAGATATTCATACTGTCGTCCCTTTGCGAGATACGGGCAGATGTCCGGGAAAATGCCGTACAGCGCAGGACCGCAAAGGAAACAGTCTCAGAGCTTGTCAGCTGCTTTAAGGAAAGCCTTGCCTTTCTGAAAGAAATTAAGAAAACAATGGGGCTGATGTTCTGCAATGCACTTGTGGGAGCGGCAGATATCCTGCTGCTGTTTTTCCTGCAGGCAAAGCTGCCCGAAAAAGGGATACCCGGGTGGAGCCTGGGCTTTGCCCTGCTGTTTATGGAAATGGGCGGCATTGCGGGCGCAAGGCTGATACTGAAAGCGCCGAAGCTTAAATACGCAACTGTGTTTGCCATAGCGTCAGGACTGGTTCTTTCGGGGCTTATTGCTGAACATTCCCCCTCTTGCCTGCTTATGGCTGTGGGCGGCTTTCTGGCGGCTGTGGGAGACGACGCTCTGCAGGTGAGGACAAATGCTAAATTACAGGATATGTTCCCCTCTGAGCAGCGTGCTACCCTTACCTCTGTGGAGTCATTTGTCTTTTCCGCCGTTATGATAGTTCTGTCGCCCCTTGCAGGCTTTGTATTTTCTGTATGGTAACAGTTGAATGTGACGGCTGAGATCCCGACCTCATTTCAGAATACCGCTTTGCCCTGTGCAGAGCGGTATTTTTTATCCCTCGGGATATTCAAATTAAACGGTATGCATATAAATAAAAAGTCTTGCGTATCCTTGTAAAATATGGTATAATAAAAATATTATCGGGAAAGGAGAGCCGCTATGAGCAGAAATTACAATTCCGACCCCAAGGGCAGGAAATTCATATCCGCAACAGCATTTCTGCTGACCATAGTGCTGCTGGTGCTTTTAAATATACTGCGGCTCTACGCTATGGATAAGTTTCCTCAGTATATGCCCGATACCCCTGCACTGCCCGTCAGAGTGATAAGTGCGCTGATGATAATTTTCGCCGCAGTATATGTGGTGTTCATAGTAATACTCCTGCCTATGTGGTACAAGTCCATACGCTATGTGATAAATGAAAAAGAGGTCATTTCCTATTCGGGTATATTCACCCGTACCTATCGGATAATGAAGCTCAGCTCCGTACAGCACGCAGTCCGCATATCCGCTCCCCTGTCACAATTTACGGGCTTTAACTTCATTTTCTTAAAGGCGCTTGGCGGAACTATGCCAATACTTTTCCTTTCGGACAAGGACTGCGGAGAGATACTTGAGCTTTTCCGTGAGCGGTGCGAAACGAAACCGCCCCAGCCGCAGGGAAAATATTTCGTGGAATATTCACCCGAGGAAAGCGGCTATGTTTATACCGACAGCTCCGAAATTCTCAGCTCCCGTGAGATAAGCGAGATCGCCGAGGATTTCGACAGCGTGACACAGCTTTCTTTCGAGGATATGTCCTCCGAGCAGCTGAGCTTTACCGATGTTGAAAACGGGACCGATGATAAGAAGTAAGGGGGGAGCGGAGTGAGACGACAGCATCCTGCTGCGCTCCTGGGATATACCACAAAAAACTTCTGGCTGCTGCTCATTCCTCTTGTAAGAGGTCTGGCGGCGCTGAGATTTGATTTTTACAAGTGGTCGCAGGGCGCAGGATGGGATATACTTGCGGTGACAGCTATGATAGCCATTGCGGTCATAAGATGGTATTTTACCTTTTATGAGTTTGAAGAGGACGGCGTTACCGTCAGAAAGGGAATGATATTCAAATCGGAAACGAAAATACCCTGCCTTAACGTAAGCGCCGTTACCAGCGAGGAAAATCCCGTTCTGATACGTCTGGGAGCGGTAAAGGTCTATATTGACACCGACTCCGCCTCGGGAGGCAAGACCTCTGCGGACGTGAGCCTTATGATATATAAATCCGACAGGGCAAGGCTTTTCAATATCCTGTCGGCGGCTTTCAGAAGCCCCGGAAACAAGGGCAGCAGGCGTGACAAAACGCCCGACGGTATGAATTTCACCTACAAGGCATCTTCAAAGAGCCTTATAGCCTTTTCCCTGCTTTTTTCCTCGGCTCTTTCGGGAGTGGTGCTCCTGATGACCGCTTTGTCGGGAAGCACGGACATTATCGGGGACAGGCTGGAAAGAGAGTTTTTCAAGGCTGTAAGCGATGTGTCCGACGCCGTTACCACCCTTGCAGGCAGGCTCATAACTGGAATTTCTCCCGCAGGCGTGGCGGTCTCCGTTATAATCGGCATCGGCTTTGTGATATCCTTTGCCGCAAATATCCTGAGGCACCTTAATTTCACCGTAAGCAGACGGGGAAAATGCATTATCATCACCGGCGGCTTTATCGTGAAGAGAATGTACTGCATAAACAGCAGGAAGATAAACATTGCGGATATGCGGCAGAACCTCCTGATGAAGCTTTTCGGAGTGACCTCCGTTCACGTTAACTGCACAGGCTACGGCAAGCGGAAAAATGAGCTGCCCGTTTTTGTTCCCGTCTGCTCAATCAGAGGGACAAAGAGCGGCGGAGTAAAGGGTCTGGGCAATATAATGGAAAAGCTGCTTACAGGGTTTTCCGGGAGCGAGACATATATCAACCCTAAGATAACCTACATTATGCGCTTTATAGGACCTCCCGCCCTGCTGATATTTGCGATACAGGCGGCAGGCTTTGTGGTGCTGATGATGTTTTCCCAGTGGCGTGAGCTTATCACATTTATGACCGTGCTATGCGAGGTGCCTGCGGTGTGGCTGCTGTTTGTAAAGGCGTGCGCCTACTGCACCAACGGCATAAACATCACCCCCGACAGCGTGTGCGCCAAATACTGCAGGGGATATGAGCTCCACACCGTCACGGTCCCTCTTGAAAGAGTGGCGCAGATACGGATAACCCAGAATATTTTTCAAAGACTGAACAAGTCCTGCGATGTGCATATCTTCACAAGCTCTGAGCATATCGGCAGCCATCGGATAAAGAGCCTGCCCATAAGAGAGGTGCAGGAACTTATCAGAGAGAGATTTTAACGGTTGACGTACACTCTCAAATATGTTAAACTGATATTGCAGGGTGCTCACCTGCGGTTACTTATGGTATGAAAGAAAGGATAGAATAAATATGGAAACAGTTTCCTGCTGCGGAATAATGTGCAATGAATGTCCCGTCTTTATCGCTACCGAGAGAGACGACGACTCTATGCGGAAATTCCTCGCTCACGAATACTCCGGCGGTGAAAGAAAATTTTACCCGAAAGACATTTCCTGCTGCGGCTGCCGCACCGTGTCCGCCGACTGCAACAAGTTCGGCAAGGGCTGCGAGATAAGAAAATGCTGCAAGGAAAGGCACGTTATGCTCTGTGCCGAGTGCAAAAATTACCCCTGTGATAAGATACAAAGCTATGTTCCCGAGGGCAGCGAACAGCGTCTGAGACTTGAGGAGATGCATAATGCCTGCAGGGAGCTTTTGAAGTAAACGGGTATGCTCCCGTAGTTAAGCCTAAAAATGTTAAGTTCTGCAACAGCCTTCTTCTGCTTTTGAAGAGGGCTGGATTTTTTTGCAATATTTTTAGTCCATTTTGTTATAAAATCCGCTGCTTTGAGGCGATAAGTGATATAATGATCTTGCGAAAAAAATTATTTTGAAATGGGGTATAATTATGGCAGATTGGTATTGTCCGAATTGCGATTTCAAAAACAGAGACTCAAATAAAACCTGCACCTCCTGCGGAACGGTGCGCCCGGGTGCGGCAGTCCCGAAGCCCGATGTAAACGAGCCGGTATGGATATGTCCGAACTGCAGTCATAAAAACAGCACAGATCACAGCACGTGCTTCAGCTGCGGAAAACCAAGATACGGAGACACCGCACAAAGCGGAAACAGTACCCGTATAAGCGGCAAAACAGCGTTTATCTGCATTGCGGCGGCAACTGTTTTTATTGTCGGAGCGGCAGTGAACAGTGCGAACAAACCGCACAGCAGCGTTTCTTCTCCGACAGCCGTAACCTCAAAGCCGTCTTATACCACCGAAAGCACGACAAAGTCCTATAGCTATACTCCAAGCAATACCTCGGACACCGGTGCGCTCAAAACCGCAAAAAGATATCTGGCAGTTATGCCGTTTTCCCACGACGGACTTGTGGCTCAGCTTGAATACGAAGGATATTCACATTCCGAAGCGGTGGACGCTGCCGATAAATGCGGTGCGGACTGGAAAGAGCAGGCGGGATTAAAAGCAAAAGATTATCTGAATTATTCGTCATTTTCACGTGACGGACTGATAAGTCAGCTTGAATATGAGAAATTCACACATTCCGAAGCCGAATATGCCGCCGATCATTGCGGTATAGACACAGCTTCCGAGGCGTGTGAACAGGCAAAAGCATATCTGAGATATTCGGCGTTTTCAAAGAAGGGACTTATCGAACAGCTTGAATACGAAGGGTATTCCACCGCTGAAGCAACGGAGGCTGTGGAAAAGTGCGGAGCTGACTGGAATGAGCAGGCGGTGCTTAAAGCAAAGCAGTATCTTGACTTTATGGAGTTCTCACGAAGCGAGCTTATCGACCAGCTTGAATATGAGGGATTTACGCCCTCCCAGGCTGAACACGGTGCGGATGGAGCATTATATTAAATATTTTCCCTTGACAGACCGCTCTCCCCGTGCTATAATAAAGTAAACCGAATATCACAGGGAATGACGTTCTCCCTTGGGAAACCAAAACCGCTTACAAAGCTGATGACATCTGCAATTTACGCAGATGCTGTCGGCTTTTTTATTTTTGGAGGAATGAAAGATGTTATTTTCACTTGCCATAATTTTTCTTGTAGGGCTTTCCGCCGCAGAGATAGTGAGACTTTTAAAGCTGCCGAGGATTATCGGTATGCTTGCCGCAGGAATAGTTATGGGACCCTATGTGCTTGATCTTCTTGACCCCACAATACTGGGCATATCCTCGGAGCTTCGGCAGATGGCTCTTATCATTATCCTTGTAAAAGCAGGACTGTCCCTTGATTTGTCAGACCTGAAAAAAGTGGGCAGACCTGCGGTTATGATGTCCTTTGTCCCTGCCTGCTTTGAGATAATAGGATATGTCTGCTTTGCGCCGTATTTTTTTGGACTGTCCCGTTCCGAAGCCGCCGTTATGGGAGCGGTGCTGAGCGCAGTCTCGCCTGCGGTGGTAGTCCCGAGAATGGTAAAGCTCATTGAGGATAAGTGCGGAACGGAAAAGAGCATTCCTCAGATGATACTTGCAGGGGCTTCCTGCGACGATATTTTCGTTATCACGCTGTTTTCGGCGTTTGCGGCAATGGCGCAGGGCGGCTCTGCAAGCGCAGCAGATCTTCTTGATATTCCCGTATCAATTGTGCTCGGAGTGATAACCGGTGCGGTGTGCGGATATATCCTGTATTTTCTCTTTGATATCACGAGCAGAAGGAAGCATAATATCGAAAACACCGTCAAGGTGATAATAATACTGTCGGTATCATTCTTACTAATGTGGACGGAGACCTTTATCAAGCAGTATGCCGCATTTTCGGGTCTGCTTGCGGTGGTTGCAATGGCTTGCGTTATAAAACTCAAAACAGATGAGAGCGTATGGAGCGGGCCTGCGGCAAAATTCGGAAAGCTGTGGATAGCTGCTGAGGTGCTGCTGTTCGTGCTGGTGGGAGCGGCTGTGGATATAAGGTATACTCTCGGGGCAGGGGGTGCGGCGGTGCTTATGATATTTATTGCTCTTGCATTCCGCTCGGTGGGCGTTCTGCTCTGTCTGTTGGGAACAAAGCTTACGGCAAAGGAAAGGCTTTTCTGCGTTATCGCATATCTCCCTAAAGCTACGGTGCAGGCGGCTATCGGCTCTGTTCCTATGGCAATGGGACTGCCCTGCGGAAAAATAGTGCTTTCCGTTTCTGTTCTTGCCATAATCATTACCGCTCCGCTGGGTGCGATCGGCATCGACAAAAGCTATAAAAAGCTTTTGCAAGATAACGGTAATGGGTGAAAAAGCCGCTCTCCGTTTCGTTGGGGAGCGGCTTTGGGGGTAAGCTATTTTTCAAGTACATACTCGGGAAGTCTGAAGGAGGCTGTTTTACAGACCTTATTTCCTTTATCGTCAACGGTTCCGTAATCATATTGGAAGCAGACCGTATCGTCTGAATATGAGATGTCATATCTTCCGCCCTGAACCGTTCCGTCGTCTGTTGAGAACTGACCCAGGTAATAAGCGTGATCTTCTTCGTCAAGGCAATACACTTTTGTCATGCCGTCAAACAGGAAGGTGCCTTCCGCAAACAAAAGCCGTATCGCACCGGTATCATCACTGCATATGTAAAATTGGGGATAATAATTTTCATAGAAGCTGTCTTCCTGCGATGTATCGGAAAACACATCAAGAAACAGAAGAAAAATTCCGAATATGAGCGTCAGAGCTGCCCCTGTTATCTTTTTGAACAAGGAACGTTTTTTCTCCGACAAAATAAGTATCAGCAGAATGATACCTGAAATAATCGACAGTACAATGAAAACGTAGAATGCCATGTCATATTTTTGGTCGTAATAATCAAATCCGCTGCCTGTGAAAACGGGAACGCTCTGACGGTTACGGAGCTGCCTGCTGCTGCCCGTTATGAAGCACATGACCGTCATTAACAGCATTACGGCTATACATATTATTTTGGGGATAGCATTGATGAATTTGCTTTTATCGGTCATAGCCTTGCTCCGTTCTTGCTTTATGATTTTTGGCAACGTATTTGTATCGTTACCGAGCCGCCCGCCTGCCGCCCAAATAAACTACAGAACGAGCGGCTGCAGGCTCAGCCTGCTCAGAAATCACCATTCTCAAGTATCTCCGCCGAGGAGACCATCAGCTCGGTAAATACCCCTGCGCCTATCTTTCGTGAAAGCTTTTTCCTTGCTTCGGAAAATTTCGGTGCACGGGTGGTCATATTGTGGCAGTCGCTGCCCAGAGCCGCAACTCCGCCGCTTTTTAAAAGCTTTGCCGCAAGACGGCAGGAGGGGGCGGAAAGAACGGATTCGCAGTTTATCTGTGCGGGAGCGGATTCAAGCAGCTCAAAAAGGGTCTCCTCACCTGCATATGCGGCATACCGTTCAAGATGAGCGAGTATGGGGCGCACCCGTCCGCAGGCAGCAAGACTTCTGAAGCTGTCCTTTACGTTCTGTGTTATCTGGGTGTATGGCAGCTCGATAAGAATGTAATCCGTATCACCGATACAAAGCTTTTCAAGGTCGGGATCATCTATGAGAGCGGTGGTGAAATAGACCTCTGCACCGAGAATTATCTCGGGAACGTGAGTTATCCTCTCGGCTGAAAGATAGGCACGAAGCTCGCTGTATGCCCTGTCTCTTCTTGCAAGGAAATCCCCTATGCTTTCGTCATAGCGGTAAAAGTGGGAGGTGGAAACTGCGTGGGTCACCCCCTGCTCGTACAGCTTTACAAGCATCTGAGCGGCGGTGCGGCAGTCGGCAGGGCCGTCGTCAAAGGCGGGCAGAATGTGAGTATGAAAATCTATGATCTTTTCGGGCGCAGTATGCATTTCCCAAAAACTCCTTTCAGCGGCGTTTGTCTTGCCGCACTTTTTCATTTTATAGCTTAATTATACACCATTATTTTTGATATTTTTTGGATTGTCAACAAATCTTCTGTAAATTTCTCGGATTTATTTGACATTTATGATAGTATGGGGTATAATAAAAATATGCATCAAATAACCTTGAAAGGAAGTTATACAATGAGCGAATGTACTCATAACTGCTCCTCCTGCGGCTCGGACTGCGCTGAGAGAAAGTCTCCTCAGAGCTTTATCGAGAAGCTGGGCGAGGGCAGCAGCGTTAAAAAGGTCATCGGTATCGTCAGCGGAAAGGGCGGCGTGGGAAAATCTCTCGTCACAGGTCTGCTGGCTTCGGAATTTGCAAAAAAGGGCGCTCACACCGCCGTTCTCGACGCAGATATCACAGGTCCCTCCATACCTAAAATGTTCGGCACCACCGAAAGGGCTATGGGCAGCGAAAAGGGTCTTATCCCCGTGAGAAGCAAGGGCGGCGTTGACATAATGAGCATAAATCTCCTGCTGGAGAACCCCTCCGACCCCGTTATCTGGAGAGGCCCCGTTATCGCAGGAGTTGTAAAGCAGTTCTGGAACGAGGTCATCTGGCAGGACGTTGACTATATGTTCGTGGATATGCCTCCGGGAACGGGTGATGTGCCTCTTACCGTTTTCCAGTCCATACCTCTTGACGGAGTTATCATCGTTACATCTCCTCAGGATCTGGTGTCTATGATAGTGGGCAAGGCTGTGGGTATGGCTAATATGATGAATATCCCTATCCTCGGAATTGTGGAAAATATGAGCTATGCAGAGTGCCCCGACTGCGGAAAGAAGCTGTATCTTTACGGCGAGAGCCACATCGAAGATGTTGCCGCCGAATACGGTCTCAAGGTGCTTGGCAGACTGCCCATCGACCCTGCTATTTCTGCTGCCTGCGATAAGGGCGAGGTAGAATCCGTTACGGATAAATGGCTTGCCGATGCGGTTTCTGCTGTTGAAAACGCTCCCGCTTCAAAGAAAGAATAAAATACCGGATAAGTCAGCGCCAAAGCGGACAGGATCGTCTGCTCCGGCGCTGACTTTTTAGGTTCGTTACAGTGATATAAGTTCGCTCCACGAAAGGTCAAAATAAGGCTTTATCCAGCGGTACTGACTGTCATCGGGGTATTCCCTGAACTTTCCCTCTGTCATCATACCGAGATAGAGGACGATATCGTACCAAAGTATCCTTTTGCGCTCCGCTTCGGAAAATCCCGTCTGACCGAAGCCTTCCAGAAATGCGTCGTTTACGCTGTGCCTGCGGAAGCGGTCCTCCATAAGCACGTCTCCCCACAGCGCCCGTTCCCAGTCGATAAGGGCGCAGACGTGACCTTTTTTCACAAAGATGTTGCCTTCCCACATGTCGTAGTGAACGAGCACGGGAGAAACTTCCCCGAAAACGTCCTTGTGAGCATCAAGCAGGGAAAGTATCTCTTCGGGAGAGACGCCGATAAGGATATCCTTTTCACTTGCGTCGGCAAGGACATTACGGATAAGCATTTTTACAAAATCGTAAAGCCTGTCAAATTTCTCTGCACCGTCATAAAGCTGACCGAAATGCTCTCCCTTTATTTTGGCGATATCCCTGACGATATTTCCGACCTCCGAGTATATCTGAGCCTTTTCCTCCTCGCTCAGCTTGTCCTGAAGAGAGACAAGGCTTTCGCCCTCAAGACATTCCATAATGAAATAATCACCCGTGCAGAGAGTTTTGCTTGTATCATAATACTGCACCTTTGCAGTCCTGACATCACCGATATTTTCCGCAAGCTTCATAGCGTTTACCTCTGCGTTCATAAGGCATTTTTCGTTTCTGAGCAGGGTACTGTTATACTGCGGCGCAATTTTCAGAATGCTTTTGCTGCCGTCCGAAAACTCTATGCGGTAGGCTATATTGCAAAGCCCCTCGGACAGCTCGGTATAAACGGTCATTTTCTTTCCGGGAAATGCATTTCTGATTATTTTTTCTATTGTCTCCCTGCTCTGGATATTTTTAGTAACTCCCATATTATTCCCCTTTCTGCCTGCTGTCTCCCCGAAACAAGGGAGAACTGAATTCGTTTACATTTACAATAATTATATCTCTTTTTCCGGCGGTTTTCAAGTGGTTTTGCGAAGATCGGCGGCAATAAAATATCCTATACAAATATTTAACATTTGGTAATATCAAAATATGCTTGACAGAGGACGTTTTATAGGGTATAATACTGTTATGGAATAATTTTTTGACAGGAACAGTGTGCTGCTTTGGTGAACAACGGCAAAGTGTTTTTATCCTGCGGTTTGTTAAAAAAATCACAATGTATATTGTTTTTTTTAAGCAAATTTTGCAAGTCACTTTGTAACATTATTCATTTTGAGCTCTGTTTTTCGTTAAAAATATCATTTAATAAAGGAGTTTTGAAGTATGGCACTTACAAAGAATCCCAACGTACTCAAGTGGGTAGACGAGATGGTCGCTCTCACAAAGCCTGACAAGGTTGTATGGATCGACGGCTCCAAGGAGCAGCTCGATGCTCTTACCGATGAGGTTTGCTCACTTCCCGAGGGCAACAGAGACAAGATGTACAGACTCAATCAGGAAAAGCTTCCCGGCTGTCTGTACCACAGAACTCTCCCCAACGACGTTGCACGTGTTGAGGACAGAACTTTCATCTGCACACCTACAAAGGAAGAAGCAGGTCCTACAAATAACTGGTGCGATCCCGCCGAGATGTACGCTAAGCTTTCAAAGCTTTACGACGGTGTTATGAAGGGCAGAACAATGTACGTTATCCCTTATTCTATGGGTCCTATCGGTTCTCCTCTCGCTAAGGTGGGCGTTGAGATCACCGATTCCATCTACGTTGTTCTCAATATGAATATTATGACAAGAATGGGCGCACAGGCTTTCGAAAACCTTGGCGATACCTCCAACGATTTCGTAAGAGGTCTCCACTCCAAGGCTGATGTTGATCCCGAGAACAGATACATCGTTCAGTTCCCTCAGGACAACACGATCTGGTCCATCAACTCCGCATACGGCGGAAACGTTCTCCTCGGCAAGAAGTGCTTCGCTCTCCGTATCGCTTCCTATCAGGGCAAGAACGAGGGCTGGATGGCTGAGCATATGCTTATCCTCGGCGTTAAGAAGCCCGACGGCAAGGTAGTTTACATCACAGCTGCATTCCCCTCTGCCTGCGGCAAGACCAACCTTGCAATGCTCATTCCTCCCAAGGCTTACAAGGATCAGGGCTATGAAGTATTCACAGTAGGCGACGATATCGCTTGGATGAAGCCCGGCGAGGACGGCAGACTTTACGCTATCAACCCCGAGAACGGCTTCTTCGGCGTTGCTCCCGGTACAAACGCAAAGTCCAACTACAACGCTCTTGCTTCCACAATGAAGAACACTATCTTCACAAACGTTGCTCTTAACAACGCTGACAACACCGTTTGGTGGGAAGGTCTCGACAAGAATCCTCCCGAGGACGCTACAGAGTGGAAGGGCGCTAAGGTAAACGGCAAGGAGTTCACATCTGTTATCGGTGCTGACGGCAAGCCTCAGAAGCTCGCTCACCCCAACTCCAGATTTACAGCTCCCGCTATCAACTGCCCCTGCGTATCTCCCGAGTTCAACAACCCCAAGGGTGTTCCCGTTTCCGCTATCATCTTCGGCGGCAGACGTGCTTCCACAACTCCTCTCGTATATCAGTCCTTTGACTGGACTCACGGCACATATATGGGCTCTGCTGTTTCCTCCGAGACAACAGCTGCAGCTACAGGCGCAGTAGGCGTTCTCCGTCACGATCCTATGGCTATGAAGCCCTTCATCGGCTACAACGTAGGCGATTACTGGGCACACTGGCTCGAGATGGGCGAGAAGCTCGGCGACAAGGCTCCTAAGATCTTCAACGTTAACTGGTTCAAGCAGGACGAGAACGGCAACTTTATGTGGCCCGGCTTCGGTGACAATATGAGAATTCTCGACTGGATCATCAAGCGCTGCGAGGGTACTATCGACGCTGAGGAGACTCCTATCGGATATGTTCCCAAGAAGGGTGACATCAACCTTGAGGGCATCGAGGACGAGGTTACTCCCGAGATCCTGGACAAGCTCCTTTACATCGACAAGGACCTCTGGAAGAAGGAAATTGCTGAGATGAGAAGATACTACGACGAGGACATCACCGCTAAGGGCGGTCACGTTCCCGCAGCTCTCTATGCTCAGCTCGACAAGATCGAGGCAAGACTGGGCTGATTTACCCCATAAATCCATAAATCATCCTGAAGCACCTCTGCAAGTTCTGCAGGGGTGCTTTTAGTTTGATTTAAAAAAATATTTATTGACATTTTTTGAAAGCTCTTGACAAACAACACACAGAGGTGTATAATATTGTTAACAAAATAAATCAAGGAGTTGACCTGAAATGAAATTCAACGCAATTAAAAAGACAGCTGTTATCTGTATGGCAGCTGCAGCAGTATTATCTGCCTCTGCAAACTGCTTTGCTGCCGAGTGGAAAGAGACCTCCAAGGGTATGACATACATTGACGACAGCGGCAAAACTGTAACAGGTATGCAGGAGATCGACGGTGAGACTTATTATTTCAACAGCAAGGGCATTATGAAAAAAGGCTGGCTCACCACAAAATCGGGCAAGAAGTATTACTTCAATTCCGACGGAACTATGCGTACAGGCTGGCTGAAGCTCAAGTCGGGAAAATACTATTTCTCCATGAAGGGCGTAATGAGCGTCGGCAGCGTTAAGATTGACAAAAACTATTACTATTTTGATGAAGACGGCGTTATGGTAACAGGCTGGCAGGACGTGGACGGCACAGATTACTATTACTGCTCCGACGGAAAAAGAGCCGTTAACAAGACTGTTACCATTGACGGCAAAAAGGTTAAATTCGATAGGAACGGCAAGGTAAAAACCGGCAGCAGTTCTTCCGGCGGCTCAAAGGTCGAAAAGGAAGAGGAAACGGAAAAGATCGTTCCCGATGAGATCATTGTTACCAATACTAAATTTACCATAAGCAAGGGTGCAAAGTTCAAGCTGGCATACAGCTTCAAGCCTATCAAGACAAACTGCACCGATGTTTCTTTCAAAAGTTCAAATTCCAACGTTATTTCTGTAAACAGCAGGGGCGAAATCGAAGCTCTCAAATCAGGCAAGGCAAATATTACCATAAAATCTGAAGCTAATTCGTCCGCTTATGTTGTTCTGGAAATAACCGTTGAATGATAAGATCTGTTTCTGAAAATGCTCCGAACCCCTTATGGCTTCGGAGCATTTTTTACTGCCCTTATATAAAAAAATCCCCCTGCCAAAAAGACAGGGGAATAAAAATGTCTGCTTATCAGTTTTTCTTCTTTGCAGCCACAGCAATAACGCCGATCACCACAATAACAATTCCGACCGTGATAAATATTGCAGCGAAATTAACCTCGGTGGACTGGCAGGAGAAGGTACATTCTGCGGAAGGATCAACATTAAAGGTGATGCTGCCGTCGTCGCCTATTGTGCCGCCCTCGCAGTATTTAACGGTGCCGGGCATTTTCAGAGTAAAGTCAACGGCGATCATTTCAGAAGCCATACCTGCATATTCTCCCGAGTCATCGCCCATAAGAGCAGGCATAACTGCGTCAAAGGTGTATGTAGAAACGAAAAGGCTGTTTTTCTTCTCTGCCTTTGCGGAGGTAAACAAACTGTTGCCGTCGTCGCTGAGAGTGGTAAGTTCGGCGCTTAGCTCCTCATAGCTGCTGTAATCCTCGGTATAATCGTAACCGATGTAGTCTTTGCCGTTAACTGTGAAATGTTTGATCTCATATTCGGAATCGGCAAAATCCTCCTCGGTGCAGTAATCGGAAGACATACCGTAGGACAGGGAAACCGAGCCTGTATTGTTGCTTCTCATCTCAACTCCCAGACCGATATACATACAGCCCGAAAGGCCTGCCGCCATAAGTACGCCGCAAAGCGCTGCGCCTATTCGTTTAAAAAGCTTATTCATAATAATGACCCCCATAATTTTTTTTAGTTTTGTTTTGCAGAACATTATCCGCATATGCATTATATCACAAAAATAATTTTATTGCAATAGTTATTTTACAATTTTACAGAAATTTCCCAATAAATATGCCTGTAAATTTTTACTATGATTTTTATTCTTCTGATATTATATTGACAAGCGCTTTTGTTTTCCGTATAATAGACACATAAATACGATTTTTCTTTTTGCGGAAAGGACTTTTATATTATATGAAAAAATATCTTGATACATCTCTCACGCCCCTTGAAAGAGCGGAGGCCCTTACCGATGAAATGACCGTCGAGGAACAGGCAGGTCAGCTGAGATACGACTCCCCTGCTGTTCCGAGACTGGGCATACCTGCCTATAACTGGTGGAACGAGGGGCTTCACGGACTTGCACGCTCGGGTACTGCAGCGATGTTTCCCCAGGCTATCGGTCTTGCGGCTATGTTTGACACAGGGCTTGTGGAAAAAGCGGGAGAAATAACATCTGCCGAGACAAGGGCAAAATACAACGCTTATGCAAAATACGGCGACAGGGACATTTACAAAGGACTTACCCTCTGGGCGCCGAACATCAATATTTTCAGAGACCCGAGGTGGGGCAGAGGACACGAGACCTACGGCGAGGACCCTTTTCTTACCGCAGAAAACGGAAAAGCATATGTGAAAGGACTTCAGGGCAGCGGCAAAGTTATGAGAGCAGCCGCCTGCGCAAAGCATTTTGCCGTTCACAGTGGTCCCGAGGCTTTGCGGCACAAGTTCAATGCGGAGGTGTCCTCTAAAGATATGGAGGAAACTTATCTGCCCGCATTTGAGGCTTTGATAAAAGAAGCCCACGTGGAGGGCGTAATGGGCGCATACAACCGTGTCAACGGTGAAGCCGCCTGTGCAAGCAGTTTTCTTATGGATAAGCTCAGAGAATGGGGATTTGACGGTTATTTCGTTTCCGACTGCTGGGCGATAAGCGATTTCCACGAGCATCACGGTCTTACGAAAAATGCGGTGGAGTCCGCAGCTATGGCGCTTACCGCAGGCTGCGACGTAAACTGCGGCTGTACCTATGCCAATGTCCTTGCCGCCCTGGACGAGGGGCTTGTTACAAAGGAGGACATAAGAAAAGCCTGCGTTCATCTTATGAGGACACGGATAAGGCTTGGTATGTTTGACGAAAAGACAGAGTATGATGATATCCCATATGAGATAGTTTCCTGCCGTGAGCACAAGGACATTTCCCTGGAATGTGCCGAAAGGTCAATGGTGCTTCTGAAAAATAACGGCATACTGCCTTTGAATGAGAATGAGATGAAAACTATTGCCGTAATTGGTCCCAACAGCAACAGCAGAACTGCTCTCGAGGGCAATTACAACGGTACTGCCGACAGATATGTTACATTCCTTGAGGGAATTCAGGAAAGGTTCAGCGGCAGGGTAATATTTGCAGAGGGCTGCCATCTGTACAAGGACAGAAGCTCGGGACTTGCTAAGGCGGGAGACAGGTATGCGGAGGCAATGGCGGCGGCGGAATGTGCAGATGTTATTATACTCTGCGTGGGTCTTGACGCAACTATTGAGGGTGAAGAGGGAGACACGGGAAACGAGTTTTCCTCGTGTGACAAGAAGGATATCCGTCTCCCCGAAAGCCAGCGCATTTTGATCGACAGGATAATGAAAACCGGCAAGCCCGTTGTGGTGGTATGCGCCGCAGGAAGCTCGGTAAATACCGAATGCTCTCCCGACGCACTTATCCACACCTGGTACCCGGGTTCCGAAGGCGGAACAGCGCTTGCGGAGATACTTTTCGGAGATGTAAGTCCATCGGGCAAGCTTCCCGTCACATTCTACGAAAACTCGGAGCTGCTGCCCGAATTTACGGATTACTCTATGAAAAACAGGACTTACCGCTATGCGGAAAACAATGTGCTTTACCCCTTTGGATACGGTCTTACCTACGGTGATATTGTCTGCACTTCGGTCAGGTACAAGGACGGAATTGCCGATGTAACTGCCGAAAACAGAGGACAGACCGCAACGGAGGACGTTATTGAGCTTTACATCAAGGACTACAGCGAAAATGCGGTGCTGAATGTGAGCCTTTGCGGTTTCAGGCGTGTGCGGCTTGAGGCGGGGGAGAAAATTATTGTTTCAATTCCCGTTTCCGAAAGGGCGTTTACAGCTGTTGACCAAAACGGCATACGAAAGCGCTGCGGCAGCAGGTTTACCCTTTATGCAGGCACTCATCAGCCCGATGAGATAAGCAATAAGCTGTGCAAAACGCTGTGTGCCGAAACGGATATTGCTTTTTAAGAATGAACGGCTTCTGCACTTTGAAGAAGCCGTTTTTCTGCTGTTGACGTCAACCTTCTCATTCCGTCCTTTTTCCGAAAACTCCTTTAAGTTTCCCCAAAAAGCAAGTATCAAATCCAAAGGAACAACGTAGGTAAGGGAAAAACGAGCAGAATTTTTTTGAAAAATGGAAAAAAATAGTACAATAAAAGCTCCAATATGGTATAATGTTAATAACCACAAAA